>NZ_HG966617.1:2640720-3240720 GCF_000689395.1 Candidatus Phaeomarinobacter ectocarpi
AGGGCGGCTCAAACGAGCCGCCCTTTCTTTTTGTCTGATACGCGACGCTAGTGCACGACGGGCCCTTCCGGGTCGTCACCAACCGGTGGGACGGTCGGCAAATCGGAGCCAAGCCCGCCAAAATCAGCGCTTACATCGCGGCCATTGATGATCAGGCCACCTTCGCCCGCATCCACCTTGACGGTTTCGCCATCATGGACAGCGCCCTCAAGCACAAGCTCTGCAAGGGGGTCCTGCAGGGCGCGCTGGATGACACGCTTCAAGGGACGTGCCCCATAGGCGGGGTCATAGCCCTTCTCAGCCATCCACAGCTTGGCAGCTTCTGTCAGCTCCAGCGTGATCTTGCGGCCCTCCAGCAGGCGCATGAGGCCGCCCATCTGGATATCCACAATGCCGGACATCTGATCGCGTCCCAGACGATGGAACAGGATGATCTCGTCCAACCGGTTGAGGAATTCAGGCCGGAAATGCATCCGCACAGACCCCATCACCTGCTCACGCACGGCTTCGGAGTCTTCGCCATCGGCCTGCGCCACCAGATACTCAGCGCCCATATTGGACGTCATGATGATCAGCGTGTTGCGGAAGTCGACGGTGCGGCCCTGCCCGTCTGTCAGGCGTCCGTCATCGAGCACCTGCAGCAGGACGTTAAACACGTCTGGATGCGCCTTCTCGATCTCGTCAAACAGCACGACCTGGTAGGGCCGCCTGCGAACGGCTTCGGTCAGTGCGCCGCCTTCCTCGTAGCCCACATAGCCCGGAGGCGCCCCGATCAAACGGGCAACCGAGTGCTTCTCCATGTATTCGGACATGTCCATGCGAACGATGGCGCTGTCATCATCAAACAGGAAGCCCGCCAGAGCCTTTGTGAGCTCCGTCTTGCCGACGCCCGTTGGCCCGAGGAACATGAAGGACCCAATCGGCCTGTTGGGGTCCTGCAGACCCGCACGGGCCCGCCGCACGGCACGGCTGACGGCCGCCACAGCTTCCTTCTGGCCAATCACGCGATTTGCCAGTGCAGACTCCATCTGCAGCAGCTTCTCGCGCTCACCTTCCAGCATCTTGTCGACGGGAATGCCCGTCCAGCGCGAGACGATGCCCGCCACATGCTCGTCGGTCACTTCTTCGTCCAGCATCGCGCCGGCGTCCACGTCTTCAGGTTCCGCCAGCTTCTTTTCAAGCTCGGGAATGATGCCGTAAGCAAGCTCACTGGCCTGTTCCAGATTGCCCGCACGCTGCGCCTTCTCAAGGTCACCGCGCGCCTGATCCAACTGCTCTTTCAGCTTCTGGGAGCCCGCGAGTTTTTCCTTCTCGCCTTCCCAGCGCGCTGTCAGCTCAGACGCCCGCTGTTCAAGCTCAGCCAGGTCCTTCTCAAGCGTTTCAAGACGATCCTTGGACGCTGAGTCGGTTTCCTTCTTGAGGGCTTCACGCTCAATCTTAAGCTGGATGACACGCCGGTCGAGCTCATCAAGCTCTTCGGGTTTGGAATCCACCTGCATCCGCAACCGGCTGGCGGCTTCATCCACGAGGTCAATCGCCTTGTCCGGCAAAAACCGCTCGGTGATGTAGCGATCACTCAGCTGGGCCGCAGCCACGATGGCGCTGTCGGTGATTCTCACCCCGTGATGCAGCTCGTATTTTTCTTTCAGCCCACGGAGAATCGAAATCGTGTCTTCGATTGTCGGCTCGTTGACCATCACCGGCTGAAAGCGACGGGCCAGAGCAGCGTCTTTTTCAACGTGCTTGCGGTACTCGTCCAGCGTGGTGGCGCCGATACAGTGCAGCTCACCGCGCGCCAGAGCAGGCTTGAGCAGGTTTGAGGCATCCATCGCCCCGTCTGTCTTGCCGGCACCCACGAGCGTGTGCATTTCATCGATGAACAGGATGATCTGGCCATCAGCGGATGTGACTTCGTTGAGAACCGCCTTGAGGCGCTCCTCAAACTCACCGCGATATTTGGCACCAGCAATCAGCGAGCCCATGTCGAGCGCCAGCAGAGACTTCTGCTTGAGGCTCTCGGGCACGTCTCCATTGACGATTCGCAGCGCCAGACCTTCCGCAATGGCAGTCTTGCCGACGCCCGGCTCACCAATGAGCACGGGATTGTTCTTGGTCCGGCGGGACAGAACCTGGATCGTCCGGCGAATTTCTTCGTCGCGGCCAATCACCGGGTCGAGTTTGCCGTCCCGCGCAACCTGCGTCAGGTCACGGGCATATTTCTTGAGCGCGTCATACTGGTCCTCAGCCCCGGCACTGTCGGCCGTGCGGCCCTTGCGCAGATCCTGAATTGCGGTGTTAAGCCCCGTGGGCGTCACGCCCGCTTCCTTGAGCGCTTTGCCGGCATCAGTCTGTGTCGCCATGACGAGGGCAAGCAGCACCCGTTCAGCGGTGACAAAACTGTCGCCTTCCTTCTTGGAGATTTCTTCCGCCGTATCGAACACGCGCGCGGTTTCCGGCGCGAGATACAGCTGTCCGGCACCCGTCCCTTCCACCTTGGGAAGCTTGTCGAGTGTCAGTTCAATGGCCTGCAGCGCCACATCAGGGCGTCCACCGGCTTTGCGAATAAGATTTGCAGCCAGACCTTCCTCGTCATCGAGGAGGACCTTGAGCATGTGCTCCGGCTTGAATTGTTGATGGCCTTCGCGAACGGCCAGCCCCTGCGCAGATTGCAGAAAGCCTTTTACGCGATCTGTATAGCTCTCGAGATTCATCGAGGTCCCTCTTTTCAGCCCTTATTGGCACTGTATGAAACGTCCCCATTCGGGCAACGTTCCGGAGTTATGTTTGACGCAAGATCGCCCAAAAGAGGCACGTTCCTGCCCATTACATGTGGTGTGCCATTTGAGCCACACAAGTGCCCAGCTTCACAAAGCAGCAAAAAATCGAGGCGAAAGCCGCTGATTTGACAAGGCTACCCCATCAAGGTTGCCATGACGTTCACACGAAGATGACCTTCACAACACGCCGGCCACCTCACGAGTTTGGAGAAACGACCCAAAATGGCTGATTCCCGCGTTACAGCGCTCTACCGCTACCCCGTCAAAGGCCTGTCACCGGAGGAACTGCCAAAAGTCAGCCTCAAAGCGGGCGGCACCATGCCCTGGGATCGCGCATTTGCCATTGAAAACGGGACAACGGACTTTGACCCCGCCGACCCGCAATACTTCCCGAAGACCAAGTTCCTGATGCTGGCAAAGAACGAGCGGCTGGCGACACTGGAAACCCGTTTCGACGATGACAGCGGCACGTTGACGGTCCTGCGCCGCGACAAGGGCGGGAAAGCCAAGCAGGTGGCCAAAGGCGACATCACCTCACGCATTGGCCGTCAGCTGATCGAGCACTTTTTGACCAGTTACATGGAAGACGATCTGCGCGGACCACCGCGCATCGTGACAGTGCCGGACGCTGCGGGCGCCGGATTTTCGTTTTCTGATGTGCCGATGAAAGTTCTGTCGCTCATCAATTTAGCAAGCGTGCGTGATCTGGAGCGGGTCACCGGCGAACCGGTGGATCCACTTCGTTTCCGCGGCAATGTCTATGTGGATGGGTTGCCCGCCTGGAGCGAGCTGGAGTGGGAGAACAAGACGTTCTCCATCGGGTCGTTAAAGGTAAAAGGGATTCTGCGCACCCAGCGCTGCGCCGCGACCAACGTCAATCCAACGACCGCCAAGCGGGACATGAATGTGCCCCAGACCTTGCGCATCGGCTATGGCCACATGGACATGGGGCTGTATTGCGAAGTGTTGGAAGACGGAAATCTTGCGACCGGTGATGTTCTGACACCACCGGCCTGATCAACGTGCAGGCGAATAATACCTGCCTTAAGCAGGCTCACTCACCGCATCATCCGTATCGCCCTCAGGTGCCGGCGCAGGCTTCAGCTTGATGACTTCCGCCTCATTGGGGGATGAATCGTCATCATCACCGCCTGTATCAGCATTTGTGTCCGCATCCGCACGATTGCCATCCACTTCTGCGGCTTCGGTCTTCTCCTGGACGTTGTCGCGACGCCGGCGGCCCCGGCGACGATTGCCGCCATCACGTCCACCGTCAGACTTTTCAGCGTTTCCGTCTGCGGAGTCGCCATCGCCATTGCCGTTGGCTTCCGCTTCTGCCGCCGCACGTTGCTCGCGTTGCTCACGCTGTTGCTGGTTTTGCTGCTGCGTCTCAAGCACCATGCGGTAATAGTGTTCCGCGTGCTGAAGATAGTTTTCAGCACCCACACGGTCTCCGCTGGCTGCCGCGTCGCGGGCAAGCTGCTGGTACTTTTCGCTGATGTGGCTCGCGTTACCGCGAATCTTCACATCCGGCCCGTTACTTTCATACGACCGGTTGGCATTGTTGCCACCGCCACCACCAGGCTTGCGCCCACGGCCGCGTGATCTGTTGTTCTGCTTGTTATTCGCCACTGTGTGTTCCCATTACGTGGTCAAAACATCTGTCAGGGTCGGCACATCGCATGGCGACATGCCGTACCACTGAAATTTTGGACGAGCCGGGATCACTCTCCCGGCGTCATCATGTGTCGTCTTGCTTTTGGCGGTTTTTCAAGCGCGCTGGGCCCATATGGCCGCGCCGCTCAGTTTCTGCCGCAAAACTGCTATTCCCGATATTGACCCTGCAAGCCGCTGCCACCGCATCCATTCAAACTCAGCCTGCGCATGAATCGGCGCGGGCAAAGTACATGTCACCAACCGCTTTATTCCTGAGGCCTGTGACAATCACAGGGTTCATTTTCGCGGTCTGTGGTGGGCAGGAGAGCGCCTCAAAAGGCCGGAGCGCACATATGCGCGTATCCCCTTGACTTCAACCTAGCCCCTCACCCGGCCCAAACCAAGCCCTTTTTGGTTAAGGCGGAAAACACCGTAAACCAGCCGTCAATGGCGTGGCGCGCGGGCCACAATGACCCGGGGACGCCCCGCCAGGTCGCGCAGCATGCCAAGACCCGGGCCAAACACGCTGGCCCCGACACCGGACAGGATCCCTTGAACAGCGGCAGCCTGAGTCGGCCCGATTTCAAAAGCCAGGAGCGCGCCAGGCAACGCAACGAGCGGCAACTGTCCAGCGATCCGCCGATAAGGCTCCAGACCATCAGCGCCCCCGTCCAACGCTCGCATCGGGTCATGCCCGCGCACGTCACGCATCAGACCCGGCAACTCCCCGCGAGCGATATAGGGGGGATTGGAAACAACCACATCCGCCAGGCGGGTCGGCACCCGCCCCCAGTCAGACAGGACGAACGCCGCCCGATCATCAACCCCGATTGCTCGGGCATTGGCCCGCGCCATCCGCAGCGCGCCGTATGACAGATCAGACCCCAGCCCGCGTGCCTGCGGCAAAGCGGAAAGCAGTGCCAGCAATATGGCGCCGGCCCCCGTTCCCAGATCGCGAATGAAAGGACGCCGTCGCCCACCCACACGGTCCAGCACGGCAGCAACCAGCGTTTCGGTATCAGGGCGCGGATCCAGCGTGTCGCCGGACACACCAAGCTCCAGCCCCCAGAATTCACGGCGGCCCAGGATGCGCGAGACAGGTTTTCCCTGAGATCGCGCGTCCAGAAACATCTGAAATGTCTGTCCGGCCTCGGGCGCAATGGCGTCATCGCCATGCATCACCAGTGCTTCATGGCTCAACCCAGAAGCAGCCTGAAGCAGCACGCGCGCATCAAGCGCCGCTGTTTCAATGTCATGCTGAGTGAGAAACGCCCGCCCTCGCGATAGCGCCTGCGACAGGGTTTCACCTGTCACATGGGCACTCACGCGTCTTCAGGCTCGTTGATGGCAGCAAGGCGCGCGGCCTGATCTTCCGTAATCAGCGCATCCACAACTTCATCCAGCGCATCGCCGGCAATCACCTGATCCAGCTTGTACAGCGTCAGATTGATCCGGTGATCCGTCACGCGGCCCTGGGGAAAATTATATGTCCGAATGCGCTCGGACCGGTCGCCAGAGCCAACCTGGCCACGCCGTGCTTCGGCGCGTTCCGCATCCACCTTGGCGCGCTCTGCATCAAATATCCGGGCCCGGAGAATCTTCATGCCCTTGGCGCGGTTCTTGTGTTGCGATTTTTCATCCTGCTGCGACACCACAATGCCGGTGGGAATATGGGTAATGCGCACGGCACTGTCCGTCGTATTGACTGACTGGCCACCGGGGCCTGAGGCACGGAACACATCAACGCGCAGATCTTTTTCTTCGATCTGGACGTCCACTTCTTCGGCTTCGGGCAGCACGGCAACGGTCGCTGCCGACGTATGGATGCGTCCTGATCCTTCCGTCTCCGGCACCCGCTGAACACGGTGCACGCCGGATTCGTATTTCAACCGGGCAAACACGCCTTCGCCCTTGATGCCGGCAATGACTTCCTTGTAGCCACCAACGTCGCCTTCGGACACGGAAATGATCTCCAGCTTCCACCCGTGCAATTCCGCGTAGCGCTGATACATACGAAATAGGCTGCCGGCAAAAAGAGCTGCTTCATCACCGCCAGTGCCTGCGCGCACTTCAAGAATGGCGTCGCGGGCGTCTGCAACGTCTTTTGGCAGAAGCAGGATGGAAATCTCATGCTCGATGTCGGGAATGCTAGCCTCAAGCTCAGCGCGCTCTTCACTCGCCATCTCGCGCATGTCCGCGTCGAGACCCTCGTCGTCAAGCATGACCGAAAGATCGGCCAGCTCTGTGCGCGCGCTCTGTAGCTTGCGCGCAGCGGCAACCACCGGCTGGAGTTCAGCAAACTCCTTCGACAGCGCCACATAGGCGTCAGGATCCGGATTGTCAGACATCTTAGCTTCAAGATCAGCCTGACGGGCCAGCAATTGTTCGATTTTTTGCTCGGAGAGCATGGGGGCCAACGCTACTTGAGGGAAACGAGAGACGGCTTGTTAGGCTGCCGCGTATCGCTACTGCCCTGAAAGCGTGGCCGGATCAAGGGGCATGTCCGCAAGGACCTTCCCGTTTGGACCCGCAGCACCCGCCGATTTGCCATCTACGAAGAGCTGCAATGCGCCTGCATTGCGCGTGGCCAGTACCATGCCGGTGCGGTTTGGCGCCCGATAGCTTTCACCTGCCCGAAGCGTGCGCGACAGTAATACGTTGCCATCCCCATCTTCGACCCGGACCCATGTCTGCGCATTGGCACGAATGAAAATGCGGCTGTCATGGTTCTGCTGACCGTAAACAAAGCCTTCCCAGGCACGCTCGGCACCGGTTTCAAGCGGAGATACCTGGTCTTCAGAAGGGGTCGTCGCTGCGGGAGCAACTGTTGGTTCTTGTGCAGCTGCTGTTTCCGTCGCCGCTTCACCTTCACCCCCGGAGGCCTCATCGGAGATTGCGCCCGGAGTGCCATCAGCACCTGTCTGGGCAGCTGTGTCCACCTCAGCGGTCGTATTGGTTTCACCAGCTGCATTATCAGTTTGAGGTGCCGCTGCACCAGACACGTCGCCCGTAGCACTTGCTGCCGTACCACCGTCGGTTGCCTCAGCAGATTCACCGCCGTCAGGACCTGTCTCGGCGGCACCTGCCGCAGCTGAACCACGTTCTACAGCCGTGCGCGGCAGCGATGCCGGACGTACGACTGGCGCGACGCGCGTTTCAGGAACCACGCTTGGCACACCTGTTGTGCGTTCTTCAACGACACGGTCAGCCGACACCGTCAGTGTCCACACACCGTAGAGGGCCGCCAGCGCCAAAACGGCAACCACCACAAATGCGCCACGCGGTATCCGCGATTCTTCTTCAGCTTCAGGGAACACCAGCGCGGGACCAGAAGTCTTTGCGGCATCAAACTCGGCCTTGAAAGCCGTCACGATCTCAACTTCATCGAGACCGAGATACTCTGCATACGTCCGAACAAACCCGATGGAGTAAGCACGGCCAGGCAGCGCATCAAAGTCGCCGCCTTCGATGGCTTCAATCTGATCACGGCGAATGCGCAACTGACTGGCGACGGCAGAAATGTCCTCGCCCAATGCAAGTCGAGCCGCATGCATCTGAGCACCGGTAGTTCCGCGCGGTTCGGGATTGTCATCCTGAATGTCGCGCAGGTGCAGCCGTCGCGTCGAACGAACCGATGCGTCTTCCAGATTGAGTTTAGTCACTTTGCCCATAATTACGGCCTGCGTGTCCCCATTGGCGCCTGGATGCCGTGCCCTACCAGGGCATCTCATGTCGCCGAAACCAATATGTGTCCCGTACCTGCGCGCCTCGAAGCATATCCAAATACAACCCAGGGACCGCGCAGCTTGTGGATAACTACCCCTCAGGATGTCAGAAGATGGTTACTAAACAAAAAACCACCCGTAACTGCAATGGTTTAGGGCTGTTTAGAGCGGAATCTTGTTGTCGAAGGCAAATTCGGCCAGCTGCGAGCGAAGGCTGCTGTCCGGCAGGCTGAGACGCTCATTCACAAAGTCCGCGAGCTTGCCCGCGTCCAGTTCCAAGATCATGGCCTTCACCGGCCCAACCGCAGCAGGCGGAATGGAGAGCGTCCGGAAGCCAAGTGCGACCAGCGTCATGGCCTCAAGCGGGCGACCGGCCATCTCCCCGCACAGGGATACCGGCACATCGTGAACACCGCACTGGGCCACCACATGCTGCAAAAACGACAGAACTGCGGGACTTAGCAGGTCATACCGGTCGCCGACCCGGGGATTCCCCCGGTCGCTGGCAAAGAAGAACTGCAGCAGGTCGTTCGAGCCGATGGAAATAAAATCCACCAACGGCAGCAGGGCATCCAGCTGCCATGCCAAAGACGGCACCTCAAGCATCGACCCTACTTTGATGTCCAACGGTCTGGGATGGCCAAGCCGCTGCAGGCGCGCGAGCTCCTTGTCTAGAAGCTCCCGCGCCGCCTGAAATTCACTCACCTGCGCAACCATGGGAAACATCAAACGCAGATTACGCCCGGCTGCCGCCTGCAAAAGAGCCCGCAGCTGATACCGCAACAGCCCCGGCCGATCGAGCGCAATACGGATCGCCCGCCAGCCCAGAGCCGGATTTTCTTCTTTGGCATGAGCCAGATAGGGCAGCACCTTGTCGCCACCCACATCAAGGGTGCGGAACGTCACCGGCTTGTCGCCCGCCTCGTCCAGCACTTCCGTATAGAATGCCTGCTGCTCGGACAGTTTGGGCATGGCGGATGCAATGAGAAACTGCAGCTCGGTCCTGAACAGGCCGATGCCATCCGCACCTGCTTCGTGCAGATGCGGCAGATCGACCATGAGGCCTGCATTGATCGTCAACGACACAGCGATGCCGTCCTTCGTCACCGCCGGTTTGTCGCGCAGCTCGCGGAACTGCGCCTGCCGCTTGGCCCGAAAACGCGCTTTTTCAGAATATGAATCGACGATTTCCGAAGACGGCAGAGCGTAGACTTCGCCAGTGTCACCATCGGCAATAACAGCATCACCTGCTTCCAGCAGATCCGTAATGCCTTCCACGCGGCCAATCATCGGGATGCCAAGCGCGCGGGCCACGATGGACACATGCGCCGTCGCAGATCCTTCCTCCAGTACCAGGGCACGCAGCTTGTCGCTGTCATAATCCAGCAGTTCAGCGGGGCCCATGTTGCGCGCAATGATGATGGCGTCGGTCGGCAGATCGTCACCGGCCGCGGTCAATGGCACACCAACAAGATGACTCAACAGCCGGTTGGCGAGATCATCAAGATCGTGAAGCCGCTCACGCAGATAGGGGTCGGTCTGCCGCATGAGCCGCGCGCGGGTTTCGTTCTGCACCCGCTCAACAGCCGCTTCAGCCGTCAGACCGCTCTCAATCGCTTCACGCAGACGCGCCAACCACCCGCGGTCATTCGCAAACATGCGGTACGTTTCGAGGATTTCACGATGCTCGCCTGCCCGCCCCAGATTGTCTCCCGACAACATGGCGTCAACCTGCGCCCGCAACTGGCCGATGGCCTCTTCAATACGGCCAAGCTCCTCGCCGGTATCCTCGGCAATGATCTTGGTGACGTGAAATCTCGGCTGGTGCAGGACCGCATGGCCAAGGGCGATGCCTTCAGAGATTGCAACGCCGTGGTGATGCATGGCGCGGTCATCAACCAGTTCGGCTTCATGCAGCGCCGCCAGGTTCACCAGCTCGCCGGACGCCACCATCTCCGCCAGCACCATGGCCACGGTTTCGAGCGCTTCCATCTCTTCCAGCTTGTAGGCGCGCGTTGTGGCGTTTTGAACCGCAAGCACGCCAAGCACACGCCCGGACCGCAGCAGCGGCACACCGAGATAGGAAAGATAGGGGTCTTCGCCGGTCTCAGGGCGATGGGCAAAGGCCGGGTGCTGCTGCGCATGGGACAGAGCTAATGGTCGCGCTGTTTGCGCAACCGTACCGACCAGACCTTCGCCAAGCGCCAGGAACGTATTGTGTACGGCTTCGGCACGCAGTCCTTCAGTCGCAAACAGCTCCAACCGGTTGTCGGGCTGCAGCAGGTAGATGGAGCACACTTCTGCCACCATATTGGAGGCAATCAGGCGCACTACAGCCTGCAGCCGGTCATCAGCTGACCCGGACTGTGCCATCACTTCCCGAAGGCTTCTCAATAATGTGCGCGGACCGTGCGCTGTCGCTACCACCGGCGGCTAACCTCTATCGCTATATGTCGCTGGACTGGAGACGCGAGCGCGTCGCCAAATACAAGTGCCGCAAAAAAGCGGCTCAAATTTGATCTACAAATAAGATCATCATGAATGCAGCACTTATAGCATGGGCAGGAGTGCCCGACGCGCTATTGACCCTACTAGGTCCGCCACACCTGTTTACCTGTGCTAGGCCGCTTCGCCGTCAAGGCCGTAGGCCGTATGCAATGCACGCACCGCAAGCTCCGTGTATTCCGCATCAATGAGCACACTGACCTTGATCTCGGATGTGGAGATCACATGAATATTGATGTTGCGGTCAGCAAGGGCACGGAACATTTTTTGTGCGACGCCTGTGTGACTGCGCATACCAACGCCGATCACAGAGATCTTCGACACATCACCATCTGCAATGAGGTGCTGGTAGCCGATCTCGTCCTTGGCTGCTTCGATGACGGCGCGTGCCTTGTCCAGCTCCGCATGGCTGACCGTAAACGTCAGGTCAGTCATCGAGCCATCCTCGGACACATTCTGCACGATCATGTCGACATTCATGCCGGCATCGGCCAGCGGGCCAAAAATGGCCGCTGAAACACCCGGCTTGTCAGCCACTTTCACCAGCGTGATCTTTGCTTCATCGCGCGAATACGCAATGCCGGTTACGAGTTCCTGTTCCACAATTTCCTCCTCGTCGCAGACGAGCGTTCCTGGCAGGTCTGAATTGCCGTTTGTCGCAGCCACAAGTTCGGGCGCGTCGGGATCATCAAAGGACGAGCGCACAAGCACCCTGACCTGATGGGTCATCGCCATGCCAACGGATCGCGTCTGCAGCACCTTGGCACCCTGGCTGGCCATCTCCAGCATTTCTTCATAGGTGATCTTGCCAAGCTTACGCGCACGCGGCGTCATCCGCGGGTCAGTCGTGTAAACCCCGTCCACATCCGTATAGATATCACACCGGTCAGCATTCAATGCGGCGGCGAGCGCCACGGCGCTGGTATCAGAGCCACCGCGCCCAAGCGTTGCGATGCGATTGTTTTCGCCAATGCCCTGAAAGCCTGCGACCACGGCTACGCGGCCTTCGGCAAAGGCCTGCTCCATGGCATCCGTCTCAATCGCCTCGATGCGCGCCGCACCATGCACACCGGTTGTGCGAATGGGGATCTGCCACCCAAGCCAGGAGCGCGCGGGGACGCCCATGTCACTCAGCGTGATGGCAAGCAGGCCGGAGGTGATCTGTTCACCGGCCGATACAACGGCATCATATTCGCGCGCATCATGAAGCGGGGCTGCTTCCTTGCACCAATCCACAAGCTGGTTTGTGGTCCCCGCCATGGCAGACACGACAACGGCCACTTCATTGCCCGCGTCCACTTCGCGCTTCACATGCGCCGCCACCACGCGGATACGTTTAATATCCGCGACGGACGTTCCGCCGAATTTGAGCACCAGACGCGCCATGTGACCTGTCAGCACACCGGCCAGCCATCGCTGGACCAATTGGCTCGGTGCGCCATATCCTTGTTGAAACTGATAGATACACGCCTTGAAACCGGCTCTGTGAACCGCCAAAACGCGGCGTACACATACAGGCAGCGCCATCCGGCTGCAACCAGCCCGGCTCAACTCGTGCACATTTGAGGAACACCCCATGGCAGCTATGCCAGAGGCTTCATCGAAGACCGATAGTCCCCAGAATGGGACCGTAGATGCGCAGGAAATAGCCAAATTCTCCGCAATGGCGGCTGAATGGTGGGACCCGCACGGCAAGTTCCGGCCATTGCACAAATTCAATCCGACCCGCCTGGCCTACATTCGCGAGCATGTTTCGGCCCATTTTGGCCGCGCCGCTGACGTTCCCCAGCCTCTTGAAGGTCTGCGCCTGCTGGATATCGGCTGTGGCGGCGGCCTGCTGTCAGAACCGATGACCCGCCTTGGTGCTAAAGTCACAGGGGCAGACGCTGGCGAAAAAAACATCAAGACAGCATCCGTCCACGCTCAAGAGCAGGGTCTTGAGATCGACTACCGGCACACCACGGCAGAAGCGCTGGCGCAAGCCGGAGAGCAGTTCGATGTCATCTTGAACATGGAAGTCATCGAGCATGTCGCCGACACACAGGTTTTCATGAAGGAATGTGCGGCCTGCCTGAAACCAGGTGGTCTGATGATTGTTGCCACCCTCAACCGCACGGCGCGCGCCTTTGCGCTGGCTATTGTCGGCGCTGAATACGTACTGGGCTGGCTGCCGCGCGGCACCCATGAGTGGAGCAAGTTCATCACGCCCGACGAAATGCGTCAGATGATGGTCACGTCCGGCCTCACGCCTGGAGAGTTGACCGGCGTGAGCTTCAATCCGTTGGCGGACAAATGGTCCACGTCGCACGACACTGCAGTGAACTACATGCAGACGGCAACCAAACAGTCAGCTTAGGCGACCGCTATTCTTCGGTGAACTCGTACTCAGCGACTTCGCACACATCAACGTCCTCATCGGTCACTTCATCGCCGTCCAGAAACACGGCTTTGAAATCATACCGGCAGGCATTGCTGCCATCATCGATGTTGATGACTACATTATCCCCCGGCACGAGAACGTCCTGACCCAGAATATCTTCTTCCCAGGTCTTGGATGCGATGGAAGACGCATAAAACTCCATCATGGCCACGCTGGTATTGTTCACGATGCGCACCCTGCGGTCTTCGTCATCAGCGCTTGCGGCGGATGAAACACCCAGCACCAGCCCCACCGCAACAATCGCGGCCAGATTGGCGTTGGCGACAGATTTGACAATCGATCTGAAATTCATGATTTGCCCCCAAATATTGGCGGCTTAGGCCCTAATTCGACTTCCTGCGCTTGGCGGGAATTGGCGCGACCGCAACCCCATCTTCAATCAGGTCACGGGCTTCTTCAAGGGTGGCTTCACCGTAGATCTGCCGCATCTCGGTTTCCTTGTTATGGATCGCGCGGGCCTCATCAGCAAAATTATCGCCGACATACTCGGCATTTGCCTCCACGTGAGAGCGGACTTTGTCCATGAAAGCCGCAAGTTCCTTGGCCGCCTTCAACGCCTCACCACCATCTCCCTTGAGTGCAAGAGGCGGAGGTGTTGCTTCGGCCGCTCCGGATTTCTGGTTGCTCTTGCGGCCAATGGCGGGCGCCATCAATGACTTTTCAACCTTGGGCGTTCCACACACGACACAGGACAGATGGCCCTGCTCGGCCAAGGCATCGAAGGCATCGCTTGAGGCAAACCAGGATTCAAATTCATGGCCGTCGGCGCATATGAGGCTGTAGCGGATCATTGCGCCGACAATGGTGCGACTTCAGACGCATGCCGCAATGCAAAATCGCGATCATGCGTGAGCGATGGAATGCGCGATCGCGCCTCCTCGACTTTTGCAGGATCGATATCTGCGCACACAAAACCAGTCTCTAGGCCACCATCGACAAGCACCTCACCCCATGGGTCAATGATCAGACTGTGCCCGTAGGTCTTGCGGCCGTTCTCATGGGTGCCGGATTGCGCCGCGGCAAACACAAATGCGCCTGTCTCAATTGCCCGGGCCCGCAGCAAGACGTGCCAATGCGCTTCGCCCGTCACCTGCGTAAACGCCGAAGGGACGGTCAGGTACTCAGCGCCCGCCTGCGCCAGCGTGCGGTAGAGATCAGGAAAGCGAAGGTCGTAGCAGACGGTCAGTCCAACAGTGCCAAACCCCGTCTGGGCCAACACGGCATCACCGCCTGGCCGATAACTCTTGGATTCAAGATAGCTCTCCCCATTGGGCAGAGACACGTCAAACATATGGATCTTGTCATAGCGCGCATGAATGCGCCCATCCGGTCCCATCAGAAAGGAGCGGTTGGCAACCTTGTCTTCGGACACCTTGATGGCTAGGGACCCGACGCTCAACCAGATGCCCAGATCCGCCGCGAGAGCCGCGAGATCGCGAACCGCCGGCGTGTCGTCTTCAGGTTTCACAGCTGCAAGCAGATGTTTGCCACCGGATTCCATCAGCAAGGTGTTTTCAGGCGTGCAAATAAATCCGGCTCCGTTGCGCGCGGCGTCACGCACAAGGTCGCTTGCAGCCTCGATGTTGGTGGCGGGCTCACGGCCAGAGCACAGCGTTACACAAGCGGCGCGGAACGGAGCGGCGCTCATGGCCTAGCTGGCCAGCAACGGGTCGAGGGCACCCTTGGATTCAAGCGCATAGAGGTCATCGCACCCACCCACATGGGTATCGCCGACAAAGATCTGAGGGACGCTGGTACGGCCGGTGCGGTCAATCATCTTGTCGCGGGCGCCGGGGATGGCCATGACGTCCACTTCTTCATAGTCCACGCCCTTGTCGCGCAGCAGCGCCTTGGCCCGGTGGCAATAGGGGCAGATCTGGGTGGTGTAAATCTGGACTTTGCTCATGAATTCACCTGCATGTGCAGCAACTTGGCTGCTTGTCTGGAATCTCTCAATTGTTGGGCATCATATGGTGGCGTCCTGCGGCGCGACAACCCGCGCAAGGGTCAGAACATCCACCTGCGCAGCGCCCGCCCGGCGCAGAACCGCAGCGCAGGCCTCAACGGTGGCACCGGAGGTGAGCACGTCATCGATCAAAACAATGTGTTTTCCAGCAACCGCGTGCTGCCCTGCCGCCGCTGAAGACAATTTGGGCGACAGCTTGAACGCCCCACGCACATTGCGTCGCCGCCCTGCCCGGCTCAGCCCAACCTGGCTTTGAGTGGGTTTTGACCGCTCCAGCAACATGACATCCGCCGGCACGGAGGTCTGCCTGCTGATGGCTTTGGCCAATGCAGCAGCCTGATTGAACCGGCGCCAGATGAGCCGCCGCCGATGCAAGGGCACCGGCACCAGAAGGTCAGCGCCATCCAGAAGCTCGCGACCGGCAATCACCATCCATCGGGCCAACAGCCCGGCCAGATCCATCCGGTCGCTGTATTTGAGCTGATGCACAAGCCTGCGCGCGGTGCCGTCATAAAGCATGGCGGCCCGCGCCCGATCAAAAGCCGGCATGCGGGCACTGGCCGCCGCGCTGATGGCCCCCACGCCCACATCTCGCTCAAATGGCACCCCGGTAACCGCACAAAGCGGGCGGGTAATGAAACTCAGATCCGCCCAGGCATCCGGCGACAGCGTGCCATGCTCGGCCACGCGGTCACCCGTGATGGGGCACACCGGCGGCAAGGCAAACTCCACCACTCCTCGGACAAGCTGCCCGATGGATCGCCCCGTCGCCTTGCCAAGTATCTGAAACGCTTTGCCCATAGGCACAGGGTAAGCTATTTCAGCCCTGTGACCGATCCCAATCCACAGACCCCGTTCGATACGGCCCTGATCCGCCAGCGGCGCAACCGCGCGGCAGCGGACTATGGCGCATTTGATTTCCTCAAGACGCTCGTCGCCACACAAATTGCCGAGCGGCTTCTGGATTCAAACCGGTCGTTTGAAACAGGCGTCGACATCGGCAGCCACCACGGTCAGGTCCGCGCACCATTGATTGCATCCGGCAGGCTTGACCGGCTGATCCACACCGACAGTGCACCGGACATGCTGCGGCATGCCCAGGGTCCACGGCTGGTCATGGATGATGAGCGGCTGGCATTTGCAAATGGCAGCGTCGATTTTATCACTAGCGCGCTGGTGCTCCATCGCCTCAATGACCTGCCCGGGGCACTCATTCAGATCCGCCGCTCACTGAGACCCGACGGCCTGTTCATCGGCGCCATGTTTGGCGGTGAGACACTGATGGAACTGCGCACAGCATTTTCCGAAGCCGAAGCAGAGATAGAGGGCGGCATAAGCCCCCGGGTGGCACCCTTCGCCGACGTACGGGATATGGGCGGCCTCATGCAGCGCGCAGGATTTGCCCTGCCGGTCGTTGATGCGGATCGCCACACAGTTACATATGAGAGTCCCTTCGCCCTGCTCCGCGACTTGCGCGGCATGGGAGAGACAAACGCCCTCAATGCCCGACGGCGACAACCATTGCGCCGGGCGACTCTGATGCGCATGGCGGAAATCTACACACAGCGATACGCGACCCCGGAAGGACGCGTGTCAGCAACGTTTCAGATTGTGTATCTGGCTGGCTGGGCGCCTGACGACAGCCAGCAAAAGCCGCTCAGGCCGGGTAGCGCAAGACAACGCCTTGCCGATGCATTGAACACCGAAGAAATCAGCACGGGCGAAAAGCCTAGCCAGTGAGCGAAAGTGAATGGCGCGCTGAACGGCTTAACTGAAGCCGTCGGTTACTGTGCCAAACAGTCCGGCTACATCCACACCGAGCGTATTGACTGCCGTGATGATCGCAACGGCAATGCCACCGGCAATTAGCGCATACTCGATGGCTGTTGCACCGCTTTCGTCTGCCATAAGGCTTTTAGTCAGAAATTCTTTCATCCTAAAAAGTCTCTCACTAGGGCGACCAGCGGAACATCCGCAGGCGGCATGTCATAGTCTCTCATGCGCACAGGCCGGACCCACTCCAGCGCTTCGTGCTCCACCGCTGTGACCGTTCCCGACCATTTGCGGCATACAAACAGCGGCATCAACAAATGCCACTCATCTTGTCCGGCGTCACTGGAACCAGCGTTGCCGGAATATGTGTGACTGGCGAATGTCAGAGGCGCCAGACAGGCAGCCGTTACATCGATTGCCAGTTCTTCTTTCAGCTCACGAATGAGCGAACATTCGGGCGTCTCCCCTGCTTCGACCTTGCCGCCGGGAAACTCCCAGAGTCCAGCCATTGCCTTGCCCTTTGGGCGCTTGGCCAGCAACACCCGGCCATCCACATCAACAAGAGCGCAGGCCGCAACAAGAACAATCCGCATAAAAAACGCCAATCATTTGCAACGCAGTCTGGCACCACGCCGTTAAGAGAACATGAGGACAATACTACACACACGGCATAACGGGCCGCACATGGGCGACAGCGTTAATGATTGCTTACCCGAAAAGGAAAGCGGCCTAGCTGCGGTAATCCGCGTTGATGGAGATATATCCATGGGTCAGATCGCAGGTATAGACCGTGGCCTCGCCCTGCCCGACACCCACATCGATATCAATGGCAATGTCCTGACCCTTGAGGTGCTTCGCGACCGGCGCTTCATTATAGCCGTCAACCGCACGGCCAGCTTTGGCCACTTCCACGCCCCCAAACCCGATGGAGAGTTTGTCCCGGTCGGCAGGCTCACCGGCCTTGCCGACAGCCATGACCACGCGCCCCCAATTGGCATCCTGACCGGCAATGGCGGTCTTCACCAAGGGTGAGTTGGCCACAGCCATCGCGATACGGCGGGCCGAGTTGTGGCTCTCGCCACCCTTCACCGTGATGGAAATGAACTTGGAAGCCCCCTCGCCATCACGCACCACCTGCATGGCTAGATCATGCATGACCTCGGAAAGCGCCTGACGGAAGGCCCGCAATTTCGGGTCCCCCGGACGCGTAATCTGCGCATACGGCGCCGTGCCGCCATCCGGGCCACGCCCGGTTGCAAACAACAGCACTGTATCGCTGGTGGACGTATCGCTATCCACAGTGATGGCGTTGAAGCTGTCACGCAGATTGATATCCAGCAGGGCACCAAGTGTGCGCTGGGAAATCGACGCATTTGTAAAAATGTAGGACAGCATCGTCGCCAGATCCGGGGCGATCATGCCTGACCCCTTGGCGATGCCGCTGATCACCACCGGGCTGCTATCTATTTCAACCGTCCGCGATGCTGCCTTCGGAAAAGTATCCGTCGTCATGATTGACCGGGCGGCCATTTCAAACCCGCCGGGCTTCAGCGCGTCAAATGCAGCTGGCAGCGCCCCGGTGATCTTGTCGTTGGGCATGGTTTCGCCAATGACACCGGTGGAGCCGATGAACACGTCCTTCTGACGAACGCCTGCAAGCTTGGCAGCTGCAGCCGCGGTAACCTTCACGGTCTCCATACCCGCCCGGCCGGTAAACGCATTGGCGTTGCCCGACGTGGACACAAGAACACGGCCCTCGCCGCTTTCAAGATTGGTCCGGCACCAGTCCACCGGAGCAGACGCCGTGCGCGAACGTGTCAGCGCGCCGGCCACGGTGGTGCCAGGCGCCATGACAGCAAGGAGCAAATCCTCACGGGCCTTGTATTTGATCTCCGCCCGCGACGTTGCCATTTCGAGACCCGGCACGTCCGCCACATCGGGAAAGTGCGCAGGGGCCAAAGGGGAAACCGGCAGGCCTGATTTGTTCTTTGGCTTGCTTGCGGGTTTCTTGCCGGCACCCGACGGCTTTGCGACAGCCGTCTTCTTGCGGGCAGGCTTTTTGGCGGACGCCTTGCGTTGAAGTGTTGCGCGCGCGGGTGATGCCATTTTACGTGCGGACTTTACAGCCTTGCGCGCTTTGCCTTTCACCTTTGACGTTGCCGTCTTGCCTTTGGATGTGGATGACCGAGATTTGATCGCCATGGTGCCCGCCGCGCTGGAAAGTGTGCCTGTGCGTTCTCTAGCTGGAGTTGCCGTCAGGCGCTACTGCTGAGGGACGATTTGCGGGCGCGCGCCCGCCTCATCTTCGCCGGTGAACTTGATGTCGGCTTTCTGGCGGACACTATCGATGAAAGGCGCGGCCTTCTCATCACGCAGCTGCCCCTTGATGCTTTCTTTCACATCATCAAAGGCCACCAGCTGCTGCTGGCGGCGATCTTCGACCTTGATGACATGCCAGCCAAAGTCGGATTTGACGGGCGCTGAGACCTGGCCTGGATCAAGGGCAAAAGCCGCAGTTGAGAACTCCGGCACCATGCGGTCCTTCACGAAGTAGCCAAGGTCACCACCGTCCTTGCCGCTGGGGCCTGTCGACACCTCCTTGGCGAGCTCCACAAAGTCTTCGCCGCCATTGATGCGTTCAATCACGGCAAGCGCGGCCTCCTCAGTCTCCACCAGAATATGGCGGGCACTGACTTCTTCCTGCACTTCTACTTCGCTGATCTGCTTGTCGTAATAGGCCTTGGCCTCTTCATCGCTGACCGCATCCATGAGCGAGCGATTGAGGTACACATCGGCCAGTACTTTTTCCGCGTAATAGGCCATCTGGCGTTTGACCTCTGGGTCTTCTTCAAGCCCATCCACACGGGCGGCAGCCGCAAGCGCCTTACGGTCCACAATCAGGTTGGCCAGATACTCGAATTTCACCTCTTCAGGCACGCCTGACAGCTGGGACCCAAGATCCCGCTCGGCCAGAACCACATCTGAATAGCGAACCTCTTCGCCGTTGACGGTTGCAATGACTGCATCCTCGACCTGTTCGGCCGCTGCCTCTGAGGCAGCTTCAGTGGCGGGTACCGGAGCCGCTTCAGGCTCCTGAGCAACAGCGTTGGCCCCAAAAGCTGCAAGACCTGCAACAACAAACCCAACAAAAAACAGGGAAGGCAGGGTCAGGCGCGGCAAAGTCACAAGGTTTGGCGCACGGTCCAGCTTAAGGCCGATCATCAGCGTATCACTCCGGTTCACAAGTCATTCAGGCGGATCGGGCGAGAACCGCCCTCAAGATGCATCTTCACCACGAAGATCGCCCTGCCACAAGCCGCATTTATGACGGATTTTCAGGCATTTATGGGGCATAAACATTACCGAACCTCCATGGTCCGCCGCGTTGACACGTCCCATGGCCACCACTATCTCTCGTGCGCCTGTATCCTGCGCTCAAATGCCTTGATATATGCACGCCCTACGGCCTGATCCGCAGCCCTGCGGCCCGGGCCACCACAATGCCGTCATCCAGCCCAATGCCGTCACTCAATAAGTTAAGGTCACCCCATTCATGGTCTCGCTCGGAAGTTTCGCCAAAAGCCTGTTCGGCTCTGCCAATGACCGGCAACTTCGCAAATACCGCCAGAAAGTTGACCTTATCAACGCCATGGAGCCCGAACTTGAGGCCCTGAGCGACGAAGAACTGCGCGCCCGCACCTCTGAATTCCGCCAGGAAATCGAAAACGGTGCCAGCCTGGATGACCTCCTGGTTCCAGCCTTTGCCACGGTCCGCGAAGCCGCCAAACGAACCCTCGGCCAGCGCCATTTCGATGTGCAGCTGATCGGCGGCATGGTTCTGCACGATGGCCGCATCGCCGAAATGAAGACTGGTGAAGGTAAGACCCTAGTTTCCACCCTGCCCGCATATCTCAATGCCCTGTCCGGCAAGGGCGTGCATGTGGTGACGGTAAACGACTATCTCGCCGAGCGCGATGCGCGCTGGATGGGTCAGGTCCACGAGTTCCTCGGCCTGCGGGTCGGCGTCATTCTGCACGGTCTCGACGACACCCAGCGCCGCCAGGAATATGCCGCCGACATTACCTATGGCACCAACAACGAACTGGGCTTCGACTATCTGCGCGACAACATGAAGTACGCGCTGAACCAGATGACCCAGCGCGGCCACAATTTCGCGATTGTGGATGAAGTGGACTCGATCCTGATCGATGAAGCCCGGACACCGCTCATCATCTCCGGTCCGACCGAAGACAATTCCGAGCTCTACACCACCATCGACGGCTTCATCCCCAGGCTTTCGGAAGAACATTACGAGCTGGATGAAAAGCAGCGCACATCTTCGCTGACCGAAGAGGGCAATGAGTACCTCGAAGACATTTTGCGCGAAGCAGACCTGCTGCGCGGTGACAATCTCTACGACATCGAGAATGTGTCGGTCGTTCACCACATCAATCAGGGGCTCAAGGCGCACAAACTGTTCCAGCGCGACAAGGACTACATCGTCAAGAACGGCAAGGTTGTCATCATCGATGAATTTACCGGCCGCATGATGGAAGGCCGTCGCTACTCAGACGGCATGCATCAGGCACTGGAAGCCAAAGAACGCGTCACGATCCAGCCGGAAAACGTCACCCTGGCCTCCGTCACGTTCCAGAATTACTTCCGCCTCTACAACAAACTGGGCGGCATGACCGGTACAGCGCAGACGGAAGCAGACGAATTCCTCGACATCTACAAGCTCGAAGTGTCCGCCATCCCCACCAATGTGGATGTGGCGCGCATCGACGAAGACGATGAGGTCTATCGGACCGCAGCCGAAAAGTACGACGCCATCGTTGAGCTGGTGAAGGACTGCATTGAGCGTGGGCAGCCGATCCTGGTGGGTACGACGTCGATTGAAAAATCAGAACTGCTGGCAGAGCTGTTGAAGAAGAAGAAACTGCCGCACAACGTTCTCAACGCGCGCTTCCATGAAGAAGAAGCACAGATCGTGGCTCAGGCCGGCGTACCCGGTGCGGTGACCATCGCCACCAACATGGCCGGTCGTGGTACCGACATTCAGCTCGGTGGCAATCTCGACATGCGCATTGAGCACGAGCTCGGCGACATGGTGGAAGGTGAAGCCCGCGACAAACGCGAGGCCACCATCAAGGCAGAAGTCGAAGAGCTGAAACAAAAGGCTCTGGCCGCCGGCGGCCTGTATGTGTGCGCCACGGAGCGTCACGAAAGCCGCCGCATCGACAACCAGCTGCGTGGCCGCTCGGGCCGTCAGGGCGACCCCGGCCATTCCAAGTTCTTCCTGTCACTTGAAGATGACCTGATGCGCATCTTCGGCACCGACCGCATGGACGGTGTGCTGCAGAAGCTTGGTCTGGAAGAAGGTGAAGCCATCGCCCACCCCTGGATCAACAAGGCACTGGAACGCGCCCAGTCCAAGGTGGAAGCCCGCAACTTCGATATTCGTAAGAACCTGCTCAAATATGATGACGTGATGAATGACCAGCGTAAGGTCATCTTCGAACAGCGCATCGAGCTGATGCACGAAGAAGACCTGTCGGAAACCATCGCAGACATGCGCCACGAAGTGGTGGATGAACTGGTTGCCACCCATATCCCGGAAAAGGCCTATGCCGAGCAATGGGATGCCGCAGGACTGCGTGAGCAGGCACTCAAATATCTCAATCTGGATATCCCGGTTGAGGAATGGGCGGCCGAAGAAGGCATCGCCAATGAAGAAATTCATGAACGCCTGACCCGCGCGTCTGACGAAGCCTTTGCGCGCACAGCATCGCAGGCTGGCCCGGACATCATGCGCCAGGTGGAAAAGAGCGTCTTGCTGCAGACACTCGATGGCCACTGGCGTGAGCATCTGCAGATGCTCGATCACCTCCGCCACACAATCGGCCTGCGCGGCTATGGCCAGCGTGATCCGCTCAACGAATACAAGACGGAAGCGTTTGAGCTGTTTGAAAGCCTGCTGCACCGCCTGCGTCAGGACGTGACCGGCAAGCTGATGCATGTGGAAGTGCGCCAGCGCGAAGATCTGCCGCCACCGGTTGAGGGCCAGGCGCTTCCTGAGATGGAAGCCAAACACATCGATCCGACAACAGGCCGCGATGAAATGCTCGATGCAGACATCCGCGCCATGCGCCAGCAGGACGGCGACGCGATGCCTGCAGAGCGCGCGCGCGCCTCCGGCACAATCCGCAATGCCTCCGGCGCGGCTCTGGACCCCAATGACACTTCAACGTGGGGCAAAGTCGCACGCAACGCACCATGCCCGTGCGGCTCCGGCAAGAAGTACAAGCACTGCCATGGGGCAGTCGCCTAGCTACCGCACCAGAAAACCAAACGAAAAAAGCCCCGGCCTGAATTAAGGCCGGGGCTTTTTGTTGGCATTGTCTGCCTTACGCGGGTGTTGCTTCTGACCGCGCCTTGATGCGGATCAGATGGCGACCGGCCAGATAGTAGTGCCAGCCACCCCACACAGCGGCAAACGACAGAACAAGCAGCGAGTACCGCAGCGAGTCCTTGCCGTAGTCAGTCGCAAACACATCACTCAGGATACCGACGGCCTGTGGACCAAGCCCCATGCCGACAAGGTTGACGATGAAGAGCATGATGGCTGAACACAGCGCCCGCATCTTGATAGGCGCGCGCGTCTGGATCGTCGCAAAGCTTGGTCCCAGGTAAAACGCACCGAGCACCAACGTTGGCAGATACACAATGAGTGCAACTGTGAGGTTCGATTCAAGGAAGAACCACACCACCAAAGGTGCTGCGGCAAACATCCCGATCGCCACAACCCACATGCCGCCGGCCACATGCTTTTGCGCCGCCCAGTCGGACAGGCGACCGCCGAGATACGCACCCAGCCCGCCAAAGATGCCAATGGCGAATGCGAGATAAGTACCAACCTCCAGCAGTGACATGCCGTGACTGCGGATGAAAAACGCTGCAATCCAGGTTGTGCCGCCATAGCCCACAAAGGCGACGAGCATGATCCCGAAAATGACGTTGCGTGACACCGGATCGGACAGCAGATGCTTGAACCCTGCAAGGATCTCAACCCACATCTGCGACCAGTCGATGGGTTCAGGTTCTTGTGGCTCAAGGCCGTCTGCAGCGCCGCGCTGCGGTTCGATCATCGTGTACCGCACCAGCACCGCAATAATCAGACCTGGCAGGCCAACAACGAAGAAGGCGGCACGCCAGCCATAATACTGAGCCACATAGGCCCCCACGAGAAAGCCGATCATCACGCCGAAATAGATACCCAGCGAGTAGATGCCCAAAGCGCCTGCGCGCTCTTTTTCCGGGTACAGATCAGCAATCATGGAGTGAGCCGGCGGACTGGCCCCGGCTTCGCCGACACCAACGCCGATACGGGCTGCCGCCAGCGTCCAGAAGCCAATGGCAAAACCGCCAAGAGCAGTCATCAGGCTCCAGACGGCAACCGCGATGGCGATAATGTTTCGCCGGTTGATCCTGTCCGCCAGAAACGCCACAGGCATACCCAGCGTCGCGTAGAACAACGCAAATGCCAGGCCCGTCATGAAGCCCATCTGCGTGTCGCTCAGAAGCAGATCATTTTTGATGGGCTCAAGCAGAACCCCCATGATCTGCCGATCAACAAAGCTGGAGGTATAGACAACCACCAGCATGAAAAGCGCATAGCGTCGGTATTGCGGGGTAATAAGCCCCCCCACCCCGGAAGCCCCTCCAGGGGAAGTTGATTCAGACATAAAGACTCCTCCAGGCACCCGGGTCACACCCGAAGTGCCGTCTAATTCCCCCGGATGAATAGGCTACTTGGCGTCTGCACTGACCAGGTGCTTGCCTGCCAAATAGTAGTGATAACCACCCCACACACTGATGAAAGACAGCAGCAGCAAGGCATATCGCAAGGACTCCTGCCCATAGGTTGGCGCAAGCGCATCACTCAGCACACCCACAGCCTGGGGCCCAAGGCCCAGACCGATGATGTTGAGGATGAACAACATGATCGCAGAACAAAGCGCCCGCATATGCACCGGCGCGCGCGTCTGGATCATGGCGAATGATGGACCAAGATAGAAGGCCCCCAACAGCACTGTCGGGATGTAGATGATCAGCGCAGTGCTCGTGTCCATTTCAAGGAAGAAGAACACGATGATGGGTGCCGCAATGAACTTGGCAAAGGCCACGATCCACATCGTCCACCGCGGGTCCTTGGCGCCCAGCTTGTCCGCCAGACGTCCCCCGGTAATGGCGCCGATGACGCCGGCACCGCCAATAACCGCCGCAAGATACTGACCCACCTCGATCAACGACATGCCGTGGCTACGAATGAAGAAGGCAGCACCCCAATAAGCGCCGCCATAGCCCACAAAAGAAACCAGCGTCACCCCGATAACCACGTGCAGGGAAACTCTGTCCTGCCACAGATGGGCAAAACCCTCTTTGACCTGTGCCTTGGCAGCAGCCCACTCGATGGGACCAACTTCAGCCGGCGCCGTGCCGTCCGAGTGACCGCGCGGCGGTTCTTTAAGGGTAAAGCGCACAAGCAGCGCAATCAGAAGACCGGGTGCACCAACGACGATGAACGCCATCCGCCAGCCATAGTCATGCGCCACATACGCACCAACCAGGAAGCCGAGCATGATGCCGATGTAAACGCCCAGCGCGTAAATCGCCAATGCCCCCGACCGCTCTTCCGCCGGGTAGAGATCCGCAATCATGGAGTGAGAGGGCGGGCTGGACCCAGCCTCACCAATGCCAACGCCAACGCGCGCAAAGGCGAGAGACCAAAAGCCTACCACAAACGCACAGGCAACAGTCATGAAGCTCCAGGCCGTGACCGCAGCTGAGATAATGTTCCGACGGCTCCAGCGGTCCGCGAGGAAGGCAATGGGAATGCCCAACGTTGCGTAGAAGATGCCAAAGGCAATGCCGCCCAGAAAACCCATCTGGGTATCCGTGAGCAGGAACTCGTTACGGATAGGCTCAAGCAGTACGCCCATGATCTGCCGATCCACATAGCTGGACACATAAGCCAGCAGCAGAATGAAGAGGGCGTAGCGTCGATAGGCAGGCGTAATCTCAACAGCGGGCGTAGCGCCATTCTGCGTTGTGTCGGTCAATTGTCTCTCCCCACGGGGACAAACAGGCCCTCCTGACGGAAGACTGACCTGACCCCAGCAATGTTGGGCCCGAAGGCCCCGCGGCAGTTTTGTGCCGTTCTGGCGTTAACTCTAGGGGTTTCCCCGGAAAAACGGTAGGGGGATCGTGCGCCCTATATACACCCCATTAACCGCATAGGTTTAGGCTGGCTGGGTCAAGCTAGGAGACCCAGTATCAGATGATACGCCTCACAACCGGCAATCAGACACTTCTGGACATATGGCGTGGGCGCCGCGACAGGCATGCGGTTCCCCGCATTGGCGCAACCACTTTCATCCGCGATCCGAATATCGGCAAAAGTATCTGTATCCAGTTCAAGTCACCGGATGGCTCTGTACGTGTGGCTCATGCTGGTGGAAACATCGAACGCCTGATCGGCATTGATCTGACGGGCATGGTGGTCTCAAAGGTATTCAACGGCTCCGAGCAGGATGAACTGGCCGACATGCAGCGCGCCAAATTTCTTCACCCGATGGTCATCCACTCGCACAGCAATACGAACACCCTTGCCGGGGAAATGATTCAGTTGGAAATGCTGCAACTGCCCTTCATCAATCAGGCAACTGAAGATGTGATCTACGTGATCGGCGCATTTGAATGGACCCACGCCAACAGCCGTTCCAACCTTGGCGGCGCAATGAAAGACCGTTCCTTGTTGTCGCGCACGATCCTCGACATCAAGACACTCAAGCCCGTTGAGAACGAATTCACTTTCCCCCCTGTAAAGGGCGCACAGAAACTCAAGGCCGTGTCGGCTCAGGAAGTGAATCGAGCCGGCAATCATGAGGATGCAGAGCGCGTCGAGCTCTAAGCGCTTGAAGACCTTCCCCTCCCTGCCATAATGCCGCGCCACGTTTTCCTGATTGTGTTTTGGGAAATGGCCAGCAGGGAAATCACAGATGAGTATGCCTACCCCTTTCACCATCTCGATACCGCAATCCAAGCTCGACGCCATCGCCCGCAAGGTGCGCGACTTCGAGTGGATCGATGTGCCGGAAGGCAAAGACGCAGGGGATGGGTGGTCTTACGGTGCGGACCAGGACTATCTGAAGGAGTTCTGTGCGTACTGGCTGGACGGCTATGACTGGCACCACTGGGAAGCTCAGCTGAACACGCTGCCGCAATTCATTGCGACCGTGAACGACATCGACATCCACTATGTGCACATCAAAGGCTCCAACCCGAAAAACCCACCCCTGTTGATCACCCATGGGTGGCCAGGATCCTTTTTCGAGTTTGTTGATGTTCTCGACCGCATCGCCAACCCGGCTAGTTATGGCGGCGAGGAAGCAGACGGGCGGGATGTGATCGCCCCGTCCATTCCCGGTTACGCTTTCTCAGGTCGCCCGCAAAAGCCCATGGGCCCACGCGCTGTTGCAGCGCTTTGGAATGCCTTCATGCGCGATGCCCTGGGCATTGAAAGCTACATCGCCCAGGGCGGTGACTGGGGCGCCATCATTTCCGGCTGGATAGCGTTTGATCACAGCAAGGACAAACAGGGCGGCTGCCTTGCGGTTCACCTGAACTTTCTGGGTGTGCGCGGGCACATGGAACCAAAGACGGAAGAAGATCAGGCATGGATGCAGCATTCAGCCGGCATGCAGCTGTTTGAGACGGCGTATTTGCAGATACAGGGCACCAAGCCGCTGTCACTGACCATGGGCATGTCGGATTCGCCTGTCGGTCAGGCAGCTTGGATACTCGAAAAATTCTACACCTGGGGTGACGTGAAGAATGGTGACATCGAAAGCGCTTTCACCAAGGACCACCTTCTCACCAATCTGATGCTCTACGTCGCGACTGACACCTTCAATACCGCCACGTGGATGTATCGCGGCGTGTTTGAAGAAGGCGGCGTCAACCTGCCGCCAGGCGAGACAATCGACATCCCCACAGGCATCGCAAATTTCCCCGGTGACACCGTCTATTCGTGGCCACCGCGCAGCATGGTGGAAGCCGGCTACAGCAACATTGTTCAGTGGACGGACCATGAAAAAGGCGGCCACTTCGCGGCCCTGGAACAACCAGACGCCTTCGTTGCCGACGTCATGGCATTTCTGAAACAGGCGCCCACAGAATAGAGGCAGGACCCATGCACCCCAGTATCGCTGCAGATCCCTTCACCATTTCAGTCGCTGACCATGAACTGGCTGACCTGAAGCAGCGGCTCGCCAATACCCGTTTCCCCAACGAGCCGGACGGCAATGACAGCTGGGACTACGGCACCAACCTTTCCTACATGGAACGGCTGATTGAGTACTGGCGCGACGACTATGACTGGCGCGCGGCTGAAGCGCGGCTCAACCGGTTTGACCATTTCCGCGCCACCATCTCGGGCGATGATCTGGGTCTGCCGGACGAAGACCACCAGATCCATTTCATCTATGAACGCGGCTCCGGCAAAAACCCGCGCCCGTTGATCCTGACCCATGGATGGCCATCAACCTTTGCTGAATTCGAGCACGTCATTGAACCCCTCGCTCACCCGGAAAGGTTCGGTGGCAGGGAAGAAGACGCATTTGACGTGATCGTCCCTTCATTGCTGGGCTTCGGGTTTTCCTCCAAGCCGCGCACACCGGTTGGACCATCCGCAATCGCCGAGTTGTGGCACTGCCTGATGACACGGGTGTTGGGTTATGACCGCTATTGCGCGCAGGCGGGCGACTGGGGCTCTTACGTAACGTCACGGCTCGCGCTCCAACACGGCGACCAGCTGGATGCCATCCACCTCACCATGTTGCCGCTGCGCCCTGCCATTTCAGGCGGCGGCGAGCCGGTAACACAGGAAGAAGCTGACTGGATCAAGAACATGCGCGGCTGGTGGGCGCAGGAGGAAGGCTATCGCGTCATCCAGGGCACCAAGCCCATGGCGCTGGCCTTTGCTGTAACGGACAGCCCGGCAGGCCTCGCCGGCTGGCTGGCAGATAAATACTACCGCCTGGGCGACACCGAAAAATCCCATCCCTACGAAGGTATGGATCAGCGCTTTCCCATGGACATGATCCTGACCCAGCTTTCCATCTACTGGTTCACCGGCACCATCAACTCCGCCAACACGCTCTACAAAGCCGGACCGATGGAACGCACAGACAAGCTCAAGCCCGGCGAACGGGTGACGGTGCCAACAGCTTATTCAGAATACCCAATGGATGTGTTGCCCCGCACGCCGGAAAGCTGGGGCAGCCGCTGCTACGACATAAAGCGCTGGCGCTTCATGGAAAAAGGCGGCCACTTTGCGGCCTTGGAAGAACCGGAAATCTTCACGCGTGACGTCCAGGACGCCTTCCGCGAGTTGCTTGGAAAAATCTAGGCGCAGGCCAGATCAAAACCGCTTAGGCGATGCCTTCACGGCCCATCGCCAGGAACTTCTGGCGACGCTGCGCAACCAGCTCGTCACCGGACAGGGGGGCAAGAGCGGCCAGCTCTTCTTCAATCGCTTTACCGGCCTCAGAAATGATCTGCGCCGTTTCGCGATGCGCGCCGCCAATCGGTTCAGGCAGAATGCGGTCAATGACACCAAGCGACAGCAGATCCTGCGCGGTGATGCGCATCGCCGCGGCCGCGTCCTGTGCCTTGTCCGAAGAGCGCCATAAAATGGATGAGCAGCCTTCCGGCGAGATCACCGCGTAAATCGAATGCTCTAGCATCAGCACCTTGTTGGCGGCTGCAATGGCTACCGCGCCGCCGGACATGCCTTCGCCAATGATGACGGAGATGAGCGGCACCTTGAGAGACAGCGACCGGTCGATGGAGCGCGCAATGGCTTCAGCCTGGCCGCGGGCTTCAGCATCCTTGCCCGGATAGGCACCGGACGTATCCGCCAGCGTGATCACCGGCATCTGAAAACGCTCGGCCAGCGACATCAGACGGACGGCCTTGCGATAGCCTTCCGGGTTTGCCATGCCAAAATTGTGCTTCAGGCGGGACTGGGTATCGGACCCCTTTTCCTGACCGATCACGACGACTCGGCGCCCATTGAGACGGCCAAGGCCGCCTTCCACCGCATGGTCTTCACCAAAGGAACGGTCACCCGCAAGCGGGGTGAAATCCGTGATCAGACGGCTCACATAGTCTTTGAAGTGGGGCCGGTTTGGATGACGGGCCACAAGTGTCTTCTGCCACGGCGTCAGCTTCGCGTAGGTATCGGTCAGCAACTGCGACGCCTTGGTTTCAAGACGCACGACCTCGTCGCCAATCTGCATGGTCGGGTCTTCTGCCGCCATCCGGCGAAGTTCCTGGACCTTGCCTTCCAGCTCTGCGACCGGCTTTTCAAACTCGAGATAACTATGCATTGGAAGTGTTTGCGACCCTTTGATGAAGACGCGGCAAACTGGCGCGGGACCCTTGGATTGTCAACAAATTCGCACGTCGAGGCTTAAGCCGGGCGCGCCTGCGCCAGTGAATTTTCATATGGGAGTGTCACAAACCCGTTGAAAGGACCGTCTTTAGGGAAAATCGCCCGGTTTTGGGCCATTTCACTTTCTTTCAAGGAGTATGACATGACACAGAACATTGGTCCCATCTCATGGTTCGCTGAACGTAGCCTGCGCAAGATGGAAAAACGCTACGACTACAGTTTCGATTATGTCCGCTATCTCTGGCATGTCTCGCGCCCTGCATTTCGGCGATTCACCTTCGGGTTCATGTGGTTTGCCACCGGCCGCGAGGTGCTGCCTGCGGATGCCAGTGCCGTCGCAGGTATCGTCAGCACACTGCATGCCGATTGCGGCCCCTGCACGCAGATCACGGTGAACATCGCCGCAGAAGCGGGCGTATCGGCAAGCGTTCTCAGTGCCGCCGTGTCAGGTGATCTCAATGCATTGCCGGAAAACCTCGCGCTGGTGTACCGGTTCACGCACGCAGTGGTGAATGCGGATTACAACGCAGGTGAGATGCGCGAGGAAGTCATCAAGCTCTATGGCGAAAAGAGCCTTGCTGACATGGCCGCCGTCATTGCGGCCGGCCAGGTGTATCCCTCGCTGAAGCGAACGCTTGGCTTTGGTGAAACCTGCCTCAAGGTAACCGTCAACCAGCATGACGTTGACGCGCACCGCCTTGGAGCCAAAGCTGCGGCATGACCATGGCTGAAGAAACAGACGCCTTCGAGCAGGTCCGCCCGGACCTGCTGCGGCTCGCCTATCGCATGACAGGCGGCCGCGCGGAGGCTGAGGACATCGTGCAGGACGCGTGGCTGCGCTGGAACCGCGCGGACACGTCAGACGTGATCAATCCCAAGGCATGGCTCTCGCGAACCGTGGCACGACTTTCCATCGACCATCTGCGCAAGGTCAAAACACGCCGGGAGACATATGTCGGCCCGTGGCTGCCAGAACCGGTGGTAACTGACATGCCGACACCAACACCTGACGACCCAGGTCACGCTGTTGAACTGGCGCAGGACGTCTCGCTTGCCCTGATGTCGGTTCTTGAAACCCTCAAACCGGAGGAGCGGGCGGCCTTCCTGCTGCGCGAGGCATTCGAGATGGATTATTCCGATCTCGCCTCAACACTGGGCAAAAGCGAAGACGCCTGTCGTCAGATGGTGTCGCGCGCCAAGACACGCCTGCGCAGCAATCGCCCCCGGTTTGAAGCGTCAGACGAGGAACACGAGGAATTGCTGCTGGCGTTCGCAGCAGCGGCTCAGGCCGGAGACATCTCGACCCTGACACGGTTGCTCACCCCCAATGCCAGCCTGACATCAGATGGAGGTGGCAAAGCGACCGCCGCCCTGCGTGTGGTCAGCGGTGCGGAAGAAGTGGCCAAGCTCACCGCCCACATTGCAACGAACAAGGACGCCATGAAGGGCGACATCGAAGCCCTGCGCATCAACAACCGGCCCGGCTTCTACATCACGCTCGACGGCAAAATTGAGGTCAGCTACTCTATCGATGTGGAAGACGGGCGCATTGCGGCGCTTTACATCATGCGCAATCCGGACAAGCTGCAACGCCTGCTGGACCCACCGCTGGGCAACGCCTGATGTGACTTAGGCCTTTTTGGCTTTTTCGCGACGCGCAATCTCACGGGCCTTGTCCACAATCACATTGGCCTGCTTGATGGACGCCGCATCAATCAGCTTGCCATCCAGAGACACGGCTCCCGCACCGGCCTTCTGACTGGCCTTCATCTCCTTCAAGATCCGCTTGGCCTGCTTCACGTCATCGGCAGGCGGCGTATAGAGCTCATTGCCAAGCGCAACCTGGCTTGGATGAATTGCCCATTTGCCTTCACAGCCAAGAATGGCCGAGCGACGCGCCTGCGCGCGATACCCATCCGGATCAGAGTAATCGCCAAACGGCCCGTCCACCGGGCGCAGACCATTGGCCCGCGCAGCAGCAATCATCTGCATCATTGGTGTGTGCCACAAATCCTGCCAGTGGAAATCCCGCTGCCCGTTTTCGTCCGGGTCCAGAAGAATGCCGTAATCGGGGTTCGGCCCACCGATGTTCGTCGTGCGCATACCCATAGAGGCTGCAAAGTCAGCGGCGCCAAAATGCAGCGCCTCAAGACGTGGGCTCGCCGCAGCGATTTCATTGACGTTGGCCAGACCCATGGCGCTTTCGATGATCACTTCCAGCCCAAGTTTCTTCTTCCGGCATGTCGCGGTTTCGATCTGCGTCACCAGCATATCGATGGCATAGATGTCTGACGCGGTGCCGACCTTGGGGATCATGATCAGGTCCAGCCGCTCACCGCCCTGCTCCATGATGTCCACCACATCGCGATAGCAGTAATGGGTATCCAGCCCATTGATGCGCAGCGAGAGCGTCTTGTCGCCGAAATCCTCTTCATTGAGAGCCTTCACGGCCTTTGCGCGGGCATCCACCTTGTCGTCAGGGGCCACCGCATCTTCAAGGTCCAAGGAGATGACATCAGCAGGGCCCTGAGCAGCCTTCGCAAAGAAATGTGGGCTGGAGCACGGCACAAACAACTGAGAGCGGTTGAGACGGGATGGCGCGGCCTGAATGGACGTGAAGCTCATGGCGGAAGGCTCCGGACTGGCTGAAACTCAAAAGGGTGGAGTGAGTCATGCGTTACCGGCCCAACGTCGTCAACCAGTCACAGCCGGGACCCTGCTGCCCCTACGTCAGCTTCGTTTTCGTGTGGCCAGCGGATGATGATCCTGCACAAGCGCTGCCATGCGGGCGTCCAGCACATGCGTGTAAATCTGCGTTGTCGAGATGTCCGCATGGCCCAGCATCTGCTGCACGGACCGCAGGTCAGCGCCGTTGGCCAGCAGGTGCGTTGCAAAGGCATGGCGCAGGGCATGCGGCTTGACCGCTGTCATATCCACACCTGCATCAATCGCCAGTTGCTTCAACAACTGCCCAAGCCGCTGCCGTGTCATGTGCTGATCGGGATCGGTGCCGGGAAACAACCAGCGGCTCTCTTGATTGCGCGCTGACAATGCAAGCGTGCGCGCAGGTATCCACTCGCGGATCGCATCAAAGGCTGCCGGCGTCAGCGGCACCATGCGTTCCTTGTTGCCCTTGCCACGGATCAGCAGGACCCGGTCGTTCCCACGCGCTGCTGCGAGCGGCAGCCCCACAAGCTCGCTGACCCGCATGCCGGAGGCATACAGCACTTCAACAAGCGCCAGCAGCCGCAATGCCTTTCCACGGGCCGAACCCTCAGACGCGATAGCTGCTTCACGGGCTGTTTCAAGCAGCCGGGTGACGTCTTTCTCGCTCAATGTCTTGGGCAGGGGACGACCAAGCCTTGGAGCATCAACAACGCCGGTCGGATCATCATCGCGATGACCTTCGCCCAACAAAAAACGATGGAATTGCTTGAGCGCAGACAATCGACGCGCCTGCGTCCGCGCCGACAGCCCCTGGTCGGCCAGCGAAGCGAGATAAGCCCGCACCTGCCCGCTGTCTGCGTCGCCCACGCCACCCGGCGCTACAAACCGCGCAAACTCATCAAGGTCATGAGCATAGGCGGTGAGCGTGTTTGCAGCAGCGCCGCGTTCAGCCACCAGCATTTCAAGAAAGGCATCCGCCAAATGGGCCCCGGGCCCGCGCAGTCGTCGGTTTGCGGCTTTGCCCTTAGCCTTCGCCATGCGCCCGCACAATCAGGGCCTCAACAGCAATGCGCCGCGCATCTTCTTCAAGGCCCGAGCGTACCAAGGCCGTTATGATGGCGGCGAGTGACCCAGGCGTCAGGTCAGCTGGACCGGTCTGGGCCAAGGCGCCGTCACTTTCGATGGACGACAAGGCGGTGAGTGTCGCGAGGGCCGCTTCACCTGCCCGCCTGTCCTGCGCTGCAATCCGCAAAGCACGCAGCGCCTGCTCGTCAAGGCGCACACCGGGCATTTCAGCATCGTCAAACTGCGCCCACACGACCTGCGGCACAGGCACACCAAGGGACGCCAGGGCCTGCATCTCAAATGCTGTCAGCCATTTGGCTTCCCGGTCATCTTCCCCAAGACGCACTTCAATGGAGCGCAGGGCCACGTCCGGGTTCCATGGCAGGACAAATGACGATTGCGCAGGTGTGGCAATGCGCACCAGCGTCTCAAGCCGGGCAATCTCACCCGGCTCGGTTGTTGTTGCGATACCGATCCACCCATCTGCCCGGGCAGCATCACCAAGCAAAGCCAGCGCTTCAGTCATGAACACTGAATTGTCCGCATGCGCCATTGTTGGTGCAATGGCGCGCAACGAACCCGCAAAGGCCGGCAATGTGGCTGGCCACAGATCAACCGGCGTTTCATCAAAGGCGGACGCGATGGCGCCAAGGCGTGTTGTCTGGTCCGGCGCTTCAAGGGAAACAGCAAACGCACTTACGCGCGGATTGCTGTCGCCCGCCCCCGCAACAATGGCCTGCCGATAGATCTCGGCCAGATCACGGGCTGAAAGCAACGACCGCGCAGCTGCTGCTTCTGCGGCATCCAGACGATCCTCCCACGGCAAGCCCTTGTCGTTGGCAAGGGGCGTCAACAATGCGGGCTCAACGCGCGCGACAATGCCTGCTTCAAGAGGAACACCGGCCTCCCGCGCCAATGCCAGATGCAGGCTTGAGAAAATTTCGTCGTCCGGCACGTCAAGCGCCGGTCCACCGGCCGCGCGCGTGGCGAGCGCCACAAAAGCCGTGTCCCCCACTTCATATTCACGCACCAGATCAACAGACAGCAAAGCGGCAATGTCCATGCCTGCCCGCGCCTGACACAGGGCACCCAACTCAAGGGCAAATCGGGCATAGTCATTTCCCGCATCACCTTCAGTTGGCAGCCGTGTGAGATACCCACACGCCTTGTCTGTGAGATCAAGCGACAAAGCAGCCTTCGCGGCAGGTGTCGCTGTCTGCGCGGCAAGGTCTCCGGCAGGCACAAGACCCGCCAGACGATCTACGTCTAGGCCAAAGCCCGCGCCATAGAGCGCCGCAAGCCGAAGCCCCAAAATAGAGCGGCCACCACTGGCGCCCTGAGGCAAATCTCCGCGCGAAATCAAAAGCCGTCGAAACAGATTTCCGATGGCCGCAGAGCGCGGGGGCGGCGTCAATGCAGCCAGACCATCTTCAACGATTAACCGGCGGCTTCCGGCCCACAACATGGGTGACAGCCCCCCTTCGACGGGACCAATAAGGCCGATGCCTTCATCCGCCACACTGGACAACCGCGACACTTCGATGCCTGTGCCTTCTTCGCCGGGTCGCGCTGCAAGGGATTGTGATCGCTGAACAGGCGGGACCACGACCCGCTCACCGGAGGGAAAGAACACGTCCGGCGTGCTGTCACCAAACACTTCCGGCGCTGCGAGTTCCGGTGGAAGTGCACCATCCTGCGCGCCTGGCGATGCCGCACCGGACGGGGGCAACAATGACCGTGGGCCGTCGGAGCGTGCCAGCGGTGTTTGATTGGGATCAAGAAGCTGTTCAGTGAGACTTTGGCCGGGCGGCGGTGTTGCTGGCGGGCTGCCATCAAGCGGCACCGGCTGTGCCATCGCGCCTATGCTCCACGCGCCTGCAACAAGCGTAAGCGCGGTCACAAGCCCAAGTGTCTTGGACGACACTTTATTCGGCGAAGCTGTCATCAGGCAGGGTCACTTCCACGGTGGCCGTCTGGGGTTCAAGGCTGGAGCCCATCACAACCAGCGCCGCAAAACCGGCGCCGAGCAAAACAAGAACGATAAGAAGAATGCGCAACGCGGTCATGGAAATCCGGGGCCTTTTTGCTTTTGTTCAAATGGAACGTCGACATCACAGGACCCAGCCTGCCAAATCATCAATTCACATTCATGAACCATATCATGCGGGGCGCAATCACCTACACTCCACACACCTCTTAGATCGGTGATTTGGCCGAATTACGGCATATCTGGCGCTCACCCCTCGTCTCGGCATAGATTGCTGGTTCGATTGATCCTGTAGCCTTCAGCACCCGACACGGACGAAATGCCCTCTGAGACCACACACGCACCTGCGACGCCCTCTCCTTCTAGCGACGGCGCAAGCGATGGCTCTGACCAGCCTTTTGGCGGCAAGGCCATTGTTCTTGTTGGACTAATGGGCGCTGGCAAAACCACGGTCGGCCGCCGACTGGCCAACCGTCTGGGCCTGCCCTTCGTGGACGCGGACACCGAAGTGGAAGCCGCCGCAGGCCTAAGCATCCCTGAGATTTTTGAAGCCCATGGCGAGCCAGCCTTCCGTGACGGCGAGCGCAAGGTCATTGCCCGGCTTCTGGCCAACGGGTCACAGGTGCTGGCAACCGGCGGCGGAGCCTTTATGGATCCCGAAACCCGCGCCACGGTGGCAGACCGTGGCATTTCGGTCTGGCTCAAGGCTGATCTGGACGTCTTGATGCGCCGTGTCGGCAAACGCCCGACCCGCCCGCTCCTCAAGGCGGATAATCCGCGCGCGGTGATGGAAAAGCTCATGCGTGAGCGCAACCCCGTCTATGCAGAGGCAGACGTGACGCTTGAGACCGGCGATGGCCCTCATGAAGACGTGGTGGACCGCCTGATGGAGCTTCTGGAGCCCCTCAAGTGACCGGCCATTTACCAATCCGCTGGACGCAGCGCGCTTTTACGACCATATGGCTGCCATCATGACCAACACCCACACTGTTCCCGTCAGCCTTGGCGACCGCTCCTATGACGTGCTCATCGGCGCGGACCTGCTTGCACGCGCCGGTGAAACCATTTCACCGCTGCTCAAACGCCCCTATGTGCCCATCGTTAGCGACGAAACCGTTGCGGCCCTCCACCTTGAGACCCTGACCCAAAGCCTGGAGGCCAGCGGCATTGAGTGTGGGCCGATCATTCTGCCGCCCGGCGAAGCAACCAAGAGCTTCAAACATCTCGAGGAGTTGTTGTCCGCACTGATGGATGCAGGCGTCGAGCGCACGGACATGGTCATTGCCTTTGGCGGCGGTGTCATCGGCGATCTGGCCGGCTTCGCAGCTGCCGTCCTGCGGCGAGGCGTGGACTTCATCCAGATCCCGACAACGCTGCTGGCGCAGGTGGACAGCTCCGTTGGCGGCAAGACAGCCATCGATGTACCACAGGGCAAAAACCTGATTGGTGCCTTTCATCAGCCACGGCTGGTCCTCGCAGACACAAGCGTGCTCGGCACCCTGACCATGCGTGACCTGCGCGCTGGCTATGCCGAAGTGGTGAAGTACGGCCTCATTGACGATTTCGATTTCTTCGAATGGCTTGAAAAAAACGGGCCCGCACTCATTGACGGTGACCAGGACCTGCGCGCCGAAGCCGTGCGCCATAGCGTGGCCGCCAAGGCCCGCGTTGTGGCGGCCGATGAACGCGAAGACGGCCAGCGCGCCCTGCTCAATCTCGGCCACACATTCGGCCACGCGCTGGAAACCGCCGCAGGCTACTCCGGCGACCTGCTGCACGGCGAAGCCGTGGCTGCAGGCATGGGCATAGCGTTTGATGTCTCCGTGCATCTGGGCCTGTGCCCCGCTGACGATGCGGCGCGCGCCAAGGCGCATATGCGCGCGACCGGCCTGCCCGCAAGCATCAGTGACCTTGAAAAGCGCAACAGCCTGAGTGTTCCCGACACTCAGGAACTGATCCGGCTGATGGGTCAGGACAAAAAGGTGTCGGGCGGCAAGATTACATTCATATTGACGCGCGGCATCGGTAAGTCGTTCATTGCAAGTGATGTAGACATGGATCAGGTGGCACAAGTGCTATCAAAGAGGCAGGCCGCGTGAGTGAAACATCCATACTGATCTCTGTGGGATCTGTTTTCTTCCTCCTCATCTTTTCTGGATTTTTTTCAGGCTCTGAAACAGCGCTCACAGCGACCAGTCGCGCGCGCATGCACGCCCTTGAACGCGATGGCTCAAAACGCGCCGGCGTCGTCAACGGATTGATAGAGTTTCGCGAACGGCTGATCGGCGCGATCCTGCTGGGCAACAACCTCGTCAATATTCTGGCGTCCGCCATTGCCACCAGTGTCTTTCTCGATCTGTTTGGTGAAGCAGGCGTGGTCTACGCCACTTTGGTCATGACGGCCCTGGTGCTGATCTTCGCTGAGGTGCTGCCAAAGACGTATGCCATTACCAATCCAGACCGTATGGCGCTGGCCGTGGCGCCTCTTATTCGCATCGCCGTATTTACCTTTGCCCCGGTTACGGCTGCCGTGCAGTTCATCGTCCGGCGCACCTTGCGTATGGTTGGTGCGAACATCGAAGACGGTGCAGAAGTGCTGTCTGCTCACGAGGAATTACGCGGCGCCATCGACCTGCACCACAAGGAAGGCGGCATGGGCAGCCATGACCGCCATATGCTCGGTGGGATTCTGGACCTCCGCGATCTGGAGGTGGACGACGTGATGATCCACCGCAAGAACATGCAGGCACTGAGCCTTGACGACGACCCCAAGGACATCGTTGAACAGGTCCTGGCCAGCCCCTACACCCGCATCCCCCTGTGGGAAGAAGATCCCGACAACATCGTCGGCGTTCTCCACGCCAAGGATCTGTTGCGGGCGCTTATTTCTCATGACGGTGACCCCACCGAGCTGGATATCAAAGGCTTGGCGACAGAAGCCTGGTTTGTGCCTGAAACGACCTCACTAGTCGAACAGCTCAACGCCTTCCGTCGGCGCAAATCGCACTTTGCTCTGGTTGTGGATGAGTACGGCAGCATGATGGGTCTTGTGACGCTGGAAGACATCATCGAGGAGATCGTTGGCGAGATTTCCGATGAGCACGATGTGGAAGTCAAAGGCCTGCGCCCGCAGCCCGACGGCACCTGCAATGTGGACGGCACGCTCGCCGTGCGCGACCTGAACCGGGCCCTGGACTGGGAACTGCCAGAAGAGGAAGCCATCACCGTGGCCGGCCTCGTTATCCACGAAGCCCAGACAATCCCTGAGGTTGGCCAGACATTTTCGTTTTATGGCTACAAATTTCAGGTCCTGCGCCGCCACCGCAACCAGGTTACAGCGATCAAGATCACGCCGCCGCGCAAGGCGCAGGTCGCTGAGTAAACGCTATTGCCATTCTTCAGCAGGCGTTATCGCCTTGATCTGAAGCATATGGATGGGACCGCGCAGCTCTTCTGCCAGCGCCTCATTCACCAACATGTGACGCTCAATGCGGGACTTTCCCTCAAAAGCGTCAGACACGACGGTTACCTTGAAATGCGATTCGCCCGCCTGGGCTGCGCCGGAATGTCCTGCGTGCCGGGCGGAGTCATCTGTGATATCCAGCCGGGTCGGCGAAAGCGCATTGTTTAGTTTTTGCTGGATGGTTTCTGCAACACTCATAACGCCTGTCCCCTAGGATGGGTTGTTTCCTGACCGATGGGTTTACATAATCAGATCATGAGTTCCTGGGACAAATACAAAGACTTCGTCAAGGTGCCACCCCGCTCGCGCAATGCGGCCGAGGAGGCTGCAGCCGCCCGACGCGCCCGCAAACACGACTGCGCGTGGCCAAACTGCGACAAGGAAGGCAAGCACAAAGCCCCAACGGACAAAGCCTCAACGGGCGATGCCCGCCGCTACCGTTGGCTGTGCGCGGAGCACATCAAGGAATTCAACAAGTCCTGGAACTATTTTGAGGGCATGACGGACGCTGATGTCCGGCGGTTCCAGAAAGAAGCTTCAACCGGCCACCGCCCGACCTGGAGCATCGGCTCCAACCGGGGCGCGGCTGCGGCCAGCAAGTTCGGCTTTGTCGGATCAGAGGCCGACCCGACCGTATATGACCCCCATGGATTCGCTGTTGATGGCGGCACCACAAAGACCGACGGCAAGGCTCGCCGCCGCCTGCGCCCCAAGGAAGGTAAGGCCCTTGCCACGCTAGGCCTTGACGGAGAGGCCACTGCGAACGAGATCAAGGCTAAGTACAAGCGGTTGGTCAAAAAGCATCACCCCGATGCCAATGGGGGTGACCGGTCCACAGAGGACCGTTTCCGTAGCGTCCTTGAGGCCTACAACTACCTGAAATCAACAGGTTACCTCTAACCCGCAAGGTGGGTTCCAGCGGGCCTCAAGATTTTGCTAGAGTGCCGCGCGTTCTGGACGCCATTTGCCCATGTTGCAGATACGCAAATACATGGGTCGCATGCATAGCCGCTATTTCGGATGTGCTATTGGCGCTGACCGGTCAATATGTTGCCTTAAACCCTTCCGGGTTGAGACAATCGCCCGGACAAATCACTTTCCGCGCGGGGGATCACCCCAGGCGCGGTCCCGCGTGTGTGGCAACCGCCACATTCAATGTTGTTGAAGAAGAGCAGTTGCTAGTCCCATGACGGAAACCACTACCGGAAATATGCCGACCCACGGTCCAGACACTGAAGTGTCCGCCAAAGAAGTATTCGGCTTCGAGACAGATCTGATGGTCCCTGCCTTCAAGGAGCGCAGCGACTACGTGCCTGATCTGGACGAGGACTACCTCTTCAACAAGGAAACCACGCTGGCGATCCTTGCGGGCTTTGCTCACAACCGCCGCGTCATGGTTCAGGGCTATCACGGCACCGGGAAATCCACCCACATCGAGCAGGTAGCGGCACGTCTGAACTGGCCGTGCATCCGCATCAACCTCGACAGCCATGTCAGCCGTATTGATCTCGTCGGCAAGGACGCCATCGTTCTCAAGGACGGCAAGCAGGTCACCGAATTCCGCGAAGGCATTCTGCCATGGGCGCTTCAGCACCCCGTCGCACTCGTGTTTGACGAGTATGACGCCGGGCGTCCGGACGTGATGTTTGTGATCCAGCGTATTCTGGAAGTTTCCGGCAAGCTGACGCTGCTCGATCAGAACAAGGTCATGCGCCCGCATGACTCCTTCCGCCTGTTCTCCACCACCAACACCATTGGTCTGGGCGATACGTCGGGCCTCTATCACGGCACGCAGCAGATCAACCAGGGCCAGATGGACCGCTGGAACATCGTCACGACCCTGAATTATCTGGATCATGACCGTGAGACGGACATCGTGGTGGCGAAGGCCAAGCATTACCAGACCGAAGAAGGCAAGAAGACCGTTGCGGCCATGGTGCGCGTTGCGGACCTGACGCGTAACGCCTTCATGAATGGCGACATCTCAACCGTGATGAGCCCGCGTACGGTGCTTACATGGGCTGAGAACGCGGAAATTTTCCATGATGTTGGCTTTGGATTCCAAGTGACCTTCCTCAACAAGTGCGATGAGCTGGAACGCGCCACTGTGGCCGAGTTCTATCAGCGCTGCTTTGGCGAGGAACTGCCTCAGTCCGCAGCCAACCTTCAAATCGCATAACGCCGACGGCATAAAGCAGTCCGCAAACCAGCAGGCATTCCGTGTCGAACACCAAGGAAAATCCGGTCGAGCCCTTCAAGAGGGCAGTAACCCAGGCGTTGCGCTCCATAGCGGGCCGCGACGACCTGACGGTGAATTTCGGCACTGAGCCTGCCAGCCTGCGCGGCACCAATGTGCGCCTGCCCCTGCCAAGCCGTGAGCTGCCCGATGGAGAAGTCGCTAATTGTCGTGGCTCTGCTGACTCGATAGCCCTGCGCATCGCTCACCATGATGACGGGACACATCAGCAGCTTCTGCCAACCGGCGGCACCGCCCGCGCAGTATTTGAAGCGGCCGAAACCGCACGCGTTGAGGCCCTCGGCGCCAACGCCATGAAGGGTGTCGCCAACAATCTGACGGCAGCCCTTGAAGACAAATGCGACAAGCGCGGCTTTTCAACCATCACCGACCGCGTGGATGCTCCCATTGAAGAAGTGGTGAGCATGCTGGTGCGCGAACAGCTGACCGGCGCACAGCCACCCGACGCCGCCCGCAACATGGTCGACATGTGGCGGCCGTGGGTCGAGGAAAAGGCCGGCGAAGACTTGGCCAAGCTGAACGACCTCTGCCACGACCAGGAAGCGTTCGCCCGCGCCACGCGCGACATCATTGCTGACCTCGACATGGCGGATGAACTCGGCGACACGCCCGATCAATCCGACGAAGACAGCGACGACAACGAAGACGGTGACGCCCCCGGCGAGGAAAATGTCGAGGGCGGCGAAGCCGAGCAGGCCGAAGGCATGTCCGCTGAACAGCTTGAGATGGCTGACGGCGAGCAGGAAGACGGCGAAGAACAGGCCGTTGAGGTGGAGGCCGAAGACCAGCAGGTTGAAGGCGAGCCGGATGACAGCTCGGAGGGCCAGCAGCCATGGCGCCCGGACGGCACCGCCGACAACAATCGCGGTGTCGGCTACAAGGTATATTCTGCGGCCAATGACGAAGTGATTTCAGCCGAAGACCTGTGCGACACCGAGGAGCTTGGCCGCCTGCGCCAGTATCTCGATCAGCAGCTGCAGCAGATGCAGGGCGTCGTTGGACGCCTCGCCAACCGCCTGCAGCGCCGCCTGCAGGCCAAGCAGAACCGCACATGGGAGTTTGACCTTGAGGAAGGCATGCTGGATGCAGCGCGCCTGAGCCGCATCGTCATCGACCCCATGCATCCCCTGTCCTTCAAGATTGAAAAGGACATGAACTTCCGCGACACGGTTGTGACCCTGCTGCTGGACAATTCAGGCTCCATGCGCGGTCGTCCGATCACGGTTGCGGCCATGTGTGCAGATATTCTCGCGCGCACGCTCGAACGGTGCTCGGTCAAAACTGAAATTCTCGGCTTTACGACGCGCGCCTGGAAGGGCGGCCAGTCCCGCGAGCACTGGCTCTCCGCCGGCAAGCCTGCCTCGCCGGGTCGCCTGAATGACCTGCGCCACATCATCTACAAGGCTGCTGACGCCCCCTGGCGGCGCGCACGGCGCAATCTCGGCTTGATGATGCGCGAAGGCCTGCTGAAGGAAAACATCGACGGCGAAGCCCTCATCTGGGCGCATAATCGCCTGCTGGCCCGCCCGGAGCAGCGCCGCATCCTGATGGTCATCTCTGATGGCGCACCTGTGGATGACAGCACTCTGTCCGTGAACTCCGGCAACTATCTTGAGCGTCACCTGCGTGAGGTCATCGAGCAGATTGAAACCAAGTCGCCCGTTGAACTGATCGCCATCGGCATCGGCCATGACGTCACGCGCTACTACAAGCGCGCCGTCACCATTGTGGATGCCGAACAGCTGGGCGGTGCCATGACCGAAAAGCTGGCCGAGCTATTTGAAGACGACCCCAAGGCCATGAAGGCCCCGCGCCGGTCCGACGGCATGCCCAAGGTACCACCACAGACCGTGCCAACGCCCAAAGCCCCACCTAAAGCAGTGCCCAAGGCGGCACCTGCGGCTAAGTAATCAGGAACACCCCATGCCCATGAGCCTCTGTCGTGCAGCTCCCTTTCTGGTGCTGATGGCAGCGTTTCTGCCTGCCTGCGCGCAGGCGGACGATCTTGCGTCAGATGCAAATGCCGGCGCGGCCACGTCGCCCGTTTCGTTTGGTCAGCTGGCGCTCAATCCCTCCGACGCAGACGACACCCTGCGCGCGCCCGCTGGCGACAGCACATTGTCCTATCGCGGCGGATTGGTGGTGAGGTCTGATGACAATGCGTTCGGCGGCATCTCCGGTCTGATCGTCAGCGCTGATGGCAGCAGCCTGATGGCGATCACTGACACGGGCTACTGGTTGACGGCGTCGCTGATGTACGAAGCCAATACGCTTTCAGGCATTGGGAGCCTGACGCTCGCGCCTATGCTAGACCCTGACGGCCAGTCGGTCGCAGGCAACAAGCGTCAGGGCGACGCCGAAGCTATGACACTTCTGGCGGACGGACGCATCGCGGTCTCTTTCGAGCGCAACCACCGCGTATGGGCCTACGATGTATCAACCGACGGCTTTGAAGCGACGGCGCAGCCGATCATCATCAGCCCCGACCTGAAGGACGCTGTGAACAACAAGGGCCTTGAGGCGCTCGCAAGTCTGCCGGATGGATCCCTGCTTGCGATGACTGAAGGCACGATGGTCGCCGAGGACCAGATCAAAGGCTGGAGGGTCAGCAGTGCGGCAACGGCCGAGGTTAGCCTCAGGCGCATTGCCCCCTTTGATCTCACGGACATCGCGCTACTGCCCTCGGGCGACCTCCTGACGCTGGAGAGACGCTTCAGCACCCTTGGCGGTGTCGGCGCACAGATCCGGCGCATCAAAGCCGACGCGCTTGAGGAGGGCGCTCCGCTGGACGGAGACATCCTCTATCGCTCAACGGCAGGTCAGACGGTGGACAATATGGAGGGTATCTCCATCCGGACGGCGCCGGATGGCAGAACGTTTGTGTATGTGGTTTCAGACGACAACTTCAATCCGCTGCAGCGGACTCTATTGCTCATGTTTGAGTTGCACGAGGGCGCGACGCCGAACTAGGCCCCGCCGTACCCGGACCGTGGCTGAATGATCGACCGCAGGGCGTGATAGACGACCAGCATCAACAGCGTTGCCAGCACCACGATCACGAAGTGCGATACGACCTTGTCTGCATATGTGCCCGCAAGCGCATCGCCTGCCAGCCCGTGAAACAGCGCTACCATCGCAGCGCCGCCAAACAGCGGTGCCAGCAAAGGTGCTTTCCACCAAGGGCGGCCGCGTACCAGATCAAACACCACAATGTTCACCAGCAGACCCACCATGACGGAAAGGGCTACAGCCAGCACCATGGTCTGGTTGCCAAGGGCGGCAATCATGTCCGCCGGCATGATGATGTGGGCATCGCCATAGGCCGCATAGGCCCACACAAGCGCGAGAAGAGCACCCGCTGCAGCAACGGCTGCAAAGGCCACTGACGCGCCGTGTCGGCGTCCTGTGAGGTTAACAACCATGAACAGCGCAAAGACCCAGACATGTCCTATGCTGAACCAGGATCCCGGGTCAAAACGCAGACCGGTGAAGGAAAGCGACCCAAACAGCGACACTGGCGTGGAACGGTCCAAAAAGCCCGCAACAGCCGCTGCAACAAGCAGCACCGTTGGAAGCATCAGATACCCCAAAAAACGCATAAACTCAGCCATTACACTCGGCTTTTGGTCCATAGATTCATGAAAACGACCTTCTGCCATGACCATTGCTGCTCTCCGCGCGTCAGTTACCAAAATGATTTGGTGGAAGACGATGCAGACGCCATGCCATGTGGTGCCACCCCAAATGGCACGCCCCCGACGACCCCAATTGACCTGATCATACCCCATCAGATCAGGTATTCGGCCAAAAAAGGTCCGCGATCTGATTGCCGACAAAGAGTAGAATCTCTGGGAGAAGCCTGCAAATCAGGCATGAAAAAGGGCCCGCCTCCCAACAGAAGCGGACCCTTAATCAGTTTTGCTACTGAAATGCGTGAGGCCGGTTAGGCCGCAGCAGCTGCCTGCGCTTTGACAATCTCGCGACGCATGCGCTGAAGGTTCAGCGACAGGTTTTCTTCGCGGGAGCCGGCAAGGAAGGCATCAAGGCCACCCTTGTGCTCAACGGAGCGAAGCGCTGCAGCACTGGCGCGCACCTTCACTGACCGGCCGAGCACGTCGCTTGACAGCGTCACGTTGCAGAGATTTGGCAGAAAGCGACGGCGGGTCTTGTTGACCGCGTGGCTGACATTGTTGCCCGTAAGGACACCCTTGCCCGTAAGTTCGCAGCGGCGAGCCATGCCCACCTCCTGAATTCATGTTTCACATCGAATAAGAGGCGCGGGTATAGGGCCGCGATGCCCTTTGCGTCAAGCCCATGAAGCCCGTTTGACGCTGATTTGAGCGCGTTTGAGGCTCAAAAACCGACATTTGCAGCAAGGCCCCTTCCGTTCAGGAACGGTTCACCCGGCAAATCCCCTAATGCTCCCCATAGCCGCCTGAAGGCAACACAACAAAAGCTGACAGCCAGGACAGCACTCAAATTCTGGTGGAGGGCATAAAATGACAAGCAATCAAGCCGTTTTTCCTGAAGTGGACATGGAACAACCAGCCGCGAAAGCACCCAAAAGGCGCCCGGTACCCCTCCATCTGATTGCGATTCTGACAGCCTTTGCCACGCTCGGTGTTGCAGCCATTGCCATGGCGGCGCCGGCGTCGGCCGCAACAAACCCGACACCCGCTTCAGCCCCTGCTGATCCAGGCCAGACGACCCATGTCGACATCCACATGGATGCAAGCCTGGGCGGCCTGAACTTTGGCTCGATCACCATGCAGGCAAAGCTTGGAACGACCAGCTACTCCGCAAGCAGCACGATCCGGACCGAGGGCATCACCGATCACCTGTTCAAGACTGTCTACAACCTCAAGACCGAAGGCACCCGCGGCAGCAAACAGATGCAGACCGCAAAGTACTATTCCTTCAGCCACAGCGACGACGACAAGCAGCAGGTCGACATGACCTATGGGCCCAACGGCCTTCCCCTGGTGGCCGCCCAGCCCGCCTATGACAATTCAGCCCGCGTGACCGCGACGGCCCGCCACCTGAAGAACTCCATTGATCCGCTGTCCGCCATGATCGTTCCCGTGGCGACACCGTCGGCAGAAGCCTGCAACCGGCGCATTCCCGTTTATGACGGTCGCCGCCGCTACGACTTCGTCATGTCGTTTGAGCGCATGAGCCCGCTTGAGGATCGCAAGGGCTACTCAGGCCCCGCTGTGCGCTGTGAGGCCTATCTGCGGCCGATCGCCGGCTACAAGCGCAAGTCCATTCGTGAAATGCGCCAGGACCCGATGCCTATCACGGTCTGGCTCGTACCGGTTGAAGGCGCGGATGCTCTGGTACCCGCCCGAATTGAAGTTTCGACGCCGATTGGCCGCATGGTGGCCCGCAGCACGCGATTCACCGTTTCCAAGGCAAATCCAAGCCAGGCAGCCTTGTCCGGCCAATAAGATACACCGCCAGGCCGGATTAGGCTGTAAAACCGACACTCAACCGCGCTATGCCTGCGCTCCGGCAGGTAAGCGCTTCAGCGTCCAGCACGCTTGGCGAGGACACGCGCCCAGACTCACACGAGGTTTGATAATGCGAGCACTAGCGATAGCAGCCGTGCTGACAGGTGGGCTGATGCCAATGACGGCACAGGCCGCGGTCACCATCGACTACGTGATGTATGTCGGTGGGGCCAAGATCGGCACCATGTCCCTGGCCGCAGACGTGGACCCACAGCGCTATCAGCTTGAAACACAGATCAAGACCGAAGAAGTCGCCGGCGCCACGGAAGATGCAACGCTGACGCTCTTCGCGGCAGGCGCGCAGGAAGACAAATCTGTCAAACCTCAGATTTTCACGTCTGACTATGTGAACGCAGGTGGCCAGTCGAGCCAGCTTCAGATCACTTTCAACGAGACGGGCCCCGCAAGCGTGCTGGCCCTGCCTCCCCCCCAGAAGAAGCCCGGCACACTGTCGGATTTCCACAAGAAGGGCGCCCTCGACCCGGTCAGTGCCCTGCTGGCTCTGGCAGCGTCTGGCGGCGCGACGCCTTGCGGCACAACTGTGCCCGTTTTCGACGGGTGGCGCCGGTTTGACATCACCGTTGCCTATGGCGGCGAGACCACCATTGAGGCAGATGAAGGCTATTCCGGCCCCGCGCATAAATGTGAAGGGCGGTTGACCCCGGTTGCAGGCTATAGTGCCAAGGCAATGACCGAGTTGAAGGAAGACCCGCAAAAGGTCGAAGTCTGGCTCGCACCCATGGAATCTGCCGGATTCCTTGTGCCCGTCCGCATTATTGCCCCCACGCCTTATGGTGGTGCGGTGATCCGAAGCACGGCCATTCGCGAAGACTAAAGATATGGGGCGTCTATCCTGACCCCCATCTCCACGTGTTGCCGCCTTTTGGCAGCCATAGCGACTGGTACGGGAGAGATCCATGGCGTGGACTTTTGCAACGCGGGACACTGAACGCTCAGACCGAGCATCTGTTCTGGCCACCCGACAAATGCCTGGCACTGTGACCGGCACGCGTATCCTGGCATCTGCTGCACTCGCAAGCGCGCTGCTATCAGCGCCGCTCGCAGCCGCCACACAGCCGGGTGCAGAACCTGAAGCGCAATCCGAACTGCCGGTCATTGCGGAGACCAGCAGCACCATTGAGCCCATCACACTGGTGTATGAGTTTTACGCAGCCGGGTTCCACCTTGCGACTGTGGAAACCAGTGCGACGCTCTCCAATGAGGCTTATGAGATTTCCACTAAGGGCCAATCATCAGGCATTGCCGACAGTCTCATCAGAGCCCGTTTTGAATCGAGTGCCGTGGGCGCACTTACAAGCGATGGGCCGACACCCAAAAGCTTCCGCAACTTCTCCGACACGCGGTTTGGTGTGCGTGAACTGGAGATGACGCGCGCGACAGACGGCACGTTTGATGTGACAGCCGAGCCGGAGCTTGAACCACATCAGGCCGCGGCCCTGCGGTCCGGCCTCGCGGACGGCACCGTGGACCCTCTGACTGCCAGCCTCTACTCGGCTCTGCGCCCCGCAAATACAACGTGCACCGAAAAAGTCCGCGTGTTTGACGGCCGTCGCGTGTTTGCGCTGGCCTATTCGCGCAAGGGAACAGAGATCCTGAGCCCCGTGGACGAGTCGTTTTTTACCGGCAACGCCATCAAGTGCAATTTGCGCTACCTGCCGCTTGCGGGCCAAACCCGCGAGTGGAAACTGGAACAGGCAAAAAATCCGACACCACCCATCGAGCTGTGGATGGCTGAGTTCAAACGGCCCAACGAAGACTCTGATGTCGTCATCCCGGTCCGCATGAAACTGCAAAGCGATTGGGGCACTGCAGTGGCCCACCTCACCTCGGTGACCATGGGCGGCAAAGTGCTCAACCAGGCCAGCCTGCAGCCTGCCCAGTAGCGAATATCCCGCCGCTCGGCTGCAAATTGGCAGTTTGCAAGGCCTTTCGCCGTTAGCGTGCAATTTACGTGTTACCGCCATACTTGCCAGTCCGGATCCGCGTTTGGGGCGCAGACCGGCAAGGAGACTGGCGTGGGACAAAGGCCCGAAGCACTAAGGCTGGACAAGCTACATTCCGGAGGCGCGCAATCTGCGGGCCACGGCGATGCCGTGAAGCTTGCCATGTTCAACCGCATCATGAGCAATCATCGCGGTCTGCCTCTGCTTTTCCCATTGATTGCCGTCCTGGTGCTGGCAACCCTGGAAACCCACGTGTCCTCAACAACCATCGGCTTGTGGATGCTGGCCGTTATCTGCGTGTGGATAGAGATCGCGGTCTTCGCGTTTCGCTACTATTCCGGGCGCCTCTCCTCGGACGCAAAAAAGCTCACCACATCGCTGACCGTCAGATATCTGAACGCCAACATTGTCTGGTCGGCAATGCTGTTGATCTTCTGGTCCCCGGACAACGCGTCACAGGATTTCTTTTTGCTGCTCCTGTTTGTGGCGCATCTGTCCGTCGCGACAGCCACAACAGCCTATGAGTGGCGCATCTATCTCGCCTGCACCATGCCGATCACCGGCGCGATCGTCACAGCATGCCTGCAGTCCAATGAATCCATTTATCTGGGCGTCGGTGCCCTCGTCGTTCTGGTCTACCTCTTCATGCTTGCAGTAACCAAGCAGGTCATCGCCCAGGGCGAGTCCGCCATCTCGCTGAGGCTGGAACATGACGATCTCATTCGCGATCTCGCAAAAGCCAAGGCGCAGTCCGATAGCGCCTTGAAGGAAGCAGAAGCCGCCAATAGTCAGTTGACCATCAGCGAGCGCAGGTTCCGCGCCCTGGTTGATCATGCCTTTGATGGCATCGGCATCATTTCCGACGACGGCCGTATTCAGTTTGCCACCGAGACCGTTGCGCGCATGTTTGATGCGACACCAGAACAACTCATCGGGTATCGGGTCGATCATCTGGCAACCCCTGAGTTCCGTCCTGAAGTCCAGGATGCGTTGGGAACTTTGCTCGCCAAAGCTGGGAACACGGCGAGCATGTCGGGCTGGGCAGAAACATTCTCCGGTCGCAAGATCTGGATTGAGACCACCGCCCGCAACATGCTGCATGACGAAAGCGTCAATGGCATGGTGCTGAACGTCCGTGACGCCACCGCACGCATGAGTGCCGACAGTGAGCTCAAGATGCACCTCAGTGTTCTTGAGAAGCTCGCAACCGGCACCACCATGCCGGAGGTCCTGTCCGAATTGACCAGCGCCATGGAGGAGCAAAAGCCAGGCATGCGCGCCTCCATTCTGCTCCTCGATGAGGAAAGCACATTGCGCTATGGCTCTGCTCCCTCGTTGCCGCCGCTCTACAAAGATATCTTCGATGGCATGCTGGCAAATGAGGAATCAGGGCCGTGCGGGATTGCCGCCTCAACCGGCGAACCGGTGATCGTTACAGACACATCCAACCACCCCATCTTCGCCGATCGCCAGGACCTCGTTGCCAAAATGGAAATCGGCGCGGTGTGGTCCTTCCCCGTCAAGTCCCGAGACGGTCGTGTGCTTGGCTCTGTTGCCATGATCTACCGCACCCCTCGCGCTCCAAGCGATAGCGATCTGACTTTTATCAATGGCGCCGCAAAGCTTGCTGCTGTTGCCATCGAACGCCGTCGTGCTGAACAGCGTCTGGCCGAAGCCTTGCGCACGGCGGAAATTGCCAACCACTCCAAGAGCCAGTTCCTGGCCAATATGAGCCATGAGCTACGCACACCGCTCAACGCCATCATCGGCTTTTCGGAGATGATCCGCGAAGAAATGTTCGGGCCCATCGGCACACCGGAATACATCGAGTATATCGGCGATATTCACTCCAGTGGCCGGCACCTGCTTGAGTTGATCAACGACATTCTGGACATCTCGAAAATCGAGGCCGGTCAGTTCGAGATCGACGAGACATGGTCCGACCTCAAGATCCTGGCCAGGTGGTCTGCTGATCTTGTGCGCCCCCGGGCCCAGGAGAACCAGGTGACGCTCGTCATCGATATTGCGGACAACATTCCGCAAGCCTATGTGGATGAGCGCGCTGTCAAACAGATCATGCTGAACCTCCTGTCCAACGCGACGAAGTTCACACCCGCCGGTGGCGACGTGACCCTTTCAGCTCGCCTTGCAGACGATCACGATCTCATCCTCAGCGTGACGGATACCGGCATCGGCATTGAACCGCACCTGATCGCAAAAGTGATGGAACCTTTCGGCCAGGCAGAAGGTCCCATGGCGCGCAGCCACGGTGGTACCGGCCTGGGTCTCCCGATCACGAAGTCTCTGGCCGAGATCCATGGCGGCACGCTGATCCTTGAAAGCGAACCAGGCGTCGGCACTACTGTGACCGTCCGCATGCCAGCCTGGCGCACGACACGCGAAGGGCCTGACCAACATACAGATGATCAGGCCCAGGTCGCCGCACAGTAGAACGCGTGTCGTGCTACTTGGTCACAGCCTCCGGACGCTTGCCGCCCGACTTGCCGATATAACCAAACATGTGCCCACCGACCTTGCGGATCTGAATTTCTTCAGCCCCTTCGGTAATCCGGTAGCGACGATGATGCCGGTAGATATGCTCAAACGGTTTGTGCCGCGAATAGCCAATGCCACCATGCACCTGCATCGCCGTATCTGCCGCCTGACAGACCAGACGGTTGGCGCGGTAGTTACACATGGACACTTTGTCTGACAGCTGCCGCGCCACATCCTGCTTCGACATCTGGTCCATCTGCCAGGCCGTCTTGTGGACCAGCGTCCGGATCATTTCACAATCCGTGTGCAGCTCAACAAGGGGAAACTGGATTGCCTGATTGGTGGCAAGCGGCTTGCCGAAGGGTTTTCTGTCTTTGGCGTATTGCACGCTTTCGTTGACGCAGAACTGTGCCGCACCAACGCTGGATGCAGCCTGGCGAATACGGTTCTCATGCACAAAGTGCTGAGCCAACTGCAGGCCATGATCAATACCGCCGAGATTGTCCTCAGCTGGAACCCACACATCCTTGAACGCAATGCGCGGATGGTCTGTCGGCATGTTGAAGGTCCATAGATACTCTTCAATGTTCACGCCCGGTGCATCCATCGGCACGATGAAACAGGTGATGCCAATGGCTGACCCGTCATCCCCTGAGGTGCGCGCAAACACAAAGTCATGGGTCGCCACATGCACACCCGTGTTCCACATCTTCATGCCATTGATGAGATAGCCATCCACGCCATCGCGGGTTTCAGGCTTGGCCACAGTCTCCATCCAGGTCGCATCAGACCCGTGGTCAGGTTCGGTCAGTCCAAAGGCAACGCGGACATCCCCCTTGAGGGAGCCTTCCATGTATTTGGCTTTTTGCTCTTCTGTCCCAAAGTCACGGAACATCAGGACCGTCGGAAAGTTGCCGACGATGGAGCTTTCATTCTGCAAGTCATTGTGCAGACCAAGGCCCTTGGCCGCGAGATGTTCGCGGATCACCGCCATGCCCAGATTGGTGCCGTCCTGACCACCATATTCCTTCGGCAGCGCGTAGCGCAGATGCCCGGCAGCGTCCGCACGCTTGCGCATTTCGCCCAGCAACTCTTCCCACTCATGGCGCGGCAAGCCCTGATTGTCCCAGTCCGTGCGCGCATGTTCGCGGCGATGGTCAAAGAAACGGTTGTTGTCGTCCTGCTCCTGCAGCGGCTTGATTTCCTTCTCGATGAAATCATCGAGCACAGCAAGATAATCAGTGATCTCTCGTGGAATATTGAAATCCATGGGGTCAGTCCTTCCTGAGTAGCTTTTTCACAGGAAGTTTAACGCGCTGATTGACGCGATTGCACGTGTTTCAGGTAGCAGAGCCGACAGGGGGAAAGCTTGATGGCGCTGGAAGCCCCGCGCGCGCTGCGGAAGTCTCCACATAGGCGCGAACGATTTGTGTGCCTTCATCGTCATCAAGGCCGGTCGCCATCTGAATGGCACTGCCGGAAAGGTGTGTGATCAGCAGGACATCTGCCACGACCCTTGCCCTGTCATCATCATCAACCGCGCCCACCCGCACCATGGCATCCACGATCCAGTCCACGTTGCGGCGGCTGTCCTCCAGATCGAGCGCGGCCAGCTCCCGGTCCGCTTGCATATGCGCCCAGATTTCGCGCAACTGCGGGCGTTCTTTCATGGTGCCGTAGATACGCCACAGGATATGCGCGATGGCGTCAGACAGTTCTTGAGGTGTCGTGGCGCGGGACATGAACCGCTCGATGTCGCGCCGCCACTCACTCAGAAAACGATCGGCCAGCGCACGCAGCAGGGCCTGCGGTGTTGGGACATACTGGTACAGCGACCCGATTGAGATCTTTGCCCGGGATGCCACATTGCTCATGGTCAGATGCGCCATCCCATCCACCGCAATCAACCCTTCGGCGGCATCCAGAATAGCTTCAAGCCGCGCTTTGCTGCGCGCCTGTTTGGGTTGGCGCACCGTGAGCGGGTCGGGGCGGGGTGTGTCCTTGGCCATGATGCAAGTGATGCCGCAGTTGACAACAATTGTAAATATGAGGAATCCTCATATTAATCGCACCGTCAGCCTGGAGAACCCCATGTCCCTGTCATCGACCTGCATCATCGGCGCCGGCCCCGGCGGCCTCGCAGCGGCCCGTGCCCTCAAGCGCTATGGCGTGCCTTATGAGCAGTTTGAGCGGCACAGCGATGTGGGTGGATTGTGGGACGCACAAAATCCCGGCACGCCGCTTTATGACAGTGCCCACTTCATTTCCTCCAAGACCCAGTCAGCCTTCACCGACTGCCCGATGCCCGAGGAATACCCTGACTATCCGTCCGGTAAGGAAATTCTCGACTACGTGCACCACTTTGCAGACCAGTACGGCCTGCGTGACGCCATCCGCTTCAATACCGGCGTTGAGTCAGCGACGCCCGACGGCAAAGGTGGATGGACCATCAAGCTCACAAGCGGCGAAACAAAGTCATTCGCCAATCTGATTGTTGCCACCGGCACAAACTGGCACCCCAACCGACCATCCTACCCCGGCACGTTTTCCGGCGACGCCATCCATGCGGTGGACTATGCCAGCCCTGACAAGTTCCGTGGCAAGCGCGTCATGGTCGTCGGCGCGGGCAACTCGGGCTGTGACATCGCATGTGACGCGGCCATCCATGCGGACAAGGCTTTCATCAGCGTGCGGCGCGGCTACCACTTCATCCCCAAGCATATCTTCGGCATGCCGGCAGATGTCTTTGCCCATGGCGGCCCCAAGCTGCCCATGCCGATCCAGCAATGGGTGATGGGAAAAATGCTCCGTCTACTGATAGGTGACGTCACCCGCTATGGGCTACCGCAGCCCGACCACAAGGTGTTCGAAAGCCACCCGATCGTGAATTCAGAGCTGCTGCACCATCTGGGACACGGCAACATCCAAGCAAAGCCGGACATGGAGCGCTTTGACGGGCGCAGCGTTGTCTTCAAGGACGGCAGCCGCGAAGAACTGGACGTGATCGTCTACGCGACCGGCTACAATTATTCGATGCCCTATCTCGCAGAAGGTGCCGTTCCGTTTCGCGCCGGACGTCCCGACCTTTATCTGACGGTCTTTGGTCGCGACCTGCCCGGTTTCTACGCCATGGGGTTTGAGGAAACCAATTCCGGCGGCTACTTCCTCTATGACGAGATGGCCAACTGCATCGCCAATGCCATCCAGGACCGGGATCGGGCTCCTGCCCGCGCAGAACAGTTCCGCCAGGAAACAACAACCGACCCGGATCTGTCTGGCGGCATCCGCTTCATCGAAAGTCCCCGCCACGCCAATTATGTGGACAGCCCGACCTTTCAGGCCGCCCTCAAGAAGCTGGCGAAACGCTATGACTGGGCCCCGGTCGATGAAGCCGCGTTTACCGCTATGCGCACACCAGCACCCACCCCTCAGGCAACCCGGGCTGCCTGATTCACTCACAGCGAATGGCAGTTAAGAGGCTGCCTCAAAACACGCGCACCAGGTGCGTATACCTATGGTCCACATCCCCGGTGCCCACCACATATTGCCGTGAACGAACCCGGAATCAGGCGGAGTCAGCGATTCGGACCCGCTTCGTTCACGGCTTGATCCCAAAAATTAATTGGGCCGTCGAACGGCGCAGATGCTGACCTCTCGCAAGCACATATTTCCACAACTTTTTTCTGGCTTATCGGCGAGGCTGCCCTAGGTCGCCGCTTGGAGGGGAAGTAGCGATCCACAATCCAACGAGGTTCAGATCGCAAATGGCAAAATAAAAAGGGACCAACCCATGAACGACCAACAGCCCACGAGACTGCCGAAATCGATCGAAGAAATACCCGTGACAGCTCGCAAGAGGGTCGTAGATAACCGGACACCGACTTATGCCAGTGCCATCGTAAGGCTGCTTGATGCCTTTGATGGCTTGGGCAGCGACGCGGAAAGGCTTGTGCTGGCTGCACACGCTGAATCACTGACAGGCATACAAAAGTAGTCAATCAACGGCGCGACATCCTTGCGTTAGCGGAACTAAACCGCAATTGTTCGCTCGAAATGCCGCGCCGTTATTCTCACTCTATACGAACTAATCTATCTTCCATCGCACCGCGCGTGGATGCGGATGCACGCGTGTGGGCGCTGCTGGGGCCAACCAATACCGGCAAGACCCACCTCGCCATTGAACGCATGCTTGGCCACGAGACCGGCATGATCGGCCTGCCGCTGCGGCTGCTTGCGCGCGAGGTCTATGACCGTGTGAAGGTGAGCGCCGGGGCGCAGAACGTAGCCCTCATCACCGGCGAAGAAAAAATCATTCCCGATAACCCGCGCTATTGGGTCACGACGGTTGAATCCATGCCGACCGGCATCACCGTCGACTTTGTCGCCATTGATGAAATCCAGCTGGCGGCGGATCCAGAACGCGGGCACGTCTTCACCAACCGCCTGATGCATATGCGCGGTGAACTCGAGACGCTGTTTCTAGGGTCTGACACCATCAAGGGCCGCATTCGCGATCTGGTCAAAAACTGTCGCTTCGAACAACGGCCACGTTTTTCAGAACTGTCCTATGCAGGCCCCAAAAAGATCACCCGCCTGCCGCGCCGGTCCGCCGTGGTCGCGTTCTCATCAGACCAAGTCTACGCCATCGCCGAGTTGATCCGGCGCCACAGAGGCGGGGCAGCCGTGGTCATGGGTGCCCTGAGCCCGCGCACGCGCAACGCCCAGGTGGCGCTTTATCAGTCTGGGGATGTGGATTTCATCGTCGCCACCGACGCCATCGGCATGGGCCTCAACATGGACGTGGACCATGTGGCCTTTGCCAGTCTTGAAAAATTCGACGGCCAGCGTCATCGCTCCCTGAGCGCTGCGGAGATCGGCCAGATCGCCGGGCGTGCCGGACGCTACATGAATGACGGCACGTTCGGCGTCACCGCAGACGCCCTGCCGCTGGACAATGAGCAGGTCGAGGAAATCGAGGAGCACCGCTTCGAGGCCGTGCGCATGCTCATGTGGCGCAACGCGGCCATGGACTTCTCCTCGGTCGAAACCTTGTTCAAAAGCCTTGAGACACCGCCACCGGCGCGCGGCCTGATGCGTGCCCGCCATGCAACTGATGCAGCCGCTCTTGCCCTGATGGCGCGTGATGAACGTGTGCAGCCAATGGCCAAAGGCACCGAAGCGGTGACCAGGCTGTGGGAAGTGGCGCAAGTGCCAGATTTCCGCAAGGTGATGATTGACGAGCATGCGAGCCTGCTGTCGAACATCTATGGCCACTTGATGCGGACCGACGGAGGGTCTGCTGGTGTCATCCCGGAGGACTGGTTTTCCACCCAGACCAAGCGTACAGATCGCACCGATGGCGACATCGACACACTGGCGTCGCGACTGGCGCATATACGCACGTGGACATATGTGGCAAACCGCGCGGACTGGTTAAGTGATCCTGCGTATTGGCAGGGCGTCACCCGGGCAATAGAAGATAGGCTGTCGGACGCTTTACATGAACGGCTTACACAGCAGTTCATTGACCGGCGGACAAGTATGCTGCTCAAAAGGTTGCAGCTGAGAGAGGATTTAATGGCGTCAGTTAGCGCAGATGGCGAAGTTATAGTGGAGGGCGAATTCGTCGGCCGCCTCGCAGGTTTGGTTTTTGTCCCCGACCCCCGTGCTGAGGGTCTGGACGGCAAGGCCTTGCGCGCTGCCTCCGACAAGGCTGTGACCGGCGAGATCGAAGAGCGCGCACGGCGTCTTGTGGCCGCTGCTGACGATGCTTTCGAACTCACAGAGCATGGCCGCATCATGTGGGAGAACGCCCCTGTCGGTCGTCTCGTCGTTGGCGCTGACCGCCTGTCGCCTAAGACAGACATCATCACCGGCGAAGAACTGCAGGCCGTTGAGCGTCTGGCCGTTATCCAGCGCATGGACACATGGCTTGCCGCACACATCGCCAAGGTGCTCGAGCCGCTGATCAAACTGCGCGATGCAGAAGACGTGACCGGCATTGCACGCGGCGTTGCCTTCCGCCTCGTGGAAGCACTCGGTGCCATCCGCCGCGATGAAGCCGCTGAAGACATCACGTCCCTTGCCCAGCCGGATCGCGCGATGCTGCGCAAACATGGCGTACGCTTTGGTGCGTTCTCGATCTTCATGCCTACCCTGCTCAAGCCGGCACCGGCCCATCTCATTCTGCTGCTCCATGGCGTGCAGGAAGCACAGGGCGGCACAATTGATCTGCCGACACCCCCGGCGCCGGGCCTGACATCCGCCGCCGTTGAAGCAGGTGTGCCTGACTTTTTCTATCCGGCACTGGGCTTCCGTGTGTGCGGCCCCCGTGCGGTGCGTCTTGATATGCTTGAGCGTCTGGCCGACGCCATTCGCCCCAAGATCGCCGCCCGCGCTGAACTGGGTCAGGGCTTTGGCGGCGCAGGCTTTACAGCCGACGCCGACCTGATGTCCCTCGTCGGCTGCTCCGGTGAAGTCTTTGATGGCCTACTGGCATCACTGGGCTTCAAACCACATAAAATCAGCGTACGGAAGATGCCGGAGCCTGAAGCGAAAGCGGACGCCAAGCAGAACACCAAGGCAGAAGCAACGACATCGGAACCGTCAGCACCCGCAGCCGAGCAGGCGTCGGAAACACCGCCGCAGCAGCCTTCTGAGACAGTCCCAGAAACATCAGCCATAGAAGATACACCGGCGGCGGTAGATTCGCCGGCGGAGGCGACACCCGAGACAAGTGTACCCCCTGCCCCGGAAGCAGAAACCGAAGCTACGCCGGACGGCGACTCGCCTGAAACCGCAGAAGCAACCAGTGAAACATCTGCTGAAGATGACGGCATGGAAGAAATTGTTCTCTGGCGTCCAGCCCGCAAGGGCCGCCCGGCACCCAACCGCAATCGCGGCACAGGCAAAGGCAAACAGGCGTCCTCTGGGGATGCTGAAAAGGCCGACGACAAGCCCCGCGGCCCACGCAACCAGAAAGGCCGTGGACCAAAAGGCAAGGGCAAGTCTGGCGGCAAGAAGCAGGGCAAGCCAGCCCATGCATCTGCCCGCCCGCCGCGCGCTGACAAGCCGGTTGATCCCGACAGCCCCTTCGCTGTGCTCAGCCAGCTCAAGTCCAAGAGCTAGGGCATTTGGGCAGCAAGTCAGACGACAACGACATCCGCCAGCGTATTGATCGCTGGATGTGGTGCGCCCGGTTCTTCAAGACCCGGTCCATCGCAGCGCGCTTTGTTGGCACCGGAAAAGTGCGGGTCAACGGAACCCGTGTCACCAAAGCCGCCCACCAGGTGCGGCCCGGCGACGTCCTGACCTTTCCCCTGGGCGACCGCATCCGAGTCATCGAGGTGGTGACTTTTGTGGAGAAGCGCGGATCCGCAACCATTGCAGCCACGCTTTACGATGACCAAAGCCCGCCGCCTCCGCCAAAAGGCAAAGACAAGCCGAAGGCTGTAAACCCCAGCCCGGACGCCGCGCCGGACAGCCGCGCCCGCGCCAAACTGCGTGAGTTGAAGGCGCAATAGCTGGTGCCAATATGAAAGATGCGGGTTAGGCCCCTATTCCCTCGCTTTTTTGTGAATTACAGACCTGCAGCCATGTGGCATTTACAGGGGGAGACGGGGCTTGCGGGCTTGCCCGTCATATTCGTATAAGCGCAGCGGAAATTTATGACTGCGGCCTACGTGGCGGGCATCCGGCCTGCACGTCGACCATCTGGAGCACCACCGAATGACCTATATCGTCAACGACCTCTGCATTAAGTGCAAATACACCGACTGCGTCGAGGTTTGCCCGGTGGACTGCTTCTACGAAGGCGAGAACATGCTCGTCATCGACCCGGACGAGTGCATTGACTGCGGCGTGTGCGAGCCGGAATGCCCGGCAGAAGCCATCAAGCCCGACACCGAGTCCGGCCTTGAGAAATGGCTGGAAGTGAACGCCAAATTTGCGGCCACTTGGCCCAATATCACGGTCAAGAAGGACGCCCCGGCTGACGCGGACGATTTCCTCAATGTCGAAGGCAAGTTCGAGAAATTCTTCACCGAAGCGCCCGGCACTGGCGACTAGCCCCTCGATCAGGCTCAATTGCGGGTCCTCATTAACCGTCAAACAGCGCTGATTGGCTTGTCTGCAGGCAGATCATCCCTGTGCTGACGGCTGCCCCGCTTTATTTTTGGCCAATTTTGGTGTATGGTTTTTGAGAACAGTGGGATTTATCCCACGCTTTGACTGGGCGTATCCAGTTGAAGGCTTGAGACGTTTTACCGACTTTCCTGGCGTAAATGCTGCCTGAAACCGGTTTTCTGCGGAAAATTAGGGGTTTTTGGGCATTTGCCCCTGTAGCATCCGATGATCAGGAAGCCCGGTGCCGTCATACTCGCGACCAGTCCTCCCACACGGGCTCAGATGCTGATCTGGGCCGAGGGTCATGATTGCGGGCATAACGGCACGTCTTTTTGCCAATCGTGTTGACCCGTGCGGGGTTGCCGGAGCACAGAGCCGGCACCGTCCCCGTCACGCAGTTTGGGACTGAGCATGGCCGCGAAGAAGAAGACCGCCTCAAAGAAATCCGAATTCAAAGCGAACGAATTCGTCGTTTATCCCGCCCATGGCGTCGGCAAGATCACCGGCATCGAGAAGCAGGAAGTCGCCGGACACAAGCTGGAACTCATCGTTATCAACTTTGAAAAAGAGAAGATGACCCTGCGCGTACCTGTCGCCAAGGTGCAATCTGTCGGCATGCGCCGCCTCGCCAACGACGATGTGGTGGGCCAGGCCATCAAGACCCTTAAGGGCCGCGCCCGCGTCAAGCGCACCATGTGGAGCCGTCGCGCGCAGGAATATGAAGCCAAGATCAACTCCGGTGACCTGATCGCCATTGCGGAAGTTGTTCGCGATCTTTATCGCTCCGACAAGCAGCCTGAGCAGTCCTATTCAGAGCGTCAGCTCTATGAACAGGCTCTCGAACGCATGGCCCGCGAAGTGGCAGCTGTTGAGAAATCAACAGACGACGAAGCCGTCACCAAGATTGAAAGCACGCTTGAAAAGGCACCAAGCCGCAACAAGCCTGAAAAGGAAGACGAAGAAAAAGCCGCCTAGGCGTCTTCGCTTCCCCAAAGATCAAAGGCCCGGATCCAGACACATGGACCCGGGCCTTTTTTGTGGCCAGATCGCGACGCAGCATTTGCGAACCATGCGCACTATCATCTACGCAAGACCAAACGCCAGGCCTTGCAAATTCGCAAATCCATTGGCCCCGTTGCACCTGCTGCAGATGATCCAACCAGCATCCAGAGCCGTATCCCCTAACAAGCAATTCATTACCTGCCCTTGCGTTCGTAAAGTCTGAGGGCAGGCACTGCGTGGGGAGTGCGCATCACATGCCGGCAACGTCTGCAGTTTCGTCTCAGGGTTCTGAAAGAAAATTCATTCGCACGGCCATGAAAGCGCCGTTGCTTGAGGCCGATCACGAACTCGATCTGGCCCGTGCTTGGCATGACCACAAGGACGAAGATGCCCTCCACGAGCTGACATCCGCCTATATGCGCCTGGTGATTGCCATGGCGGCCCGCTTCCGCATCTACGGCCTGCCCATGGGCGACCTCGTGCAGGAAGGCAATGTCGGCCTGATGCAGGCTGCCCAGCGCTTTGACCCGGAACGCGGCGTCCGCTTCTCAACCTATGCCTCCTGGTGGATCCGGTCTTCCATCCAGGACTACATCTTGCGCAACTGGTCGATCGTCCGCACCGGGACGACCGCTGCCCAGAAATCTCTGTTCTTCAATTTGCGTCGCCTGCGCGCCCTCATCAACGATGGCGGAAGCGCGACCATGTCGCCTGAAGGGCGCACCTTCGTAGCGACCCAGCTGCGCGTCCCCATGCGCGATGTTGAAAACATGGAGTCCCGCCTGTCGGCCTCCGACCGGTCGCTCAATGCGGCCGTGCCGGGCATGGATTCAGGCGAAGGCGGCTCCATGGAATGGCAGGACCTGCTGGCCGATGAGCGTCCCGACCCGGAAGACGAAACAACAGACGCCCATGACGCGGATGTGCGTCGTCGCTGGCTGGCCCGGGCGTTGGAGACACTGTCTGAACGGGAACTCTTCATCATCAAGCGTCGCCGCCTGAGCGAAGACGGGGAGACGCTGGAATCCCTTGGCAAGGAACTCGGTATCTCAAAGGAGCGTGTCCGCCAGGTGGAACACCAGGCGCTGAACAAGCTGCGCGCGGCACTCCTCAAGGAAACCGATGATGTTGATGCCCTGGTGGACGGCGCCTAGAACACCCGTCGCCTATTCAACCACCAGCTTGACCCGCTGTCCCGCCTGCACCTGTTCACCATCACCCAGACCATTGAGCACCCGAAAACGCTTCTCTTCGTCGGTGAAGTAAGCAGCATTTGCCGCCAGTGACGCGACTGTCTCTCCGCGTCGGACCGTGTGCACTTCGATGCGCCGCGGGGCGACATCGGCAGCCTCGGCAGCATTCAGACGCGTGAAGCTGCGCACCATCTCCTGCAATCCCGGCTTGAGACTGCTTGTCTGGCGCGGCGGTGTGGCAAAGAGAAAGCGGAACACATTCTCCTTGTCACCCGCATCATAGGCCACAAGCCGCACGTCTTTGCCTTTGACCCGGGTAATGCCCGTCGCTGCGGGAATGCCATTCACGTCGAGGGCTTCAATCTGGCTGAGCGTTGCATCCCTGGACCAGACCCGTGTCAGATATTCCGCCATGCTGCCTGCGCTGCGGCGCGGAGCGCTGTCGAACTTGATCTGCGCACCTGACGGGTGCCGGGCTGTGACAGATGTGGACGCGTTCGTCATTGTGAAGCCGTCAGGCACTTCAAACGCAAACCGCATGTCCGGATGAATGAAGCGCTGCCCACGCACAAACCCTTCCTTGGGATCATCGCCGTGGAGCATGCCGTCAACGGCCGCAAAGTGAGCGTCCTCACCACCGGCACGCACGCCCGGTGCGACACCGGTGTCCTGCGCCTGCTTCAGAGTATCACGCACGCGCTGTCCGGTGGCCGGGTGCGATGCCAGCCAGTCCACCCGGTTTGCGTCATATCGTGCGCCGCGCAGCTGGGCATGCAAGGCACTTTGTGCCCCCAACGACTCCAGAAACGCGGGTGCGGCAAAGGGGTCATACCCGGCCATCACCAGCATGTTGAGCCCGACACTGTCTGCTTCATTCTCCTGATCACGCGAGTAGTCCGCAAGAAAGCCCGAGGCGCCCACGCTGAAGATCTGATTGACCAGGTCACTGCCGACCGCCACCCCCAGCACCGCGCCCAGCAACCCGGCACCAATGGCCCGGTTCTGCCGTCCCTGTCCATGCCGCATCGTGACGTGAGCGATCTCATGGCCGATGACGCTGGCAAGCTCGGCTTCCGAATTGGCAAGCGCAACCAGCCCGCGCGTCACATAGACATACCCGCCAGGCAGGGCGAAGGCATTGACCACCGGGCTGTTGAGCACGGTGACACGGAATTGTTCATTGGGCATCGATGACGCGCCGGCCATACGCGTTGTCACGCGCGCCACATAAGGCCCAACCTCGGGATGATCATAAACACCGCCATATTGGGCAACGATCTGCTCATGAGCACTTGCACCCTGGCGGCGTTCACTGTCGCTGATCTGCGCCTGCGCGGGCGCCAGAGGGATAAGCGCCAGCGAGAGTGTAGCGGCGGCAAAGAAAGCCCAGCGCCCTAAAACAACCTCACCTAGCCACCGCCCAATCGCCTTCATCTCAACACCTCGATTTGCTCCGGATGCGTTGCATCGATGCTGGGGCCGTTGAACAATCGAACCCAGCCACGCGCACGCACAATGCGGCCCTCATAGTCTGTCGGATCAATGCCCGCATCACGGAAGAGTTTCATATCGCGTGGGCTGATCGTGACGGTGAAATCATCGCGGTAGTTTGTGCCGAAATTGAGATAGACCCGGCCATTGATGTTCTTGGCCTCGCGGACCCGCCCCTCAATCAGCTCATAGGAGCCTTCACGGCTGTTGAGACGGTCAAGCTCATTGGCATTGACGATGCGGTAGGTATCAAGGCCCCACATACCTAAACCTTCTTCGCGAGCTGCCGCTTCTTGTGCGAGCAGGTCAGCGACACAGGCCCGGTTGTCAGGGAAGGTATAAACACGCGCGAGGCCACGCCTCAGCATCTCACCTTGAAACCAGATGGTGCCGCCCTGCCCGTCGCGCACATAGGTATGAGCCAGCCGACGGCCGTGCCGGTCTTCGTCAGACCCACCGGACCACAGAACCACATCGCGCCGGGACGCAATATCAACAGCCAGATCCCGCGCTTCTTTCGCCAGCGGCCATTCAGGGAAATTGCGGCGGCCCAGCGGCAGCTTGGGCGCCTGAATGCCCACCATGCGGACCTCGCTGCGGTCATCCAGCACGATCGTGTCGCCATCGACCACTTCAATGACATCAAAGGCCCGGCTTGCATCGGACGGAGGTACAGCGCACCCGGATGCCTCCCCCCCCGAAGGGATGGGCGCTGTCGCCGTTCCAACACCCGTGTCTGTGCCCTCTTCTCCGAGCAAAATGCTCCCGACCGCAAGCACACCAAGAATGACTGCGCCAAAAAGTGATACCTGTCTTTTCATGTGGCCCTTCAGCAACTTAAGTCTGTTCTGCATAGGTGGGTTTTCGTGCCGCAATTGCACAAAAGGGCCAGATGCCCGTAAACTCCGCCCGGGTTTGAATTGGATACCGCCCATTGAGCGGCGGCATCAGGGGAATATCAAGTGAAACATCTACTTTCCGGCCTGGCCGTTGCTGCCATGGCGCTCACCACCACCTTTGGCGCGGCAACGTCTGCCAGCGCTGAAAGCCTTGCCGAAGCGCAGCCCTCCCAGGTTTATGTAGGCGCGGGCTTCTTCGACATTAGCCACAGCTCTGAGTTCGCCTCTGCGGCCTTCGATGTGGGCTATATCCCCGATTACAACATCGTCTGGGAAATTCGTCCGCTTGTCGGCCTTATGGTGAACACGGACAGTGCGGTCTATGGCCATATCGGCCTATCACGCACTTTCTTCCTGACCGACAACATCGTCACCCGCATCCAGTGGGGCGTTGGCGCTTACAGCCAGGGCAACTCCATTGACCTTGGTCAGGCCTTCGAATTCCGCGAGCAGCTGGAAATCGGCTATCAGTTCGACAGCGGCGACATGATCTCCGCCTATGTCTGGCATCTGTCCAACGCGGATATCGCCGACAAGAACCCCGGTGTAAACACCGCAGGCATTCACTATTCCTTCGGCTTCTAAGCCACCACAAACATCCAAAGAAAAGCCCGCGAGGTGAATGCCTCGCGGGCTTTTTGTTTGCGAGCTTGGCTGCGCACTAGTTGAGCGGCAGTGAGAACGTACCGCCGACTGACCAACCGTCTACATCCGCTCCGATACCAAAAACGCTGGTGTAAACGTCAAGCGATGCTCCACCCTCTGTGGTCACGGAGAGCTGCGGCGTCACAGCGAGGCTGAAATAGTCGTCATCACTCGTTGCCACATTGCCAGACTGACTGTCCCTGTTGGTCCAGTTGTAGTTTGCCGTAGCGCCAAGAGCAGGCTCGATCACAGTGAAGATGCCTTCATTCTCAATCGTCGTCCCGATCGTTGGACCGTGTGAAACACGACCGGACCACAAATCATTGTCACCAATGCGCGTGCCGACCGAGTTTGTGTAGCCATCACGATGCGACCACGTGGACGAGAATGACGTCGAATGCTGGACCCAGATGCCATTGGACCAGTCGTCTCTGCCGGACACGCCCAGAGTCAGATCAATGAGATTTGAGTCATAGGAGCCCGTCGTGTTGGCAACAGAAATATCGCTATCAGAAATGCCGTAGCGAACAGTTGCCTTTAGAGCCAGCCCGTCAATCTTGTAGCGACCAAACACACCCAGCGAATAACCGCGCGTATCAATATCAAGGTTGTTGAGCGGTGCCTTCACATCCGACCATTTGGTGGTGACAAATGTGCCAAGCCGGATGTCCTCCCAGAAGTCATGGTGAACACCCACGGCCGCAACCACGGTGTCGCCCTTCTGCTGGGTGGCATCTCCCTGTTTGTAACGGGTAAACGACGCACGCACCCAGGCGACCGTCTTTTTAGTCAGCGTGCGGTCAAACGACAATTCCTGAACATCAGGCGCCCCGTTTGGCTCATCGAAGTGCCTGACAATGTCCTGAAACTCACGCTCGAACCGGTCAGCGGAGGCATTGGCAACAAACGGAATAGGTGCAGATGGGCTCCTATCCAGCAAAATGGCATTCTCCAGAGTCCTTTTTTCCTTAAGCAGTTCGCCCAGCTCAGTAACCGCTTGTGCGCGTTCGCCAGAGACTTTGAGCTCGCCCTCTTCGATCATCTCAAGACGTCGCTCATAGGCACCCTCGTTGCGAGCTTTCACAGGGTCAAAACCGGGAACAAAAATCTCCGCAAGGATTTCAGCTCCTGATTTGCTGGTCTTGTCTTCCGTCGCCTCCCTGGCATTGTCTCTCGCCTCTGCGAGCTCTTCGAGGCTCTGATCCGCCTGCTGGATTGCTGCGCCCAGTTCTGCTTCACGTTCCTCAATTTCCTTCAGACGGTCAGAGATATCAGCGCGTTCCTGATCTGAAAGGCCAAGACCCAGACCTTCATTCGGATCGAGATCAAAGCCCTCTTCCAGCAATTGACGAGCTGCTTCTTCTTCAAGCGCTGCTGACGCGGCATCGGCATTGTCTACCGTTTGCTCGATATCCGTTTGCGACGCGCCATCTGTTCCGTCCGCTCCAGCACCGGACACACACGTAAAGAGAAGGCTGGCCCCACCGCCGCCACCTGCATTCAACGCGCCGTTGATGGTGAACGTGCCCGTCGAGGGAATGGTGAAGCTGCCCGAGCCCGTGGCGCCATTGATGAAGATCAGCAGGTTGTTGCCAGGGTTCACATCCACAGCGACAGACAGGACAATGCCGGTCACCGTCGCCGTGATGACGTCACCGACAAAGAAAGTGCCGCTTTGATTGATGTTGGCCGCGCCGCCAGCCGCAGCCGTGCGGTTGAAGCCCGAGACATTGCCGCCATTGCACGACGACGCCGACTGCGCCGCCGCAGGTGTCGCGCTCCCAGTCACAAGTGCGGCCCCAAAAACAGCCGCCATACCAAGACCGGCGACGCTGCCCACCGCCGCTTGAAAACCCGTTTTCATGCTTATTTGCTCCCAACCCCGAATTTCTTTCCTCCAAGGCATAACGAAGGCTTGATCGCGCCACATCATCAAAAGTGATGACTCTCGAGGCTAAATCTGGCCTAAAAGGGCGGTTACTTGGGGGCGGTGCGCGAATGCAACAGGCATCAGGGTTGGACAATCTGGGGGCTGAGGTCACACCGGCGACGGGACTTCCTGTCACCGGCGTTTGGATCGCCCAGCCGGACACGAGGGCTGACGCCCGTATCGTTCTGTATGTGTATGGCGGCACATTTTCGCTCAATCGCGGGCCCATGCAGGAGATCGTCGCTTGTCGCATTGCCACCCATGCCCGGGCCCGTGTCCTGCTGTTTGACTACTCTCTGGCGCCCGAACAGCCCTTCCCCCTTGCCATTGAGGACGTGACAGCCACCTATCTGTCCCTGCTTGAACAGGGCCACGACCCGTCAAAAATCGTCGTGATGGGAGATACGTCCGGCGCCGGCATTGCGCTGGCTGCGCTCATCTCCCTGCGCGATCAGCAGCACCCCATGCCGGCCGGCTTTGTGGCCCTCACCCCACTGGCGGATCTGACTTTCTCCGGCGGCAGCTATGTCAGCAATATCCGCAGCAACGGGTCCACGTCAGACGTGGAACTGATCATGACCCTGGCCTTCGACTATCTGCAGGGTGCCGATCCGCGCCATCCGCTGGCCTCACCGGTTCTGGCGGACCTTGCAGGCATGCCCGAGATTGAAATCCACGCCGACGTCAAAGACGTGCTCTACGACGACGCCATCATGCTGGCTGAAAAACTGCGCAGCACCGGCGGCAAGGTAAATCTCTATGAATGGGACGGGCTAGCCGACACGTGGCAGCGCCTTGCGCCCCTCTCCACCCAGAGCACCGCCGCTCTTGCCCGCATCGGGCAGTTCGTCCGTAAACAGACGGGCAGCCAGGCACCCGCAGGCAAGGCCGACGCTGACAATCTCATCACGTCTTACCAAGGCCTCATCAAGGAATTTGTGCAGCCTCACACGCGCGAACGTGTGGACGAGATTTTTGAATGGTCCCGGGCCCACGGTCCTGAATGGGTCTGGCCTTTCATTCAGCGCCGCTTGAAACACGGCGCGCTGGTGACCCAGGATCAGGTGGAGCGCGACTGGCTGACCATGCTGTTCACCGAAGCATCTGACGGCATGCTTCTGCTCAGCGCCAGCCGGCATATCCTTCTGTCCAACAGGCGCGCCCGCGATCGCCTGGAAACCGAAACGCCGATCCTCCTCAAGAATGGCCGGCTCTTTGGCACAACCGAGGCGGACGACGAGGCCTTGCAGACCGCACTTGATGCGCTTTTTCAGGCCTCCCCCAGTCACATTCACCGGGCCGTGCGCCTTGAAGGCGTGAAGGGCAAGCGTGGCCATACAGGCCCGACACTCCTGCGCGGCGAACGCCTCCAGCAGGAAAGCGAAGGCCGCGGCGTCCCACCGGTGGTCCTGCTGAGATTGCTCACACCGCCCGACACAGCAGACATCGACGAGACAGCACTGGTCACCTGGTACGGCCTGTCAAAAAAGGAAGCAAAGCTCGCTGCCGCCTTTGCGACCGGCGTCAGCCTTGCGGGCTTTGCAAAAGACAATGACGTGTCGATCACCACCGTCCGCACCCAGTTTGCCAATCTGAAGGCCAAACTGGGCGCCAGTGACCAGGCTGCTGTGGTGCGGCAGGTGTTGCAGGCGGCCACCCACACTTCGTTTCCGTAAGGGATGAACCCCAAGTATTGGTGATCCCGGGTGGATTCGAACCACCGACCCTCAGATTAGGAATCTGATGCTCTATCCAACTGAGCTACGGGACCACTGAGCTGGTGCATCTGCGAGCGGACAGTGCCCCAGTCAGGGGGCATGAGACAAGTGGCAGATCACTGAGCGTCCGGTGTTGCCTGCGGCTGTGCCATCGCCGCCTGATCCGCGGCAAGCGACCGCGTCATCCAGCGGTTGAGCAAGGCCAGACCGGCAAGCGCCAACCCAAGGGCGAAGAACGACAGCACGCGGATCAGGCCCTCAAGGCCGCTCATATCAATCAGGAACACCTTGGCAATTGTCACAGCAATCACCGTGATGGCGATCTTCCGGATCAGCACGGACTTGCGCAGCATCGCCAGCACAAGCAGCGCGGCCCCAAGCAGGATCAAGGCAATGGTGTAGCTGTATTGCTCACCATCCAGTACGCCGGACAACTCCAAAGAGGGTCCCTGCCACAGGCGGCGAATCTCAAGCCCCGCATAAAGCACCATCAAAAACGCAGACAGCCCAACCATTGCGACGCGTATCTGCTGCCCCAGATGAGTGAAGCGCCAGGCGACCCCCGCAATCAGCACGGCCGGTGCCGCATAGGCAATCAGCAGAGTGTCAAACAACGGTGGCCCAAGCACGATGCTGCCGAAAAGCGGATTACCAAGGGTGACGGAGAGGAAGAGCATGACCAGTCCCGCAGCCGCAAAGCCGATGCCCAGCACCGTTCGGACAATCCGCATTACGCCATCTATCTGCAGCCGGTAAAACTGGTTGGCCGCTGATATCAGCCACACCATGGCGAACAACGACAGCGACCAGTGCTCTTCACCCGGATTGTTGTCTTCCAGGACCCGGTAGATCAGCAACGTGATGAAGATGCCGATCAGGCTCCACAACGCGGATTCAGCCACAATGATCGAGCTTTGGCGCATCCGTCGCTGCAGCAGCACCCATGTAGCGGCGAGACCGGCAATCACACCGACATACCCGATGACAAGTTCCAGGAGGCTCGTATCTATCGCCCATGGGATGCCCGGATGACCGATAAGCCGGAAGCCGCAGACAACAATGCCAAGCTGCACAAAGATGTTGATGACCTTGATGTCAAAGCGCCGGTCAAGCCACGCCGCTGACACGACAAGCGCCACAAAGCCCAGTGTCAGCGCTGTCTCGGTAAGGGTCACAGCCATGGCAAAGGCAACCATGTTGAGGGCAGCCAGCGTGTAGAGCGCTGTGCGCAGCCGCATGTCGCCGTCCACAAGTCCGGCCCGGTTGGCGCATACAGCCATCACCGCCGCCACCGCTGCAATATGACCGGCCCACGCAAAGTCACTGAGATGCGGGCGAGGTTGCCAGGCCAGTTCAATGGACAGCATGACGAGGGGCGCAAATGCCGCCGCACCAAAGGCCCAGATCACTGGAAAAGGCGTGGACCGCGTGCTCTTGAGCGCCGCCAGCAGAGTGACCGCCAAGCCAACACCGGTCAGCCATGTGATGGTCCACGGTGCCGGGCTTTCAAAGCCCACAAAGGCATCCGCAAAGGCTCGGTCAACCGGAAGGTCCACCAGTCCGTGCCAACCGATGATGGCAAAAATGGCAAGAGCAATCGGCGGCGCCAGATCTTCAAGGGTTGGCGACCGGTCGAGCCAGAAACTGACAGCCATCAACACAACAAACAGCGCTGCAACAGCAAGCCAGAACGACGGCACATCACGACCGGCAACCAGGAACGCTACACCACACAACGCCAGAATGCCGCCCGCCGCCAGTCGCGTGGGAAACTCAGGCCACCCCTTGGGGCCGAACGAATGCATGGGCCCAAACAGCATCGCCCCTGAAAACTGCGGCCGCACGGACATCATCGGCAAACAGGTGGCGGCGGCTGCGAGCACAACAGAGAAAAGCAGGAACTCAGGCCCGGAGGAATATGTTGTCAGCCAGATCAAAATGGCCCCCGCATAGGGGAGCGCCAGCGCCACAACCGACACCCATGCAGAGCGCTTGAGCGCATCTACCGTGAGACCAACAGCACCGATCAGCGCAAAATAATAGAACAGCCAGGTCGGGTCCGTACTGTCACCACCCACAATGAAGGGCGCCACCACAGCACCACCAATGCCGATGACCGTGAGGAAATTGCCATAGACCCACCCAAGGGCAATGGCACCCGCGGCAACGGCGATGAGACCAATGAACGCCATCTCGGGACCAATGAGTCCATAAAGCTGGCGCGCCGCCACCACCGCTGAAAACAGCGTCACAATCCCCGCACCGGCAAACAGCGAGGGCAGAAAGGCCGTAAGGTCCTCGTCACCATCCCCACCCCGGCGACGGATGCGGTCACCAGCAGCGATCAGCGCCACACCAAACAGCAACGCTGAAACAACCCGCACGGTCGGCGACAGCAGACCTGTCTCAATGCCGTACTGAACGAGAAAGATTCCGGCCATGGTGAGCGACAGCGCTGCCACCACGTAAATCCAGTTTTCTTTCAGCCAAGCGCCCAGCCGCTCCATGTTGTCGGAGCCGAACACAAACTGCTTTGGCGGTTGATAGTTCTCTTCGACCGTGTCGTCGGAAGTCACCGACGCCGCAATTGATGCCGCAGCAGGCGCAGGTGCTGACAGAGGCTCAGGGCTTTGCGGCACCAAAGGTGCGGGATCGGGGTCCGCAACGTCGGTGGAGCCCGCAGCGGCAACCGGTGCGCCATCTTCCGGCTGCGCATCACGAGACGTTGAGTCCGAAAGGTGAGCAGACAGGCGCGCAACCTCCTTGCTCAGCGCACGCTGCCGGATGAACAGATAGACAACGCAGCCGATGAGAAGAAGTTCAATCAAAACGAATGCTTTCGACGCTGCCACACCCCTGAAAATACAAGGGCTGAATACGCTCTGGTGAAGTCAACAAGACCAATGCCGCGATGGTTGCAGGGCAGTCCGTGTGAATCAACAACGCAGTCGACAGTTACCTTTCTGTCTGCGCGGCGGGCTTGATCTCACCCCCGAACCAGTTTCTGGCGTCTTCGGTGAGATAATCTTCAAACACCGCATAAGGCACATCAAAGGAGAAGGACCCCATTGCGTAGGGACCCATGATGTAGGGCGCATAGTGAAACGTAAGGCCGCCGGATTTCTCACTCTGTGTTGAGGGAAGCAACGTCGCCACCGGCTTGTATTCCGCGTGATAGGCCAACGCGCGCTTGGCGCTTTCGCGCCACGCTTCATCATTCTCTCCCAGGGGCTGGCCGATGCGCTTCACCCACTCTGCTTCCCACTGCGCCAGAAGGTTGCGGCCTAATACATCCCAGATCGGAGCATCCTTGCCCATGCCATCGGCAAACAGGGCTTCAAGCGGCACATACTCTCCGCCGCCCTCTGCTTCGTCCTTTGCACGACGCCGCCAGATGAAGCTCGAGAAATCAACATTGCCGTGCGCCCCACCTGTGAACATCCAATGCGAGCCCAGCACGCTCACAAATGTCGAATTGAATAGAGTCACCTCCCACCGTTCATCCACCAGATAGGGGCGAAAAAACTCGGGCGACGCTTCAGCATCTTCGGCAGCAAACACGGCAAGCTTTTTCGCGGCCTCTACACTGGAGGACACGAGATCTGACCCGAGACCGGGTTCCATGACGATTTTCGGTGCAACAGTGATCGTTGATTCGAATTGCGGCGTCTTGATGCTTTGCACGAAAGCATCGCTCCTCTCTTCATCCTGTGCATGTGCGGGAAAACAGCTCAGAGCTGCGACAATTCCCGCAACCAGCGTCCATAGCCACGGGCTTGTTCGAGGGGCACGGAATACAAACATGACAGACCTCGTTGGTGCGCGGCGCTGTCTCTGACTGACAGCAACAAATATCTGCGCTAGCTTACCCACAACGCGCAAAAACAAGAACTTTGGCCCCAAGGAACCCCACCGTGATGTCAGCAACTCAGCGTACCCGCCAGGCATGGATCACGGGCTGTCTCACAGTCACGGCTGCGACCGCTGGCGCAATCATGCTCCTATCCGGAAGCACCGGCACTGCCAATGCGCAGGGCGCCGCATCGGAAGCCTGCTCCGGCCTCGGCCTCAAGATCGAAAGCCACATCAGTGGCGACATTCCCCTCGGCGGCCCCATTTCACTGGCAAGCCGACGGGCGGTTGACCGCGATGTGACCATGGAAGACGACATCGCGGCACGGCTGGCCAATCTTGGTTTCAAGATCGACGACAACGCGTTTTGGCAGTTTGTCTATGAGACCGACAATCAGCACCCCAAGCGCGACCCGAACTTCACGATCCGGTCCGAAGTACAGGGGGGCCGTGAACCAGAGGCGGTGGGGCAATACCGGTTTGATCGCGACGGTGATGTCTGCTCTCCCCTGTCCACCTACACGATGGACTTTGAAGTTCTCGACGAAGGCGCGCGCGTTGTCTGGCGCGGCCACGCCACATACACGACCCGCACGCAAGAGCCTGTTGCGGACAAGGAACGTCTGACAGAACGCCTGATCAGCGCGTTTCGCAGCGACCTCAAACAAAGCCACAATCTGTCCGGTCGCGGCAGGGATTGATCCGACACATGACGGTTGCGCTCTACGCCTTCACCTGCGGACACCTCACCATGCCCTTCAAGTCGTTTCTTGAAGGCGAGGAAGGCACGCTGAAGGTTCCCGTGCCGGCCTATCTGGTGGTGCACGAAAAGGGGTCGGTGCTATTTGACACCGGGCTTAACCCGCATGCCGTCCATGAAGACGCGCGCTATCGCGGTCAGGTGCACAAGTCACACGAGTTTCATGTGACCCAGCACGAGCTGCTGCCGGCCCGCTTTGAAGACGCCGGGTTGGACATCTCCACCGTCACCCATCTTGTGAATTCTCACCTGCACTTCGACCATGCCGGCGGCAACCAGCTGGCGCCCGACGTGCCGGTGATCGTGCAGAAGCGCGAACTCGAACACGCCCGCGAGGCAGGGCTGCCCTTTGGCTATGTGGCGGAAGACTTTGAGACCGGTCAGTCATTCAACACGATCACCGGTGAGCTTGACCTGTTTGGGGACGGCTCCGTGGTGTGCCTCCCGACACCGGGCCATACACCCGGGCATCAATCGCTGAAGGTGGCGACAGACATAGGACAATTCGTGCTGGCGGGAGACGCGTGCTACCTGCGCCGCTCACTGGACAACCTGCACCTGCCCCGGTTTCGTCATGACGAAGAAGCAATGCTTGCGTCTCTTCGCACCTTGCGAGACCTGCAGCAGCGCGGTGCGACCATCATGTATGGCCATGACCCTGACTTCTGGAAAGACATTCCGCAGGCGCCGACGCGGCTTGGCTAGTCTGTCAGCGGGGCAGGCTGACGCACAGCACCCGACACCGCGAAAATCGTAAGAGCCACAACCGACGCTGCTGCAACTGCCAGATAGGCCGGGCTGTATCCCCCGGCAAGATCGTAAACGACACCCACCAGCGCAGGACCAGCCGCAACACCAACGGTGCCGAACATCTGGCTGAGGGCAAAAATGCGACCATAGTCGCGCAGACCAAACGCCTCACCCAGCAGCAAGGGTTGCAGCATCAAGATATTGCCCACGGTCACACCAAACAGCACCGACGAGGCCATCAGCGCCACAACGCCCTCAGCAAAAGCAAATGCCGTCAGCCCGACTGCCTGCATGGCCATGAAGGCCAGCGTGAATGTCCGGATCGGCAGCCGCGATAGAGCAAACCCGCCTAGCAATCGGCCAACAATGCTTGAAGCGGCAAGTACCGAAACCGCAATCGCCGCCAGCGCTGCATCTTCGCGCACGGTCACCAGTCTGAACTGATGTGACAGCGCCCCCACCTGCGCCATCATGGCAAACACATAGGCTGCGGTAACGCCGATAAAGAATCGCGAGCGGATGGCCACCGCCATGGGAACACCATCCGGCGGCCCGTCCTGCTCGCCATCCGCAAGCGGTGGATCCCCATCAATGCGCAGCCCCATGCTTTGCGGGCTGGGCCGCATCACAAACAAGGCCGCAGGGACAACTCCCACAAAGAACATGATCGCCAGCCAATGACCGGCAATCTCAAGGCCTTGGGTCTGAATGATCCAGGCTGAAAGCGGCGCAAAGACGATGCCGCCTATAGACAGACCCGTGGAGGCCATGGACAGGGCAACCGCGCGCCGCCGGGCAAACCACCGCGCAACCAGCGTGGTCGCCGGCACCAGGGCACAGCCCGCATAGAGCACACCAAACAACGCATAGAAAAAGTAGAGCTGCCAGACTTCGGTGATGGATCCCACGAAGGCAAACACCAGTGCCCCCAACGCACCGGAGATCGCGACGACATAGCGTGCATCATAAATTTCGATCAGGCGTCCAACCGCCATGCCCGCAAAGCCGGAAGCAAGGAAGAATGTTGCTGTCGCACCGGAAACTTCACTGACGTCAAAACGCTCTTCGCTGAAGGCACCGAGTAGAACGGAAAGATTGTAAAAACCGATGCCCGCCGTGGTCGCCATGGTGACGAACACCGCCGCAACAACCCACCAGCCATAATAGACGCCACGCAACTGCGTCAGTGTGCGGCCGACAAGTGAGCTGGAGTGCGACATGAAGAGATTACATCCCGGACGAGGAGCGCCCTTTTTGACCACGGCGCTCAGCGGCGCGTCTGCGATCCATCTTGATGGCCCGGCGATGTGCCAGGGCGGCAGCAAAGCCTAGCAGGCTGGCCGGGGCAATATACACAGCCCCGAAGGCTGCCCAGTCGACCCGGTCCAGAACACTGATGGCCACCAGTGTCGACAGGCCAACATTACGGGTACCGGTCTCAATCGCCACCGTGAAGGCCTGCGCCCGGGTCAAAAACAAGCTGGAGATGAAAAAGCCGCCGCCAGCGCTCAACGCAAACATGACCGCTGCCAGTGGGATGGATGATTCGATGCCCTCACTGAACGGCTGCCAGTCCTGAATCGCCAACAGCACAACCACGCCATAAAGCGCGTATTGAGCGCCCTGCTGCGCACGGTCGATATTTCGCTGCACCCAAGCTGGATGTGTCGCCCGCGCCCACATGCCAATGGCGACCGGCAACAAGACCACCGCAAACAACTGCGTCAGAGTCGGCCCCAGAGGAATGGATATGGATTCGCCGGTTTCAGCACCGACATCAGCAACGGACAGCGCAAAGGCCAGCACAAGCGGCAGCGTCAGGACGGCCAGCACGCTGGACATGGTGGTGAGGGAAATGGACAGCGCCAGATGACCACGGCCAAGCAGCGTCAGCACATTGGAGAACCCACCGCTTGGACAGGCCGCCACAATCGCCAGTCCGACTGCTGTCGCCACGGGAAGCGGCACCAGCCAGAGAACCAGAATGGCAATGGCGGGAAACATCGTGAGCTGGACGGCACTGCCGATGAGGAAGCTCTTTGGCGCTGCCACGAGATCGCGGAAGTCGCGCCGGGTCAGCTCCATGCCGACGGTCACCATGACCCCGAACAGGGCCGCAGGCAGGATCATATCCTGCACAATGTTGAATGAGCCGCTCACGAGAAGAAGTGTCGCCTTTCAAGAGTGCGCCAGATCGATGAATTGCCCGGCCCGCGAAAGGAACGAGGCAATCTGTCGAAGGCCGGCAGGAAGGAAGGACGCCGGGATTCTGACCGGCGGACAGTACCTACCCATCGGACCTGTGGAAAGCCCCGCTCCCATCAACATGTGGTGTAGCATTCGTGCGAAAATGTGGCCGCACAGTCGCAGCCAGGCCATGAACGACCGGTAAACACCACACTCAACCGCCCGCGCGGCATCAATGTGGCAACGCGCGCCCAAAGAGCCCTGCAATACCGTCACCCCATGACCACACCAGACCTTGAGCAAGCAGGCCGGGCAGCGCACACTGGTGCTGAACATTCCCGAGAATGAAAGCGCCGCCCCGTGCCCGATCACACCTCTGATCACATCTCCGATCACACTGATGTCGAGCCCGCCATCCACCCGGACCTGGAAACGGACACCGGCGCGGAACGTCGCCTGCATGAGCGGGAGACGGATACAGCGACCAGTCCCACCATTGATCTTGGCTTTGGCCCCGTGGATATCCTCGACTGGTCCTTCGGCGGCGCCCGGCTCAAAGGCGCGACCCTCTCTTTGACGGTCGGTGAGTTTGCCACCGGCGACATCGCGCTGGGCACGGCCAGCGGCAAGTTCATCGCTGACGTGGTCCGCATTCATCCGCCGTACTTTGACCCCCAAAGCAGCCCCGACGAAATCAGCCTGCGCTGGCTTGATCTCCCGCCCGACGTGCTCGAGCAGATGATCGCCGCCAAGGCCGCCCCCGCTTCGCCATAACCAAATCAAACCAAACCGAGGAAACAACCATGGCCTACACCACACTCGACATCCGCAAAGAAGGTGCCGTTGACTGGGTAACGCTCAACCGTCCCGACGCCCTCAATTCCCTTGATCCCACCATGATTGATGAGCTGCTGGATTACTTCCACTCACTCTACATGAACAACGCCGTGCGCGTGGTGGTCCTCAAGGGAGCCGGCCGCGCGTTCTGCGCCGGGCTCGACCTCAAGGATTCGTCCAACCGCTCCGACACCACCGCCATTCAGACGGGACCGGCAGCTGGCCTCATGTCCCAGCGCCGCATCTCTGAAATCGTCATGCGCATGCGCAAATGCCAGCAGCCGATCATTTCGCTGGTTCATGGCCCTGCATGCGGCGGCGGCTTTGCCCTCGCGCTGGCATCCGACATCCGCATTGCCGGTGAGAGCGCAAAAATGAATGCGGCTTTCATCCGCATTGGCCTGTCGGCGTGTGACATCGGCGTCTCCTACTTCCTGCCGCGCCTCGTCGGCGTGTCGGTCGCCAGCGAACTCATGCTTACCGGACGCTTCATCAAGGCCGAGCGGGCGCTCGCCACGGGCCTCGTTTCCGAAGTCGTTCCCGACGACAAGCTCGACGATGCCGTGCGCCCCTATCTCGACGAGATGCTGACAACGGCCCCGCTTGGCCTGCGCCTCACCAAGGAGTGCCTCAACATGAACATTGATGCGGGCTCCCTTGAGGCTGCGATCGCCATGGAAGACCGCAACCAGATCCTCACCGCCCAGACCCAGGACGTGAAGGAAGGTTTCGCGGCTTTTGTGGAGAAGCGGGCACCCCAGTACCAGGACCGTTAGGTCCTGCGACCATCCACAAGTCAGGACCGTTAGGTCCTGCCGACATCGAGAAGCACCCGGACCGCTAAACCTCTATACCCGCTACGTAATTACTGCAAAAATGCGGAGTCGATACCCGCATTTTGCAAATCTGCTGCGGTGCAAAAAAAGCTCGACATGTGCTCCATCGTGGGTACACTGCCCGCCAATTCTAACAACTTTGTCAGTAAGCGAGGGATGGCCACATGCCTACCTATAAAGCCCCTGTCGACGACTTCATGTTTATCTTCCACGACCTCCTGAAAATTCAGGATCGTGACGATCTTCCCGGATTCTCGGACCTCACTGAAGACATGACGCGCGCCATTCTCGAAGGCGGCGGCAAGTTCTGCGAAGAAGTCCTCCAGCCGATCAACCAGTCCGGCGATGCCGAAGGCGCCCACTTTGAAAACGGCGTCGTGCGCGTGCCCGAAGGCTTCAAGGAAGCCTACGAGCAGTATTGCGAAGGCGGCTGGAACCGCCTGGCTGCCCCTGAAAGCCTGGGTGGCGCGGGAATGCCCGCCGTCGTGAGCTTTGCCTTCACGGAAATGGGCATGGCCGCAAACCAGGCCTTCACCATGTATCCCGGCCTCACCAGCGCAGCCTACAGCGCCCTGGCAGCCACCGGCGATGACTGGATGAAAGAGCATGTCGTTCCCAAGATGGTGAGCGGCGAATGGTGCGGCACCATGTGCCTGACCGAGCCCCATTGCGGCACCGACCTCAAGCTCATGAAGACCAAGGCTGTTGAGCAGGACGACGGCACCTACAAGCTGTCCGGCACCAAGATCTTCATCTCCGGCGGCGACCATGACCTGACGGACAACATCGTCCACATGGTAATTGCCAAGATCCCGGACGAAGACGGCAAGTTGGCCGATGACCTGTCCACCGTGAACTTCTTCATGGTGCCCAAGGTCAATGTGGACCCGGAAACAGGTGCCCTGCAGGAGCGCAACGGCGTCTCCACCGGCTCCATCGAAAAGAAGATGGGCATCAAGGCGCAGGCCACCTGCGTGCTCAACTTCGACGACGCCAAAGCCTATCGCCTTGGGCCAAAGCCGCAGCCGAAGTCCGCTGACAGCGGCGACAAGCCAAAATCCAAATCCTCCGGCATGGCCGGCATGTTCGGCATGATGAACGCCGCCCGCATGGGCGTGGGCATCCAGGGCATCGCCATCGGTGACGTCGCCTACCAGAACGGTGCCATCTACGCCAACGAACGCCTCGCCGGCCGCGCGCTCTCCGGGGCAAAAAACCCGGATGCGTCGGCTGATCCCATCATCGTGCACCCGGATGTCCGCCGCATGCTGCTGGCTTCGCGCTCGTTTGTTGAAGGCGCCCGTGCAGTGGCCATGTGGGTATCGCTCATGTTCACCGAGGCCCGTGCGGCCAAGGACGAAAAGGCACGTGAATTTGCTGAAGACATGGGCCAGCTGATGACCCCGATCATCAAGGGCTACTTCACCGACAAGGGTTTTGAAGCCGCCAACAACTCCATGCAGGTCTTCGGTGGCCACGGTTACGTGGCTGACCACGGCATGGAGCAGTTCGTCCGTGATGCCCGCATCAACCAGGTCTATGAAGGCGCCAATGGCGTTCAGGCTCTGGACCTGGTCGGCCGCAAGATGACAGCCAAGGGTGGCCGTGCCCCCATGGCCTTCTTTGCACATGTGCAGGAATTCATCGACGCCAATCAGGGCGATGCCAATCTGAAGGCACTGCTTGATTCGCTTCAGGCAGGCCTTGGTGATCTTCAGCATGCGGCCCTGTGGCTGGCTGAAAACGCGCCCAAGGACTTCGAGCAGGCAGGCGCTGCCTCTTACGATGTCATGACCATATTCGGCATCGTGACGCTCGGCTTCATGTGGGCCCAGATGGCCAAGACCGCTCAGGCCAAGCTTGATGCCGGCGAAGGCGATCCGGAGTTCTACAAGCGCAAGCTGGTGCTCGCAAAGTTCTGGATGGAACGCGAGATGCCCATGACAGCTTCTCTCAAGGTGCGCTCTGCCGCTGGTGCAGAAACACTCATGGAACTTGACGCCGCCAACTTCTAGGCGCGTCACGCACAGATTACGCAGCGTCCGCAAGGATGTGAACGGCGGCAAAGGGGACTCCCCTTCGCCGCCGCTTTGCGTTATGGCCTTGGGGGAACACAGACACACACTCCCCACGAGGACAAAACTCATGAAAAACCTCTTCGATGTTTCCGGCAAAGTTGTCGTCATCACCGGCGGCAGCCGCGGCATTGGCGAAATGATCGCCACCGGCTTCGTAGAAAATGGCGCCAAGGTCTACATCACCGCCCGCAAGGCGGAAGCCTGCGACGCAACCGCTGCCCGCCTGTCTGAAATCGGCACCTGCATCTCGCTGCCCTACGATCTGTCCACCGTTGAAGGCGTCACAGCATTCGCCAAGGAAATCGAGAGCCGCGAAGAAAAGCTCGACGTCCTCATCAACAATGCCGGCGCGGCCTGGGGCGAGCCCATTGATGACTACTCGGAAAAAGGCTGGGACAAGGTTTTTGACATCAACATCAAAGGCCCGTTCTTCCTGACCCAGAAGCTGCTGCCGCTGCTGCGCAAGGCTGCGACATACGAAGAACCAGCCCGCATCATCAACACAGCCTCCATCAACGGCATCGAACCTCCGATCCTTGATACCTTCGCCTACTCCTCCTCCAAGGCCGGCATGATCATGCTGACCCGCCACCTGGCCGGTCGCCTTGCGGACGACAACATCCTCGTCAACGCCATCGCTCCGGGCCCCTTCCCGTCCAACATGATGGCCGCAACCCTTGCCACCATGGGCGACGCCATCAAGGCGGATAACCCGCGCAAGCGCATCGGCGAACCAGAAGACATCGCCGGCGTTGCCATCTTCCTGGCGTCCCGCGCCTCCGCCTACACCACAGGCGCGACGGTTCCGTGCGACGGTGGCGCAAGCCAGGTCTAAGGCTTCCCCGTTTTCTAAAACCGTGTCCCCGGGCTCGACCCGGGGTCCACTCTCAGCAAGCCCAAGCCGCAGCGCTCCGGTCAATCCACAAGCGCTGCGGCAAGCGGCTTTGCGAGTAGGCCCCGGATCGAGCCCGGGGACACGGAATTTCAGGTCCCGCCGCAGCACCAAAAACTCCGCCGGGCCAAAGCCCGCGAAAGCATGAGGGAGAACGGGAGCGCTGCCGTGGCAGCCCGGCCGTTGTGATCAAAAACTGTATCGAGTGCCGCTCCTAAGCAGCGCTCCCGTTACGGATGGTCTTCGGCTCAGACACAAGCAATGGCGCGAGGCGTTACCTCACAGAAATCCACCGCAGCCCTGCTACCGGTCACACATGCATTCCGACACCGGTCTGGCCATGTGCCGCGTCCGCATGCAGGTCCACCGGGGCGATCTTACTTTACGCGCCGGGCCGAGCCTTTGCCGCCTCATGGTCACCTGCGTTCGTTACCCGCAAGCAGCCCACAAGGCCATCCGCCCCCATGCCCAAGCCCGGACGGTCCGGGATGCCCTCAAGCACGAGGCACGCCCAGTATGAGGCCGCCCAAAAGACCGGGGATAGATTCTCAAAAAAAATCCGTAGCCCCGGACTTGATCCGGGGCCTACTCGCAAATGATCAACGGCACAGCCACCGCGAGTGGACCCCGGGTCAAGCCCGGGGATACGGGTGTGCCCTGTGGCTCACACCAAATCCTCGCTGTCATCCCGGGCTTGATCCGGGATCCAGGGCAATCCACTCAAGCCTATCGGTGCTTCTCTGGACCCCGGATCAAGTCCGGGGTGACATGTTGGATGAGGTGTGAGAGCGCCTGGCAAAAAACACAGAGGCAAGCAACGCTGAACTAACAAAAGGCACAAAAAATCCCCCCGGCCGAGACCGGAGGGATTCTTGTCTTCTGACCTCAAGGTCTGAGGCTTATTCAGCCGCCGCAGCCCGACCTTCAGCGGCAGAGCAGTGGGCGCTGATTTCGTCAATCAGCTGTGGCTGCACTTCCTTGGGCAGGTCATGACCCCAGCCTGCGATTTCCACGAGCTTGGAACCCGGAATGTTCGCTGCCGTGTCCCGGCCACCTTCAACCCGCACGAGCGGATCATCAGTGCCGTGCAGCACCAGAACCGGGCAGGTGATCTTCTTCAGACGCTCGCGCCGGTCTCCATCGGCAATGATCGCCGCGTACTGACGGGTCGTGCCTTCAGGATAGTAAGCCCGGTCAAAGGTCTCGCCGGCCCGTGCGCGGGCTTCATCATCGGGCGTTGGAAACCCGGGAGAGCCGATCGCCGCCCGCACACCCATGGAGTGCTTGATGACCGTTTCGCGCTCTTCATTGGCAGGACGCGACAGCAGCGCTGCCATGGCGGCATCCGTTGCCGGAGGCACTTCCTGATTGCCGGTGGTCGAGAAGATCGACGTCATGGATTTGAACCGGTCCGGCCATTCAGCCGCGGCCAGCTGGACGATCATACCGCCCATGGACCCACCAACAATGTGCGCCTTGTCGATGCCCAGCGTATCCAGCACGCCCACCGCATCAGCAGCCATGTCCGTCAGCGTGTAAGGAACCTCCGGCGTCTCACCTGAGAGCACCTTGCCCATCACTTCGCCCGCATCCGGCGTGCCAAGTTCCGGGAACTTCTGCGACAGGCCGACGTCGCGATTATCAAACCGCACCACATGGAACCCACGGTCGACCAGCGCGTTCATCATTTCCGGTGGCCAGTTGATGAGCTGCGCCCCGAAGCCCATCACGAAAATGATGGTGGGGTTGGCCTTGTCGCCAAATGTCTCGACTTCGATGTCGATGCCGTTTGCCTTGATCTGCATGTGTCGCCTCCCAGCGATGTTCGTGTGTTGTTGTCTTGAAAATTACTCAGCCGCCGCGCGCCCGGCTTCAACCTCGCGCACAAATCCGCCGACCTTGTCGAGATAGACCGGCACCAGCGCTTCGGTGAAGTCGTGGCCCATGCCCTCTACGATTTCCAGCCGTGCGCCGGGAATGGCGTCAGCCGTGTCCTTGCCACCTTCAACCGGCACTAGCGGGTCATCCGCCCCGTGCAGCACCATGGTTGGCGCGGTGATTTTTGCCAGCGCCTCATTGCGGGCAGGCGCTGCCAGAATGGCCAGCACCTGGCGGCCAAAGCCCTCCGGGCAGACCATGCGGTCAACGCTTGCCGCTGCAACGGCACGCAGTTCTTCATCCGTACCCGGATATTTCGGGCTGCCGATCACCTTCCACATATCCACGCCCTGCTGGATCATGCCTTCGCGACTGGTATCAGCCGGCGGTGTCAGCAGTGCAGCCATGGCTTCAGGCTTGGCAGGGGGAACATCCGGATTGCCGGTCGTGGACATGATGGAGACCATGCTCTTCACTTTGGCAGGATGACGCGTCGCCACCAGCTGCGCGATCATGCCGCCCATGGAGGCACCCACCACATGGGCTGTCTCGATACCCAGCGCATCCATCAGGCCTGCAGCGTCATCTGCCATATCATCCAGTGAGTAAGGAGACGTCACCGGCTGGCCGGTCAACTGCGCGGTCACAGCGGCCATGATGTCCGGTTCACCGGCCTCTTCAATTTTGCTGGAGAGGCCAACGTCGCGGTTGTCATAGCGAATGACGTAAAAGCCCAGATCAGCCAGACCATTGCAGAAACTCTCCGGCCACATCACCAGCTGGCAGCCCACACCCATGATGAGCAGAAGCGGCGGATTGGCTTTGTCTCCGAAGGTCTCATATTCAAAGGACAGCCCATTGGCTTTGGCCTGAGGCATCACGTTTCTCCCGGTTTCGTCGTTGTTCTGATGTTTTGTCAGCCGGGAGCCTAGCAACTCATCTGGCGCGTTGAAAGCATTAGGCAAATCCGACCGAATACGTCCGATTTTGCTTGGGGTCGCCTGCTCCCGCGCGGTAGCGTGCGCCCAACATACGCAAAGGAATCCAACGATGGCTGCTGACCTCTCCTTCGACCTCTTCTGGTCGTTTCGCTCGCCCTACTCCTATCTGGCGACACCGCGCCTGAAAAAGGTCGTCGAGGATCACAACGTCACCGTCAATGTACGTCCGGTCTATCCCATTGCGGTGCGTATTCCCGGCTTCTTCAAGACCGTGAACCCGCAATGGCCGCCCTATCTGCTGATGGACACCGCCCGCATCGCGGAAATGGAAGAACTGCCTTACGCCTGGCCCAAGCCGGACCCCATCGTCATGGACATCGCATCCGGCGAAGTGCCCGAAGACCAGCCCTACATCCAGCGGCTGACGCGTCTGGGCGTCGCCGCTGCGGAAGCCGGTCACGGCATCGATTTCCTTTACGAAATCAGCTCCATCATCTTTGGCGGTGTCCAGGGCTGGAACGAGGGCGACCATCTGGCCAAGGCCGCGGACCGCGCCGGGCTTGATCTCGCTGAACTCGACACCCGCATTGAAGCGGACCCGGAACACTTTGAAAAAGTGATCGAAGACAACGAAGCCGCCCAGAAGGCGTCGGGCCACTGGGGCGTGCCCCTTATGGTATTCAACGGCGAGCCGTTCTTTGGGCAGGACCGCATCGACATGCTTGTCTGGCGCATGTCGCAGCACGGTCTCGTCCACAACGACAAAGACAAAAAAGAGGCTTAGGCGCATATGCAGCGCGACCTGGAACGCATGGCGGCCACCCGCCACGACCTTCTCATCATCGGCGGCGGCATCACCGGTGCCTGCGTGGCCCGTGACGCGGCCCTGCGCGGCCTGTCCGTCGCGCTGGTCGAGAAGAAGGACTTTTCCTCTGCCACGAGTTCCGGCTCCTCCAAGCTGGTGCATGGCGGCCTGCGCTACCTCGCCAATTTCGAATTGAGCCTTGTGCGTGAAAGCCTGCGCGAGCGCCGCACCTGGGAGGCTATCGCGCCCCATATGGTGACGCCGGTGCCGTTCCTCGTACCGCTCTACGGCATGGCCTCCACCATCCAGCTCAAGATCGGCCTGACCCTCTATGACATGCTGTCCTATGACCGCAATCGGCTGGACGATCCCGACAAGCACATGCCGCGCCACAAGCGCCTCTCCCGTGAAGAAGCGCTGAAGCACGCCCCCTACCTCAAGAAGGAAGGGCTGACCGGCGCCATGATCTATTACGATTGCCAGACCTATGCCCCCGAGCGGGTCGGCGTGGAATGCATCGGTGATGCCGCCGACAATGGCGCCCACATCGCCAATTATGCGCAGGTCGATGAAATCCTCACCGAAGTTGATGGCGCCAAACGCAAGGTCACTGGTGCCCGCGTCACAGACCTGCTGGATGGCAGCAGCCACGAAATCAAGGCGGACCTCACCATCAACGCCACCGGCCCGTGGGGCGACATCGTGATGGCGCTGGCAGAAAAAGGCGGCAAGCCGTCGCGCGGTCTCATCCGCTCCAAAGGCATCCACCTCATTACCCGCAAGCTGACCGACAACATGGCGCTGGCTGTACTGCCCAAGGGCGGCGGGCACTTCTTCGTCATTCCCTGGCGCGACCACACCATCATCGGCACCACCGACACGGTGTTTAACGGCAAGCCGGATGAGCTGGGCGTCAGTGAAAAGGACATCGGCGACTTCATCGAGATCATTAATACGGGCCTTCCCGGCCTGAATCTGACCCGCGATGACGTGGAACATTTCTACGCGGGCCTGCGCCCGCTGGTAGACACCAATCCGAACGATGAAGAAAAAGACAGCTACAGCGCCTCACGCGCCGCTGAAATCTTCGATCACGGCACCGAAGGTCTGGACGGCCTGCTGTCGGCCCTTGGCGGCAAATGGACTACCTCCCGGCATCTGGCCGAAGAAGTGACGGACATGGCCTACGAAAAACTCGGCAAGGCCCCCGCCAGATGCACGACCGCCCAGACGCCCGTGCAGGGTGGGGAAATTACCCGCTACAGCGAGTTTGAAGCAGCTGCCCTCTCCCGCCTGCCCAACATGCCTCAGGATGTCGTGCGCAATCTCGCCCGCAACTATGGCAGCCGACTGGACGATGTGGTGGATGTGGCCGAGCACGAGGGCAAGCCGGAGCTGCTGGAGCCCCTGTCCAACATCTCGCCGACCATCGGCGCGCAGGTGCTGTATTCCATCCGCACCGAGATGGCGCGCTCCTTGGACGATATTCTCCAGCGCCGCACAGGCCTTGGCACATTGGGCCATCCCGGCCACGATACGCTGAGACGAATCGCTGACATTGCCGGCGATGAACTGGGATGGGATCCGGGTGAAAAAGAACGCCAGATTGCCGAAGCGGAACTGCGCTTCGCCACACGCGACGACGCCGCCTAGGCCAGACATGTCGTGGCGGGCGGTAGTGTCATGAGTGACGCGCCCGCAACAAGCCAGGCACCAAAGCCCTTTGCGCTGACCGATGGCGCAAAAGTGCATGTGATCGCCAATCCGCAATCAGCAGGCGGCAGCACCTCCAAACGCTGGGACGAATTGCTGGCCACCATCAACCGCGCCGTTACGCCCATCACAGGCCTGCCCGTCGAGACATCATTGACGACGGGGCCGTGGGACGCAGCCCGGCTCGCCACTCAGGCCCTCAAGGACGGCGCGGATCAGATCATCGCTGTCGGCGGCGACGGCACCATTCATGAATGCATCAACGGCTTTTTTGAAAACGCCCGGTTGATCAATCCCGATGCGGTGCTCGCCATCCTGCCTGCGGGCACGGGCGGCGACTATCGCCGCACTTTCGGCATTCCCACGGACATCGAGCAGGCCGCAGACATCTGCGCCCGCGGTGACGCCCGCAGCGTGGATCTTGGCCGCATCTCCTATGTCGCCGACGATGGCTCGAAGGAAACCCGCTACTTCAACAACATCGCCAGCTTCGGCCTATCCGGTGTCGTGGACCGCGCCGTCAACAAGGCCACATGGCCAAAGATGCTCGGCGGCAAGTTCACCTTCGCCTGGTGCACACTGTGGGCCGCCCTGCGCTACAAGCCCGAGCCCGTGCGCATAAAAATGGATGAACGCTACGACGAAGTTTTCAATGTCGGCACGGCGGCGGTTGCCATCGGACAGTATTTTGGCGGCGGCATGCACATGGCCCCCATGGCAGAACCAGATGACGGTGTGTTCGACGTGGTCATTATGACTGATACGACATTGAAGGACCTCGTGGCGGGCGATGGCGACCTCTACAAGGGCACACACATCCAAAGCCCGAAAGTCATCGCCACCCGCACCAGCACGTTGCTCGCCCTGCCCATCGACGAAAACGCCGAAGTCCTGATTGATATCGACGGTGAGGCACCAGGTCGCCTCCCCGCGAGCTTTGAAATTCTGCCAAAAGCGATCAGACTGCGCACGTAAGACGAACAACCTGGGCAGACCACCCCATCAAAGGGCAAAGACATGACGATTGATCGCACAAGTTTGCGCTGGAATGGCTGGGGTCCAACCGCCCAGCCAGACGCCCTGCCCGATGGATCCCCCGCATGGGACTGGATCGCAGATGCACTGGGCATCTCGTCACCCCTGCCCAAAACGCCGGCCAAGGACCTGAGCGACTGCACCGTGCCTGCGTCCGGCCTTGATGGCGAAACGCGCCTTGAGCTGGAGCGCATCGTCGGCGCCAATCAGGTACATGTGGGCGACTACGAGCGCGCCTTCCACGCCCGCGGCAAGAGCTACCATGACCTGCTGTGGATGCGTGCCGGCAACATCTCCAACGCGCCGGACGCAGTCGTCTATCCGCGCAGCGAAGAAGAAGTGCAGCGGCTCGTCGAGTTTGCCGCAGCCAGTGACATCGTGCTCGTGCCCTATGGCGGCGGCTCAAGCGTCGTTGGTGGCGTCACTGCCCGTGAGGAGGGTGAAACCCGCCTGTGCATCACGGTCGACACCACCTTGATGGCGTCCCTGCTGAGCATTGACGAAACCGCCATGACGGCAACCGCGCAGGCGGGCATCTATGGTCCGGCGCTGGACACAGCCCTGTCGAACCACGGCGTGCGCCTTGGCCACTATCCCCAGAGCTTTGAGTATTCAACCCTTGGTGGCTGGGTGGCCGCGCGCGGCGCAGGCCAAAACTCCATCCGCTATGGCCGCGCTGACAAATGGCTGGTGTCTGCCCATGTCGCCACGCCTTCCGGCCTGTGGCGCACGGAAGCCACACCGGGGTCTGCAGCCGCCCCCAACCTCAACCAGCTGGTGGCCGGCAGCGAGGGCACGCTGGGCATCATCACCCAGGCGACATTCAAAATTCATGATGTTCCGGAAACGGAGGATTACCGCGGCTATCTCTTCCGCAGCTTTGCGGAAGGTGCTGACGCCATCCGCCAGATCGTGCAGGCGGAAATTCCCACTGCCATGCTGCGCCTGTCAGACCCAGACGAAACCTACTTCTTCCGCACGCTTTCAAGCGTCGGCAAGGAAAAAGGCATCAAGGACAATCTCGCCGACGCCTATCTGCGCCTGCGCGGCTATGCCGACAAACCCTGCGTGCTGTTGATCGGCATGGAAGGCAGCGCGGTCAATGTGTCCTATGCGCGAGATCGCGCCGCCCGGATCATCGCTGCGACCGGCGGTCTGCATGCAGGCAAGTCTCCCGGCACAAGCTGGAAGGCTGGCCGCTTCCACGGCCCCATGGTCCGTGACCCGATGATGGATCACGGCCTGGGCGTCGATACGCTGGAAACATCCACCTTCTGGTCCAACATCGAAACGCTGCACAAGGCCGTCACCGACGCCATCGCCACATCTACCAAGGAAACCCTTGATGGCCCCGGCCAGCAGGGCATTGTCATGGCCCATATCAGCCACGCCTATGCGGATGGTGCCAGCCTCTACTTCACCTTCGTGTTTCCCCGCCGCCACGATGGCGGGCTGGAAGGTGAAATCGAGCAATGGCTGACGATCAAGCGCGCAGCCTCGGATGCCATCGCTGCCAATGGCGGCACAATCTCCCATCACCATGGTGTGGGCACGGATCACGCCCCGTGGCTGGGTCAGGAAAAAGGCCCCATCGGCATGCAGACCCTGAGTGCCGTCAAAAACTCCATCGACCCCAAAGGCGTGATGAACCCCCGCAAGGTGCTGGGCTAACCCTGCCACCCGCGCGTCCCCGGGCTTGACCCGGGGTCCACTCTTGCTTGCTGATCAGTTTGGCGCAGGCGGGTAGGCCCCGGGTCAAGCCCGGGGACACGGCACTGGAGGTTAATGCGCCAGCGCCGCCGCCAGCTTGTCCGCCGCGACCTTCACCGCTTCCTTCGATACATCAAGGACACCTTGCATGTTGAAGAAACCGTGGATCATGCCCGGATAGTCAACGTATTCAGCCTTGGTGCCCGCCGCATTGAGCGCATCCGCATAGGCCTTGCCTTCATCCCGCAGAGGATCAAACCCGGCGGTAATCACATAGGCCGGTGGCAACCCGGAAAGATCATCGGCACTGAGGGGGGAGGCAAACGGCTCGGAGCGCGCCGCATCATTGCCGCCCATGTAATTACCTTCAAACCAGCGCATGGTTTCCTTTTCAAGGAAGTAGCCTTCGGCAAATTCCGTGCGTGATCCCCACTGGTCGGCGTCTGTAAAGTCGGTGGTGGGATAGATCAGCATCTGAAACGCGATCTGCGGGCCCTTCTTGGCTTTCGCCATCAGGCATACAACAGCGGCAAGGTTGCCGCCCGCACTGTCCCCGGCTACCGCAATGGAGTTGGGGTCGATGCCAAGCGTTCCCGCATTGGCTTCCACCCATTTGGTCGCCGCGTAGCAGTCATCCGCTGCTGCCGGATACACGTGCTCCGGCGCCAGCCGGTAATCCACCGCCACAACGCGCACGCCTGCTTCGTTGGCGAGTGTCCGGCACAGGGCATCGTGGGTCACAAGATTGCCGATCACAAAACCACCGCCGTGAAAGAACACAAGGCACGGCAGCGACGAGCTGCCACCGGCAACCGGCGTATAAACGCGCGCGGGAATGTCGCCCGCAGGGCCGGGAATGGAAATGTCTTCCGTCTTGCCGATGGGTGCGTCCGGCAGATCCAATACCGCTGCCATGCCTTCATACGTGGCACGCGCATCATCCAGCGGCAAATCCCACAACTTTGGTGCCGGGTTTTCGGCAAGCTGGGCGAGCATCGCCTCCACCTGGGGATCAAGTGACATTGCGTTTCCTCAAATTGTTGTCGTGTTTTGTGTTGCCCGCAGTCTAGCCGGAAAAAGCCCCTTCGCTAGAGAGGTAATTTTTCTCCTCCTGGGTGCTGTCGCGACCAAACAGGATATTCCGGTGGGGAAACCGGCCAAAACGCGCAATCAGATCACGGTGCAGAATGGCGAATTTCAACGTGTCCTCCGCCTTGGGCAGGCGCTCCCTCACCAGTTCAATGCACCGCTCCTGATCAGCCAACGCTTCTGAATGCATGAAGGGCATGTAGAACCACGAACGGTTCTCCTCGTCCGTGGCCATGTCGTGCCCGTCCGCAATGGCCTGCTGGGTCACAGCCAGCGCGCGGGCGTCATAAGCAAAGGCCTTGGCTGACCCGCGGTGCAGATTGCGCGGAAACTGGTCCATCAAAATGACCAGCGCCAGCGCCCCCTCCGGAGTGCCTGCCCAGTCCGCATAGTGGCCTTCACCCGCTGCTACCACGGCATCGCCAAACCGTGATGCGATTTCCGCATCAAATGCTTCGTCCTTGCTGAACCATTTTTTCGGTCCCGCTGTCAGCCAGAACTCAACCACGTCATGGGCCGTTACGTCACTCACGCCAATACCTCCACCGGATCACCCACCCGAATGATGCCTGCCTTTTCAACAGTGCAACAGGCCCCACCGCGCCAATCAGGTTTCAGCGCATCTTTAAGTCCACTTTCAAACTCATCCATCAAGAAGCATGGCTGCGTCTGCATGGCGATGGTGAAAAGCACCTCACCAATGCGCAGCTGCCGGTGCTTGGTGAAGGCCAGGTCAACGCCTTCCACCAGAACATTCGCCCGCCTTGTGGTCCAGTCCAGCTCCTTGCCAAGGTCGGTGCACGCGGCCTCCCATGCTTCCCGCGAAATGACGGTCACCTGACGGCCTTTCTTGTGGCCGCGCGGGTCCCCCTCAACGCCTTTATCAAGACTGATTGCGGTTTCGCGCAGCAGTTCCATTGGCCCGCGCTTTACAAGGCACCGGGCGATGGCAAGAACACGTCCACTCATGCATTCTGTTCCTCAATCAATGTGCAGGCGTGAACCCTGCCCCACTCAACAAAGGCTGACAATTTGGAAACGCTATTGCCGCTCGCACAAAAGGTTGCAGAAATTCTCAAGGCCCGTGGCGAGGCCATTGCCATCGGTGAAAGCGCAGGCGGCGGTCTTGTCTCCGCGGCTTTGATTGCCCAGCCCGGCGCCTCGGCGTTCTTTCTGGGCGGGACAGTCATCTATACGCCCCAGGCCGGCCGCGCCATCCGAGACCGCACGACCCTGAACCTCAAGGGGCTTGAACCCCTCACGCCCCCCTTCGCGCAGGAACTGGCGGACGGCTATCGCCGACAGATGCAATGTGACTGGACCACAAGCGAAATGGGCGCCGCCGGTCCCGCAGGCTCCCCCTACGGCCCCAAGCCCGGCACAGCCGTGGTGGCAGTGTCCGGCCCCGTCTGCGATGCCAGACTTGTGGAAACAGGCATGGACACCCGCATCGACAACATGCGCGCCTTCGGCAAGGCCCAGCTTGACCTGCTGCTGGAGTGCATCGCCAAAGCCGACAAGCAATAACCGTGTCTCGGGGTCGCGCGCCCAACCAAAGCGCTGCGTCATACACCGCAGCAACCAAGAGTGGACCCCGGATCAAGTCCGGGGATACGGATTTCGTTGGACCAGCACCCACCGTGTCTCCGGGCTTGACCCGGAGCCTACTCGCAGTCGCTACAAACCGCAGCAAGGGCGAGTGGACCCAGGGTCAGGCCCGGGGATACCGACTACATTTAGATCACGATCACCCCGTCATCGGGGTCATCCGCATAAAGCACATCCACCAGAGCAGCGCGACGCTCAAGCGTCGCCCGCTGATTGATGTAGCCCTTGTCGGTAATTTCATGCCCGTCAATGGACGGTGGCTCCGTCATCAGATGCACCCTCTTGATGCGACCCGATGATCCGCCCGCATCCTTGTTGTGCGCGGCAATCTTGTCCTTGACCGCCGCAACAACAGCCGGGTGCTTCACCATTTCCTCTGGCGTTGAGGCACCGGCAGCGAGCTCTGCAACCGCTGCCATGTTCGGCCATGCCAGCAGCGCCACAAAGGGTTTGTCCAGCCCGCACACCACCGCGTCCTGCAGCAATGGCGACGCCGCCGCCACGACGTCAGCCCGCAGCGTGCCTGCCGACACCCATGTGCCCGACGAGAGTTTGAAGTCTTCGGTCACCCGCCCGTCAAAAACCAGGCCCTGGGCGGGATCATCCGGATCCACGAACTTGCCTGCGTCCCCCAGCTTGTAGAAGCCGTCTTCATCAAAGGCGTCCGCCGTCTTATCAGGATCATTCAAATAGCCCGGCGTCACCGTTGCTCCCTTGACGCGCACTTCCTTCTTGGTGCCGTTGGGCACAAGCTTGAGTGTCAGCCCCGGCAGCGGCAGACCGATCAGCCCCACACGCTCGGTGATCCAGTGGACAACCGTAATGCCCTGCGTCTCCGTCGCGCCATACATGGTCGTGAACGGCATCCGCATGCCTGTCTCGGCAATCGCCAGGGCCTGCATACGGTCATACAGATCATTGGAGAGCGTCGCACCGCCATAGGCCATGTATTTTAGCTTGGCGAAGAAACTCTTGCGCAGATCCTTATCGCGCTCCATCGCATCCGCCAGCATCGCAAAGGCAATGGGCGCTGACCCGAAAACCTGCGGCGACACTTCGCGCAGATTGGCAATCGTCTGGTCAAACATGCCGGGGATCGGCTTGCCCGCATCCAGATACAGGGTGCCGGCGTTGTTCAGCACGTTGTTGAAGCTGATATTGCCCGCGGAAATGTGGTTCCAGGGCATCCATTCCAGCGTTTCAGGTACTTCGTCCGAGTCCGGCTCTTCGTCGCGCAACGCTTCCTGGCCGGCCACCACAGCGCACATCATGCCCTGGGTCTGCAACACACCCTTGGGCATGCCGGTGGAGCCGGACGTAAACAGATACTTGCCCACCGTCTCGTGATCGATCTGGTCCATGCTGGCCTGGACCGCCTCGCGGTCCACCGGTGACAGACACAGCAACTCATACGTCTGTGCGCCATCGGGCACCTTGTCTGCCGCGCCGGACTTGGCTTCGCAGACCACAAGTTCGATGCCCTCCATGTCAATGTCGGCAATGGCACCGGCAAACAGCTCCGCATTGTCCACATAGATCATGCTGGGCTGCGTGACCTTCACCACATGCTTGAGTTTCTCATGCCCCGGGCTCATCAACGAATAGGGCACGGAGATGGGCGCCACCGGCACCCGCGCCTTCATGGCGCCGAGCATCAGCACGCCATGCTCAATGGCATTGCCAGACAGGGTCATCAGCGGTGTATCCGGCCCCATGCCCCGCGCCAGCAGGGCCGACGCGATGGCGTCCGACTTGGCGCTCGCCTCACCATAGGTCACGAACTGCCACGCGCCGGCCATGTCACGCTCGCCGATGAAGTTGCGCGCCGGGTGGTCGCGGGCGGCATCATCCAGCATATGGGGCACGCTGCGCGGCATGTCTCCCAGGGGATAGTCGGATGCGATGGTCACTGACCCGTCAGCCAGATGCTCCACCGTTACTTTCGGCGGCTTTTGCGGCAGCGGCTTGAAGGGTGGCAGGCTGTCGTCGACTTTGGCGGCTTCACTCATGGGGCGTGTCCTCGGATATGTTTTTTCCCACTAAAGCACAAAAGGCGCGCCCCTATCCAAGTCTGGATGTCAGGGCGCGCCTTTCGTCTCGTCGTCTCGTATGAAGCAAGTTAGCCGACCTTGCGGTCGTGACCTTCCCAATGCGGATCACGCAGCTCGCGGCGCAGGATCTTGCCGGACGGATTGCGCGGCAGCGCATCAATGAAGTCCACCGTCTTGGGCACCTTGTAGCCCGCAATCTGTGTCTTGGCCCAGGAGATGATTTCCTTGGGGTCCGGAGACTTGCCCTGCTCAGCCACAACAATGGCCTTCACAGCTTCGCCCCATTTTTCATCCGGCACACCGACAACAGCCACGTCGGCAATCTCGGGATGCTTGAAGAGTGCGTTCTCGACTTCCGCCGGATACACGTTTTCACCGCCGGACACGATCATGTCCTTCACCCGGTCATGGATGTAGACGAAGCCTTCATCGTCCTTGTAGCCAGCGTCGCCCGTATAGAACCACTCGTTCTTGATCGCCCCTTCGGTGGCTTCCTGACGGTTCCAGTAGCCCTTCATGATGCAGCCGGACTTGATGATGATTTCACCAACATCGCCGGTCGCCACTTCCTTGCCGTCCTCATCAATGATCTGGACTTCAACGCCCGGGCTTGGCTGACCACATGAGCGCAGCTTGCCGCGCGCAGGATCGTGATCCTCCGGCTTCAGCACCGTGCCGCCGCCGGTTGTTTCCGTCAGGCCATAGACCTGAATGAAGTTACACTTGAACAGGTCCTGCGCCTGCAGCAACAGATCTTCCTGAATGGGAGATGCACCATAGAGAATGTAACGCAGGCAGGAGTAATCCACCTCCTTTACATTCGGCATCATGGTCAGGAACAGGATCACCGCCGGCACCATGAACGCAATGGACACGCGCTGCTCGGTGATGGCATCCAGAATGCCCGCCGGGTCCACATCCTTCATGATGATGTTGGTGCAGCCCTGCGCGTGGCCGATCACGCCCACATTCACACCGGCCACATGGAACAGCGGCATGACCACGAGGTTCTTGTCCTCAGGCTCCCACTGCGCCCAGCCGGCACGCTCCGCCTGATCCAGCACGGAAATGTAGTTGGCGTTGGTCAGCTGCACGCCCTTTGGATACCCGGTAGTGCCGGATGTGTAGAGCTGAATGATGTCGTCATCGGGCCCCATGTCGATATGCGGGTCCGTGGCTTCAAACTTGTCGCGCCACTCGGTGAAGGATTCCCATTCCGGATGCCCGCCATCAAGGGCAATGACCTTGCGCACCTTTGGGCAATTTGCGAGCGCTGCGCCCACCGTGTCGTAGAAATCTTCGCTGACGAACACGATTTCCGAGTGGCTGTCAGTCAAGATGTACTCAACTTCCGGTCCGGCCAGACGCCAGTTGACGCCCACCACAACCGAGCCCGCCTTGAAGGCCCCGTTGAGCATTTCAAAATAGTGGTCCGAGCCCTTGCCCATGAAGGCAATGCGGCCGTCCTTCTTCATGCCCTCGGCAATCAGCCCCTGCCCGACCTGGCAGGCGCGTTTGTCCAGATCCCCATAGGTCGTCTCACGACCCTCGAAAACCTGCGCGATGTGGTCAGGACGTGTCCGCGCCTGATAGCGCGTGATGTCACCAATCACTTTGATGTTGTCGAAATCAATCATGTCTCGCTCCCCAAGATGCCCCTTTTAATTCCGGGGCTTTAACGTCTTCTCTTGGCGATAAGTCTAGCGCGTGGTGGCACGCTGGCAATCACAACACGCAACATACGGTGCTTTTTTGCAGTGAAATTGCCCCGAATTAGCAGTGAGTCTGCTCGCTTTGCGGGCAGACAGCGGTTTATGCTGCTGCTCCGGCCCCTGACAGAACGTCAAATGACAGAGTGTCAAATTCACAAGAACACGTTGCAAAAAGACCGGATACAGAGGGAAAACAAATGGCACGCATCGACTACGCAGACCCCAGCACGCTGGAGGGCCTCTCCGCCAAGGCATTTGAGAACGCACCGCCCATCAATATCTTCAAAATGCTTGCCCACACCGGCCCGCTGTTTGGACGCTTCATGCAGTTCGGCGGCGGCATTCTTTCTGAAACAGAAATCGATCCGGAATTGCGCGAGCTTGCCATCCTGCGTGTCGGTCACCTGTCCGGCGCGGCCTACGAAGTGCAGCAGCACGAAACAATCTCTCGCCAGATGAAGATGCGCGAAGAGCTCATCTCAGCTGCCCGCACCGGTGACACCAAAGACCTGACCGAGATCGAAGCTCAAGTCATGGCTTTCACCGATGACATTCTCAAAAACGTCAAAGCGTCCGACGCCACCTTCAATCCGCTGCTCGAAAAACTTGGGCCCCGCCAGCTGCAGGAACTCACCATCACCGTTGGTTTCTACATGCTGGTGTCCCGCTACCTTGAAACCTTCGAGGTTGACCTTGAAGACGGCGAGGTTCCAGATCTCGCCAAAGTCACCCGCACCAAATAGCCACCTCGCACAACGCAGGAGACCAGATCATGGGCATCGACGTAACTGGATTGGGCATTCCCAAATACACCTACACCAAGGGTCTGCATGAGCTGGGCAACGGCGCCTATGCATGGCTTCAGCCTGATGGCGGCTGGGGCTGGTCCAACTCCGGCATGATCGTTGATGGCGATCAGTCGCTCATCGTCGATACCCTGTTCGACGTACCCCTGACCCGCGACATGCTGGACGCCTATCGCAAGGCCGAGCCCAAGGCGGCTGACACCATCGGCATGCTGGTCAACACCCACCACAATGGCGACCATTGCTACGGCAATGAGTGCTGCGAGGGCGCGGAGATCATCGCCCACAAACTGGCCGCAGAAGCCATGGCCCATGAGCCACCTGAAATGCTGGTGGGTTTCCTCGAGGCGGCACCGGATCTTGGCGACCTTGGGGCCTACCTCACCAAATGCTTCGGCGTGTTTGATTTCAAGGGCGTGACGCCCACCCTGCCCACCACCACCTTTGAAGGTTCCCTGACCCGCAAAGTCGGCAACAAGGACGTGCATTTGCTGAGTGTCGGCCCGGCACATACGCCCGGCGACATCATCGTGCACGTGCCCGACAACAAGACCGTCTACACCGGCGACATCCTCTTCATCGAAGGTCATCCAATTCTGTGGGAAGGCCCCGTCGAAAACTGGATCAACGCCTGTGACGCCATCTGCGCCATGGACGTGGATACGGTCGTGCCCGGCCACGGCCCCATCACCGACAAGCGCGGCGTCAAAGCCCTGCAGCAATATCTGGTCTATGTCCGCGACGAAGCCCGTAAGCGCTATGACGCCGGCCTCTCCTGCTTTGAGGCAGCCCAGGACATCGACATGAGCGACTATGACAGCTGGGGCGACGGCGAACGCATCGCCGTCAATGTTGCAACGCTCTATCACGAGTTTTCCGGCGATCCGCGCCCGGACACCGCCACCCTGTTCGGCTGGATGGCCGAACTCGACAAACGCAGAGGCTGATCCGTGCCACGCATTCCCTATCCGGAAACCGACGACATCACACCTGAAAACGCTGCCCTGCTGGCGGACCTGCCCGACCTCAACGTCTTCAAGATGATGGCCCGCTCCGGCGCGGCCTTCGCGCCCTTCATGGCGCTGGTAAATGCCTACCTGAATGACGGCACCCTCGACCCTGAGTTGCGCGAACTTGTGATCCTGCGGGTCGGCCACAGCCGCAGCGCCCAGTATGAAGTCTGGCACCATGAGCGCGTCGCCCGTGAGCTTGGCATGGCCGAAGACCGCATCATGGCGGCAGGCGCGCCGCTGCCCTCGCCTCTTCTCACCGACATCGAGAACGCAGCCCTCGCCTTTGCCGACGACGTGGTGGAAAACACCCGCGCGTCAGACACGACCTTCGATGCAGTACATGCCCATCTCGGCGACAACCAGACAGCCGAACTGCTTGTCATTGTCGGCGTCTATCAGATGGTCTGTTCCTTCCTGGAGACCATGGATATCGAAATCGAGTCCGGTCCGGTGCCAGAAGGCCGCCTTGAGAAAATCGCAACCGGCGTATCAAACGCATCCTGAAAAGGCCAAGCCCATGGCAGACGTCACGATCTACGAACACCCGCTCTCGCCCTATGCCCAGAAGTGCAAGATCGCCCTGCGCGAGAAAGGCGTCGCGTTCGCGGCAAAGCTGCCGGACTCGATCGGCACCGGCCTTGCCGGCGGCGAGTTTCGTGACGCGTCCCCGCGCATCGAAGTGCCCGCACTCATCCACGGCGACGTGACGATCTTCGAGTCGACCGTCATTCTTGAATACATCGAGGAAACCTGGCCGGACCCGGCACTGCTGCTCAAAGAGCCTGCAGCCCGCGCCCATGCGCGCATGCTGGAGGAGATGATGGACACCCACTACGAAGCCATCACCTGGGCCCTGGGCGAAATCCATTTCTTCAAGCGCGCAACCGGCGCCGCCGCCGACCGCCTGACCGCCGCTGCCGCCGAACAGCTGGCCCAGGCCCATGCCTGGCTTGAAAAACACCTCGGCGACAATCAGTGGTTCGGTGGCCGCACCATTGGCTATGCCGACTGCGCCATTGCACCGCTGGTAAATGGCGCGGCGGGCTTCGACCTTGGCCCCAAGCCCGGCACGCCGCTGGGCCAGTGGCTGGTGCGCGCCAATGCCCGGCCATCAATTGAAGAAACCCAGACCGAAGCCGTCGCCTCCCTCAGCGACATGGCGCAGGTCGGCGATCTCATTTCAACCGGCCAGTTCAAACGTCAGTACCGCGATCACCGCCTTGAGTGGATGGTCCGCTCCGGTGGCCTCGACATCGTGGTCGACGGCATCAAGAACGACACCATTCGTTTCGTCTGGCCCTTCGCGTAAATCCTTCATCCGCCTCCGGAGACAACTCACATGTCCGACAAGATCATTTTCCATCAGTACGAAATCTCGCCCTTCTCTGAAAAAGTGCGGATCATCTTCGGCATCAAGGGCATTGAGTGGCACGCGGTTGACCAGCCCGTCATCATGCCCAAGCCGGACCTCGTGTGCCTGACCGGCGGCTACCGCAAGATCCCGGTGATGCAGATCGGTGCAGACATCTATTGCGACAGCCAGATCATCGTCCGCGAGCTGGAGCGCCGCTTCCCCACAACAGCCCTGCCGGACGGAAACGGACTGGGCGCGGCACTCGGCTTTTGGACAGACCGCGAAGTCTTCCAGGCCAATGTCGCCATCACCTTCGGCAGCATCGGTGAGCATGTGGATGAAAGCTTCAAGAAAGACCGCGAGGCGCTCTCAGGCCGTTCGTTCAATACGGACGAGATGAAACAGGCTGTTCCCATCATGCTCGAACAGATGCGCGCCCATCTGGCGATGCTGGAAAGCCAGCTTGCGGATGGACGCAAGTTTCTGCTCGGCGACAAGCCCGGCCTTACGGATGCCTCCGCCTACTACAACATCTGGTTTGCCCGCGCTGCCAACCCGGATGGCGGCGATCTGTTTGACAGTTTCAAGGCCGTGCAGGCGTGGGAACTGCGCGTGCGCAATATCGGCCACGGCACCCGCCACGAAATGAGCACTGAAGACGCCATTGCCATCGCGAAGGACGCCACCAGCACAGCCTACGAGCAGGAAGACCCCCACGAGCCAAACGGCCTCAAGCCCGGCATGGCCGTGCAGGTCATGGCCGACGACTATGGCCGCGACCCGATAGCAGGCACGCTCGTCTCCTCAAGCGCCAGCCAAATCGCCATCAGGCGCAGCGACGACCGCGTCGGCGAAGTCGTCGTCCACTTCCCACGGGCGGGCTTCTGGGTTCTGCCGGGCTAAAAAAGCCGACCGCCTGCCGATCAGGTGCCCTACACAAGATGTGCTATACTCCGCTCAACGCCTGCAAAGAAGGTGGGTAACGGGGGGACACGGAATGAACCGTCTGGGCCGACTGGCAGGAATCGCCGTCATTGCATCCATGCTTGCGACACCCGCTTCGGCGTGCGGCGGCGCTGTCATGCTGGCCATGCTGTTCAACATCTTCCCGGAAGCCGAAGGCGTTCTTCAGGCCGAAGTGGCTGAATCCGAGAAGGGATCCCTGCACGGCGACAGATGGACACCCGAAACCGGGCAACTGCAACATGAGTGGCGCGCCGACAAGACTAGCGTCACTGTTGCGGCTCTCGATGAGCGTCTGGAAGGCCTGTCAGCCGGACCGCACATCGATGGCAGCGCGCATATCCTGCTGATCCACGAATTCCGCTGGCTGGAACTGACAGCGAGCACCGGTGGCCCAAGTGCAGACCTACGCGGCATCAGCCTTGAAGGCGAAGGCCCACGATTCTTCACAACACGTTATGTGATCGACAATCTGCTGGCAGGAACACTCACCTGGGATGACGCGCTTGGCCGCGGCCTGATCCGCTCAGCCGCCCCCATGGAAGAACAGGCCCCGTGGCTCGGCGTCCTGCATGCCGCCCTGGCCCAGGCACCACGCAGCTAGAGACGGTATGGCTCCACCCAAAGATCGGCAGAATGGAGGAGCCCACCATTTGGCGGTAGCCGCGCTTGTTGCATTCATCGTCGGCTTGGCAAGCCTTCAGGAATCGCTTGCCACGACTTACTCCGTGGAATTCCAGCACCGGCACGATGTATCCGACATGGTCGCCGTCATCAAAGTCACTTCATCCACTAAACGGAAAACGGATTGGGATACTTGCGGCTTTCAATATGAGGCAACCGTGATAGAGCACATCCGACCTCTACAAGGCCAACCAGCGCCTACGCAGATCACCTTTGGGCGACATGCTTCCTTGAGAGTCGGTGAGCAGTATCTGCTGTTCCTGAAGCACTGGAACGAACCTGACACTTGGTTGAGAGACTTTTACGCTCAGCCAGAGCACAGCAGGATAACCATCCCGGGAAAGGCAGACGGTCTAGAGCTTGCTGAATGTGGCGGATTGATACCGGGGCTGCAGTTTGATCACATCGCGCTTGGACACCGCGTTGATCAGGAGTTTCTATTCAGCCACCCGGCAGCCTTCTATAAGATCCCCAAAGGGATAAAAGTGCGACAGGTGGGAAGCAATGTCGTTGCAATACATGCGGGCGCGCTGCTCCATTATCTGAGATCACTCGGCACCCCGTCAAAAGGCGATTCCAATTTAAGCTCTACTGATACTCTGCAGCCGTGATGAATTCGCCAAAGCTCTCGCACCACACGATGACGGTGGAGTAGTCGGCGACATTCACACCTTCGGGCACATCCACCAGAAACCCGTCAAAGGTCTTCACGCTGCCAATGCGCTTGGCAGAGGCCTTGATGCGTTCAAAGCCTGCTTCATCCTCGACGAATTCGGAGGCCAGATACAGCTGATAGTCCGGTCCCGGAGCAAGCGCACCTGTGTGCACCACCTGTGTCGGCGTGATGCTGACGGTGCCTTCGCCCCAATGCAGGAAGTCGCTGCCCGCCAGCTCGCGGGTGAACTCAGCTTCATACACCGCCGACTTGGCGCTTTCAGCCAGAACGGTTTCGCCCGGCCCCTCAGGCGCGGTGAGAATGGGCAGCAGATAGATACCAAGAGCAAAACCAACGGCGAGCGCGCCGCCATGTGTTCCGGCAAGAATGATCCAACGAAGCATGATTTTATCCCCCATGCGGTAGACTGTTTGTGTCGATAAACATCGCCACGCAGGCGGCATCACGCAACCCACGCCGCTTCACACTTCAGCAGGCCTTCCGTGAACAGGCGTGATCGCTACGCGGGCTTCAGCATCACCTTACACTGGTCGCTGGGTGTGCGCAGCGCTTCAAATGCATCTGGAAACGCGTCAAATCCCACCCGATGCGTCACCAGATGCTCAACCTTGAGCCGGTCATTGGCCATGAAGGACAACACCGTGTCCCAGTCGCGCGGCTCATAGCCGAGCACGAACTGCACACCAACCTCTTTCATGATCGCCACCATCGGCATCATCTGGTCCTGCTGCTGGCACACGCCAACCACCACCACACGGCCTTTTGGTTTCACAAAATCAATCGCCTGCTGAACCATGCCGGGAATGCCCACAGCTTCGATCACTACGTCAGGCATCATGGCGCCGGTAAGTTCGGCGAACTGCTCCAGCACATTGCCCTTGGCATCAATGGTGCCCGTGGCACCCACGCTTTCAGCCAAAGCCCGGCGCTGGTCCGTCATCTCACTGACAATGACATTGGCCGCACCCATGCGCTGGGCAAAGGCAATGCTCGCCAGGCCAATGGGCCCCGCACCCAGCACCAGCACATTGTCGCCCGAGCGCATCTCAGCCCTGTTCACCGCATGCAGGCCAACGGCCAGCGGTTCCACAAGCGCACCCATTTCATAGGAGACGGCTTCCGGCAGTTTCTTGGTCTGGGTCACGCCCACCCGCACATATTCGGCATAGGCGCCGGGCACCACACCAAGGCCGATGGTCTGTACATCAGACCGCAACCACGGTTCGATGTCTTCCTGCCCTGCCGGTGGGATCGGCGGCACGATGATCGGCAGCGCCGTTACCCGGTCACCTTCGGCAAATCGCCCGGCGATCTGGGTACCAAGGCCCACAACCTCGCCTGAAAACTCGTGCCCCATCACCGTGTTGCCGGGCAGCACAAACGGCCCATGCTCGGTGCAGTGAAGGTCGGAACCACAAATGCCGCAGGCCTGAACCTTCAAAACCAGCTCATGCGGGCCGGGGTCCGGCGACGCCACCTCACCAATGGTCAGCGGCTTGCCTGCCTCGTGAAAAATGGCGGCTTTCATGGCGCAACTCCCTCCATCGCGTTTTCTTTTTGTCGTTTCTAACTCTGACTTTGACTCAAAGCGTCAGCGAAAACTAGACTGGAGTCTATAAATCCTAGAACGCAGGGACCCGGGGCAATTTCAACATCCTCAACCACCAAGACGGGCGACAAACGCACCCAGCGCAAGGCCCGCACCCGGCGTCACATCTTTGATGCAGCCATGCAGCTTTTTGCCGAGCGCAGCTTTGACGCCGTGCGCATCGAGGAAATCTGCGAGGCCGCCGGCATTGCCAAGGCGACGTTCTTTCTGCACTTCGCCAGTAAGGCAGCGCTCATTGAGCAGTTCAATGCCCAACTGGTGGATCGCCTGCAAAGCGACCTTGCCGCAGCACCTGACACAGCCAACAGCGCCGAGCAGCGCCTGCGCCTTTTCGTGCGTCTGCTGGTGGACGAATACGAAGCCAATGCGGGCGTCATGCGCCAGATGGCCCGTGAGTTCGTCAACCAGACCGATCTCGTGTCAGCTGCTGAAAGCGCCAACCGCGAAGTGGTGGATGTCGTCGAAAACATCATCGCCGATGGGCAGGCGTCCGGTGAGTTTGCCGCCATCAACGATCCGTCCCTAGCTGCCACCGCGCTTATTTCCACCTGGGGGGCTTTCACCGTTCGCTGGTCAGGCCCCGGCACCCAGGTCGATATCGCCAAACTGCACGATGATCTTCTGAACCTGATACTCGGCGGCCTCAGGCCCCGCACCCAATAAGAAACCAAAAAACCGCACACGGAGGAAATAACAATGGCCCAGGCCCAATCACGCAAGAAGCGCAACGGCATCTTTCTGGCCCCCTTCCACCCCCTGGATGAAGACCCCACGCTCTGCATCCAGCGCGATATGGAACTGATCGAACATCTCGATCGCATCGGCTATGACGAAGCCTGGATCGGCGAGCATCACTCAGCCGGCTATGAAATCATTGCCTCGCCGGAAGTGTTCATTGCGGGCGTCGCCGAACGCACCAGCCGCATCAAGCTGGGCACAGGCGTCATTTCGCTGCCCTATCACCACCCGCTGACCACGGCCAACCGCATCATCCAGCTCGACCATCAGACCAAGGGCCGCATCATGTTTGGCGCAGGCCCCGGCCTGCTGCCGTCCGACGCCATGATGCTGGGCATTGAGGTGGCCAAGCAGCGGCCGCGCATGGTGGAAGCGCTCGACGTGATCATGCGCCTGTTCAATGGCGAGACGGTCACCGAGGAAACCGAATGGTACAAGCTGGAAAAAGCCCGCCTGCAACTGACGCCTTACTCCAGCCCGCACCCTGAAGTCGCCGTGGCAAGTTCCGTGACACCATCCGGCGGCAAGCTCGCTGGCAAATACGGTTTGGGTATGCTGTGCGTCGCTGCCACCAATGAAGGCGGCTATGACGCTCTGGGCATCAACTGGCAAGTGGCGCAGGAAGTGGCCAAGGAACATGGCCGCACCATGGACCCGGACTGCATGCGCCTTGTCGGCCCGATCCACATCGCTGAAACAAAAGAAAAGGCGATGGAGAATGTGAAGTTCGGCTTCCACAAATGGTCCGACTACTTCAACTCCATCAACCCGATGGCTGCCCCCAACGCCGACAAGAACAAGGACCCGCTGGACGCCATGATTGAAAGCGGTCAGGGCATTGTCGGCACACCGGAAGATGCCATCGCCCAGATCAAGCGCCTGGAAGAAAAGATGCCAGGCTTTGGCTGCTTCCTGCAGCTGGCGCACAACTGGGCCGACTTCGACAACACCAAGAAGTCCTACGAGCTGTGGCAGCGTCACGTGACGCCGGAAATCGAAAAGATGAACGACGCTCGCCGCGAAAGCTTCGGCTGGGCCACTGACAATGCAGAGGAGTTCATCGGTCAGGCCATGTCAGCCGCCATGACCACCATCCAGCAGCATTACGAAGACGAAGAGAAAAAGAAGTCTCAGACGGCTGCTGAATAACGCAAAACCGTAGCCCCGGACTCGATCCGGGGCCCACTCGCCGACGCTGTACTGTAAGCCGCTGCGAGTAGACTCCGGGTCAGGCCCGGAGACACGGACCGGGAAACAAAAAAGGGCGGCAGTTGAAACTGCCGCCCTTCTTTATGCCTGAGGTTCAGAAATCCTAGAGCTTCAGCGTGCCCGTCTGGATTTCGTCGTAAAGCGGCTTGGTCAGATGCACATATTTCTTCTCGCGCGGATCGAAGAAGTAGATCGGGTCTTCGATTGTATCGGGATCAAAACCTTCCTTCACGAGATCCACCTTGCGGTGCTTGAACGTGCCGGTGATCTCCACCTCAGGCTGCAGCCGCACAAAGACCGGCTGCGAGTAGGCAGGAAGGTTGGCATCCAGATGCGCCTTGAACTTGTCCCAGTCCAGGTCGCCAGCAACCACCATGGACACCATGCCCGCACGGCCGTCCATACCGTTGATCGCCATGCCATACACATTGGCTTCGGAAATACCCGGGAACACGGAAATGGCTTCAGCCACTTCGGATGTCGCCACGTTTTCGCCCTTCCAGCGGAACGTGTCACCGATCCGGTCCATGAAGTAGAAGTAGCCCTTCTTGTCCTGCTTCAGCAGGTCGCCGGACCGGAACCACTTGTCGCCCTTCTCGAACACGTCGCGAAGGATCTTCTTTTCCGTCGCCTTGGCATCCGCATAGCCGTCAAACCGACCTGTCGGCTTGGACGGGTCATCAACAATCTTGCCGATGGCCTCGCCCACCTCACCTGGCTGGCAGGCAACACACAGACCATCAGGTCCACGCACAGGTTCTTCGTTCTCAACGTCGAACTTCACGATTTCCACATTGAAGGTGTTCTTGGCATAGCCCGGAATTCGGCCCACGGAGCCGACCGTGCCGTCATAGTTCATCAGCGCGATGTTGCCTTCCGTCGCACCGTAGAACTCGGTGATATGCGGAATCTTGAACCGCTTCTGGAACGGCTCCCAGATTTCCGGACGCAGGCCATTGCCCACCGCCATGCGAACCTTGTGCTTGTTTTCGCCCGGCTTTTCTTCCGAGTTCAGCAGGTAGCGGCACAGCTCACCGATATACTGGATCAGTGTCGCGTCATACTTGGCGCAGTCAGACCAGAACTGGCTGGCAGAGAATTTGCGCTTCACGATGACGGAGCCACCAACGGTAAGCGTCGTGCCCACGGCACACACGCCCCCCGCAGAGTGATAGAGCGGCAGCACCACATACATGCGGTCTTTTTCAGTCGCATTGGCCGCAGCGGAAAAGCCGCCGGCCATGGTCTGCAAGCGGAAATGCGTGATCTTCGCAGCCTTCGGCAGACCCGTCGTGCCGGAGGTGTAGATGTAAAGCGCGTTGTCTTCCTGCTTCAGATCCTTGCGGGTATCCGCAGGAAGCGGCTCAGCAGAATAAAGATCAAGCGCAGAGCTCAGATCTTCAGCACCCTGAACAGAGCCGCCTTCAATCCACGGCTTGATGTCGCGGTCAAAATGCTCTTTGGCGCCAAAGAAATTGTCTGCCAGCGATGATTCAACAATGCAGTGATCAGCGCCTGAAATGTTCAGGCAGTGGCCAAGCCCCATGCCTGTGAGGTTTGTGTTGATCAGGGCAGCGGTCGCGCCCATTTTCACAATACCAAGCCAGGCTACGATGTATTCGGGCTTGTTTTCCATGAGCAGCGCCACGGCATCACCCTTGCGGGCACCCGACGCCAGCGCCCAGCGGGCATAGCGGTTGGCGCGCTCATTGAGCTGCGCATAGGTCATCGTGCTGCCGTCTTCGCCATAGATGGCGATGTTGTTCGGCTTTGTGGCAGCGATATTTTCGATGATATCTGCCCAGGTGCGCGTCGGGTTCTTCTGAATGTCCTTCAGGCGGCCGAGCGTGCGCACGGCGCTACGCAGATAGGTGACTTCTTTTCCAATTCGATTTAGCACGTGTGTCCTCCCAAGACGTTGCCTGCGATATAGAGGCTTCACCGTTTTCTGGTCAAGCAGAACCGGACGCAAACAGCGCAAAAGACGTAGAGACTGTAAGGGTTTACGCCGTGACCAAGGCTGCACAGGGTGAAATTGATGCAATCGGCCTGCTTTGCCCCCTGCCGGTGCTGAAGCTGCAAAAGGCCCTGCGCGCCCTGAAGCCCGGCCAGCAGGTGACCTTGCTGGCCACAGACCCCGCCTCCCGCATCGACGTCCCGCATTTTTGCGCACAGGCCGGTCATCGGGTCATCGAGACCAGACAGGACAATGAAACACTTATCTACCTGGTGGAATGCGGCGCGGCACCCACGGCCGAAAAAGACGCCTAGCGGTCTCCCGCCAGCCATTCATCCGCCAGCAGCGCATACATCAAGACGTTGTGCCACTCGCCTTCAATGCGTTCCGCCCGCAACAACGTACCTTCGTGACGCATCCCCAGCCGCTCCAGCAGCCGCCGGGACGCCTTGTTGCTTTCAAGGCAGCGTGCCCACACCCGGTTGAGCGGCCAGTGCTCAAAAATGTGCGCGGTCAAAGCCTGCACTGCTTCAAACGCAAATCCACCGCCCCAGTAGTCTGAATGCAGCACATAGCCGATTTCAGCATTGCCCAGCCGGATGTCATCAAGATGAATGGACACCGCCCCAATTGCCTTGCCGCCCGGCAGACCCAGCGCCAGATCGTACCGCAGGCGCGGGTTTGCACCCTGCTGGGTCATGAACTCCGCCAGCGTCGCGCGGGACTGTTCCACCGAATTGGGGCCCCACAGCAGATGCTTGGTGACCTCCCGGCGTTCTGAATAGGCATGCAGGGCGCCCAGATCGCCGGGCACAAAATCGCGAATGACCAGCCGCCGGCTGCGCATGGGCAGCGCCAGCGTGGGATAGATCTGCGATTGCCCGGGTGATTCCTGTTCACGGGAAACAGACGATGCAGGCGCAGGTTTGGCGGCGGAAGAACTCATGAAGCTGGTCAGATCCCCTTGGAACAGGCTCACGACGCTACCCGTTTGGCGCCAAACTTGCCAATGACCGTCCCGCGCGGGCATAACCCGCCTAGGCGCTGCGTGCGGGGGCAAGCCACCAAAGCCCGACCCACAAGGCATTCTAAGGATTGGCCCGCAAGGCCAGATCAGGACCAGGGCAGATATGGCCAGCGAGACAAAGACACAAACAGCCCCCCGGCGGGTCAGGCGCACGGGCGAAGAAGCCCGACGACTGATTCTCGACGCGGCTGAAAAGCGTCTCGCCTCCAATGGCCCTGAAGGCATCCGTCTGCAGGATATCGCCAAGGATGTGGGCATTTCCCACCCGGCCATCCTGCACCACTTCCAAAGCCGCGAAGGTCTGGTGGCAGCGCTGGTTGAGCGCACCATGCGCCATCTGCGCGAGGCCTTGTTCGGGGTGATTGAAAAAGGTCAGTCCGGCCCGGTTGATACCGGCGCCATGATGGATGAGGTCTTTGCCACCCTGTCAGACAAGGGCCATGCCCGCCTGCTGGCGTGGCTGACCCTGACGGGCCGCGTTGACGCGGAGCCTGAAGGTGCGGAAAAAGGCAGCGGCACCCAGATGCTCAGTGAACTGACGGCCCTGGTGCATGAAGCCAGCGTCAAGCAGGCCGAAGCCGCAGGACGCCCGGGACCGCAGATTGAAGATACGCGGTTCTATATGCTGCTGGCGGCTATCACCGCCTTTGGCGAGGCCATCGTCGGCAGGCAGATGTATGCCGCCGCAGGTCTGGGTGACGACCCTAAGGCCGCCACCCAGTTTCGCGAACGCCTGAAGACGCTGCTAAATCCTGGCTATTAGCGGCCTCTGACCGCGTCAATCGACAGCATGTCCTCGTCGCGGAACGCCCACATCACCAATGTGCCGAAGAACACGATCAGCGACGGGAAGAACAGGATCTGCACATTGTCCTGACCAAAAATGAGTCCCAGCGGGTCAATCAGCGACGGCCACACGGCAGCAGCCCCAAGCCCAAGCACGATGATCATGGCTGGAAAAGCCAGCCCCCGGAACAACCCGAGAATGACCAGCAGGCCCAGCAGCGCCTGAGCAATCCCCAGCACCAGAATGAGCGTCTCACCGCTCAGCATGCCGCCGTAATATTTGTCGGACACGCCAATGGCCGCCTCCGGTGCGCCCAGCTTCACAGCGGCCCAGATCAAGATGAGCAGGCCCAGGCCCACGCGCAGCAGCAACAGACTTATCGATTTCATGGATTTATCCCCTTCAGTGTCTCAGCCGATTGACCGGCCTTTTTGTTTTCAGCGTTTCTTGTCTTCAGATGTATGCCGCCGGGAAATGGGTACGCCCCCGGCGGTCTTGCAAATCACGGTTTGCGGAACGCGCGTGATATGAGCCCGAAGCAGTCTCCCCGAACGGCTTTCAATCTGCCGCCCAATCCCTATAGTGCGCCGCAATATGGCTGGATGTTCCTGCCAGTCGTACACACCCTACCCGGACCTGTACCTTCATGGCCATCGATCGCACAGCGGACAATCTGTCGACCTTCGGCAAGCGCTTTCGCACCTATATGGACATGATCTTTGTGGATCATGGGTTCGTCCGCCTGTTGATTGCCAAGGCGTCGCCCATCACCCAGCGCGCCTGGCGCTCCGGCCAGCCCTGGCCCTACCAGGTGAAGCAGGCCAAAGAGCGCGGCATCAAGACCATTCTTAATCTGCGCGGCGCCCGCAACTGCGGCTCCTATGTGCTGGAGCGCGAGGCGTGTGAAAAATACGGCATCACCCTGATTGATATGCCACTGGAAAGTCGCGGCGCCCCACAGGTCGATCGTCTCAACCGCGCCCGGGAAATTTTTAGCACCATCGAGTACCCGGTCCTCATGCACTGCAAGTCAGGCGCGGACCGCGCCGGCATCGGGTCAGCGCTCTATCAGATGCTGAAGGAAGGCCAGACAGTGACTGAGGCCAAGAGCCAGCTCTCCCTGCGCTACGGCCATGTCCGCCAGGCCAAGACCGGCGTGCTGGATGCATTCTTGGAAGAGTACGAAGCCCGCAACGCCCGTGAGCCCATCGATTTCATGACATGGGTGAACACGGAATATGACCGCGAAGGCCTCAACGGAAAGTTCCAGCACATGAAATCGATGGATATCCTCGTCGACTTCATCCTGCGCCGCGAGTAGCAGCTCGGAATGGCTTGTCCGGATAAACCGGACAAGGACAATTGAGCGGTCGGGGGAGAGGTGACGTGCTTTTGCTTGCGGGCCACCCAAGCCGTATCTCCGGACTTGATCCGGAGCCTACTCGCCAACAATCAACTGCACAGCAACCAAGAGTGGACCCAGGATCAAGTCCGGGGATGCGGATTTGTGCACCGCCGGCATTTCCCAGCCATCGCCCTCCTCCTCCTTGACGACCCGTCAGCCCTCCGATGTGCCCGGAGGGGTAGGATCCATTCAGTTTCGCAACACCTACTGCGCGGCGTCCGTCGCACTTTCGTCGGAGAAATACTGCATTTTGCACAGGCGCGCATAGAGCTTGTCCGCCGCGACCAGTTCATCATGACTGCCAAGCTCAACGACCCGGCCTTTTTCCATGACGCAGATCATGTCCGCCTCGCGCACGGTCGCAAGACGATGCGCAATCACGATGGTCGTGCGGCCCTTGCGCAGAACTTCCAGCGCGTCCTGCACCTTGCGTTCGCTCTCCGCGTCCAGCGCACTGGTCGCTTCGTCCAGCAGCAAAATCGGTGCGTCCCGCAGCACGGCACGGGCCAGAGCAATCCGCTGCCGCTGGCCACCTGACAGTTTGACACCACGGTCACCCACAACAGTGTCATAGCCTTCAGGCATGGCTTCGATAAAGTCATCCGCAGCGGCCACCTTGGCAGCCGCGCGAATGTCTTCGTCACTGGCGTCCAGTCGCCCGAACGCAATGTTGGCGCGCACGCTGTCATTGAACATGGTCACGTCCTGACTGACGATCGCCATTTCCTTGCGCAGGCTCGCCAGCGTCACATGCTTCACGTCCTGTCCGTCAATGGTCACGCTGCCCGATGTCGCGTCATACAAACGCGGTATGAGATTGATGACAGTGGTCTTGCCCGCGCCAGACGGGCCAACCAGCGCCACCGTCGTCCCCGGCGCCACATCCAGCGAGAAATCCATCAGTGCCGGCGCACCCTCATCATATTTGAAGCCGACGCCGTTAAAGCTGACCTTGCCTTCGCGAACCTCAAGCGGCTTGGCATCTGCATCGTCCTGAATGCTCGGCTCTTCATCAAGCAGCGCAAACACGCGCTGCACCGCTGCCATGCTTTCCTGGAACACCACGTGCAACGTCCCAAGCGCCCGCGCCGATGGGGCCATGATCGCAAGGGCTGCGATGAAGCCGGTGAAATCACCAACGGTGCCCGACCCTTCAAATATGCGCCACACGCTGAACCACAGCACGCCCGCAATCGCGATACCGCCAAGAATTTCCATGGTCGGGTCAACGCGCGCGCGCCCGCGCACCAGTTTCATGGTCCAGCCATACAGGCCTTCAAAAAACGAACCGGAGCGTTCGCGTTCATAGTCTTCCAACCCATAGGTCTTGACCATGCGCGCACCGGACAGACTTTCATTCAACAGCGCCGTCATGTCACCCAGATAGGCCTGCGCGTCCGCGGACACCTTGCGCATCCGCTTGCCCAGCGCCGATATGGGCGCCGCCGCCAGGGGCAGGATCACCAGCACGACAATCGCCAGCAGCCAATCCATATAGACCATCGCCGCCGCCACACCGAGGATCGTCAGCACATCGCGCACCGCATTGGTCAGCACACGCATCAACCCTTCACGCACAACGCTCACATCATTTGTGAAGCGGGACAGATAGCGCCCGGTCGCTTCTCGATTGAGGCGCGCAAGGTCGGAGGTCAGCAGCCGGTTGAACATTGCGATCTGCATCTTTTGCAGCACCCGCAGCACAATCGAGCTGGTGACAACAGTCTGGAAATAAAGCGAGATGGACTTGATGACGACAACGCCCACCACCAGCAGCGGCACGTAAAACACATCGGCGTTGCGGTCGTTGGCCATGTCCAGCGTCTGCTGGATCAACACCGGGTAGATACTTGTCGTGGCCGCAACCAGCGCCATCAGCACAAGCGCACCCACCACACGGGATTTTTGGTGCGCCATCCACAAGCGCCAGACGCGCAGAGCCAATTGCTTGTTGTTTGGAATGGACGTCTCAGTCACCACACCATCCACCGATGGACCTTCAGCGGGCGATGCGTCCGCGGGCTCACTGGCAATCTCAGGGGATGTCGTATGGGTCTGGCTATCGGTCGCCAAAATGGTCTCCAGCCGGGGCTATATCCGGTTCAGGCCCGCATCTTGGGCCAGCCCGTACCTTAACCCAGAATGTGGCAGCTATGGGTAAACGCACGGATCATGTGCCACAGCCGCCCAAAAGCTTTCGTGGTGCCCCTGGCCGGACTCGAACCAGCACGGAGTTACCCCCAACAGATTTTGAGTCTGTCGCGTCTACCAATTCCGCCACAGGGGCCCAAGAAAGGATCATAAAGACGCCACGAAAGGAGCGGCATCATAGGCACCCCGCCTGCAAGGTCAATCGGAGTATTTACCCCTTTTGTGCACACTCTTGGGTACCCTCTTGGGCAACCTGCGGCATCGCCACCAATCGACGCCCTCAATTCACCCTGATAATTTGTGAAACCATGACGCACATCGCCACCCACAAGCCGCCCCACAATGACGGGCAAATGAGTGACAAGCAGACGTCGCAGCTGCTGGATGAGGCCATTGCCTCGTTCGACAGCGAGACAGTGCCTCTGGGCGCCCTTGTCGATGTGCTGGCTGAACGTGCCTTCGGCATGGTGCTGCTGGTGCTGGCCCTGCCCTGCGCCATTCCGTTTCTCTATGGCGTGCCACAAATCATGTCGCTGCCCATGGTGTTTGTCGCCGTACAGCTGGCCGCGGGCCGCCGCACCCTGTGGCTGCCCCAGAGCCTGCGCAACCGCACCCTCAAGAAAGACAGCCTCACCGACATGATGAACAAGGCGCGCCCCTGGCTGCGCCGGTTTGAACGGTTCAGCCGTCTGCGTCTTCAGTTCATGACCAAGCGGCCCATGGAACAGGTCATCGGCCTGCTGTTCATCCTGTTCTCGCTCACCATCATGATACCCCTGCCCCTCACCAACACGATTCCCGGCGCTGCCATTGTGATTGCCTCATTGGGCTTCATCGAGCGCGACGGCATTCTGGTCTTCCTCGGCACCGCCCTTGGCACCGCCTGGGTCATCGTTCTCATGAGCCTTGCCGGCGGCGCTGCCGCGCTTATTTCTGACGCCGTCAATTCGGTGGGCCTGTAATTTGATGACCACCCTCCTCACGCTCATTCCCCCACGCCGGGCCATTCTTGTGGCCCTTGCCGGCACCATTGCCACGATTTTGGGGTTCCTGTTCTTTGAGCATGTGCTGGGCTACGTCCCCTGCGCCCTGTGCTATGAGCAGCGCTGGCCATTCTACAATGCCCTGCCGCTGTTGCTGGTGACCCTGGTCGTGTCCCGCGAGGCCAATCTGGGCCGCTGGCCCACATGGTTGATGACCGGTATCGGCTTCATCTTTGTGGTGAGCGCCATCCTCGGGCTGCGCCACGCAGGCGTTGAGTGGGACTGGTGGGAAGGCCCCGCCGACTGTGGCAGCGGCGGCGGCGTTTCGGGATCCATTGAGGACTTCAACGCCGCCCTGTCCGGCAACATCACCATTGTCCCCTGCGACAAAGCCGCATGGCGATTCCTTGGTTTGTCGCTTGCGGGATATAATTTCCTTATCTCCCTCGCCCTTGCGGCAGTGAGTTTCATACCCGCCTACGCCGCCCGCAAAGAAAGGCATGCCTCATGACGTCATCACCTAAAAAGATGAGCACCGCTGATCTGGCCGGCAACAGCGTCATCCAGCGCCGCCTGCACGAAATGATCCGTGTGGACCACGCAGGCGAAGCAGGCGCGGTGCGCATCTATGAAGGCCAGCTTGCCGTCTTCCGTGCGGCCAAGCCCCGCGCCAAGATTGTCCGCGACCTCGAGCACATGGCCGAGGACGAAGCTGTTCATCTGGATGCCTTCAACAAGGTCGTGGCCGACCGTGGCGTCCGCCCGGCTTTGCTCAACCCTGTCTGGGGGGCCGCTGGATATGCCATGGGCGTCGCCACAGCCCTGATGGGCGAAAAAGCCGCCCATGCGTGCACGGCGGCCGTCGAAGAAGTGATCGACGAGCACTACCAGGATCAGGTCCGCGAGCTGGAGAGCGAGCCCGCCGAAAGCGAGTTACGCGACATGGTGGAAAAATTCCGCGAGGAAGAAGTCGCCCACAAGGAAAAGGCGCTGGCCGAAGGCGCCGAAGAAGCACCCGGCTATCCGGTGCTCTCAGGCGCCATCAAAGCCGCCTGCCGACTGGCCATCCGCGTATCGGAAAAAGTCTGACGCCTAGAGTCTCGGCCTACGGCTCAAGCTCGCTATCCCAGTAGAGATAGTCCTGCCAGCTTTCGTGCAGATAGTTTGGCGGAAACGCCCGGCCATTGTGATGCAGCTCATGCACCGTTGGACGAATGGGCGCGTCATACGGAATCATGCCGATCTCCGTCGACAGCCGGTTGGCCTTGCGCAGATTACAGGGTGAACACGCCGCCACCACATTGTCCCATGTGGTCTGGCCACCGCGCGACCGCGGAATGACATGGTCAAAGGTGAGTTCCGTGCGTTCGCCGCAATACTGGCAGCTGAACCGGTCCCGCAAAAACACGTTGAATCGCGTAAAGGCGGGATACTTCGCCGGCTTCACATAGGTCTTGAGAGACACCACGCTGGGCAGCTTCATCTCCGCCGTCGGGCTGTGCACGGCGCGGTCGTAGTGATCAAGAATGTTCACCCGGTCCAGAAACACCGCCTTGATGGTGTCCTGCCAGGACCACAGCGACAATGGGTAATAGCTAAGCGGGCGATAGTCTGCGTTGAGTACCAGCGCGGGACATGCCTCCGGAGACACCATCCTCCGGCGTGCAGGAAATGCCTGGCCCGAAAGTGGTTGGGCAATGCCGGCTCCCGCCGCATCACCAATATCTGCCAACTCCATGTGCACCGTCTGCGGCCTCCTGCCTCAACTCACACAACACTCACCAACGACGCGTCTCGAATCTCTGCGTCCAAACAAGAGTGCCTCAATCGCGCCAGAACATACAATATGTTGTGTGACGCGGGTATGACTCTACACAGAGTTTGCGCGCGCGAAAGCCCCGCACCTATTGAGCCACTACCCCTTGCGCAAAATTGTCCGCTACAAACTGCCCGCCAAGCTGCAGGCCTTCGGGGTCAATGCCATGACCAACACCGCGCGACACATGCCAGCGGGCGGTAAAGCCATTATCTCCCAATGCGCCAACCGCACCATGCATGGCAGCCACGGGCACCATGTCATCCGCGTCCCCATGTATCAGCATCACCGGCGGCTTTGACGGCACCTCGGCCAGACGTTCCGGCCCGATCAGAGCCCCTGAATACCCAAGAATGCACGCAGGCCCCGGCGACCGGCGCGGCCCCACATGCAGCGACATCATCGTGCCCTGACTGAACCCCACAAGCGCAAGCTTCGACCCATCAAGCGAGTGGCTTGCCAGTTCCGCATCAATGAAATCGTTGAGTGCTGGTGCTGCCTCGTCCACACCCTGCGTCATGGCAGCTTCATTGGGACCGGCAGCGCCCAGCGCAAACCACTGATAGCCAGCAGGGTTACCATCGCAGCGTTGCGGACCATTGGGCGCCACGAAGGCTGCTGACGGCAGCAATTGCTGCCAATGCCGCCCAAGAGCAATCAGGTCGTTGCCATCTGATCCATAGCCATGAACCAGAACCACCAGCCGGTCAGCCGGTCCGCCATTGGCCGGGTCAAGACGTGGCCCATCAAACTGTGTCGTCATGTCATTATCTCCGTGTTGACTGGATCACCATATGGAATGGCCGGGCCTAGACCGGGGGGACAGCGTAATACGCCCACAGCACCCGTGCTGCGACGCTTCGGTGAGGCTGCCAGCGTTTTGCAATTTTTGTAATGCCATCTGCATCCGGACGTTTGCGCTTGCGCATCAGCCGTTGCGCGGCCGCCTGCAGGGCAATGTCTCCCGCCGGAAACACATCCGGCCGTCCCAAGCCTGACAGCAGGTAAATATCAGCGGTCCATGGCCCGATGCCTTTGACAGCGATCAGATGCTCATGTGCATCCGCATCATCCATGCGGCTCAGCTTCTTGAAATCCAATAGCCCGTCTGTCACCGCTTGCGCACAGGCGCGCAGATAGCGCTGCTTGGGCCCTGACAGACCGTAGCTGCGCAGGGTCTCGTCTGACGTTGCATGAACAGCGTCAGGCGTCACCTCGCCAAGCCCTGCCTCCAACCGGCCCCAGATCGCACTGGCGCTGGCCACGGACAATTGCTGCCCCATCAGAATGCGCGCCAGCGTATCAAAGCCTGCAGGGCGACGGCGCAGCGGCGGCGGCCCGCCGCACGCCTCAAGCGCCTGCGCCATGTGCTCGCATTGATCCGCCAGCGCATCACAGGCCCGGGCAACGTCTCGATTGGTTTTGATTATCGTCATCGGTGCTATTAGTGACTCATGAGCACGCAAACTACCAGCACCCCACCTCGCAGCACCCCACCGGCCAACACTCTGGCAACCCGTTTTGCCCCCAGCCCCAATGGGCACCTGCACCCCGGTCATGCGTTTTCTGCGCTCACCGCATGGGACTGGGCCAATGCCAATCATGCCCGCTTCCTTTTGCGCATCGAGGACACCGATAGGACCCGCAGCCGCCTGGAGTTTGAGCAGTCCCAGCTGGAGGACCTCGCCTGGCTGGGCCTTGAGTGGGAAACACCCGTCCGCCGCCAGTCCGAACACATGGCGGACTACCAAAAAGGCCTCGACCGGCTGACCCAGCTCGGCGTCATCTATCCGTGCTTTTGCACCCGCAAGGACATCACAGAAGCAGCCATTGCGCCCCATGGCGCTGACGGTGTGATCTATCCCGGCACCTGCCGACACCTGTCCCAGGACGTCCGCGCCACAAGGATCGCGGAAGGGACAGCCCACGCCCTGCGCATGGATGTCACGCGGGCCCTTGCCATCGCCGAACGTCTCAAAGGCAACCGCCTGACCTTCACGGAAGACGGATCAGGGCCGCAGGGAGAAACCGGACGCCTGCCCGTTGACCCCACTCCCATGGGCGACGCTGTCATCACCCGCAAGGACGGCGTCATTGCGTATCATCTGGCCGTGGTGATGGATGACGCGGCCCAGGGCATCACCCACATCATCCGCGGACAGGACCTGTTCTTCGCAACACCGCTGCATCGCGTGTTGCAGGTCCTGCTGGATTTGCCGGAACCCGCATACCACCACCACCGTCTCATCACCGACGACACCGGCGAGCGCATGGCCAAACGGCGCGACTCAAAAACCCTGCGTGACCTGCGCGCCGAGGGCGCAACCCCTGACGACATCAGACGCCTGGTCGGGTTAGGCTGATGCCATGACCCATGACCTGACCGTAAAACGGCTCACCTCAAAAACCTTTCCCGATCTTGAGACCCTCTTCGCACAGAAGGGCTGCTCGTTTGCCCGCGACTGCTGGTGCATGGGTTATCGCCTGTCAGGCAAGGTCATTCCGCCCAAGGGCACCAGCCTTGCAGACCACCGCAAGACCCTCATAGAGGACCGGGCCAGGCACAAACCCGCACCCGGTCTTATCGGCTACGACAAATCCGGCGCCCCCGTGGGGTGGGTGACATTCGGTCCGCGTGAAGAATTCGCACGGCTGAAACGATCACCCGTTATGAAACCCGTTGATGACACGCCGGTCTGGTCAATCCTGTGTTTCGTCGTCCCCTCACCCCATCGCGGGCAGGGCGTTGCAGCTGAGATGCTCTCCCATGCAGTCGCCTTCGCGAAGAGGAGCGGCGTCACAGCCATCGAGGCCTACCCCATCGACAAGGCGGAACGGTCCCAGTCGCAGTTTTTGTGGCATGGCGCGATGTCCATGTTTGCCAAGGCCGGCTTCAAGGAGATTGCCCGCCGCAAGCCCGAACGGCCCGTGATGCGACTCACATTCGCCGGCAACTAGGCCGCCGGATCTAATTTAGCCATTGCCGTGGACGTGACGGCACCGGAACTCAGATGACTCAAGCCCTGCACAAACCGCTGGTGATTTTGTCCGGCTGCTCAGGCGGCGGCAAATCCACCCTGCTCCTGGAACTGGCCCGACGCGGCCACACGACCTTTGACGAACCCGGCCGCGCAGTCGTCCGCGAACAGATCCGGACAGGCGGCACCATTCTCCCGGCAACAGACCCGGTGGGGTTTGCCAAGCGCTGCATCGCCCAGGCCGTCGTTCATTTTGAAAACGCGCCCGCGGACCAGATCTCGTTCTGCGATCGGTCCATCATCGATGCCATCAGCTTTCTCGACCACCACAAGGCCACCTCCGACGCCATCACCGCGACGACGCGCACCTACCGATACGCGGACAATGTTTTCCTGACACCCCCATGGCGCGAAATTTTTGAGGCCGACGCCGAGCGGACCCACAGCTTTGAGGAGGCCGTGGCCGAGTATGAGCGGCTCGCGATATCATTCCCGCACTACGGCTATCGCGCGCACATACTCCCCAAGATCCCCGTTGCCCAACGGGCCGACTACGTGCTGCAGGTGCTGGACGATCGCTAGAACGACAGCGCCCAGGTCAGCACAGCTGAGAGTGTCAGCAAGGACAGCCCGGTGGTGAGAACCACCGCACTGGAGGCAGCACCCGGGGCAGCCGCATAGCGGTTGGCCATGATGAACGTGTAAACGCCCGAGGGCACCGCTGCCATGACGGTTGCCACCTTGAGCCACATGACTGGCAGCGCGAACACGTACGAGCCCAGCAGAAACACCACGAGGGGATGCAGCATCAGCTTGAACAGCGCGATCTGAGACGCCGCGCCAACCGAGCGCCGGATCTCGTAGCGCGACAGGGTGGCCCCCATCACAAACAGCGCACACGGAATGCCCGCCTGCCCCAGCTTCTCCAGCACACCGTCAATCGGCAGCGGCAACGTAAGCCCCGTCTGCCCGAAGATCACACCAGAGCCAAGCGCCCAGAGCAGCGGATTGCGCGCCATGCCCTTGAGGCTGTCGATCAGGATCTGTTTGGTGCTTGGCGGTGCCGAGCCGTCATGGCGCTCTGCCGCCTGCGCTGTCTCCAGCAGAAACGTGCAGATGGTGAAAACCGTCAGTCCGTGAAACGCCAGGATCAGGAACAACGGCACCGACGCTGCTTCTCCAAACGCTGTGAGAATGATCGGGATACCGAGCATCACCGTGTTGGAGAACCCACCGCCAAACCCGATGATGATGGCGTCCTTCAGGGGCCGCCGCAGCACGCTCATCGCCACCCCGATGCCCACGGCCCACACGATGAGAATGCCGCCATAGTACGAGCCCCACAGGCCCCAGGGCAGAACATCGGGAATGTCTGTGTTGGCCAGCGCACGAAACAAGAGAGCCGGAATGGCGAAGTTGAATACGAAGGTGTCCAGCCCATCCGTCGCACTGTCCGAGAACCAGCCAAAACGCGCCGCCACGTAACCGACAACGACCACCCCAAAGACAGGCAGCACCAGCGAGTAAGCAACTTCCATCATGAGCGGCATGTCCTTGGAATAGATGATGCCGCAGGAGAAACACGCTTATGGACCCCCCGGTCAAGCCGGAGGGTGGCGCATTGGAGTGAACTGGGCCCTTCAATCCTTAGGTCGCCATTCTCCGGCTTGACCGGGGAATCCATGCAGCATCACGTTCTGCCTACAAATCAGCCCGCTGCAAACGCGCCAAATGAGCGTTCGCGCCGACGCGGCAACCGCCGGGTTTCTTCCAGCAGGACGGCGTCCACGCACAGGATACCGCGCAGATTACTGGCAATGCTGTTGGCAGCCGCGTCATCGGAAAGCTCTGCTTCAACCCATATAGTCAGCCAGCCGGGTTCGCTCCCCGCCCGCGCGGAAAAGCGTTTGGGCACGAGGCCACGCTTGGCGAAAGGCAAGATCAGCCGGGGCACGGTTTCAGGCTCCGCCGCTGCCCTAATTGTAAAGGCAAAGACGCGCGGCTGATTGGACCGCGCGCGCTGTTGCAGCGGTTCAGATGGTTCGGAAGGTTCAGCGTCGCTAGAGGCAGGAACCGCGATGTTCAAGAAGGGAGACATGACCAGACCCGGAAGAAGAGAGTTCAACAACAGAAGAAGAAGCGTGCACGACAAATACGTCCCGGCTGATAATCACAGCCGGGCCTGTAAGCCGTACGCCCACGCACATCGATGTCACGGAAGGACACGCAGTGCGCCGGGCGCTTCTGGTCTGGGTTTTAGTCATAACGCCACGGACGGTAGTCCCGGCGTTTCAGGCAGCCAACATACAAATTTGCATATCACCTGCCCGCTTCTTCTGGTCACATCTGACGTGCGGACCTACCAGTCATAGAGACCGGTGAAGCTCGCAAAGCCGGCGGTCTCAGCCCACCCCGTCCAGGTAGAGCGCAACCGCTCTGTGGTCTTCGGGCTGTTGAGACCCTGGCCAAGACCAAGAATCTGCAAATCGCTGCATCCCTGAAACCTCTCATGGGTCGGCGCAGGCAGCGTGGCGGATGTGTTTTTCAGCCGCGCATATTCACTGTCTTCCACGCCATCCGTCAGCAGCACGAAGGTCACTGGACCATCTGCACAATCCACCACCTGCGACATGGTCTGCAGGAACGGCAGAATGTTGGTCTTGTTCTGCGCCACCAGCTTGCCGTCGCGCACCAGCTTCGGCACGCCGGTGATCAGCGTCCTGAGGCCGCGTGCAAAATCGGCGGGCTTGGCCCGGGCAGACAGCACCTGGTCAATGCGCAACGTGTTGGACGTCGCATCATAGGAGCCAAAGCTGCGCACCATGACCCGCGCCCGTAGCGGCAGGTCCTCGATCATCGGCGCCACCCGGTCCGCCACCCGACGCGCATAGTCGTCATTGGTGACCATGGGATTGGACTTCGACAGATCAAGGCCGATCACCAGAACCGGCGCGGCTGCTTTTTCCATCACGGGCTCCGGCGCAGGCGGCGACTCAGCCAGCAGGGCCGTGCTTGAAAGTCCGATTCCGGCAACAAGGGCCAGGCTCAAGGTCGAGAGTGTGGAAAGGCTGCGGCGCATGACGCATCGCTCCGGTAAGAAGGGTGAAACCAGAAGTGGTACTCAGTCTTGGCCAGACACGCGAAGTGTAAGACCTCAGGTGGCAGTCGTCGGCAAGGCGGCATACTCGTTGCGACCACCCGAAAGCATGGGCGCCTCGAACTGCGCATCCCGTGCCAAAGCTGACTGGCTTCGGCTTGACCACCACGTGTCGAAAATCTCTTCGTACGCCTCAACCGACATGCTCTGGGAATTGCGTTCCAGACGCGCCCGCAGATCATCGGCACTTTCATGTGTCTCAGCGACAGGCTGCATGGCATTGCCGCGGCTGAAGAACCCACCGCGCACAGGCTGTGCGCCCTGGCGTTTGCCAAGCCCTGCCCGGGCTTCGTCCATGCCATCCAGATGCGCCTGCACTTCGCGCATCAGGCCAGCCCACAGAATGGAACGGCGTGCCTGCGGCTGTTCAAGCTGCTGAATTTCGCGGCTCAGCTGCACATACTCATGTTCGCGCCGGTCCAGCGCATCCGCCTCTGCAGCGCGCGAGCGATACTCACCCACCGCAACCAGATGCTTGAACGCATCAACCGCCCCATGCAGCGCAATCGCGGCCACACCGGTCACCACCAGGAAAATCACACCAAGCGAGGCAAGCCATGTGACGGAGTGCACTTCGCGCGACGTGGCTTCGTCCACAATACTCGGGCCTGCGGCCGGTGCAGCGCTCACTGCTTCTTGCGCCCCAAGGCCAAGGCCTGCCAGCGCATCATCGAGGGACGTGGTGCCGCCAAACGCATCAGCCGTGCCCGCAGGCAGCGACATGGTGGCCAACAGGAACCCAAGGCCAGCAAGCATCAGGACGGCGAATACAAACACGATACGGGTAAACATCTTCTGTCCGGTCGGCCCAAGCGACGCATACACAAGATGCGCCGCAATGGCGGCAAACAGGACCTGAAGCGACTTGAACCCGACAGAGTCAGCCAGGGTGCCTGGCAACTCCAAAAACTCATTGGCCAGTGCCCGAGTCCAGAACTCGGACACGATCGTGTAATCCACAAACAGCGCACCGGCGAACACCAGCAGACCGGCAAGAATGGCCATCAGATGCAGCGGCGTCTGCCGCGCGTTCTGGGCACTAGCCTGAAGGTAGTGGTCAATACGTGTACGGACAGACTGAGGCACAAGCCCGGAAGTTACTTCCACGCTCTCCCCGTCATTGTCCAATGTGCGGGATGACTTGCGGCCGAACAACCCGGACGACTTGTCCCCGGCATATTCATCAGCGCCTGCGAAGGGCGGCTGCGACAAGCGCCGCGCGGCGCTTTCGATCTGCGGCTTCAAGGCTTCCACCTTGGAGCTGTCATTGATGAAGCGCTGCGACAAATCCTGATCGAGCTCAGATAGCCGCGACACGAGATGCAGCTTCGACAGCGCTTCTCCATTGCGCCCACAATTGCGGGCAGACGGGCTGCCTTCGCGTGGCGCCAGTGCGGCGGGGTCAAAAGCCCTGCTGTTGTTTCCTGTGGTCATATCGTCGGCCCCTTCGCCGTGTCTTCCAATTGAGGGCTGCGAAATGAACGCCCGCGCCCAACCAACTCATATTCCGATACATCTGCCGCCACCCTGAGGCTTCGGCAATGAACGCTACCTGAACAAATTAACCCGCCTTAACGCGTATTAAGCTTTCGTTCGGCCTGTACAGAAGAGATACGCAGTACAAAATCCCCACATTTCTGCGCTTTTCTGGCAAAAAGCCGCCAAAGCGCAGCCATGCTGCACTGCACAGAATACGTCGAAATGCGGCCAATAGATGACGCGCATTAACCTTGTTTTCCGCAACGTCCCCGGCAAAAGACTGTGCAAAATCGCCATTCGTTCCAGATATCAGCACGGAGCCACCCCCTCTCGCTTCACAACGAGCCGCCCTATAGGGTGGCGCCAAATCGCCCTTTCATGCCGCCGGACATATCCATGAGCCTCGCCGAACAGCACCATCCTTCTGACTCCATCAGCCGCAACGCCCAGATCGCCGCCGATGCGGCAGGTCGCTACCTGACCGCAGCAACCGCAGCAGTTAAAGCCCGCGTCGCCCCCGACGGCAAACCGGATGCGGCCCTGATCGAGCGGGAGCAGATGGCCGCCCACGGCCTGGCATGGACCGCCACCTATGTTGAAACCCTGCGCCAGCTCGCAGGCTATCTCGAGCGCATGGAAGCCGCCGGCACGCTGACCGACATGGAACGCGGTCTCGCGGGCCTTGCCATCGGTGAATACATCGCCGAGCTCAGCGGCGGCCTGCCCATGAGCCAGGGCGAAATTCTCCGCCCCCACGACATGGGCGTCCCGGCAGCGGCGGTTGAGGCTCTTGTCTCAGAAGCAGGCACGCTCTTCGCAGAAGCATCCACCGCAGACGCCCGCGTCGCCCTCGCCAATCTGATTGAAGCCGATGCAGGCGGGCTTTATGGCAATCCCGGCCTGGACGAAACGCTTGATCTCGTCCGCGACCAGTTCCGCCGGTTCAGCGATGAAAAAGTCGCGCCCTTCGCCCATGGCTGGCATCTGCGCGATGAATTGATCCCGTTGGACGTCATAGAAGCCATGTCCGAACTGGGCGTCTTCGGCCTCACCATCCCGGAAAACGCCGGGGGCCTTGGCATGGGCAAGATCGCGATGTGCGTCGTGTCAGAAGAATTGAGCCGCGGCTATATCGGCGTCGGCTCTTTGGGCACGCGATCCGAAATCGCCGCCGAGCTGATCCTCGCAGGCGGCACCGACGAACAGAAATCCCGCATCCTGCCGAAAATCGCGTCGGGCGAAATTCTGCCCACCGCCGTGTTCACCGAGCCCAACACCGGCTCTGACCTGGCGAGCCTGCGCACCCGCGCCACGAAGAATGGCGACAGCTACACCATCACCGGCAACAAGACGTGGATCACCCACGCCGCCCGCGCTGACATGATGACCCTCCTTGCCCGGAGCAATCCAGACGCGCCGGGCTACAAGGGCCTGTCGATGTTCCTGGTTGAAAAACCCCGCGGCACAGACACCGACGCCTTCCCCCTTGAGGGCATGACCGGCGGCGAGATCGGTGTGCTCGGCTATCGCGGCATGAAGGAATACGAAATCGGCTTTGACGGCGTGGACGTGCCCGACACAAGCCTGTTGGGTGGTGAGGAAGGCAAAGGGTTCAAGCAGCTGATGGCCACCTTTGAAAGCGCCCGCATCCAGACGGCTGCCCGCGCCGTCGGTGTCGCGCAGGCGGCCTTGGACCTTGGCCTTGCTTACGCAACCGAGCGCCAGCAATTCGGCAAGCCGCTGATCCGCTTTCCGCGCGTGGCCGGCAAGCTTGCCATGATGGCGGCGGAAATCATGGCCGCCCGCCAGCTCACCTACTTTGCTGCCCGTGAAAAAGACCAGGGCCGCCGCTGCGACCTTGAAGCCGGCATGGCCAAGCTGCTGGGTGCCCGTGTGGCCTGGGCCGCCGCCGACAATGCCCTGCAGATCCACGGCGGCAACGGCTTTGCGCTTGAATATCCAGTGAGCCGCGTGCTCTGCGACGCCCGCATCCTCAATATCTTTGAAGGCGCCGCAGAAATTCAGGCCCAGGTCATCGCAAGACGGCTGCTGGAGAGCTAAGCGGCGAAACCAACCCCAAAAAGGAATTCCGCATCCCTCCGGCTTGACCGGAGGGCCTACTCGCATCCGCCATTTGCCGATGCGGGGGCAAGGGTGTTGTCAGGTCTCGCCGATTTCTAAGTACGGGTCCGAGAGTGGACCCTCCGGTCAAGCCGGAGGGATACGGGTACGGGGTTGCCAGATCTAAATTTGCAACTGCCTCAGAGCAGACCTCTGAACCGCCCTCTCAACCAGGACACTTCTTGTAGGTCTTGGACACAAAGCCCGGTTCGTTCCAAGCTTCTTTTGCCAGCATCTCCACATATTCATTTTGAGACTGCACCCGCAGCTCTCCGTTTGAATGGATGATGCTCAGATGGTCCGGCCGCGTAATACCGCTGTCATCGCCGCAGGACACCAGCACCACATATTCGTTGACGTCATGGCCCGGTCCCCAGCTCACCGGCGTGTAGGTGAGGAAGGCGCAGCCAAACTCGGTGCCGGAAATGGACCCGTCTGAAATCTGCAACCCCTTGCGCTCGCCATATTGATCAGCAGCACAGGCCTCAGGCCGTTCCGCATAGGTGTGTTTGAGGAAATCAGGCGCCTTTGACGTTGTCTCCGCTACTGCCCCGAAGGAGCCCCCCAGCGAAACCGCCATTACTGTTATCAGACCAACCCGCATTTATTGTGCCCTCGATTTGCTCGTGTGCCTTTGATTTGCAAAATGTGTGAATTGCCACACCGGCACGACCCTGAAATGATTTGCCCTGCGATGCAATCGCATACGCACACCTCAAGTCCTAAAGGACATGCCATGGGCAATTCGACACTCTGGAAACGCATTGGCATCGGCGCCGGCATCGCCGTTCCCGTTCTGGTGCTCATCGTCCTGGCAGGCGTCCTGCCATCGCTTCTTACCGCCGCCCAGCGTGAAGCCCTCAACGGGACACCGGCAGATCACGGCATCGCTTACGAAGACGTCAGCCTCACCACGTCAGACGGTGTGACCATCAAAGGCTGGTGGATGCCGGACGCGACACCACCCGGCATTGATGATTTCACCGGTGAGGTCATCGATACCCAGGGCGTCATCATCTTTGTGCATGGCGCAAACTCCAACCGCACCGACCCCTATGCCAATGCCTATGGCCTGTTCAAGCTGCTGACCCGGATGCGCCACCACGTGCTGGCCATCGACCTGCGCAATTCCGGCGAGTCAGATGCCTGGGGCGGCGGCAAGCTGGACTGGGGCGTGGCAGAAGCGCGGGATGTCCTTGCTGCCGTTGACTACGCTCACGTGCATGGCAAGGGCGAGCCCATCATTCCCTTTGGGGTTTCCATGGGCGGTGCCGCCGCCATCAATGCGGCTGTGCAGGACCAGCGCATCCGCGGTCTCGTCCTGCTGGACCCGTTGCTGGACACCTATGACACCATGACCAATGGCGCGATTGCCGCAGCGGGCTTTCCCCGCGCCCTTGCCCACATCAACACGACAGCGGCTGGTCTTTTCCATGGCGCACCCGTTTTTGGTGACACGGCGCTTGATCGCGCCATCCCCTATGACCGCCCGACCTTGCTCATTCAGGACGAACACGATCCGGTCAATCGCCGCGTCCACGCAGAAGCGCTGGCCGCCGCCAACCGCAACATTGACCTGTGGGTTGCACCGCACCCAGCCGAGGACCACCCCCGCCTTGCAAGCTCTGGCGGGTGGGGCACACACGTAGCTGCCTTTGATCTGTACCCGGACGAAGTAACGGCCCTGCTGCAGGCCTATCTCACTATGGTTCATGCCATCTGTGATGCAGAGGATGCAGAAGCCGAACTCGCTGCATCGGCACAGTAGAGTCCAAAAGAGTAGAGACCAGTCATGGCCATACGCGAGACCACTCTGCCGGCTTCAAGCGCCCTCAACGCCCTGCGCGTGCGCGGTGACTTTCTGGACTGCTTCTTCGGTTCCCATGGGCCAACGCAGGTCAGCACCATGGAAGCCGCCCACATTGCCATGTCGCAGATGCCCGGATGGGCCACCACCCTCATGGCCGCGCGCAACGCCATCGTCGGCCCCCTTGGTCTCAAGACCGGATCATCTGCCCCGCCCGCACCGCCACCGGCACAGACCGGCGTCGGCGACAGCATCGGCATCTTCAAGATCATCAGCGCGTCCGACACCGAAGTCGTGGTGGGCGAAGACGACCGGCACCTCAACTTCAGGGCTTCGATCTTCAAGGATGACGCGGGTTTCTATCTCGCCACCTGGGTCAAGCCACACAATCTGGCTGGCCACGCCTATCTCGCTACCATCATGGTGTTCCATAAACTGATTGTTAGAGACGCGGTTCAGCGGATTGTGACGTCGCATCCTGCGTCATAACTTCCCCTTGCTCCCTCACCCAAGCGGACTACAATTTCGGCCATGGCAATTTTTGATTACATCATCCCCATCGCCCTGGCTGCCGTCGCCCTTGTGCTCGTGGCCGGCCTCTTGAACATGTGGCGTGCGGGCAGTGCCGAGCAGGCCTCCCGGTCGCAGATGCTGATGCGCTGGCGCGTCATTCTGCAGTTTGTGGCGATTCTCATCATCATTGCGGCGTTCTGGTTTCAGGGCTTCCGGCCTTAACCCTTTGCCTCATAAGGCCTTTTCATTTGGCCCTCGCGTTCCGATATGATCCTGCATGCCCGATGGGGCACACGCCACGCAGGACGGGACGCCACCCATGCCAGACTCAAATGAGCACGACCCAGAGCCCCAGACCGGGCCCCAGACCGGGCCCCAGACCGGCTTGGTCCATGATCCCATAAGCAGCCGCCGCGAAGACCGCTGGGCGCTGTTCTGGGATGTGATGGTTTTTCAGCTGAAACTCGGCCTCGACGCCCTGCGAGACCTCATTCTGAGCCCGCTGTCCTTCGGGGCCCTTCTGCTTGGCGTCATCGCCGGCGGCGACAAGCCCTACCAGTATTTTGAACGCCTGCTGCGCTTTGGCCGCCAGACGGAGCGGATCATCAACCTCTTCGGCACCGCCCGCGTGCCCTATGACCCCTATGAAGGCACCTCAGACAATCTTGCCGTCGACAAGCTGTTCTCCAACGTGGAAGAGCTTCTGCGCCGCAATGTGGATGGCAGCGAGAAGGCGTCGTCCGCCAAAACCAAGGTGGATGAGACCATCGATGAACTGGAAGCACGCCTCGAAAAGCTGAGGACCAGGGCAAAGCAACGCTTTGAAAGCGGCCCCAAGGTCTGAGCGTTACATCTAGAAGGCACATCGAACAGGCAACACGCCTATTTTTGTTCCGTATGCGCCTTGATGGCGGCAACGATGTTCTCCAGCGCCTCTGCCGACGACGCCTTGAGACCGTCATAAGCCTGGAAGACATGCGGCATGTCCGACCAGACATCGAGAGAGACATCCGCCCCCTTCTCCTGTTGCACCTGTGCAAACTCCACAATCATGTCCCGCAGAACTTCGCGCCCGCCTGCCTGCAGATAGATCGGCGCCGTTCCCCTGTAGTCCTGGTAGATCGGTGACAGGGCTTCGCGGCCGTAGGTCCCCTGGGGGTCAAGCCACTCTCCAAACTTGAGGGCCATCCATCCCTGCACCAGATCATAGCGGTCATTGTCACGCATGCTGGCCCCACGGTCACCAATGTCAGTCCACGGGCAAAGCCCAATGCACAGGGACGGCTGCTCCAGCCCCTGCGCCTTCAGGGTCTGCAGCAGCATGAGCGACATATGCCCACCCGCACTATCGCCAATCACGACAATGTCTTTGGGCGCAACGGTCTGTGTCACATAGGTCCAGGCCGCAAACGCATCCTCCGCCTGAGCCGGGTGTGGATGTTCGGGTGTCAGGCGATAGTCGGGGGCAAAGACAGCCGCACCTGTGTGATGCGCCAGCATGGCCGCATAGCGCGCACTGACACCGCCATGAAACGTGTAACCACCGCCATGAAGATACAAAAGTGTGACGCCCGAGCCCTGCCCCTTTGGCCGATACCAGCAGCCTTTGGGGTCTGCAGTAGGCTCCTGGCTCACGTGATACACGTCATCCGTTTCCGGTTGAACGCTGTCGAACAGCAGCCGCCCGCGCGCAATATCTCCGCCCGTCATTGCCGCCGTAAACTGGTGACGGACAAAGCGGATACCGATTTCCAGATTGGCGTCCCAGTCCGGTGCCAGACGGCGCCCCACCGCGTGCCGCAGATAGGTTGAGATCGCAATCCGGTTCAGGGTCGCGAAACTCTTCAGACGCAACATCAAGGGACCGGAGAAGTGCAGTTTCGACATGGCGGATACCTCGTATAAAGACTGCCCCTTTATTGTCCGCACACGCCGACGCTTATAGAATGATTGCGTCAGTTCGGAGTGTGATGATGAAACCCGTGTCAAAGCTGCAATTGCCGCCATCGCCGCTCTCCGGCTGCGTGTTTGCCGCAATTTTTCGCGACACACGCGGGGCCGCACTGCCGGATGAAGACAGGGTTTCCTATTTCCCCGCGTCGCCGCTGGTGACGCTCACCCTGGTGCGCACCGGCAAGCTCTACATGCTTCCCACAGGACGAGACTGGCACGACATCAGTGATCTGACCCCGCTGCCACGCCTATCGGCCACCCCGCCAACCGATGTCCCCATTTCAAGCTGGGCGCCGGACGACATCGAAGCCATTTCGTTCGGGATTTACCCTGATGCATGGGTGCAGCTGGGAGGCGACACCGGGTTTTCACACATCCCCCCGGGCCTTAAGGCAGCAGTCGACGCCTTTGATGCCCATGACGATGTGGACCAGGGCTGGGCGGCGTTCAGCACAGCCCTGGCAAAGACGTGGTCCGCGCAGAGGCGGTCATGGCCGGCAGTCACGAGCATTTCAGACTGGGTAAGAGGGTTGATGGTCCGCACACTGACGTCTGGACGCGGAAAAAGCCTGCGGTCGCTGGAGCGCCGCCTCAAAAGGGCCAGCGGACACACCAGGCGCACGCTGGATTTCCATGCCTCGTTCGACAATCTGCACCGCGTTTTCTACCAGCACCCCAAAAGCCCGCTTGCGGAAATAGCCGTTGAAGCGGGATATTCAGACCAGTCCCATATGGGCCGCGCCGTGCGACGCGCCACAGGCTTTTCGCCCGCCCATCTCAACCGCCGGATCGACACGGACGAGGCCTTTTGGTGCTACCGGGTGCTCGGCGAGCGTTTCTGACAGCCGCCCACAGCCCAAGAAGAGCCCAAGAAGAGCTCAAGAAAACCCAAAACACTTGGGCTATGGCTTTTCAGCGCGTTGTCCTAGAGTCGGTCCAAAGCAGCCTGAAGTGTTGCGGCACCCGTCGGCCAGGATCCAGCGCCCATGTTCATCCCGATCCATGATGACAATCCGCTCAAGGTGATCTCGTTTCAGCGCGTCACCGTCGCGTTGATCGTCACCAATGTGCTCGTGTTCCTGTGGCAAACGTCCCTTGCGCCCGGCGAGATCATCGCCGCTGACCAGGCCTTTGGTGTCGTGCCCGCAGCTTTGCTGGGCGGCCTGCCGGATTTCGGGGCCTTTCCCGAGGAACTGGCCCTCATCACCTACATGTTCCTGCACGCGGATGTCTGGCACCTGGGCGGCAACATGCTGTTCCTGTGGGTGCTTGGCGACAATGTGGAAGATGACCTGGGCCATATGCGCTATCTGGTCTTCTATCTGCTGTGCGGCATTGCCGGTGCCCTGCTGTTTGCTGTCCTCAAGCCTGATTCGACGATTCCCCTGATTGGCGCCAGCGCGGCCACATCAGGGCTGGTGGCCGCCTATTTGATGCTCCATCCGCGCGTGAAAATGTGGGCCGTGCTGGTTCTGCGTGTGCCGCTTTACATCCCCGCCTGGGCCGTTTTGGGCGGCTGGATGGCCTTTCAGGTGGTGATGGTGGTGGCGGATCCCGGCAGTCCCACCGCCTGGTGGGGCCATATTGGCGGTTTTCTGGCTGGTGTGGTGCTCACACCCTTCCTGAAACGTGCCGGAGTGCCGCTGTTTGGCGGTTCCAACGAGAGTGCAGCCAAGTGACGCGGGCCTGAGCGCCCCAAACACCCTCGTTTTGGCCCTTCCGCGTCATAAATCCTGCTCCAACGGGGTCGGGTCTTCGCGTTGACTCGCCTTTAGGGGACAAGTACGTTCCCGCACCGCAACAATACTCGGTGAGCAATCATCGGGTTTGCTTGGTTTTCCGCTCGCGCCCAAGGCTATCGGCTCCAAAGGCTGACCGGCCAAAGCGCGGCATCCAGAAACGAAGCTCCCTAACAAGTTTCGCAATCTCGGAGACTGCCTCCATGAAAGTGCTCGTGCCCATCAAGCGCGTGGTCGATTACAACGTGAAGGTCCGCGTAAAAGCAGACCAGTCCGGCGTTGAACTGGCCAACGTGAAAATGTCGATGAACCCCTTCGACGAAATCGCTGTTGAAGAGGCCATCCGCCTCAAGGAAGCCGGAACGGCCGACGAAGTCATCGTCGTCTCCATCGGCCCGCAGCAGGCTCAGGAAACAATCCGTACTGCCCTCGCCATGGGCGCCGATCGCGGCATCCTGGTGAAGACAGACGACAAGGTTGAGCCGCTCAACGTGGCCAAGATCCTCAAAGGCGTCGTCGAGGCGGAAAGCCCCGAACTCGTCATTCTTGGCAAGCAGGCCATTGATGATGACGCCAACCAGACCGGCCAGATGCTCGCAGCCCTGCTCGGCTGGGGTCAGGGCACGTTCGCTGCCAGCATCGAAAAGGCTGACAGCAAGCTCACCGTGGTGCGCGAAATTGACGGCGGCACACAGACTGTGGCCCTCAACCTGCCAGCCATCGTGACCGCAGACCTGCGCCTCAACGAGCCGCGCTATGCGTCCCTGCCCAACATCATGAAGGCGAAGAAGAAGCCGATTGATGAAAAGGCACCGGCAGACTTCGGTGGTGACACCGCAGCCCGCCTGAACGTCCTCAAAGTAACCGAGCCGCCGGAACGTGAAGCCGGCATCAAGGTCGAGACTGTTGCTGAACTGGTCGGCAAGCTCAAAGAAGAAGGGGTTATCTAATGACAACGCTCCTTATTGCAGAACACTCAAACGATGCCCTCAACGACGCCACTGCCAAGGCCCTGACGGCCGCCACGCAGATCGGCAGCGACGTTCACATTCTCGTCGCCGGTGAAGGCTGTGGCGCAGCTGCTGAAGCTGCTTCCAAGCTTGAAGGTGCCGCCAAGGTGCTGGTTGCAGATGATGCCCAGTACGCAAAGCAGGTTGCCGAACCCATGGCCGCTCTCATCGTCAGCCTGGCTGGCGACTATGATGCGATCCTGTCTGCGGCAACCACAAACGGCAAAAACTACATGCCGCGTGTTGCTGCTCTTCTGGACGTGGCCCAGATCTCGGAAATCATGTCGGTCGAATCCGCCGACACGTTTACCCGTCCGATCTATGCCGGTAACGCCATCGAGCACGTGCAGTCCACAGACGCCAAGAAGGTCATCACGGTCCGTACCGCGTCCTTCTCTGCGGCAGGTGACGGCGGTTCAGCCGCCGTTGAAAACGTGGCTGCTGCTGACAACCCTGGCCTGTCTGAATTTGTCGGCGAAGAGCTGACCAAGTCCGACCGTCCGGAACTGACAGCTGCCAAGGTCATCATCTCCGGTGGCCGTGGCATGCAGAACGGTGAAAACTTCGCCATGCTCGATAGCGTTGCTGACAAGCTGGGTGCTGCTGTGGGTGCCTCGCGCGCCGCAGTGGACGCAGGCTTCGTGCCCAACGATTACCAGGTCGGCCAGACCGGCAAGATCGTTGCCCCTGAGCTCTACATCGCCGTTGGCATCTCCGGTGCCATTCAGCACCTTGCCGGCATGAAGGACTCAAAGGTCATCGTTGCCATCAACAAGGATGAAGAAGCTCCCATCTTCCAGGTTTCCGATTACGGCCTGGTTGCGGACCTCTTCAACGCTGTACCCGAACTCGACGAAGAGCTCGGCAAAGTACTCTAGGCAGCGTCTCCCCCAGGGAGATATGACTTAAACACGCTACGCTTGCCCGGAACCTTGGTGCATACTGTGCCCACAAGGTTCCGGGCAGCTTTTTTTGAAGGCCGGTCTGCTGCCGGCAGCCAGTACATGCGTGACGCTGATAGCGGGCCCTTATCAGCGGACCAGAAGCAGGACAAACCTTATGAAAATCGGAACCGTTGGTGTGATTGGCGCAGGCCAGATGGGCAATGGCATTGCCCATGTGTGCGCCCTGTCAGGTCTTGATGTCATTCTCCACGATGTGGACGAAGGCGCCATTGAGCGCGGCCTTGCCACCATCAACGGCAACCTTGCCCGCCAGGTCGCCAAGGGCACCATTGACGACGCCGCCCGCGATGCCGCCATGTCCCGCATCCGCGCGTCCGGTGGCCTCGAAGCCCTGTCCGCCTGCGACCTCGCCATTGAAAGCGCCACCGAAGAAGAACAGGTGAAGCGCAAGATCTTTGCCGATATCTGCCCGGTCCTGTCCGAGCACGCCATCCTCGCAACCAATACCTCGTCCATTTCCATCACGCGCCTTGCAGCTTCAACGGACCGCCCGGAACGCTTCATGGGCATTCACTTCATGAATCCTGTCCCGCGCATGGAATTGGTGGAACTCGTTCGAGGCATCGCAACGGACGAAGACACGTTCAAGGAATGCAAAGGTTTCGTCGATCACATCGGCAAGAAGGCAACCGTTGCAGAAGACTTCCCGGCCTTCATCGTCAACCGCATCCTGCTGCCAATGATCAACGAAGCGATCTACACGCTCTATGAAGGCGTCGGTAGCGTGGAGGCCATCGACACAGCCATGAAGCTGGGTGCCAACCACCCGATGGGACCGCTGGAACTGGCAGACTTCATCGGCCTAGATACCTGCCTGTCCATCATGCAGGTGCTGTATGAGGGCCTGGCGGATTCCAAATATCGCCCGTGTCCCCTGCTGGTGAAATATGTTGAAGCAGGCTGGCTTGGCCGCAAGGCTAACCGCGGCTTTTATGATTATCGCGGTGAGGCGCCGGTCCCGACTCGCTAATGTCCGCAGCAGCGATTGCCGGTAACCTTTGCAACTATTAATTGAACATCAAATCAACCTCTGGTTTCAATGAAATCAAAGAGTTAGTGACTCGCGTTAACCATAATGCGGATGGGTTTTCACCAGCGCTGTTAACCTCTGACAATTTGTCGTTACATGGTTCCGTATTAACAACCATTCATATTCAGTGTGTGTTCGTGAGTAACGATTCATCAGCGCCTAACGGCGAAATCGACATTACTTTTCTTTCGGAACCCGAGCATCCAGGTGCGATTAAGCTCTGGAAGTACTGGCAAAGTAAGTGTGCGAACCGGCTGATCCCGGATCGTGCCGACATGAATTTCGCTGATGTGCCCGACATCGCCCCCAACCTTCTTGTCGCAGAACGCGTCGAAGGGTCTGACGATTTTCGCATGCGCCTGTTCGGGTCAGCGCTGACCCAGATAACCGGTGAAGAGCGAACCGGAAAACTGCTGCAGGAGTTTGGCGGCCCTGACACCAAGACGCGGGCCCGCTGGCAGGCGGTCATGGCAGAGGTGGCGAGAACCCAACACCCGGTCTTCATCAAGGCCGGTGGATCACGCGACCAGACGTCTCATTTGGTGTTTCATGGCGTCGTCATGCCCCTGACCAATGGCGGAGACAGCATCGAGCAGTTCCTGGGCGCGCTGTTTACAAACTACACCAGCGACGAAGACCGGTAAGGGTCTAGCCGTCGGCAGCCGATGCAGCTGCCTCTTCTGCCTTATCAACGCCTACAGCAGCCCGGACAAGAGCAACGGCATCAGGATCATCCCAATGGGCAGGCCCCACAAGGCGCCCAAGGCTTTTCCCGTCACGCCCGATCAGCAACGTCGTGGGCAGGCCAAACGCACCTAGTCGCGTGCCCATGCGGCCGGTCTTGTCGTGATAGAGCGCCAGATGCTTGATCTCGATTTCCTCAAGAAAATCCCTCGGCTTCTCAATGCCCCCCCGATCAAGACTCAACGCCAGCACCAGAAAATCATCGCTGCCGACTTCTGCCTGAAGCGCGTCCAGGGCAGGCATCTCCTCGCGGCACGGCGCGCACCATGTGGCCCATAGATTGAGCAGCACAACACGGCCTTTGAAATCTGCCAGCGTCAGCGGATTGCCATCCCCATCCACAAACTCGATGGCCTCAAGCGGCAATGGTTCGCGCGCGGCCACAAAGTTCTGAACCGCCCCTACCGCATAGGGCTTCAATGTAGCAACGCTTGCCGCTGGCGCCTCTGGCTCGCCTGATTTGCCACCGAATGGGTTGCCGTATAGAACCGCCGCAAGTCCCGCTGCCAGGATGAAGGCGGCCAACTGAAACCGAAGCTTGGGTGAGACTTTCTGCGGGCGTTTCTCGCGGGCCATCGAAGCGGGTTTCCTTGAAGTGAAGAACAAGACAATGGGCAACAAAATGTGGGGCGGCCGGTTCGCTGACGGACCTGACGCCATCATGGAGGCCATCAACGTCTCCATCGACTTCGACCAGCGGCTGGCGATGCAGGACCTCGCCGGCAGCCGCGCGCATGCACAAATGTTGTCCGATTGCGGCATTATCTCAAGCGCCGACGTGGCAGAAATCCTTAAAGGACTGGATCAGGTCGAACAAGAGATCGTGAACGGCACCTTCCCGTTCCGCCGCGACCTTGAAGACATCCACATGAACATCGAAGCCCGGCTGACCGAGATTGTCGGCCCGGCAGCAGGTCGTCTGCATACGGCCCGCTCGCGCAACGACCAGGTGGCGACCGACTTCAAGCTGCATGTGCGCGAACGGCTGGTGGCTTTCGATGAAGGCCTCAAGCAGCTTCAGATCGCCTTGGTCAATCAGGCAGACGCCAACGCCGACACGGTCATGCCCGGCTTTACGCATCTGCAGACAGCGCAACCGGTCACCTTTGGCCATCACTGCCTGGCCTATGTGGAGATGCTGGCGCGCGACCGCAGCCGGTTCATGGATGCCCATGCCCGCGCAGGCCAAAGCCCGCTGGGCTCAGCAGCTCTCGCCGGCACGTCCTTCCCCATCAACCGGGAACAGACGGCTAAGGCGCTGGGCTTCGACGACCCCACCCGCAACTCGCTCGACGCTGTTGCGGATCGCGACTTCGTGCTCGAAACCCTGTCAGCGGCCAGCATCTGCTCCATTCACCTGTCGCGGCTCGCAGAAGAAATCGTCATCTGGACATCAGCGCAGTTCAACTTCGTGCGCCTGCCGGACAAGTTCTCAACCGGCTCATCCATCATGCCGCAGAAGCGCAACCCGGACGCCGCGGAACTCGTGCGCGCCAAGCCCGGTCGTATCATCGGTGCGCTGACAAGCCTGCTGGTCATGCTCAAGGGTCTGCCCATGACCTATTCAAAGGACATGCAGGAAGACAAAGAGCCCGCCTTTGACGGCATGGACGCTCTCGACCTCGCCATTGCAGCGATGACCGGCATGATGGCCGATCTCACGGTCAACAAGCCCGCCATGCGCGACAGCGCCGGCAAGGGGTTTTCAACCGCAACAGACCTAGCGGACTGGCTCGTGCGTGCCCTCGACATGCCCTTCCGCGATGCCCATCACGTGACCGGGCGCCTCGTGGCGGCTGCCGAAGCAAAAGGCTGCGACCTTGATGGTCTGACGCTGGACGAGATGCGTGAAGCCGAGCCAAAAATCACCTCTGAAGTTTTTGATGTGCTGGGCCTCGACAACTCGGTCAAAAGCCGCACAAGCTTTGGCGGAACATCGCCCGACAATGTACGGGCGCAGGTCGCATTCTGGCGGGAGCAGCTTTCATGAGCGCCACATTCAGCAAGACGGTCAAACTGACATGCGTCGTCGCGCTTGCCGCTTTCGTCAGCGCATGCGGTGTGCGCGGCAGCCTCGTGCCGCCGGAAGGAAGCGGAGTCCTGATTGAAGAGCCGGAAGGCGACCGCTTCCCGCAGCCTGCACCCGTCGAAGAAACCGAAGAAAACTAAGCAAGCAGATGCATCATTTCGCCTACAAGAACGGCGCACTCCACGCTGAAGACGTTGCCCTGTCCGCCATCGCGGATGAAGTGGGCACGCCTTTTTACTGCTATTCCACAGCAACACTGGAGCGCCACTACCGCGTGTTCTCCGAGGCCTTCAAGCAGGGCACCGGCGGCAATCAGGCGCTTGTGTGCTTCTCGGTTAAATCAAACTCGAACCTTGCCGTCGTCTCGACGCTGGCGCGCATGGGTGCAGGCGCCGATGTCGTGTCACAGGGCGAAATCCGCATTGCGCGTGCGGCAGGCATTCCGGCAAACAGAATCGTTTTCTCCGGCGTCGGCAAGAAGCGCGACGAGATGGCCTACGCGCTCGACGCTGGCATCCTCATGTTCAACGTGGAAAGCGAACCTGAGCTTGAAGCGCTCAATGAGGTCGCGCTCGCCAAGAACATGCGCGCCCCAATCTCCCTGCGCGTGAACCCGGACGTGGATGCCAACACCCATGTGAAAATCACCACAGGCAAAGCCGAAAACAAGTTCGGCATTGCCTGGGAGCGCGCCCACGCTGTTTATGCACGCGCTGCAGACCTGCCTGGCATTGAGATTGTCGGTGTTGATGTGCACATCGGCAGCCAGATCACATCCCTTGATCCCTTCCGCGCAGCTTTCGCCAAGGTGGCAGAGCTTGTGCGTGAGTTGAAAGATCAGGGCCATGACGTGCGCAACGTCGACCTCGGCGGCGGTCTTGGGATTCCCTACATGCAGGGCAACGAGCCCCCGCCCCACCCGGACGAATATGGCCGCATCGCCTGTGATGCGTTTGCCGACCTTGACGTGCGCCTGCTGTTTGAACCCGGCCGCATCATTGCCGGCAATGCCGGCGTGCTGGTGACGGAAGTGACCTACGTGAAGAACGGCGAAGCGAAGGATTTCCTGATTCTCGATGCCGGCATGAACGACCTGATCCGCCCGACGCTCTATGACGCCTGGCACGACATGCTTCCCCTCAAGGAAGCAGGGGCCGATGCCCCACGTCTCAAGGCCGATATCGTCGGCCCGGTCTGCGAAAGTGGCGATACCTTCGCAAAGGATCGTGAACTCACAGCGCTTGCTCAAGGCGACCGTCTCGCTATCCTCTCTGCAGGAGCATATGGCGCGGTTCAGGCTTCCACCTACAACGCGCGCCCCCTGGTGGCCGAGGTTATGGTCAACGGGGATCAGTGGTCCGTGGTTCGCGAGCGCCAAACTTATGACGCTTTGCTGGCTGACAACCGCATGCCGGACTGGCTGGACACATAAGGTCCAATATCTGCGCCGGTCAGGTGGCAAATACCTGCGACCGCCCAAAAGGGCCCAAGGAGCGCGCATTTTGGCCGACAAGGCAGACAAATCAGGCATCAAGACGGGCTGGTCCAGCAGCTCTGAAGACGCCCTGCCAAAGGGTCTGGGACCCAAGGTCGCCATCACCCGCGCCAGCCTGGTCTGGGAGGCCCTGTGGCCGGCCCTGCTCGGCCCCGCCTGCCTTGCGGGCCTCTACGCCTCCGTGTCGCTGGTAGATGGCTGGAGCCTCCTGCCCGGCATTGTCCAGTGGCTTGCCTTCCTCGGTGTCATCGCAGGCAGTGGATGGTTTCTCTACGCCAATCTTAAAAATGTTTCATGGCCCGGTAAGGCAGACGCCCTGCGGCGCATCGAGACACGGTCAGGCCTCAAGCACCGTCCGCTTTCCTCGCTCGAAGACGCCCGCGCTGACTTCATCGGCAATCGTGCAGACGGTGCTGCTTTGTGGGAGCAGCACCTCGCGCAGATGGAAACTGCCGCGCAAAGCGCACAGGCCGTGACGCCAACATCAAAAGCCCCTCAGCTGGATCAATACGCCTTGCGGGCTGCCACCTTGCTGCTGCTCGTAAGCGCGCTGGTATATGCAGGACGTGACGCCCCCGCCCGCCTTGCTGAAAATCTGTTGCCCGGCGGCGCCCTGGGCGGTGCCTCAAGCACCATTGCCTTTGACGCATGGATCACCCCTCCTGCCTACACGGCGGTGCCGCCCCTGTTCCTCAACACCGTCCAGCAAACCGGGGGCGAGACGCCCAACACTGTCACGGTGCCCGAGGGAAGCGTCCTCACCGCACGGGTCTATGGCGCTTCCTCGGCGGAAGCCCGCCTGGCCGACACAGGCACAGATTTTGAGCCGGATGTATCCGGCGCCCATGAGATTGCGCTGTTGCTTGATCAAAGTGGTCCTCTCCAGATCATCGCCAACGGTCGCACCCTGGATGAGTTCGGGATTACGCTGAAGCCTGACAACGACCCGCAAATCCTGTTCACCGAGGGCGATGCGCTTTCTGTCACCGCGCAACTTTCCCTCGCCATCGGCTATGACCTGCTGGACGATTACGGCATTACGCGCGCAGAGATGCGCATCACCCTGCCCCAGCCTGAAGACGTCAGCACAACGCAAGATGCATCCGCCGGTGACGGCACCGCGCAGACGGATATTGGTGCCCTTGCGGCCGTCGAACCGCCCGTCCTCAAACTGCCTTTGCCATCCGCACGTGTTGTCGATGCGGAAGGAGAGTTCGCCTACAAAGACCTCACCAGCCATCCCTGGGCAGGTCTTCAGGTGGCGATCACCCTTGCAGCCTTCGACGAGGCAGAGCAGGAAGGCACCAGCCAGACACGCATCATGCGACTGCCCCAGCGCCGCTTCACGGATCCCGTTGCCCGAGCGGTCATTGAACAGCGCCAGCGCCTGGCCCGCACACCGGATGAAGCCCCGCAGGTGGCCGTGGCCCTGAACGCACTGACCCTTCACGCCGACAGATACTACGAGACCGCCAACGACTATCTGCCCCTGCGCGCCGCCCACTGGCGCCTGCGCGGGGCGAGCAATCCCGGCGATCTCGACGGCATCTATGACCTGCTCTGGGACATCGCCCTGCACTTTGAAGACGGCGACCTGTCTTTGGCAGAGTCCGCCCTGCGCGATGCCCAGGACGCCCTGATGGATGCTCTGGCCAATGGCGCACCTGATTCTGAAATCGAACGGCTGATGGAAGAGCTGCGCAACGCCATGGACCAGTTCCTTCAGGCGCTGGCCCAGCAGCAGATGCAGGCCGCCCAGAACGGCGACATGGCGCCCATGGACCCCAACATGCAGGCCCTGGAGCTCGGGGATCTTGAAAGCATGCTGGATGCCCTGCAGGACCTCGCCCAGTCCGGCTCCCGCGAAGCCGCCCGCCAGCTTCTGTCGGAGCTGCGCCAGATGATGGAAAATCTGGCAACCGGCGCCCCGGGCCAGATGAGCATGACGCCGCCGCAATCCGCCATGAATGATGCCATTGGTCAGATGGGTGAGATCATTGACCAGCAGCGCGCCCTGCAGGACGAAACCGTGCAGGAAGGCAATGCCGGTCAGGAAGGCCAGCAGGGCATGCCCCTTGGCGAAGACGGCGCGCAGCAAGGCGGCGAGCAGGGTGGCAGGCAGCAGGGCCGCAATGAAGGTACAGGCTCCGGTGGCACGCTCCAGCAGCGCCAGGAGGATGTGCGCAACAGCCTCAGCCAGCTACGCGAAGGCCTGAACGGCACGGGCGTCGATAGCCCATCCGCTCTTGGCCGCGCTGACCGCTCGATGCGGGAAGCCCAGGAAGCCCTTGAAAGCGGTGACCTTGAACGCGCCGCCCGCAAACAGGGCGAAGCCATTGAAAATCTGCGCGACGGCGCACAGGCCTTGGCAGAAAGCCTGCTCAACGAGTTGGCCATGTCCGGCGAACAGCAAGGGCAGGATCGTGGCCAGGGCGGCGAAGGCCGCGACCCGCTGGGCCGGCCCCAACGCACTACCGGGCCGCAGCAGGGCGACGGTGTGGATGTTCCCGATGAAAGCGAGGTCCAGCGCGCCCGCCGCATTCTCGAAGAATTGCAACGTCGCGCAGGCGACCGCGAGCGTCCACCCATCGAGCTGGACTATCTCAACCGGTTGTTGAAACGCTTTTAAAGGGCGTTAGGTTTCGTCGGACGGAACCGGCGTTTCGTTGCCTGTATATTCACCAGGTTCAACAAATCGCAGGACAAGATCACGCGCCGCAGCCGGTGGGCTGGACAAGCGAGTTACAAACTCAGCCGTGGCACCGGCATCAAGCTCGGCCTCTGGAATGGCAAAGAAGTAGTGATAGAGCTCCTGGCCTTCTGCATCTCGCAGCGCCACGCGCACACGCGGCACGGACCCCCGCTCTTCAGACACATTCACGATCTCACCACGGATGGAGAGAACCTTCAGACCATTTTCAACAGCCTGCTCATACACAACCTGCCGGAACTCCATGCCCTGTTCGGCGACCGGGGTTCCAATCATTTCGTAGAGCGAAGCTGTCGATGGCCAGTAGCGCGCGATGTCACCACGGAATGCCCAGGCTGACCCGAAAAACGCCACCACAAACAAAACCAGTGCCGCCCAGCCCACAAGCTCGCCACGCGATCGTTTGGGCGCGGCGGTCGGTTTGAACTTCGCAGGCTGCGAGGCCGCAGCATCGTCCGTCAGGTCATCGGTGGGTGCAGAAAATTCTTCTTCTGGAAGCGTCGTCTCTTCGATTGCGGCAGGCCGCTTGATCACCGGCCTGGCGGCAGCTGGTGCCTCTTCAGGTGTATCGTCTGCGGCCTCTTCAGCGGCAGGTGCCGGGGCGGCGGTTGCTGGTGTCGCTGGCGCCGGAGCAGCGGGCTCTCGGGCCGGTTCCGGCTCAGGAGTAGGTGTCGCTTCAACAGGTTCCTCAAGCTCTACCGGCTTGGGTGCATCTTCCGGAGGTGCCTGGAACCACTCATTGTTGCAGCTCGCACAACGCACTTTACGGCCCGGCGCCTTGAAGGCGGCAGCCTTGACCGTGTAGCGCGTTTCACATTCCGGGCAGGTGATAATCATGTGCGGGCGGGCAATCTCTCAGTCTCTTAGCCAGCGCGACAGCCAAAGCATGCGTGCCGGATTTCGATGTTGCGTGTTTTGCATGTCCCCAATGAACTAGGCAAGTCGAACTAGGCAAGCAGGCAGGTCCTCAACAGACAACGCAGCCCCTTCCATAGCAGGTCCTATGGTGCTTGCCTTATCAATGCGCCAAAGTCCGTTAAAACTTGGCTAACCATGCTGCGATTCGCTGCAAATCTGCGTGTTTTGGTGCCAAATAACCCCTTTATGCCCCGCGAGCAGACCCGCGCGGCCTTTCTTGATCCCTCCAACCAGGGCGTGCGTTTCGGTGATCCGCTTCGAAAATGTCGGCCTTCGCTACGGATTGGGTCCTGAAGTCCTGCGCGATATCAGCTTTCATCTGGAACCCGGTGGATTTCATTTTCTCACCGGGCCGTCTGGTGCCGGCAAGACATCCCTCCTCAAACTGATGTTTCTGGCGCTGCGCCCGTCCCGCGGCCTCATCACCATGTTTGGCAATGACCTCGCAACCACAAGTCGCCAGCAACTGCCCGCCCTGCGCCGGCGCATCGGTGTGGTCTTTCAGGAATTCCGCCTGCTCGATCACCTCACGACCTTCGACAATGTGGCCCTTCCCTTGCGCATCGCTGGCCACGACATGGCCGATTACAAGGACGACGTGATCGAACTGCTGCAATGGGTCGGCCTTGGCGAGCGCATGCACGCAACACCGGCAACCCTGTCAGGCGGCGAAAAGCAGCGCGCTGCCATCGCCCGCGCCGTCGTTGCCCGCCCGGATGTTCTTCTGGCGGATGAACCAACCGGCAATGTGGACCCTGAAATGGGCATGCGCCTGCTGCGCCTGTTTGAAGAACTCAATCGCTTCGGCACCACCGTTCTCATTGCCACCCATGACCACGCTTTGGTGGAGCGCTCCGGCGCACCTGTCCTGCATCTGGCAAAGGGTGAACTGACCCAATGACCGGCGCTGCAAGAAACAAGATGACCGCCCGCAGCATGGCCTTCGCCGTCACCCAGCGGTTTGGACAGCGCTTTGGCCTCACAGGTCCTGACAGTCCGGACATGGAAGGTCTGGAGCCTGCCAGCGATCTGATGCCCCGTGGACGCGGCGGCGCGGCTCTGGGCGTGGTCATTGCCGGCATGTGCTACCTCGCCTGCCTTGCTCTTGGCGGCGCGCTCCTGACGTCTGACGCAAGCCGCGCATGGACACAGGACCTCGACCGCGCCCTCACCATTCAGGTGGTGCCGCGCGCGGGTGTGGATGTGGAGGCCGAAGCGCAGGCCGTCATCGCCCTGCTTGAGGCCGAACCAAAAATCGCATCCGTCGAAGCCTTGCCGGAATCAGCATCCGCTGCCCTGATCGAGCCATGGCTTGGCGATTCTGATGCGTTGTCCGGTCTGCCCATTCCTCTGCTCATTCACGCGGACATGGCGCCGGGGGCCACGATCAATCTCGACACATTGCGGGCACGCCTCAAGGCCGCCGCGCCCAACGCCACCCTCGACACACATGCACGCTGGCGCGACGAACTGGCGGGCGCGGCAACGGTGATTGAACTGGTCGGCATGGGCATCCTCGCCCTTGTGGCCATCACCACCGCCGCCATCGTGGTGTTCGCCACCCGCTCTGCTCTTGCAGCAAACCGCGACACCGTCGAAGTGCTGCATCTTATCGGGGCGCGCGACACGTTCATTGCCGGTGAAGTACAAAAACGCTTCCTCACAACCGGTCTCAAGGCCGGTCTTGCCGGCTGGGGTGCTGCAACAATTACCTTTCTGCTGTTTGGCCTTTCCGCCAGTGACGGCGCGGGCATCGTGTCCCTGCTGCCGCAACTGCAGATGCCCTGGACCCATTATCTGATCCTGCTGGCCGTCCCGGTTGCAGCAACGGCGCTGACCGCAATCGCGGCGCGCATGACCGTGGTCCGCGCCATGGCGCCCACGCTTTAGCCATATTTTTCAGCCTTTATTTGCCCTGAAAAACAACCACGTGTTTTCAGTCGTTCGCAGAGTTGCGATCATGGCGAGAGCAGGCCGCAGAACACGCTGGATGACATGAATGGCACGATATTCGCTGTTAATCAGGGGTCTAACTGGCGGCACGTAAAAACTTGACGGCATTGGGACAATGCCTGACTACCAAACACAGCCTTTCTGCCAGTTTTATGAGTTTCAACGCGTAGCCGGAAAATACATTGAACGACCCGATTCCCATTTTCGGACAGTCAAACGGGGAAGAGCGCAGGCGCTTCCGGCCCGTACGGCTGCTTGTCGTGCTCGTGGCAACGCTTTTTCTCGTCGCTGTCGGCGGCTTTCTCCAGTTCGTCGTGGAAATCCCCGAACCGGCAGAACAGTCAGCCACAGCGCCCCCACTCGATGTAGACGCCATCGTGGTCCTGACCGGAGGGCGTGACCGCATCCAGACAGCCATGCAGCTTCTTGAAAGCGGCACCGGGTCACGGCTGCTCATTTCCGGCGTCAACACCGACATCACCCGTGAGGACTTGGCCGCCCAGTTCGGTGGACCCAACACGCGCTTCGACTGCTGCGTAGACCTTGGCTTCCGCGCCCGCACCACCATGGGCAATGCGGACGAGACCAAGCGCTGGGTCGGCGAGAAAAACTATGCCTCGATTGCGGTTGTGACCAGCAACTATCACATGCCCCGCAGCCTGCTTTTGCTGCGCACTGAGATGCCCGATGTCACGCTGGTCCCGGTTGTTGTGGCGAGCAACAGCTCGGAGTCGGACCAACTCTTTGGCAATGTCAGGGTTGCGCGTCTTCTCGTCTCGGAGTACGCGAAATATGTCATTACCCTGCTGCGCACCCGGTTTGGCTAGATCACTGAGAGCTGCATCCGCGACCTGCGCACTGAAAACGAGAACCCACATCCCGTGATCGCGCTCCGCTCGCTCCTCTTCCAGGTATTTCTCTACACCACCAGCGCCGTCATGACGCTTGGCTGCCTGCCGCTGCTGGTCCTGCCCAGACGCTACACGGCGTCCGCCATCAGGCTGTGGTCAAAACTGCAATTGTGGGGGGCTGCCACCATCACCGGCATCACCTACGAAATTCGCGGCGCGGAAAATCTGCCCGCCGGTCCCTGCCTCATCGCGTCCAAACACCAAAGCATGTGGGACACCATCTTCTGGGCCGTCGGTGCAAAAGACCCGGCCATCGTCCTCAAGAAGGAACTCACTTATGTGCCGCTTTATGGCTGGTACGCCATGAAGGCCGCAATGATCTCCATTGATCGCGGGTCCGGCCCCAGTGCCATCCGCAAGCTGGTGCGCCAAGGCAAACGGGCGATCGCCAACAACCGACCAATCATGATTTTTCCTGAGGGCACCCGCAGCGCGCCCGGCTCCCTGCCGGATTACAAACCCGGTGTCGCAGCTCTTTACACCCAGCTGGATGTACCCTGCATTCCCGTGGCGCTGAACTCCGGCATGTTCTGGGCCCGTCGCGCCCTCAAGCGCCAGCCTGGCACCATCGTGGTAGACATCCTTCCAGCCATTGAGCCCGGCCTCAAACGTCGCGACTTCATGGTACAGCTTGAAACAGCTATTGAACCTGCCACCACCCGCCTCGTTGCAGAAGCCAAGTCGAAGATCGCAACCGACTAACCTTCGATTGTCTCCTCCAAGTGGATTGTCCGGTTAAACCGGACAATGGCGATCTGTAGCGAGTGCCACCTCTCCATGTCCACACTCAACCAAAACCACACGCCATCCCATGGCTTGACCGGGGGATCCAGATGCCAGGCACCTGCCTTACCCCAAGAGCCTCTCAACATCGCGAAGCAGCGCCTCAAGTCCACTGTCGCGAATGCCCATCTCGCGCAGATGTTCCACCATGCTGGCGAGATACTCCGGGTTGCGGCCCGACTTTCCTTCGCCATAGGCAATCAACTCCGCCTGGGTGGGCGCATCAAGCCGTCCGGCATATTGCTCATGTCCGGGCTCCGCCACATAGGTCAGCACATTTGTGCGCCGGGACTTGTCGTCCAGTTTCACGGCATTGACCCGCACTTCACGATAGACCGCCGTCACCTGTTCGCGCTCACGCAGATAGGCAATGGTTTCATCCGCATTGCCCGCAGCAACGCGGTACAGCATGCCCCGGCACGCGCCACCACGGGTCAGACCCAGCACAAGCCCCGGCTTCTCCGGCGTGCCGCGATGATGGTGGCTGTAAACACAAAAGGCCCGGTGATACCCGGCGATCCGTGCCTGATGGCGTTCCAGATACTCAAAGCCCGGCCGCCACATGAGTGAGCCGTAACCAAAGACCCACAGGTCCTGAAGATTATTATCCACGGCTGCGCCAGACCTTCGTAAATGCACTATCGTTCGCACGTGATGCAGCCGACACTCGTCTGCACACCCCCGCAATATCGCAAGTCTGGCCCCATGCTCAACCGCATCCCTAAAATCTCCTACCCGCTTCTCGGCCTGCTCCTGCTCATGGGCCTGTACTGGATCTACTGGAGCACCCTGGCGGACCGCATGAAGGTCGAAGTGGAAAACTGGGCCGCCGCCCAATCGCGCAACGGCATCACAGTCACCTGGGACGACATGCGCGCCCGCGGCTGGCCCCTGCGCCTGCGCCTGGAACTCGACAATCTGCGCTATGACGCTGCCAATGCAGATGTGCCGTGGAGCTGGACCACTCCAGAGTTCCACGCCCACGCCCTGCCCTATCGCCTCAACCACATCATTGCGTCCGCTAAAAGCCCCATGCAGGTGACCTACGGTGCAGACGAAGCACAACAAAACTGGGAAGTGACCGCTGACGGCACGGACGCAAGCTACGTCATGGAGAGTGGCGCTCCGGCGCGTCTGGCCATCGATCTGCAATCAGTCGTGGCCACCCGCCTTGATATGCCCGCAACCGTCGGTGCCGAGCGTCTCCAGCTCCACGCCCGCAAGGCCGATGATGTACCAGGCGCCGTCGACATCGCCCTGCGCGGCGCTGATATCGCCATGGGAAAGACAGTGGCACCCGGCATCACAGACGTTCTCGGCCCGCTCATCAACCATGTCGGCATTCAGTCGCGTGTAACCGCCAATGCAGGCGACAACGTGTTTCAGGATATCGCGTTGCTGCAGCTTGAAGGCAGCGAAATCCAGGTCTCACAGGGCACTGTCACCTGGGGCGAAACCGGAGCAACCGGGTCAGGCAAACTGGACATCGCCCCGGACGGCACAAGCAATGGCCGTTTCGATACAACCCTCAAAGGCCATGACACCATCGTTGATGGATTGATCGCCCAGGACCTTGTGGCCCGCAATCTTGAAGGCACGCTGAAATCAGCGCTCGCCATCCTGTCCCTGACATCAGGCGCGGAGCCGGGGAGCATCCGCCTCCCGATCATCATCCGCGACAGCGAAGTCTATCTGGGTCCGGTGCCGCTCAATCTCTGAACCGCCACAAGACAACCGCAAGACCTACTGCTCGTCGTCGCCCGGTTTTGCGTGACGCCCAAAATCAGGCACAGCTGAGTCCTGTCCCGCATCAATGATGCTACGGCGAATATCGCGCGTGTGGGAGAACAGAGTAAACAGCGTGTCCCCATCGCCCCAGCGGATCGCCCGCTGCAGGGCAGACAGGTCTTCCGCAAAGCGCCCCAGCATCTCCAGCACCGCTTCGCGATTGTTCAAAAAGATATCGCGCCACATGGTCGGATCTGACGCTGCAATACGTGTGAAGTCACGAAAACCGCCGGCGGAATACTTGATGACATCAGACTGGGTCACCGTCTCAAGGTCTGCCGCTGTGCCCACAATGTTGTAAGCGATCAGATGCGGCAGGTGACTGGTAATGGCCAGCACCAGATCATGATGGTGCGGGTCCATGAAATCCACGTCGCTGCCGCAGCCGCGCCAGAACTGCGCCAGCTTTTCAACCTCTGCACGGTCCGCCACATGGGCCACATCATCTTCCGCCGCCCCAATCGGCGTCAGAATGCACCAGCGCCCGTCAAACAGTTCGGCAAAGCCTGCATCAGGCCCGGACTGTTCCGTGCCCGCAATCGGGTGGCCGGGCACAAAGTGAACCCCATCCGGAATATGCGGACTGACATCCCGCACCACCGCTGACTTGACCGACCCCACATCCGTCACGATGGCACCTTGTGACAGCACCGGCGCAATGGTTTCAGCCAGAGCAGCAAACGCCCCGACGGGAGCTGCCAGCACAATCAGGTCAGCGCCCCTGGCTGCATCCTCCGCGATCTCGCAAACCTCGTCGCAGAACCCAAGCTCGCGCGCCCTGGCCCGCGTCTTCGGCGAGCGCGCAAAGCCCGCAATGTGTGTGGCAAGGCCGCCACGGCGCACCGCATGGGCAAGGGATGCCCCAAGCAGCCCAAGCCCGAGAATGGCGACACGCTCAAACAGCGGTTCACTCATGGGGATGCACTCCCGGCCATAAAGTCGGTGAGCGCCGCCACAACCAGTTCGTTCTGCTCCGCCAGACCAATGGTCATCCGCAGACAGTCCGGCAGCTTGTAAGAAGCCGTCCCCCGCAGGATCAGACCGCGCTCGCGCAGAAACGCATCTGCCGCGTCCGCCGTCTTTCCGTTTTCGCCGGAAAACCGCAGCAGCAGAAAATTCGCCACCGCCGGAACAACTTCAATGCCAATCGATGTGAACTGAGTGGTCAGTTTCTCAAGCCACTCCTGATTGTGCGCCACCGACTTGGCCACGTGGCCCGTGTCTTCAATCGCTGCCATCGCCGCCGCCTGTGCCGGCGCGCTCACATTGAACGGTCCGCGCACCCGGTTCATGGCATCCACAACCGTTTCAGGCCCGTAGAGCCACCCCACACGCAAGGCCGCAAGCCCGTGCACCTTTGAGAACGTCCGCGTCATCACCACGTTGGGCGATGTCGCCACGAGCTCAAGACCTGCCTCATAGTCATTGCGCTGCACATATTCCGCATACGCAGCATCCATGATCAGCAACACGTTGCCCGGCAATCCAGCCTGCAAGCGCTTGACTTCGTCGATGGGAATGTATGTGCCCGTTGGGTTGTTGGGATTGGCCACAAACACCATGCGCGTGCGGTCGGTCACAGCTCCGAGAATGGCGTCCACATCTGTCGTCAGTCCGCTTTCGGTCACTTCCACAGGCACACCACCGGCGGCCTGCGTCGCAATGCGATAGACCGCAAAGCCGTGCTCCGTGTGAATGGCTTCATCGCCCTTGCCCAGAAAGGCCTGCGCCAGCAGGTGAAACAGCTCGTCCGACCCGTTGCCACACACAATGCGCGAGGCATCCAGCCCATAGCGCTTGGCAATGGCACCACGAAGCCCGCCATACCCACCGTCGGGGTAAATCTCCATCGACTGCGCAGCGTCAAGATACGCCTTGCGCGCCTCGGGGCTTGGCCCCAGCGGTGTTTCGTTTGCAGAAAGTTTGATCGCGGTATCGCGCCCGGCGATTTTTGCTTCGCCTGCCTTGTAAGGGGTGATCCCCTCAATACCGTCGCGCGGTGTAATCTCACCCATCGCGTTGTTCCTTGAAAAAATGTCTTCTCATCTGCCCGGCTTCAAAGTGTCGCCCGCCCGAAGTGCCGTCCCCTTTTCACCAGTCTGGCTCAGAGGCCGATTGGCACCGGATAACCGCCAACCGGATAGGTCTCTCCGAACGGGCCGCCATGGCGTGTATCCATGAGGCTAAGCCGTTCATCGTCACCTTCAATGTGACCATCAATGGCGATCAGATGAAGCTGGGGCGCACCGGCGCCCTTGTCCGTTTCAGGACCCGCATGGGGGTCATCAGCAAAGGCAAGACGCCATGCGGACAATCCGGCTTTTTCAAAAGCGGCTCCGCAAATGTCGGGGCTGACAAAACCCGAAGACGTGGAAACAACCAAAGTGATGTCGTCGCCGGACGGATTGCGCGGTGCTTTCGCCACCACAACCGCACGTGGACCATCACCGGCCAGATACCGCCGCCGCACCGGGGCATCACCTTCAGCAGCCACAACAAAAGGCAGCGCCGCCACAATGCTGGGCGATCCTTCAGCACGATTGAGCAATGTCCACCAGGGCGCATCCCCGGGCTTTGCCCCACGCTGACCATTTTCAGGCGCCGGCAGCACCGCGACACCGGCCGACCCGTCAGCGACCTGGCGCACCGCGTTGCGGGCATCCTCGGCCACTGTCACGGGAATGCTCGACCCAAATTGCTGACGGGCGAGGTCAAACCGCTGCACCGCACCGTCACCGCCGGCAATCGTCGCGGCAAAAGGTGCCTGAATGGCCGTCATCGCCGCAATCAGCTCATGCCAGAGGTCGGCAACGGACATAAAAGGCAAGGGACCTTTGTGGCGGGCCACGAGACGCCGCAGCATCTGGGCCTCACGCTCGATGCGGATCGGGCTGGCAGACAGAAGCGCTGGGCCCTTGGCGGCAGCCACCTGACCCACGACTTCCGCCCGCGCCATCAGCAAATCGTGGATTTCATCGTCAATCCGGTCAATTTCCACGCGCGCAGCAGCCAGGTCCGTGACCTTGTCGGTCTCAGAGCCAGTCTCGGCCGCTTCAGCAGGCGGGGTTTTTGTCGACGCGGACATCGGGTGATTTCAACTCTTGGCCAGGGCGGGAAGCGCGTATCAATAGGGCGTGCCGGGTCGAAAATCAAAAAAAACCGCCCTTCATCCCTCCTGTCCGGGAATTAATCTGTTTACCGCCCGCATCTGCCGCCCATTGACAGACCCCGCCCGGCTTTCCTAGCTACCTGCCCGCATTTTGTAATGCAGCCCGGCTTTGCACACCCAAGGGGTGCTGAAACGGCTGCTTGCCGCTATTACATGGCGACCATGACGAACGTTGAGACCAGTTTTGACGCTGAAGGGGCCGCATCCGGCGCCCAAAGCCATGTCCATGTCTTTGGACCCGACCAGCCGCTCAGGCTGGACGGTGGCGTCGATCTGACGCCGTTCGAGATCGCCTACCAGACCTATGGCGAACTGAACGCCGACAAATCAAACGCGGTTCTCATTACCCACGCGCTGACCGGCGACCAGCATGCCGCCAATGCCCACCCGGCCACAGGCAAGGCCGGCTGGTGGAACCATATGGTGGGGCCGGGCCGTCCGATTGATACGGACAAGTACTTTGTCATCTGCCAGAACGTGATCGGCGGCTGCCTGGGCACGACCGGTCCAACTGCCATCAACCCGGCAACCGACGAGCCCTATGGCCTCAACTTCCCGGTCATCACCATCGGCGACATGGTGCGGGCGCAGGCCATGCTGGTTGAAGCGCTGGGAATCGAGCAACTGTTCTGCGTCGCCGGCGGCTCCATGGGCGGCATGCAGGTGCTTGAGTGGTGTGCGTCTTTCCCCGAGCGGGTCTTCAGCGCCATTCCCATTGCCACCGCAGCGCGGCATTCAGCTCAGAACATCGCGTTCCACGAAGTGGGTCGCCAAGCCATCATGGCTGACCCCAACTGGCAGAGCGGCAACTACAACGCCGAGGACAGCTACCCCTCAAAGGGGCTGGCGGTTGCCCGCATGGCTGCACACATCACCTATCTGTCGGAAGCAGCGCTGCACAGAAAGTTCGGCCGCAACCTGCAGGACCGCGAAAGCGTCACCTACGGGTTTGAAGCCGACTTCCAGATTGAGAGCTATCTGCGCCACCAGGGCTTCACCTTCGTGGATCGCTTTGACGCGAACGCCTATCTCTTCATTACCCGCGCCATGGACTATTTCGATCTCGCCGCCGACCACGCCCGCCGCCACGGGCTTGAAAGTGGCACGCTGGCCGATGCCTTCCGTGGCACGACAACGCGTTTCTGCGTGGCGTCATTCACCAGCGACTGGCTGTACCCAACGTCTGAGAGCCGCCAGATCGTGCACGCGCTCAACGCCGTTGCCGCCAATGTGAGTTTCGTCGAGATCGAGAGCGACAAGGGCCACGACGCATTCCTGCTGGATGAGCCGGAGCTGTTTGCAACGATTTCAGGTTTCATCGGCGCGTCTGCCCGCGCGCGTGGATTGTAGGGGAGGACGCACACATGGCTGCTGCAATGCCCGCCCCACCCCGCGCCACCCGCGCCGACCTTGCCCGCATCGCCGAGCTTGTGAGCCATGGCGCCCGCGTGCTCGACATTGGCTGTGGCGACGGGCAATTGCTGGAGATCATGCGCGATGAGCGCGGCGTTGATGGCCGTGGCATCGAGCTGTCACAGACCGGCGTGAATGCGTGTGTGTCGCGTGGTCTTTCTGTCATCCAAGGCGACGCCGACACCGACCTTGCGGACTATCCCGACCGCGCCTTTGATTTCGTGATCCTGTCGCAAACCATTCAGGCTACCCAGAACCCGCGCGAAGTGATGACGCAGATGATGCGCATTGGCCGCCGGGTGATCGTGTCATTCCCCAATTTCGGTCACTGGAAAGTCCGAACCCATGTCGCCCTGCGCGGCCGCATGCCGGTCACGTCGTCGCTGGGATATGAGTGGTGGGAAACGCCGAATATTCATCTGTGTACCCTCACAGATTTTACAGCCCTGTGTGATCTGCTGGGCGCGGACGTTGAGCGCACCATTACCCTAGGCAGCATGTTCGGAGGCTCTGGCGCCGTCCGGACACAAAAAGGCCCGCCCGGCTGGTGGGCAAACCTCACCGCCGAACAGGCCATTTTCGTGCTGGATTGCCAGTAAACACACGACACCCACCCCGTGTCCCCGGACTTGATCCGGGGCCTACTCGCAAAAGCGATTGGGCAGGGTGCTGACGGCTCATGCCAAGGGTGCCCGACGGGCACTAAAGCAAGCAGGAGAGAGAGTGGACCCTCCGGTCAAGCCGGAGGGATACGGAAAAGAGGGCGAAGCCCAATCCCCTCTTGCGCCATTGTCCGGCTTGACCGGACAATCCACGCCACTGGTGCGGGGTCAGCGATTGGATCCCCCGGTCAAGCCGTGGGATGGCGGTTGGGTGTGCACAGACCTTGTCGACCCACAGGAGTGCTCGAGCCCTCGCAAGGCGACCCGACCCGTTTACCGGCAGGCGGTGTTAGCCTGCGATGGCTTCCGCGCCGGTTTCACCGGTGCGAATACGCATGGCGGCCTGGAGATCGCTGATGAAGATCTTGCCGTCACCGATCTTGCCTGTCTTGGCCGCACCGGCAATGGCGTCTGCTACCTTGTCTGCCATGGCATCGTCGCACGCCACATCGACACGTACCTTCGGCACGAGCTGCACCACATATTCAGCGCCACGGTAAATCTCGGTCTGGCCTTTCTGGCGGCCATAGCCCTTCACCTCTGTGACGGTCAGACCCTGAATGCCAATGCCGGACATGGCCGTCAGAACTTCGTCGATCCGTGATGGTTTGATAATTGCTGTGACCATGCGCATGGCTGTGTGCTCCCCTAAAGGCTGTTTCCTGACCGGCTCCATGTTTGCAGTGACATGCCCGGCATTCTTTTTCAGCCAATAGCCTAAGCGCGGGCGCGAAACCGGGCAAGCACCCGATCACTCGTCATCCGCAGCATCCATCCATAGATCGCGGGCAGGTGCCGGCGCGCGCACCGGCGCCACCAAAGGTAGGCGGCGGCGGGCCCGTTCGCGATGGCCCGTTGGGGCATAGATCTGCTTGGTGGCTTCCACCAGAATCACACCGGAAAAACGAGGCCACAGCGTCGCCCCCAATCGCTCCCACGCAATCGCTGACCGCAAAAACATCCGCCAGCCGACAGGCGGCATGTAAAGCGCCGACGACCATTCAACCGGCGTGAACATGGCATTGCGCAACAGCGACACAAGCTGCCCGCGCGAGAATGGCTGGCCGCTCCCAAAGGGTGACCCCTCCCCGCGTGCCCACATGCCCCGTCGGTTCGGCGCGACAATCAGGATCCGCCCACCCGGGGCAAGCACGCGCCACGCTTCGCGCAACGCAGGCCGCAGCTGGTCCGCCCCTTCCAGATGATGCACCAGCAACAACCGGTCTACGGAGGAATCCGATAGCGGCAGGCAGACTTCGTCCACCAGCCCCGTCAGGAATTTCCCATCCCTCGGCCAGTGCAGGACACCCTGCTGCGCAGGCATCAAGGCCGCCACGCGTGTTGCCTCATCACGGAACATGCCCAGAAAGGGCGTCGCATAGCCCAGACCAACAACGCTCATGCCGGCGACATTGGGCCAGCACGCCCGCACGGCCCGACCCACAAGCCGCCGCGCAACACGCCCAAGCGGCCGCCCGTAAAAGTCTCGCAAATCAACGACATCCAGATGCATGAGCCCATGCTAGCAGCAAGATGTTACGGGGTCTTTGATGATCAACCGGCCTGCGCACCCAATCCTGCAATACCTGTAAATTGTGTGTGGCAATTTGCCGGGTCGCGGTCCGTCGTCACCTGTTGGACGCTAACTGAATGATGATTGCATACCCGCTCATGTCGCTGCTCATCCTGATTGGCCTCATCCACGCCTATTGGGGGCTGGGTGGCCGGTGGCCCGGTACCGACGACACAAGCTTTGTGGAACATGTGGTGGGGCGCACCAAAGACATGCAGCCGCCTACACCCCTGGCCTGCTTTGGGGTATCGGCAGCACTTGTCATAGCCGCCTGCCTGGTCGCTATAAAGGCTGGAGGTATCTCAAATGCCTCAGTGCCGCCCATCGCCATTGATGTGGCTTTTTGGGGTGCCGCATCGGTCTTTGCACTGCGCGGCGTCGCGGGATACATCCCCGTGGCCATGGCCTATGCCCGCGACACGCCCTTCCATCGCCTCAACCGACTGTATTACTCGCCCCTGTGCCTCATCATCGCAGCGGGATTTGCACAGATCGGCTTCAGCGCCAATTGAACCGCGTGACCACGCGTCCTAGTGTGCAGTCTAAGCCCCAATTACCCGGTCCCCGCACCCCGACCCCAGCATACGACGGAGCGTCAGATGTCCGATCTCATCGTCCACCAGATCCCCTGCCTCAGTGACAATTACGGCTATCTGCTGCACTCACAGAAAACCGGTGAAACAGCCACCATCGACACGCCGGAAGTAGAACCCATTCTCAAGGCGCTGGACGAAAAAGGCTGGCGGCTGACCCATATCCTCAACACCCACCACCATTTCGACCACGCTGGCGGCAACCGAGAAATCAAGACCCGCACCGGCTGCACGGTCATTGGCCCCAAGGACGAAGCCGACAAGATCCCCGGCATTGATCGCGCGGTAGGCGATGGGGACACGGTCGAATTCGGCGGCGGTGTGGCGCAGGTGCTCGGCGTTCCCGGGCACACCGCAGGCCACATTGCCTTTAGCTTTCCCGATGAAAAGATCGCCTTCGTCGGTGACACGTTGTTCGCCCTTGGTTGCGGCCGTCTGTTTGAAGGCACGCCTCAGCAGATGTGGACCAGCCTGCAAAAGCTGATAGCGCTTCCTGATGAGACCATCGTCTATTGCGCCCACGAATACACGCAGGCCAATGCAAAGTTCGCGCTCTCCGTCGAACCGGACAATGCCGACCTTCAGGCCCGCTCCCGTGAGATTGATGAGCTGCGCCGCAAGGGCACGCCAACGGTTCCCACCACCATCGGCCTTGAGAAAGCCACCAACCCGTTCCTGCGGCCCGCCAGCGATGACCTGCAGCGCACCATCGGCCTGGAAGGCGCCAACCTTGTGGATGTCTTCGCCAAAACCCGTGAACTCAAAGACAATTTCTAAGGGCGACGCACACCTCCATGGACGCCAAGAGCATTATCGCCACCCTTGATCTCAAGCCCCATCCAGAAGGCGGCTATTTCAAGGAAACGTTTCGCGATCCCGCTGGCGGCGACCGCGGCCACTCCACCGCCATCTACTACCTACTCGAGGCAGGCGATCTTTCGCACTGGCATCGCGTGCTGGATGCGGTCGAGGTCTGGCACTGGTACGCCGGCGGCCCGCTGGCGTTGACCCTGTCGCCAGACGGTCACGACGCGGAAGCGTTTCGCCTTGGCCCCGAACTCACCGCAGGCCAGCGCCCGCAGGTGATTGTGCCCGCCGGCCACTGGCAAACCGCTGAAAGCCTTGGCGAATGGACCCTGTGCGGCTGCACGGTTGCACCGGGCTTTGAGTTTGCAACTTTCGAGATGGCTCCCGCTGACTGGCGCCCAACCCCGCGCCCTCAGGGCCGCTGAACACACCGGCAACGCCACAGTTAACCTTGGCGACTCACACCTTCGATCCTGATGCGCTATAGTGTGCGTGGGGATTTGGGGGCGCTTACTCATGTTTAATAAGCTTCTGCTGCGTGCTGCACTTGTTGCAGCACCGTTTGCTGCGGTCTTTTTGCCGGCGCTCGCCACGGCTGCGCCCTTGCAAGCGCCCACAGGCATCAACTGCCCTCACAACCCCAATGCCATGGGCAGCGCCCGCACCATTGAGGTGGATACGCGCGGTGGCCCCGACATCGGCACCATGCAATATGCCCGCACAGTCCCGGTCGGACCCAAGGAGCTCGTGCTGACATTTGACGATGGTCCGAACCCGGATCATACGCCAAAGATTCTGGACGCCCTCGACAGGCATTGCATCAAGGCAACGTTCTTCATGGTCGGCCGCTACGCCAAGCTGCGCCCGGACCTCGTGCAGGAAGTCTGGCGGCGCGGCCACACGGTTGCGAGCCACACCTGGTCACATCCGATCCTGTCCAAGATGTCCTACTACAACAGCGTCCGGCAGATTGATCGCGGTGTGAATGCCATCGAAACTGCGCTGGCAGGCACGACCGATGCAAACGGTATCGCAGCTGACGTTGCACCATTCTTCCGGTTCCCCGGTCTCAATCACACCAAGCGCCTGCGCAACTATCTCAGCAAAAAGAATGTGGCAATCTTCTCCTGTGACATCGGCACAGATGACTGGCGCCGCATTTCGCCGCGCACGCTGTACAAACGCGCCCTGCGGATGATTGCGTCCAAAGGATCCGGCGTGGTGATCTTCCACGATACCCACTACCGCACATCCTACATGTTGCCGCAGATCCTCGATGAACTGGCACGCCGCGGCTACACGACCGTTCACATGGTACCCAAGGGGGATGCCCGGCACATGGCGGCTGTGGCCCGTCAATCTCAGGTTCAGGCAGAGCTTGCTATTGAACCGACCATCCCAATGCCGTTAGCACAGGGACGCTCAGGCAGCCCTATTGGGTCAGAGCCAACTGGGCCAGAGCCAACTGGGCCTGAGCCAACTGCGCCTGAAAGTGTCGCCGAAGCATCACACTCCCTGCGGCCGACTGTGGCAAACTAACCTCCGGACACCTCTTGAAGAGCAGCACCATGACCACACGGCGTACCTTCCTGAAATCCTCCGCAGCTGCGGCCGTCGCCACCACAACGCTTGTGGCAGCGCCCGCCATCCTGCGCGCAGAAGCGCCCTACAAGCGCACACTGCGCATGCAGAGCCTCAACTCAGGCGAGAAACTCACAACGACCTACTGGGCCGACGGCGAGTATCAAAAAGGTGCCTTCCAGCGCATTTCCTGGTTCATGCGCGACCTACGCACCAACACCACGACTGACATGTCGCCAGCCCTGATGGATCTCCTGTGGGACATTGACCAACTGACGTCGTCGTCCAAACCCATCTACACAATGTCGGCCTACCGCTCCGAGCGCACCAATGCGTGGCTGGCTGCCCGGTCTACGTCCGTTGATCCCGGCTCTTTCCACCGACTTGGGATGGCCATCGACATCACTCAGGAATTTGGTGATCCGCACGCGGTCTATCGCGCCGCCCGCGAACTCAACCGTGGCGGCGCTGGCTACTACCCCACACGCACCCCCTATGTGCATGTGGATGTTGGACCCGTGGACAGCTGGGTGCACCCGGCAATCGGACGCCGTGATCGCGATGCTGAGTACGAAGCGCAAATTGCTGCGGAAAAAGCAGCCGATGCACCTGCCGAAATGCCACCAGAAACGACAGACAGCTCCAATTCGTAATCTGACCGGTGGCGCCCGCCGGATTGGCAGAAAACCGCAGATTTCAGTCGGTTTTTTGGGATATTGCCCGTGCCGGATGCAAACCCTTCTCGCAAACGCAGCAAATTGACGTCGCGTTCCTCGCAACTGCACTTGCGCATTGCAGCATGGCTACGCGAGAATGTGCCTTCTGGTTAGGCAGATCACGAGTCGATGGATCATCGCCCCGCTGCCAGCCCACCTCGTTCACCAAACCGACGGAAGCGTGACAACGTGGCTAAGAAGCGGTCTTCCGGCAATGAGCCGATCACGATCAAGAAATACGCCAATCGCCGTCTCTACAACACGGCGACGTCCAGCTATGTGACGCTTGATCACCTGGCGGACATGGTGAAGCAGAATCAGGACTTCGTCGTTATTGACGCCAAGACCAGTGATGACATCACCCGGTCCGTCCTCACACAGATCATTTTTGAAGAAGAAGCCAAGGGCGGGCAGAACCTGCTTCCCATCCGCTTCATGCGCCAACTGATCAAATATTACGGCGACAGCCTGCAGGGCGTGGTTCCCGGCTTCCTGGAAATGAGCCTTGAGAATTTTGCCAAGGAACAGGAACGGGTGCGCAACCGCATCGCCAGCGCCGTTGGCGAGGATCGTGTAACAGCCATCGAAGAACAGGTGCGCGAGAACGTGGCAGCGCTTGAAAGCGCTGTGCGCAGCTTGAACCCGTTTGCACCGGCCGCGGAAGATGAAAAGCCTGCCGCGTCTGGCAAGGAAGAAACGGTGCCCGAGCAGGACGTCGCGGAAATGCAAAAGCAGATGGCCGCGATGCAAAAGCAGCTCGACGCCCTCACCGGGTCAAAAAAGAAATAGAATTAGCGCTTAAGCCGTTTCGAGGCTTGCCACATCGGTTTCCCATGGCGGCGTCAACACCGGCTCGCCAAGGAAGAACCCCTGCATGTACTCCACGCCATAGGCGCGCAGGAGTGTGACTTCATCTTCATTGCCAACCCATTCCGCCACCACAGGCAGATTGAAGTTCTTGGCCAGATGAACCAGCGTTTGCACAAACAGCTGGTCGTCACGGCTGCGCACAAGGCCTTTGACGAAGGACCCGTCAATTTTGACCATGTCCACGTCCAGCGCCTTGAGGTTGCGGAACGACGTGTAGCCCGCGCCGAAATCATCAATCGCAACACGACAGCCCAGCTCACGCAGTTCACGGACGAACTTGGCGGATTCTTCCAATTCGTGCAGTGCCACCGTCTCGGTGATTTCCACGATGAGGCGCGTCGCAAGATCACGGCGCGTCGCCACATAGCGACGGATGCTCTCCAGCCAGGTGCCGTCCATGGCTGTCATGCCGGAGACGTTGATCGCAAGTTCCGCCTGCGGGTAGTCCTCAAGCGTCTTGATCGCCATTTCCAGAACGCGCTGATCCACCAGACGGACAAGCCCCAGCTTCTCAGCTACAGGAATGAACTCGCCGGCAGATACCACTTCCCCGTCGGGACGCTTCATCCGCAGCAGGCACTCATGCAGATCAGCTTCGCCGGTCTTCGACGACACGATGGGCTGATAGGCAAGGCACAAGCGGTCTTCATTGAGGGCTGACACAATCTGGTCAGCCAGCTCAACATTCCGGCGGCGACGGGATTCGCGCTGCTCGGACAACTGATAAATGCCATAGGCACCCCGGCGCGTGGCCTTGGCATTGTCGAGAACCTCCTCAGACCGTGACAAAGCTTCCGTCGCATTGCGGGCACACCGCGGAATGGCCACACAGCCAATCGAGACACTCGCGGACACGGGCCCAGAGCCCGTATCAATGACGGTTTCACGTACAGCCTGCATCAGGCGCTCTGCGGTATAGGCCATTTCAGCCTCCCCGCAATTGGTCAGAATGATGCCGAACTTGTTGCCCGCCACACGTCCCAGCGTGTCGCTCTGGCGCAGCTGTGATTTCAGTCTCTGTGAGACGGCCACAATGACCTGATCCGCCACATCAAATCCGTAGGCGTCATTGATGAGCGCCAGATTATCAATGCCCGCCATCATGAAGGCCGCATCGCGATCAAATCGTTCGCTATAGGCAATGGTCTGAGACAGCAGCTCGCGCAGGCGCGTGCGGTTCACATTGCCGGTCAGTTCGTCAAACCGGGCGAGATATCCCAGACGGCGTTCCTGATTTTTCCGTGCGGAAATATTGCGAACGGTACCGACCACCCGGCCGGGACGTCCATTGTCACCCACAAACCAGGAACCACCATCTTCAATCCAGACGGGCTCACTTTGGCCGGGCACGTTAATCGCGTATTCGCAGTCAAAAGCGACGCCGTCGCCGCGATCAGATTTGTCGCTGGTCATGACCGCGTCATAGCGCGACACGCCTGCATCAGGGTCCACCAGCCGCGCGTATGAGCGACCAGTAGAAACATGCTCAGATGTCAGCAGGGCGCGACCTTCAGAAGACCAGACAGCACTGACGCCTTCGCTCCACACAATAGTGTCCGTGGCGATATCCCATTCATAGATGGCAATACCGGCAGCGCTCAGTGCCGTAGCTTGAAGATCATTCGCAAGACTCGCGGTGTCACGTGCATCCCGCACCGACCCTTCGGTGGCAGATGTATTGACCGTCGCACTTCTTGCCTGATCAAACCCGTTGTTACGCATCGTCACGTGTACAGCCCCTGTCAACGCAGGCCCGCCACTCGAAGAACCATTCTGGTCCCTCAATCTTCGGGCAACATTTCGGAAAAGTGACATGCAGCAATTAAAAAAGACGAAACAAGCTGCTCATTTGACATGCTGTCATGACGGTTTTCGGCGGCCAGCACGCTGGCATCGTCCTTGCTCCTTAACGAGGTATGAGGATTGGCCGCACCAGATTTGTTCACTTGCCCCACCGCGTCAGCGCGGTCGCACATGCCCATGGCGTGAACACAAATCCGCAGAAAACAGCGACTTCAAAGCGCGCCGAAACCGAAGCTCAACCCAAGGCTCCCGCAGCACGCGTTCACAATGCGCGTGTCCTATGGCGGGAAGTCCCGGATTGGCACACTCTTCCAGGACATCCGGGTGCCGAAATGAACAAGAGCGCGCGGGCCTATGCGCGCGCAAATGATTTGCACGCAAAGCCTGTTTCAGGCCACCTTGCTGATCAGGTTGCCTGATCCACAGGCCACCTCACACCCTCAATAACCGATTGCCGCGCCGTCTTTACGGGGATCTGATCCGCCCGTAAGCGTGCCCTGCTCCCAATTGATGGCAATGCCCTGCCCGCCACCAAAGGGCGGCACGGCTTCAGCCACCCGATGCCCGCGCGCCGTCAGGCCCTCAAGGGTGGCGGCGGGTAGGCCGCGCTCGATTGCCAGCGTGCCGTCTTCGGTCAGGAAACGGGGAAAATCGATCGCCTCTTGGATGTCCATGCCATAGGCCAGCATGTTGAGCACCACCTGCACATGACCCATGGGCTGGTAGTGCCCGCCCATGACACCAAATGGCATGACAGCTTGTTGATCCTTCACAAGCATGGCTGGAATAATCGTATGCATGGGCCGCTTGTTAGGCGCGATGCAGTTGGGATGGCCGTCTTCAAGTACAAACCCAGCGGCGCGGTTCTGAAACACCACACCTGTCTGCTCGTCCGCGATCGTTGACCCAAAGCCCTGAAACAGCGAGTTGATAAACGACACCGCATTGCGGTCCTTGTCGACAACCGTGAGATACGTGGTGTCCTTATGCGGGTTGTCCTGCGCCATGGGCAGATCAGCAGCACGACCCGGATCAATCTCCGCAGCAATCGCATCCGCAAATGCATCTGACAGCAAATGATCTACCGGCACCTGCGCCTGGTCCATATCGGCCACATACATATCGCGCGCGGCATAGGCCCGCCGGGCGGCTTCCACCTGCAGATGCACCCGTTCGGGTCCATGCGGGTCCAGCCCGTCCACATTCAGGCGATCAAGAATGTTAAGCGCGATCAACGCTGTGATGCCCTGTCCGTTGGGCGGTATCTCCAGCAGCCTGTGGCCACGTGTGTCCGTCGAGATCGGCGTTACGTAGTCAGCGGACGTATTGGCAAAGTCCTCAAGCGTATGCAGCCCGCCCTTGGCCTGCAGCGTCTGCACCATGCGATCCGCAATCTCACCTTCGTAAAACCCGGCACGCCCACGCTCACCAATAGCCCGCAAGGTGCGCCCGAGCGCCGGGCTCTTCCAGATGCTGCCAATGCCCGGCGCTTCTCCCGATGGCAGATAGAGCGCGCGAATGTCCGGATCATTCTTCAATTGCGGGGTCAGAAACATCCAGTCAATGGCAATACGCGGCGACAGGGCAAAGCCCTCTTCCGCAAATGCAATGGCCGGCGCCAGCACCTCATCAAGACCCATGGTGCCGTGATCCGCCAGCAACCTGGCCCAGGCATCAATGGCACCGGGAATGCTGATGGAGTGAACGGAGGTCTCGCCAATTTTGTCGAAGCCCTGCTCGACAAAGTAGTCCCGTGTCGCCGCCGCCGGCGCGCGCCCGGACCCGTTGAGCCCGATCACTTCAGAGGACCCCTTGGGCGCAAACAGCACAAAGCAGTCCCCGCCAATGCCCGTCATCATGGGTTCGACGACACACAGCACCGCACTGGCAGCCACCGCCGCATCCACGGCGTTGCCGCCACGCTTCATGATATCGACAGCCGTCAGCGACGCCTGCGGATGAGACGAGGCGCACATGCCGTTGAGGCTGTGAACCGTTGAGCGTCCAGGACGTTGAAAGTCACGCACCAGCGCCTCCCGCGCCGCCCGCACCAATCCCGCGTGCCTTGGCCGCCTGCACCAGCGACAGCAGGCCAATGGCCATGGCAAGATGGCCCACATCCATCTGGCTGAGCCCAAGGCCCGGCGCAACCCGCATGAGCAGCGGCGTCAGCAGCGCGAATGACAGCGCGGCCGCAATCACCCAGATCGAGGCACGCGGATAGTCTTCAAACTTCCAGGCCGCAACACCAGTCATACCGATGAGCACGACAATCTGAACAAGTGCCGCGAAGTGAATCTGATCTGTAAGAACAGCCACCACATACACAACAACCGGGATGGCCAGACCAATCGTCGTCCAGCGTTCCGGCATGGGCCGCACGAGATGCGACACAATGCCAATCAGGATCGCGCCAAGGCCCACGGAGATGCAAAACAGCAGCACCGTGACATATACCGGTTCGACGATGGGGAAAAACAGCCTCAGCGACGCAAACAGCCCGCCAACGGCAAAGCTCAACAGCCCCACCAGCCAGAAAATCTGTCCGCCCACGGAAGACCCGCGGATTTGGACCACCGCATAGACGCCCGCCCCAAGAAACAATCCGGCAAACAGTGCCGGCGCTACATTACCCATCTAGGTGTCCTTCTCATCCCCGTTCAGCCGCGTATCCAGCAGCAATGCCTTGATGTCGCCAACAGCCCGCTCAAGTCTGTCGAGCCGATGCGCCATCTCATCCAGTCGTTCTAGCACAGGCGCAAGGTCGCTGCCTGCCACGCCTGCCTCGCCCGGTTCACTTGGTATCGGCGTCGATACGCCCGCACGCGACGCCACTTCTTCAGCAGGTGCCTTGAGGAACTGCGCCATGCCACGCACCTCATCAACCGATAGCTCCCGCTGATCCTTCCAGACCGCCGCCAGCTCGATCAGCGGCATGCCGATGGCATCCGCCAGATCATTTGGCGTCCGGCCCATATCGTTGAGCCGGTCCGTGAACCACTTCTGGTCGAAAAACAGCGCCATCTATCCGCCTAGCGCCCTTTGAACTGCGGCGCCCGCTTTTCAAGAAAACTGGCAACCCCCTCTGAATGGTCTTCAGTCTGAAACAGCTTCCCCAACGTGCCTGAAACCCAGCCGCCAAGCGCCTGATAGTCCTGACCGGCAGATATCCGCAAACCCTCTTTCATGTAGCGCAGGGCAAGCGGTGCATTCTCCGCAATACGTCCCGCCAGGTTGCGCGCCTCATCCATCAAAGTGTCATGCGCCACCACCCGGCTGAGAATACCGATGCGCTCTGCTTCATGGGCATCAACCACATCACCTGTAAACAGCAATTCAGCCGCCTTTGATGCACCCACGAGGGACGGCAGGCGACCAAGGCCGCCAATGTCGGAGATGAGCCCGCGCTTGATGAATATCTCGCCCATCTGCGCCCTCTCGGAGCCAATCCGAATATCCGCAAACAACGCCAGCTCCATGCCCCAGCCAACTGCCGGGCCGTTCACCGCGGCGATGACCGGCCTGTCACACTCAAGCACTGCCATGGCGGCAGGTGTCGGTTTGGGTCGTACGGATGTGAGCCTTGCAACGCTTGCGTCCTTCTGCTCCCCCGTCATCATTTCCTTGACGTCTTCACCGGCACAAAAGGCCGGGTCCGCGCCGGTGACGATCACGCACCGCACGTCGCTATCTGCCTGCGCAGCTTGAAATGCTTTTTCGAGTTCGTCATAGGCCTGACGGTTCAGTGCATTACGCCGCTGAGGTCTGTTCAGCATCACCGTCGCAACGTGATTTTCAACCGTGTACTGAACGGTTTCAAAGCGTGAAGGATCAATCGCCATGATACGTGCCTGACCCTTGCCTATCGGGCCGTGAAGTCAGGAATCTGATCGCCGAGCTCGCCAATGGCGTCACCCCTGGCAGACCCAAGGGTCGTGCCGCCATCGCAATCAATGATGGTGCCGGTGACATAGCGTGAGGCTTCGCTGCTCAACCACATGCAGGTCTCGGCAATGTCCGTCTTGGTGCCATATTCGCGCAGCGCGATGGAACTGATGATGGCTTCTTCGGCTTCCGGCGTTGGCGCAAGACGGCGCATCCCTTCCGTATCCGCAATCGGGCCGGGTGATACCGCATTGACGCGCACGCCACCAGGACCCCATTCAAGCCCAAGGCACTTCACCAGCATATTGATGCCCGCCTTCGCAGCGCACACATGCGCCTGGAACATGGCCGGCTGCACCGCCTGCGGTGCCGTTATCGCCACCAGCGAGGCACCGGGACGCTTGAGATAGGGGAAAGATGCCCGCAGCACATTGAATGTACCGATCAGATCAATGTCGACCACGACCTTGAAGCCGTTGGAAGACATGCCAAGCGCCGGCGCCACAAAGTTGCCAGCCGCACCCGACAGCACGAAATCAATCTCGCCATATTCTTCCTTGGCCTTTTTGAGCGCACCATCAACGCTCTCAAAGTCGCGCACGTCGCACGCCATGCCAAACGCCGTGCCGCCTTCGTCCGTGATGCTCTTGACCGCATCCTGAATCTTGTCGTGACTGCGTGATATCAGAACGACCTTCGCACCCTCCTGAGCAAAGCGCTGCGCCACACCCAGATTGATGCCTGAAGACGCGCCCGCAAAGAATGCCACTTTGTTTTTCAGCAGGTTCTCGCGAAATACATCACTCATGTCGTGTTCTCCCTCAGGCCCCAGCAGGGCACAAATTTCGTTGCCATTCATCCGCGCAAGAGACGTCAAAAACCATGCATGGCTGGTTCTCAATGGACATGCGCCGCACGCCCCTTAAATGCGGTATTGTTACCCATCAGCAAAGCAACTGCATGCGCCCAGCGCAAGGTTGAACCCGCGCAATTGCCCGCTTCAGGCCAAATCAACGGACACCTCACCTGTCGTCAGCCCAACCAGATCAAACGCCCCACCTCTCGGCATCCGCCATATGGGAAAGGGTGACACTGCCCACCGGCATCCGCCCGGCAGATATCTTTGCGCCGGTTGCCGACAGGCCCTTCGCGCAGTTGCTGGACTGGCAGGGGTCTGACGATATTGCTTACATCCTGATGGACCCTGCGGAAACGTTGACCATCACACTGGGTAAACTTGATTCCCGGACCCGCGGCGGTGCCTTCCGGCGCCTCGATGCCGCGCTTGAGGCATGGAAGCAGGACCATTCATTTGTGCCCCGCAAAACACCTGTCCCCTTTGCCGGTGGCGCTGCCGGGTTCTTTGCCTATGAGCTTGCCCATGATCTTGAGCGCCTGCCGCATCCCAAAGGAATGGATCAGGACACCCCGGTCCTGACAGTCGGCTTCTATGACGCCGTCCTCGCCTGCCCCCAGGATGCGAATAAGGATGCGGATCACGCATTCGTTCTGTCGCCATGGGACACTCCTGTCACGCAGGACCGCAGAGCAGCCTTGAAGGCCTTGATTGAAACGGCCTCACGGTCGCGCGCACCTGCAACCAGACCCTGCAGCGACCCGGAGGCCACCATTGACCCCGATGCCTATCGCAAAAGCGTCGCGCGGGTCATTGAACTCATCCACGCAGGCGACATTTTCCAGGCCAATCTGGCACAGCGCTTTGATTCCAGTTTGCCGGCGGACGTCACGCCATTCGATATCTATCAGCGGTTGGCGGGCGATGCGCCCGCCCCGTTTTCAGCACATCTTACGCTGCCCGACCGCACGCTGGTGTCATCGTCACCCGAGCGGTTCCTGAAAATCACCCCTGAAGGTCACGTCCGCACAGAACCCATCAAGGGCACCCGCCCGCGCGGCGAGACAGACGCACACGATACAGCATTGGCAAACGACCTGATGAACAGTGCCAAGGACCGCGCTGAAAACATCATGATCGTCGATCTCCAGCGCAATGACCTTTCACGCACCTGCGCGGACCATTCCGTGAAGGTCGAAGCCCTGTGCGAGCTGCATTCATTTGAAAACGTGCATCACCTGATTTCAACAGTCACCGGCACGCTGCGGACCGATGCATCATCGCTTGACTGCTTGGCCGCTTGCTTCCCCGGCGGCTCCATCACGGGCGCACCCAAAGTGCGCGCCATGGAAATCATCGCTGACGAAGAGCCCCACAGCCGTGGTGCCTATTGCGGTTCCATCGGCTTCATCGGGCTGGACGGTGCCATCGACACGTCCATTGCCATCCGGACACTGACAATCACCGGCAGACAGATCACCTATCACGCAGGCGGCGGCATTGTTGCCGACAGTGATCCGCACGATGAGTATGACGAGACCATCACCAAGGCCAGCGCAATGAAGGCCGCTTTGATGGGTAGCGCATCCTCATGATTCTGGTCATCGACAATTACGACAGCTTCGTTTTCAACCTCGCCCGCTATGTGCGCGAGTTAGGCGATGCTGTTGAGGTCGTCAGAAACGACGCCATCACCGTCGATGAGGCACTGGCCATGGCGCCCGCGGGCATCATCATTTCACCCGGCCCCTGCGGACCGGACGAAGCCGGCATCTCAACACCACTCGCGCGTGCAGTCATTGCCGACGGCATTCCCCTGCTCGGCGTATGCTTGGGCCACCAGTGCCTAGTAGCAGCCTGCGGCGGCGAGGTCATCCGCGCCGACCGCCCCATTCACGGTCAGGCATCAACAATCACCCATCATGGACAAGACGTCTTTGCGGATTTGCCGTCTCCCATGCAGGTGGGTCGCTACCATTCGCTGATTGCGGGCGCACATGTCCCCGACGATCTGGCGGTGACGGCGCAGTTGGCAGACAACCCGGACACCATCATGGCGGTAGCGCATAAGACTGCCCCTGCTTTCGGCGTGCAGTTTCATCCTGAAAGCGTGCTGACCGACCATGGTCATGCGCTGATAAACAATTTCTTGAACTATACAGCCCGCTCTACCACCGAGCGATTTGCGCAACCGGCCCAATAGGAGCCTTCCATGTCCATTCCGCGCATCTGGCTCAACGGCGCGCTCGTCCCGGCCGATGAAGCGCGCATCGCCCCAACGGACCGCGGCCTGCTGCTTGCCGACGGCCTGTTTGAAACACTGCTCGCCCGGGCAGGCCGCATCATCCGCCTCGACCGGCACCTCATGCGCCTGCTCGAAGGGGCAGCGGTGATGCAGATAAAGCCACCCTATGAGAGCCGCACTCTGCGTGCGGCCGCCCGCGAAACCCTCGAGGCAAACGGCCTCGCAACCAATGATCGCGCCAGCCTGCGCATGACGCTCACCCGAGGCCCCGCCGGCCGTGGGCTGGCATTGCCACAAGATCCGACACCGACCCTGATGATCTCCGCTGCCGCCGCACCGGCCCCACCCGCTGGCCTGTCCGTCATGGTCAGCAGCGTCAGCAAGCTGGCCACCAGCCCCGCAAGCCCGCTCAAGACACTGAACTACACCGACAACGTGATGGCGCGCATGGAAGCGGACGCAGCAGGCGCCGACGAAGCGCTCATGCGGTCCGCCGACGGCGGCATCGCCTGCGCCACCATCGGCAATGTCTTTGTGGTGAAGAACGGGTCTGTGACAACGCCGCCTGACGACGGGTCAATCCGTGCAGGCATCACCCGCAATGACATACTGGCACTTGCACGCGATGCAGACCTGAGCGTGTCCGAAGCCGACATCAGCATGGAGACCCTCAAGGCTGCGGACGAAGTCTTCCTGACCAACAGCCTCTGGGGCATCTGCCCTGTGACCACCGTCGACGGTACAGCGCTTCCTGCGGGGCCCATTACAAAAAAACTTGCCCAGGCACTCGAAGAGGCCTGGGCAAGCGATGTCGTCTAGGAATGTGCGTGGCGGTTACTCGCCGACGGCAAAGTCCCGGCGCGCGGTTGTGATGGTTACCGAGAACCCGGCCACCACGTCCAGCAAGGCAAGCGCTGTAATGAAGAAGAATGTCGATGTTGCCGCTTCCGGCACAATGATGAATTCGACCAGGCACAGCACAAAGACGAGCATCGACAGCCCGTGATTGACGATCGAGGACTGCGATGTGCCCGTGGCGCGCACAATCTCGATGAACAGCAGTACCAGCCCGACTACCAGGAACAGGTCAGAGACGGTGAACGTCCAGACTGCGCCCGACACCATGTCGAGTGAGAAAAGCTGCGTGGCCAGATCAGGCCCGGTGATGAAAACCACCACGTTGTAGGCGATCAGCAGAAGCAGCAGCAGCGGAATAATAGCAAACATGTGGGTCGTCCCCCGGATCCGTTAGATGGGCGCAGCCAGTAGGGTGTTCCTGGACTGGCGTAGTGCCCGTGTTTTAAGTGGCCCCTGGAAAATACGTACCATAGGCCACCACAATCCCTCGCGTGGTTCAAAGAGGTACAGTTAAAATACGGCACAGCCGTGACGCGTACGCCTCACCTGCGAATCCTGAAAACATGAGAACAAAACAAGAAAAGGGGCCCCGAGGGACCCCTTGAACCTGTCATTTTTGGCTGAAAGCCTAAAGAAACGCAGCTTATGCGTCGTCTTTTGGCTCCAGAACCTGACGGCCGCGATACATGCCGCTCTTCAGGTCAATGTGGTGCGGACGGTGAAGTTCACCGGAATCCGGGTTTTCCACATAAGCCGGCTGCCCAAGGGCGTGATGGCTCCGACGCCAGCCGCGACGAGCCTTTGTTACTCTACTTTTGGGAACCGCCATGGGATCTGCCTCAGTCTTATGTTGTCGTGGCTGCCTGCCCCCCGTAAAGGTAACATCCAGGGCAAGGAAGCGCGCCAGTTCTTTAAAAAAAGTGCGAGGCCCGAGCCGCTTTTCAGCGCCGGGCCAGTTCAAGTTGCGAGGGTATACATGAAGACGCGGGCCAGTGCAAAGGGGGATTCAGCGCATTTGGCTGCTGATATCCCAGCGCCCTCCCAATCGGCCCCTGCCCCGTCCGGCCCGCGCCTGCTGTTGGCCGCCAATCAACTGGACTCGTTCTTCAACCATCGTCTTCCCATAGCCAAAGCCGCCCAGACCGAAGGCTGGGACGTGCATGTGGCCATCAACGAGGCCGATCAGGCCCGGGAAATGGACACCAACGGCTTCACCTTCCACCCCTGGCCCCTCGCCAGAAGTTTCGCGTCGCCCGCCCGTGAACTGGAAACCCTGACCAGCCTTAACCGACTGGTCCGAGCCCTGAAACCCGATATTGTTCACGCCTTTACCCTGAAACCAGCCCTCTATGCAGCTCTTGTTTCCCGGTGGCAGAAACAGGCCACCGTGATGTCCGTGACCGGCGTCGGCTCCTTCTTTCTGGGACAGGGCACCAAAGAGCAGGCTATTCGCATCGCGCTCACTACCGCCCTGAGAGCGGCCCTTGGCAGCAAGCGGCAAATGGCCATCGTCCAGAACCCGGATGATCAGGCCCTCGTCACGACCCGTTTTGGCGTCCCCGCCGCATGGACCCGCCTCATTCCCGGCTCCGGGGTCGACCTTGTGCAGTTCTCACCCACACAAACGCCTGCCCCACCGCCCGTGCAGATCGTCCTGGCCGCCCGCATGCTGGCCGACAAGGGCGTGCGCGAATTTGTGGATGCGGCCCGGCAGCTCTCAGGCGAAGGACTGAACGCACGATTCGTGCTTGCAGGTGGCCTGGACCCTGCCAACCGGTCCGCCATCACGGAGACCGAGCTGAATAGCTGGCAGGCAGAGGGGTCTGTGTCGTGGCTCGGCCAGGTGGAGGACATGGCTGCTCTTTATCGTGATAGCCATATCGCCTGCCTGCCGTCCTATCGCGAAGGCCTGCCAAAGGCGCTACTGGAGGCGGCAGCCTGTGGCCTGCCCTGTGTCACCACCGATGTACCTGGCTGCCGCGACGCTATTATCGCTGGTGAAACCGGACTACTGGCGCCGGTGCGCGATGCAAACGGACTGGCAGACGCGCTTCGACGCCTCATCACCGATGCAGCCTTGCGGAAAAAGATGGGCACTGCCGGTCGCGCCTTCATTTCCAAAGGGCATTCCAACGAGGCCATCGCCTCGGCCGTGCTGGAAACCTATGCGCTGCTCGGCGCACGCGCCTGACGCCTTAACCGGCAATCGCTGTCCGCACGCTCTCGATGATCCGGTCCTGCGTCGCTTCATCCAGATACGGATGCATGGGCAGGCTCAGAACATCGGCCGCCAGCGCATCACATACCGGTAGCCCGCCGGGACCGGTCGGGTAGTGCTTGTAGGCTGTCTGTTTGTGCAGCGGGATCGGGTAATAGACCTGAGTGGGAATGCCAGCATCCTGACATCGCGCCCGCACCGCATCGCGGTCCGCGACCCGAAGCGTGTATTGCGCCCAGGCTGACTTGGCCGCATTGCCCACAAAGGGAACTGTTGCAACGTCTTCAAGCGTTGCATTGTATCGCTCGGCAATCCGCTGCCGTGACACAAGCTCCTCTTCGAAGATCGCCAGTTTCTCAAGCAGGATTGCCGCCTGGATCGTATCAAGGCGGCCATTCATGCCGATGCGCACATTGTCGTACCGGTCGGCGCCCGCCCCATGGTTGCGCAGTGACCGAATGTGATCCGCCATATCGGCATCATCCGTAAAGATCGCACCCCCATCGCCGTAGCAACCAAGCGGCTTGGCCGGAAAAAAGCTGGTCGTTGCCGCGTCCCCAAGAGACCCCACCCGTTTGTCCGCCAGCGCTCCGCCGTAGCTCTGGGCCGCATCCGCCAGCAGGAACAGGCCTTCGGCATCACAGATGTCCTTGAGCGCCGGGTAGTCCGCAGGCTGACCAAACAGATCCACCGCAATCACACAGGCAGGTTTCAGGCCCTGTTCCCTGGCAGTCGCTATCGAGGCTTCAAGATGTCGAGGGTCCATGTTGAAGGTCTTCGGGTCCACATCCACAAACACCGGCGTTGCCCCCAGCCACGCAACTGCTTCCCCTGTCGCAATGAAGGTAAAGGCGGGCACGAAGACCGCATCTCCCGGCCGCAGTCCGCGCGCCATCAGCACCAGCCCAAGGGCATCGGTACCACTGGCACACCCGATGACGTGCTCAGACCCGCTGAATGTGCCCAGCTGCGCCTCAAGTTCGAGGATTTCCGGCCCGTTGATGTACATCCCATGGTCCAGAACCTTGGCAATGGCGACATCTACCTTGTCGCGAATGCGGGCCTGCTGGGCACCAAGGTCAATAAAGGCAATCGGGTCACTCATTGGGCGCACTCACAATCGGATCCAGACAATAGCTGATATCAGCACTTACCGGTCCCAAGCCCCGCCCGCAACCTGCACGACAGCCGGGCGCCAAATTCACCATCAATCCCCCTGTGGACTTGCTTTTTTCCAGCGGCCCTTGCAAAGACAGCAGGCATATATTCCCGCACATGGGACCATTTCCAGAAGGACGCCGAGATGGCGAAACCAGCCGAGCTTCCCGCAGAGATCTCAGGCCTCCGCCCTGCCGTCATCGGCATAGGGTATGTGGGCCTGCCGGTCGCGGTTGCCTTTGGCCATGCTCGCCCGACAATTGCATTCGACGTCAATCCAAAGCGCGTTGCCGACCTGACCGCAGGGCATGACGAAACCCGCGAAGTTGAGCCCGATGAGCTAGCCGCCGCCTCTCAGCTGACATTTGCCTCCAACCCCGATGATCTGGCGAGCGCCAACTTTTTCATCGTCACCGTGCCAACGCCCATCGATGCCTTCAAACGCCCGGACCTGTCCTATCTTGAACGGGCCAGCGAAACGGTCGGCAAGGTCCTCAAGCGCGGCGACATCGTTGTCTATGAATCGACCGTGTTTCCCGGCGCCACTGAAGAGCACTGTGTGCCTGTGCTGGAAAAAGTGTCCGGCCTTAAATTCAATGAGGACTTTTACTGCGGCTACAGCCCCGAACGCATCAATCCCGGCGACAAGAAGCATCGCCTCGCTGACATTCAAAAGGTCACCTCAGGCTCAACGCCACAGGCCGCAGATCTGATTGACGCGCTTTACAGCAGCATCATCACGGCAGGCACTTTCAAGGCCTCGTCCATTCGCGTGGCAGAAGCCGCCAAGGTGATTGAAAACACCCAGCGCGACGTCAACATCGCCCTGGTCAACGAACTTGCCGTTCTGTTCCAGCGCCTTGGCATCGACACGGAAGAAGTGCTGAAGGCCGCAGGCACCAAATGGAACTTCCTGCCGTTCCGCCCCGGCCTTGTCGGCGGCCACTGCATCGGTGTTGATCCCTACTACCTGACCCACAAGGCGCAGGAAGTAGGTCATCACTCGGAAATGATCCTGGCCGGACGCCGCATCAATGACGGCATGGGCGACCATGCGGGCCAACTGGTGCTCGACGCGATGATCTCCAAGGGTACAGCACCCGCCAGTGCCCGCGTGCTGATGCTGGGCGTGACCTTCAAAGAAAACTGCCCGGACATCCGCAACACCCTTGTGGCCCGCACGATTTCCTATCTGCAGGCCCGCGGCGTGACCGTGGACGTGCATGACCCCTGGGTTGACGCTGAAGAGGCCCGCAAGGAACTCGGCCTTGATCTGGTTGAGGCCCCGGAAAAAGGCGCTTATGACGCCGCCGTTCTTGCGGTCGCCCACGATGCCTTTGAACAAATGGGTGCCAAGGGTGTGAAGGAATTCCTCAAGCCCGCTGGCATTCTTGCCGATCTAAAATGGGCCTTTGACGCAAACGACACCGACACCCGGCTTTAACGCAACGACCACTCCAGACAGGACACATCATGACTTGGCTCGTCACCGGCGCTGCCGGCTTTATCGGTTCTCACGCAGCCCATGTGCTGCTCGATCGGGGCGAAACCGTTGTCGGTCTGGACAATCTCAACGACTATTATGACGTGCGCCTGAAAGAAGCCCGGCTGGAACGTCTCGCCTCCCGTGATGGTTTCACTTTCCACAAGGCCTCTTTGGAAGACAAACCGGCCCTCACCAAAATCTTCGAGCAGCACAATATCAAGAAGATCATCCACCTCGCGGCACAGGCCGGCGTGCGCTACTCCATCGAAAATCCGGACGCGTATATCCAGGCCAACATCATTGGCTTCCAGCACATGATCGACCTGGCCAAAGAAGCAAAGGTCGAGCATTTCGTCTATGCGTCCTCAAGCTCCGTTTACGGATCAAACGAAAAAATGCCGTTTGCAACGGCAGACAGCGTGGACCATCCCGTCAGCCTCTACGCAGCCACGAAAAAAGCCAACGAGCTGGTGGCACATACCTATTCACACCTCTATGGCCTGCCAACGACCGGTCTACGGTTCTTTACGGTCTATGGCCCCTGGGGCCGCCCGGACATGTCGCTGTTCCTGTTCACCCGCAAGATCATTGCAGGCGAACCAATTGACGTGTTCAACCACGGCAAGCACCGCCGCGACTTCACGTACATTGACGACATTGTGGACGGCGTCATCCGCGTTGCCGACAACACACCGACGCCGAACCCGGACTACGACCCGCTTTCAGGCGATCCCGCCGCGAGCCACGCGCCCTACCGTGTCTACAACATCGGCAACAACAAGCCCGTTGAGCTGATGACATTCATCGAGACAATCGAAAAACATCTGGGTCTTGAAGCCAAAAAGAACTTCCTGCCGCTCCAGCCCGGTGACGTGCCTGCCACCTACGCAGACATCGAACCCCTGCGCCGCGACACAGGCTTTGAGCCTCGCACGTCGATTGACGAAGGCATCGGCAACTTCATCGACTGGTACCGCACATTCTACAACTAGAGTGCGTGCCTAGTGCTCATACAAAGCCGCAAACCGGTCAACACACACATCCATCGAGAATGACTGTTCAATATGTGCCCGTGCCCGGGCACCCAAAGCCGCCCTCTCGCCCGGCGACATCTGTGCAATAGCAGCAATTGCAGCGCTCAGCGCCATGGGGTCTTCCGCAGGCACGACGCGCCCGCAGTCACCGACGATCAGCGGTACGTCCCCCACATCTGTGGCAACAGCAGGCAGGCCCGCCGCCATGCCTTCCGCCACCGCATTGGGAAAACCTTCGCTCTTCGACCCCAGAACAACCATGTCGCAGGCAGAGAGAATCTCCGGCACATCGCGGCGCATCCCCAAAGTGACATGCTGACCCGCATCCAGTGTATCCGTGCCCGTCCCCACGAACACACCCGTGACGCCGCCAGCATGATCCAGAGCCGCGATAGTCCCCGGCAGATCCTTTGCCGGATCGTTGCGCGCGATGACGGCAGCAACAACAGTTGCGTCATTCAACCCGAGAGACGCCCGCATGGCTGCGCGCGCGTCAGGCATCGGCCGGAATTTCTGTGTATCAATCCCATTCTGGATGACCGTCAGCCTGTCCGGCGCAAAGCCCAGATTTTGATGGGCCTGACGGCCCGCGTCGCTGTTGAAGACCACCGCTGCGGGTCGGCGGGACAGCCAGGCACCAAGCTTCACGACCAGACGTAAACTCCAGCCATAATCAGCCGGGTCCATTTCAACTGACCGGATGTTCCAGATGAGTTTGGCGCTAGGTGCCGCGACAGACTTGACCAGCGCTGCGACAAGGTTTGCGTGATAGAGCCATCCCTGAACTACGTCAGGCTCGAACGCCTTCATGCACCGCGCCAGCCGCAGAAGACCTCGCGGGTCAGGCACGCCACGGGACATGCCAAGCTCATGCACCACAAAGCCCGCATCCCGCAGGGTGGTGGCATGGTCGCCGCCGTCCACCATCACGGCGATTTCCTGCTCGACACCCCGCGCGCGCAGTTTTGGCGCCAGCCCGGCCAGAAACCCTTCCGTGCCGCCACGGTCCAGTGATGTTATGACGTGCAGGACGCGGCGACTGGACATGAAATCTCTATCGTTTCTCTTGAGCCTCTAGGTGCTTACCCCTAAGAAATCCTGCGCGCAACGGCGCCCCGCAATCGGACACTGACGACGTGAGTGCAAAAAAGCCCAATCTGATGTTTCTGATCCGCAGCCTGGAAACAGGCGGCGCGGAGCGTCAGCTTGTGGCGCTGGCAAATGGTCTGGCCGACAATGGCTGGACCATCAGCGTTGTGACCTACTATCCCGGCGGCGACCTTGAAGAGACCCTTTCTCCCAAAATCGGGCGTCACGACCTGGGCAAAACAAGCCGCTGGCACCTCATCGGCCCGCTGCGGACCTATCTGTCACTCATCCGGCGCATCCGTCCGCAAGCTGTGCACAGCTACATGGACAGCGCCAATCTCCTGGCCGCAGCGCTTAGGCTTTTTGCACGCCCCCACAAGCTCATCTGGGGCATTCGGACGTCCGACATGCGTGATGGCCATCAGGATGCGTTGCAAAAGCTGTTGTTCCGCCTGGAAACACGCCTGTCGCGGTCCGCGGACCTGATCATCGCCAACTCCCAGACGGGCCTCGCCTTTGCACAAAGTCAGGGTATCAGCACCTCCAACGGCATCGCCATCCGCAACGGCATAAACACCGACCGGTTCAGCCGCGACGAACAGGCCGGAACAGCCCTGCGCACACGGCTCGGCATTACAGCCGACGCACCTGTCATCTCCATCGTTGCCCGTCTCGACCCGGTCAAGGGACATGGTGTTCTGCTGGACGCTTTCGCCACCCTGAATGACCCGAAGGCGCATCTGATCATCGCAGGCGGCGGCCCTGATGCGCTGAGAAACAGCCTCGAGGCACAGGCCGCTACCCTTGGCCTGGCAAACCGCGTCCACTTCCTGGGAAATGTGTCAGACACACAGGCCGTGTACAGCGCCAGCGATATTGCTGTCCTGTCATCGCTCTATGGCGAAGGCACGCCCAATGCGCCCGCCGAGGCCATGGCCTGTGGCACACCCTGTGTGGTGACAGAATTGGGTGATGGGCCGTTCGTGGTCGGAGACACCGGCGAGACCGCACCACCTGGCGACGCGCAGGCGCTTTCATCAGCGCTTGGACGTCTGTTGGGTCGGGTAAAGTCAGAGCCGGACCTGCGCCATCGCACACGCGCCCGCATCGAAGAAGAACTGTCCGTATCAAAACTGATTACGGACACTCAGGCAGCCATCGAATCCACGTTGGACAAGCAACCGCTATCGGTTCTCTGAAGTAAATCTGTCGAGCATGTCGCTGACGCTCATGGGCGCGTAGCCATACTCGTTCTGGGCCCGCGAACTATCGATGAGGAACGTCCGCAGCTCCCGGTCGCCGACGCTGATCTCAGACGTCGTGTTCAGGCCTTGCGCAAGCCGCGCCACCACATCACGCACAACCATATCGCCGCCGGCGCCAACTGCTGTCATGTGCGCGCCTGTGCGGTCGCCTGACAACCAGCCAAAAATCATCTGCGTCAGGTCTTCTATGTGGCAGGCGTTGTTGAACCGCACATCCGGGTTCACATAACTCAACGGCAACCCAGCCTTGAGCTTGCGCACACACTCCGACAGCCAGTTGCGCTTCGACCCCGGGCCAATCACTGCGGGCAGACGAATGGAAAGCGATGGAAGCGTGTCACGCACATCCTCCAGCAATCGCTCGCCCAGCAGCTTGGTCAGTCCGTAGGCATCCGGATTGACCGACGGCGTCGCGTCGCTGACCACATCATCGGCAACGTCTCCGAAGGCGGAAAAGGAAGAAAAGAAAACAAATGCCTTGGCCTCACAAGCCAGCGCATGCCGGACCAGAGCCTGCGTAGCAGCCACATTGTCACCGAGCATCTGATCAACCGTGATGCCATCCCAGATGGACGTTGCAGCCGCATGCACAACCGCATCCATCGCAGGCAATTCATCGCCGGCAGCAAGGTCCGCATGCACAACGGAAAACCGGGACGCAGCGTCTGTTTCATCAGGCGGTGTTACCGGACTGGACCGGGTGAGGGCCACGACGTCCAGACCCAGAGCAGCAAGCCGCCGGGCGGCATAGCCGCCGGCAAACCCACCTGCTCCGGTGACCAGCACCTTCATGATGCGGCCTTTCGCGAAAGGGCTCTAGGCAACCTGCTCAAGAATGAGCGGTACCGAGATGCCGTGCGCGGCCAGAAGGTCGTCCTGGCTGCCATAGTTGTGAATGAACTCGTCCTTGAGCGTGAAGGTGTGCAGCTTGCACTTGGCCTGCACATCCCAGGCAATCTGTTTCACTCGAGAGGACAACCCGCCCTCAGGCACGTGATCTTCAACCACGATGACCTGATCATGACCGTTGAGCGCTGCCTCAATGCCCGGACGGTCCAGCGGCTTGATCGTGTGAGCGGAAACAACCGACACAGACTTGCCCTTGGCCTCCAGTTCCTTGGCCACTTCCATAGCCTTGGCCATGATCGTGCCATAGGCAAGGATGCAGACATCCGTGCCCTTCTGGATGTAGCGGATTTTGCCGAACTCGAATTTGTCCACAGCTGTGTCCGTGAAAGTGGGCTCGCCCGCCTTGCCGATGCGCAGATAGACCGGGCCTTCCTTCTGGTAAGCGCAATAGCGTGTCGCTTCCACAAGTTCCGCCGGGTCGCACGGTGCCAGCACACGCATGTTGGGAATGGCACTCGCCACCGCAACATCTTCCATCGTGTGGTGCGTACCGCCCAGCGTTGAATAGATAACGCCTGCGCCCATGCCGACAATCGTCACCGGCAGGTTCTGGTAGCCCAGATCATCCCGCACCATTTCAAAGGGGCGATACAGCGTGAACGTTGCGATGGTGTAGGCAAACGGCTGGCAGCCCTTGAGCGCCAGACCGGCACACATGCCGATCATCGTCTGCTCGGCCACACCCACATTGATGAAGCGGTCTGGATGGTTGGTCTGAAAATCCATCATCGGACCGGCAGGCGAAATGTCTGCCACCACAATGTAGATGTCAGGGTTTTCGCTGGCGCACTCAAAGAGTGTCTGTGAGAACATATTGCGCATTAGTTGGCCTCGTCGATCTCGCGGATCGCCTGCTTGTATTCCTCGGGATCAGGCGAGCGGTAATGCCACATGGGCACGCTCTCCATATAGGACACGCCTTTGCCCTTGGTTGTCTTGCAGTTCACCAGCAAAGGCTTGTCGCCTGAGCGGTTCTGCACAGCATTGAAGATCGCTTCGCTGTCATGGCCGTCTACTTCAACAGCCTCCCAGCCAAACGCCTGGTACTTTTCAACAACCGGGTAGAAGCTGGGATGCGTGTCCGTGGTGAACGTCGCGCTCTGCATATTGTTGTTGTCGATGAAAGCCACGAGGTTCGACACACCAAGCGACGACGCCATCAGCGTTGCCTCCCAGGTGGAACCTTCCTGCACTTCACCGTCAGACATCACCGTGTAGATCGTGCCGTTGGTGCCGCGGGTTTTCTCCGCATACGCCATACCCAGCGCCATGCCCATGCCGTGGCCCAGCGAACCGGTCGAGGCTTCAATGCCTGGATTGCCATAATCCGGGTGCACCCCAAGTATGCCGTGCGGTGTGCAATAGCCCCGCAGATGCTCCTCGGTGAGGATGCCAAGATCCACAAGCAGCATGACCTGAATCATGTAGCCGTGCCCCTTGGACATCAAGAAAGTGTCCGGCGCGTCGTCGCCTACAGGGTTACCATTGGGGCCTGGACGCATCAGATTGTAGTAGATGCAATCCACGATTTCGGTGGACGAAAACGCACCACCCACATGGAGCGCGGTCACATACTGCGTCATGTCGAGGATGCGCTTGCGATGCCGCTTGCAGCGATCCTTCGCAGCAGCCACATCGAACGCGTTTTGTTCAGTTGCGGTCATTCGGTTTCCGTGTCCTCTCCAAGGATCAGCGTCCAGTAATAGTCGCCCTTGTATCCGGCTTCGTCGAAGATGGCTTTCCACTCATCGGGATACCCGTAGGTATAGGCCGTGAGAACCCAGTCCTCGAAAATCTCTTTTTCTTCCGGCGTGCGGTAGCTGTCCACCTGCACATAGGCCTTGTTGTCCCGCGCCACGCGCTGAATTTCGGACAACGCATTAATGAGCTGCGGCCGCTTCAGATTGTGCAGCGTGTTGAGGCAGATCACAGCATCAAAGCTGTCGTCTGGAAACAGCAGCGGGTCATTGAGGTCGTGCTGATGCAGGCGTCCCACCACTTCCGGTTCGCAGTTCATCATCGCGTAACCCGAAATGTCGGAGCCAAAGGCCTGGATGCCCGGCTCTGCAATCATGAAGTCCTTGACCAGAAACCCCTTGGCGCAGCCAAGATCCAGCACCCGGTCGCCCGGCTTCAGGTTCCAGTGCGCAATCATGTCCTTGGCAATGGGGACCCAGCGACCGTCGTAGCGGTAGCCGCCATAGCCGACTTCACGGGGGCCGTCGAAATACTCTTCGCCATATTCCCGCGACAGGGCGATCAATTCATCCGTCTTTGCGGACGCGCGCTTTTCAATGTTGCGCTTCTTGCGCGGAAAGGCGCTTAGGAGATTGACTTCAGCCATGAGGTTTCCGGTTCCGGTAGTGGGTGTCAGCAGTCGGTTTCATTCAGCAGGTGCAATATCTTATGGCTGCTGGGCATTCAAGGCGGGGGTCACTTTAAGCCGCTCGGCAATATGTTCAGCCACCAGCTTGTTGCCGGCATTGGACATGTGCCCAAAAATCCGGTTCTCGTCATGCATCACGAACAGGCCACGATAGGCATCCATGTCGCGCAGGCCGATATCCTTTTGCGGCTGCCACATATCCAGGGTCTCGATGCCGGCCGCCTCGGCGCATTCAATCACCTCAACCGCATGGGGCTGGCGTTCGACGATATCAATCGCGGCGCGCCCGCCGAACTGCATCACGAACAGCAGGCGCACATTCGCAGCATCCAGGTCATCCTGAAGCTTTTCCAGAAGCTTGCAGCTGACCGCGACCGGGTCATTGTCCGCGGCCACATAGCTGGTCTGGGACCGGGCCCAATGAGTGCCAAGATCAATACGTTCCGAAACGAAGGTCACCAGATAGGAATACCCGAGCACGCTGAGCCCGCCGACTTCCTCAGCCTTGCCCGTGAACAGCGGCACAGGATCATAGTGCCGCACCAGTTCACCATTCTCGACTGTGAACCACGGCTTGTTTGACCCCGCATACGTCCGGTAGCCACTCCGCAGGATGTCATCCTGAAAAAACGACACCACAACGGTCTTAGGCTCAACAACTGGCAGCAGATCATAGACGCGGCGGACGATCTGGTCGGTGGCCCAGCCACCAACACCACCATTCACCACGGGTGTCCCCAGCAACTGCTCAAGCTGTGCCGGCCAAGTGTACTTGTTGCCCACTTCCGAGCCTGCCGTGAACGAATCGCCGGACGCCAGAATGCCGCCTTTCGGCAAGGGCTTGATCTCAAAGTCGTTCATGCGCACGCCATGCGCACCGGTCGTAAGCGACACGCCTTCGGGCTCGTCGGGTTTGCCCGGCATATTGGGAGCAAGCACCCACCCCACATCAGGATGGTAGACATTGGCCGTTTGGGTCCGCAGCAAGGCATGCCGCTCGGCAGTGATATTCCGCAACGGCCAGAAATCAACGCCGTCCATCACCCGGACTGCGGCTTCCAGGATCACCAGCCCGACAAGAACCGATGCCAGAACCAGCCCGGAATTGCCAAGGATCGTCCTGAAGGCCACCCACCTGCTGGACTCTTTGTCGGGCTTACCGACATACGCGATGACGAACAACACACACGCGACCACGACCAATCCGGCCATCAACAAGACAGTGGTGGTGCGTGACCAGCCAAAGGCGAGGAACAGATAAAAAGCTTCCGTCAGCCCAAGACCCAGCGGCTCCGCAAATATTGCCGAAAGTGTGAGGAGGACAGCAAGGACGACAAGCGCCACCGAGGCAATGGCAAGTCCGGGAAGTTGCCACCCAATGGCGTGCCAGAGGGTCAAAACCCGCGCGCGCGCACGTTCAAACGCTTCAGCAATCGTCTCCACCGGTGTCCCCCGACCCCAAATAGCTGATTTTATTGACCCAACCGCCATTGCTGCATTGCATTGCCGCCATGTGCCGGGTACATGAGCGGGTCTTACGAAATGGAGAGCAGAGGCGCAAGCAAATGAGCCACGCAGAGAACTTTTTTAAGCTGGCCGCAGACATCGCTCTGGGCCTTCCGGCAGCAGACGTTGATCGCATGGCGCAAGAGCTTGCAGACCTGCGTGAACGCGGCGGCCGCCTCTTTATTCTCGGTGTCGGCGGCAGCGCAGGCAATTGCAGCCATGCCGTCAATGACTTCCGCAAGCTCTGCAATGTCGAGGCCTATGCGCCGGTCGACAATGTGTCCGAGCTTACAGCCCGCGCCAATGATGAAGGCTGGGATACGATCTTTGATGCCTGGATGAAAGTCAGTCGCGCCAATGAGAAAGACGCGATTCTGGTTTTCTCAGTCGGCGGCGGCAACAAAGAGAAGAACATCAGCCCGAACATCGTCAAAGCTGTAGATCTCGCCAAGGAATTGGGCATGAAGATCTTTGGCGTGGTTGGCAAGGACACAGGCCACACCGCCAAGCACGGCGATATCGTAGTTGTGGTTCCCAACCCTGACCCTGATCTGGTCACCCCGCACTCAGAAGCTTTCCAGGCCGTGGTCTGGCATTGCCTCGTGTCGCACCCGGCTTTGCAGGTCAAATCAACCAAGTGGTAGCAGGACCAGCCGGTTCTGAGCTCAGGCGGGCCGTTTTCCTCGATCGGGACGGCATTATCAACGAGTCCGTTGTCCGCAATGGCAAACCCTATCCGCCCGCCACGCTTGAGGATGTCGTCATCCTGCCTGGCGTGAAGGACGCGTTGGAGCGCCTCAAGGCAGCCGGCTACCTCACCATCATTGCAACCAACCAGCCAGATGTGACCACAGGGAAACAGTTGCAGTCGGTTGTGGACGCCATTCATGACATGATGCGCGAAACGCTGGCGCTGGACGATATCCGCGCCTGCTTTTGCGTTGAAGGGCCTGATTGCCCATGCTACAAGCCAAAACCTGGCCTCCTGACCGAAGCGGCAAAAGACTGGAAAGTCGAATTAAAACAAAGCTTTATGGTCGGAGACAGGTGGCGTGATGTTGGCGCTGGACAGGCGGCAGGCTGCACCACCTTCTTTGTGGACTATGGCTATCATGAAGACCTCACTTTCACTCCTGACTTTACGGTTTCGGGGCTGAGCGAGGCGGCAGACATTATTATTTCCGGGCGCGCCGACTGAATTTCAGCTATCGCACCGTTGAAACTTGAAATTGTGCTTATTGGGGGGATGTACCAGATGCGCAAAGTTGAAGACCTGAAGGTCAAGATTTTCGCCGACGGCGCCGATATCGATGCGATGCTCAAGCTCGCAGAAAATCCGCTGGTTAAAGGCTTCACCACCAACCCGACGCTGATGCGCAAGGCTGGCGTTGAGGATTATGCGGGTTTTGCCCACAAGGTGATTGCGGCCATCCCGAACCACCCTCTTTCGTTTGAGGTCTTCGCTGACGATATTGTCGAGATGGAAGCACAGGCGCTGGAAATTGCCTCATGGGGCAAGAACGTCAACGTCAAGATCCCTGTGACCAACACCAAGGGCGAGTCGACGGTTCCTGCCATCCGCGCGATTTCAGCCAAAGGCGTGCAGGCGAATGTGACTGCTGTCTTTACCCTGGACCAGGTGCGCGAGATCACAGACGCACTGGACGCCGACACCCCCGCCATCATTTCAGTCTTCGCCGGCCGCATTGCTGACACGGGCATCGACCCTGTGCCCGTCATGGCCGAAGCTGCCAAGATCATGAAGTCAAAGCCCAAAGCTGAACTTCTGTGGGCAAGCCCGCGCGAACTCCTGAACATCTATCACGCTGAAGACTCAGGCAGCCATATCATCACCGTGGCGCACGATATTCTCGGCAAGCTTGGCCTCATCGGCAAAGACCTGGACGAGTACTCGCTGGAAACAGTGGACATGTTCTACAAGGACGCCACTGCGGTTGGGTACACGATCAATACAAGTTCCAAGGCTGCGGAGTAACAAGCAGCCCGGCCGCACTGCTTAACAAATGACAGAGCGCGCCTGCACTCATCCTTCTACAAACGACTTGACGAAAGAACGGGGACTATTGTGTTCAAGAATGTGCTTGTGACCGGCGGTGCCGGCTATGTGGGAAGCCTGCTGGTACCGCAGCTTCTGGACGAGGGCTACAACGTGACTGTCTACGACATCATGTTTTTCGGCGACGATTTCCTGCCCAAGGACAACCCCAATCTGAAGATCGTCAAAGGCGACATTCGCGAGACGGACAAGCTGGCAGAAGCCTTCAAGGGCATTGATGCGGTCATCAGCCTCGCCTGCATCTCCAACGACGCAAGCTTCGAGCTTGACCCCAACCTCTCCACCTCCATCAACATGGATGCCTTCGAGCCAATGGTCGTCGCGGCCAAGAAGGCCGGCGTCAAGCGCTTCGTCTACGCCTCATCTTCTTCCGTATACGGCATTTCAGATTCACCCAACGTGACCGAAGACCACCCGCTCGTCCCGCTGACCCAGTACAACGAGTACAAGGGCAAGTGCGAGCCGCTGCTGTTCAAGCATCAGGACGACGACTTCGTATGCGTGACCATCCGCCCGGCCACGCTGTGCGGCTACGCACCACGCCAGCGCCTGGACCTGTCTGTGAACATCCTGACCAACCACGCGGTGAACAACGGCAAGATCACGGTGTTCGGCGGCACTCAGAAGCGCCCGAACCTGCATGTGGCAGACATGTGCGACCTCTACTCGCACCTGCTGAAGGAAGAAGACGCCAAGATCGCCGGCGAAGTCTTCAATGCAGGCTTCCAGAACATGTCCATCATGGAAATTGCTGAGCTGGCCCAGAAGGTCGTTCAGGAACTCTTCCCTGAAAAGGGCGAGATCGAAATCGTCACAACACCAACGGACGACAATCGCTCCTACCATGTGAACTCTGACAAGATCCGCAAGCAGCTGGGCTTTGAGCCAAAGCGCAATGTGGAAATCGCGATCCGCGATCTTTGCCAGGCGTTCAAGGACAACAAGCTGCCAGACAGCATGACCGATGACTTCTACTTCAATGTGAAGCGTCTGAAAGCCATGGAAGCCGCATGAGTAAGAAGCCTGTCGCTGTTGTAACCGGTGGAGCGGGCTTCATCGGAAGCCACATGGTCGATCTGCTCGTTGACGAGGGCTTCGAAGTCCGCGTCATCGACAGCCTGATCGGCGGTCGCGAAGCCAATATCGAACATCACGCCAAAAATGACGTGACCGCTGAATGGCGCGACATCCGTTCGCTTCAGCCCGGCGACAAGCTTTTCTCGAACGTGGACTACGTCTTCCACTTTGCCGGCATTGGCGACATCGTACCGTCAATCGAGCAGCCACTTGAATACATGTCCGCAAACGTTCAAGGCACGGTTCACGTGCTTGAAGCTGCGCGTGCAGCGGGCACACTGAAGAAGCTGGTCTATGCCTCTTCATCCTCCTGCTACGGCATGGCGCAGACGCCGACCCGCGAAGACCATCCCATCGAGCCGAAATACCCCTACGCCCTGTCGAAGTATCAAGGTGAACAGGCGGTGTTCCACTGGCACGAGGTCTACGGCCTGCCCGTCAACGCGGTGCGTATATTCAATGCCTACGGCACCCGCTCGCGCACGTCCGGTGCCTATGGCGCTGTGTTCGGCGTGTTCCTGCGTCAGAAGCTGGCCAACACCCCCTATACGGTCGTTGGAGACGGCACCCAGAGCCGCGACTTTGTCTATGCGAGCGACGTTGCCAATGCGTTTTACCTCGCCGGTATCTCAGACACTGTGGGCCAAGCCTACAATATGGGCGCTGGCAACCCGCAGTCCGTGAACAAGCTCGTTGAGCTGCTGGGCGGCGAAGTCACATACATTCCAAAACGTCCCGGCGAACCGGATTGCACCTTCGCGGACATCACCAAGATCACGAAGGAACTAGGGTGGAAGCCCAAGGTGTCCTTTGAAGAAGGCGTTCAGCGCATCGTCCAGAACATCGGCTATTGGGCGGAAGCTCCCCTGTGGGACCCGGACTCGATTGCCAAGGCCACAAAGACCTGGTTCGAGATGCTGTCGCCTGAAGAAGAGTCAAAGAAGAGCTAGCCCGGACATGGTTGAGAATAAGTACAAAGCCAAGATCAAGACCCTAGAAGAGCTGGTCGATGCCATTGGTGCGCGCCCGCGCAAGCAGAAAGTCATCATGTGCCACGGCACCTTTGACGTCGTGCACCCTGGTCACATCCGCCATCTGATGTATGCGGGCGGCAAGGCGGACATTCTCGTTGCCAGCCTGACCGCAGACGAACACATCAAAAAGGCCAACTTCCGTCCTTACGTCCCTGAAGAGTTGCGCGCACTCAACCTCGCTGCCCTCGACATGGTCGACTACGTCATCATCGACAAGAACGAAGCACCGCTGGAAAATCTCAGCCGCATCCAGCCGGACTACTTTGCCAAAGGCTATGAGTACGTTTCCAGCGGCCTTCCACCGAAGACCCAGGCTGAAAAAGACATTCTCGACAGCTATGGCGGGGAGTTCATTTTCACGCCGGGCGACATCGTCTACTCGTCATCGCGCATCATTGAAGCCGCGCCACCCAAGATCGGCGCCGACAAGCTTCTGTCCTTGATGGAAGCCGAAGGCATCACCTTCGATGACCTGCGCAATACGCTCTCCAAAATGAAGGGCGTAAAGGCGCATGTGGTGGGCGACACCATCGTCGACACCTACACCTACACGGCCATGATCGGCGGCCAGACCAAAACACCAACAATCTCGGTTCGGTATGAAGGCCAGGATGATTATGTTGGCGGCGCCGGGATTGTGGCCAAGCACCTCAACGCCGCAGGCGCAGACGTGACCTTCTCAACCGTGCTGGGCGACGACAAGTGGCGCAGCTTTGTGATTGATGACCTGCGCACCGCAGGCGTGCACATGCGCGAAGTCATTGATGAGACGCGCCCGACAACCAACAAGAACGCCATCGTCTGTGCAGACTACCGTATGCTGAAGGTCGACACTCTCGACAATCGTACAATTTCAGAGGCCATCGTCGAGAAACTGGTGGATGCCATCAAGACAGTCGAAAGCGACTGCGTCGTTTTCTCCGACTTCCGCCACGGCATTTTCAATAAGGCGACAATCCCAACACTCAGCGCCGCCATTCCCGACGGCATGTTCAAGGTTGCCGACAGCCAGGTCGCGAGCCGCTGGGGTGACATTTGTGAGTTCCAAGGCTTTGACCTGATCACGCCAAATGAGCGCGAAGCACGCTTCTCGCTGTCAGACCAGGACAGTGTTGTCCGCCCTCTGGCTCAGAAGCTGTATGAAGAATCCAAGGCCAAGAACCTGATCCTCAAACTTGGACCGCGCGGCCTGATTGCCTATCGCCCAACCGAAGACAGGGAAGACGTTCGGTCGTTCTTTGCTGTCGACACGTTCGCCGACGACGTGAAGGATGCCGTTGGCGCCGGCGACGCGCTGCTGTCCTACGCAACCCTGGCCCACGTAGCTGGTGGGTGCGAGGTGTGCGCAGCCGTGCTGGGCGCAATGGCAGCCGCTGTTGAATGTGAGCACGACGGCAACATCCCGGTGACGCCGGAGCACGTGCTCGAAAAAATCAACAAGAGCGAACAACACGCCACATATCAAGGTTAGTACGGCGACCACCACAATCCGTGTGGCCGTTCACGAGGAGTAAGCAGGCATGAAAGTGATCGTCGTCGGGCTTGGTGTTCAGGGCCATAAGCGCCGCCACCATGCAGGGGACGATTTCGTCGCCACGGTTGATCCTGTTAATCCGGATGCGGACTACAAGACTATTCAGGACGTGCCCTTGGGCGACTATGACGCAGCCCTGTGCTGTGTGCCGGACGCACCCAAGATCGACCTGCTGACTTACCTGTTTGAAAACGGCAAGCACGCCCTCGTCGAAAAGCCGCTCTTTGCAGCCGACGACGCTGACCTCCTGAAACTGGAGGCACTGGCACAAAAGAACAATGTTGTTGCCTACACTGCCTATAACCACCGCTTTGAGCCGCACTACGTGGCGATGCATGACCTGATTGCCTCCGGCAAGCTGGGGCGCATCTATCATTGCCGCATGTTCTACGGCAACGGCACGGCGCGCCTCGTGCGCGACAGTGCATGGCGCGACAAGGGCTCAGGCGTGTTGCCGGATCTTGGATCGCACCTGCTCGACACAGCCTCGTTCTGGTTTGGCGATCTGGGCGACGACTTCAATATCGTCTCCTCCAGCAACTACGAAAACAAGGCACCCGACCATGTGGTGTTTGCGTCAGGCGAAACCCGTCCGAAGCTCGAAATGGAAATGACGCTGCTCATGTGGCGCAACCATTTCACGTGCGACATCTTTGCGGAAAACGGCACCGCCCACATTACGTCCCTGTGCAAATGGGGCCCGTCCACCTTCACCACCCGTATGCGCGTTCTGCCCTCGGGCCGTCCGCCAGAGGAAAGCAAAACGCTGGTGCAGGAAGACCCCACATGGGCTGCTGAGTACGCCCACTTCAAAGGTCTGGTGACCTCTGGTGCCAAGACCAGTCTTGCAAACGACATTTGGCTGAACCGGCTGCTCGGCAAACTGAGCGCGGAAGCCCTTGAGAAAGTGAGCCGATGACATCGACCGACACGCTGCCGGTCATCGGCTTTGCCGGCATGACCCATCTGGGCCTCAACTCCGCTGTCGGCATGGCGGAAAAAGGCTTCAACGTTGTTTGCTTTGACCCTGACGCCGCGCTCATCGGACAGCTGGAAAAGGGCGAGATGCCGGTCCTGGAGCCGGACCTGCCTGAACTCGCCGCCAAGAACAAAGACAGCATCACCTATTCGAGCGACCTCACCATTCTCGAGCGCTGCGATGTGCTCTATGTGGCGCCAGACGTGCCCGTGACCGATGACGGTGTCAGCGATCTCGCAGACCTCGATGCCTTGCTTGAGAAAGTCATTCCGGCCATTCGCGAGGACGCGGTGCTGGTCAATCTCAGCCAGGTGCCGCCCGGCTTTACTCGCGCCCGTACGCGGCCCGGCCTCAACATGTTCTACCAGGTCGAAACGCTGATCTTCGGCCGCGCCATTGAACGTGCCCTGTATCCCGAGCGCTACATCATCGGCTGCCCGGATCCTGACGCACCCCTGCCGGATGCCTTCCGCAAATGCCTTGAAGCCTATGACTGCCCGATCCTGCCCATGCGCTATGAAAGCGCCGAGCTTTGCAAGATTTCGATCAATTGCTGCCTTGTTGCGTCCATCAGCGTGGCCAACACCTTGTCAGAGCTATGCGAAGGCATTGGTGCCGACTGGTCTGAGATTGCGCCCGCGCTCAAGCTGGATCGCCGCATCGGCCAGTATTCCTATCTGTCCCCCGGGCTTGGCATCGGCGGCAGCAATCTGATCCGCGACCTCATTACCGTCACGCGCTTTGCCGAGGAAACCGGCAGCGACGCATCCGTGATTGCCGCATGGATCCGCAACAGCGCCTACCGCAAGGAATGGGCGCTGCGCACGCTGCACGAGCGCGTGCTGTCCTCCATGGATGATCCGCTGGTCGCAGTGCTGGGCCTCTCCTACAAGGAGAACACCCACTCGACCAAGAACTCGCCCGCCTTCGCCATGATTGAAAACCTGCACCCTTACCGGGTTACGGCCTTCGACCCCGTGGTGAAAACGAGCGCTGCCCCTCACCCGGCCCCTATTGATGCTGCTGATCCACTGGACTGCGCCAATGGTGCTGACGTGGTCTGCATCATGACCCCATGGGATGATTTCAAATCCATCGATCCGGCCAAATTGGCAGACGTCATGGCAGGCAAGTGGGTCCTTGACCCTTACCGGGTGCTGGACGCCAAAGCCTGCTCCAAAGCGGGCCTCTCATATCTCACTCTGGGGGTGTCTGATGCTTGAGCACCTGAACGCATCTCCCACAGCGCCAAGCCGCGTGGTCATTCTCGGCCGCGAAGGCTTTGTTGCCAGCACACTGGCAGCCACGCTGGACGCTGCTGGCATCAATCACCTCGCCCTGGGGCATGCCGAGCATGATCTGACAGCTCCAGCCGCCGCCGAACAGATCGCCGCCACCCTCGAGGAGACCGACACGCTGGTTTTTGTCTCAGCGATCGCCCCCAGCCGGGACGCGGCTGCCATGGCAACGAATATGCGCATGGTTGATTCGGTTGCGCAGGCGGTGTCCACCCGCCCCGTCAGCCACCTCATCAACATCAGCTCAGACGCGGTCTATGAGGATGCAGCCCATCTGGTGCATGAGGGCCTGGCCCCGGCACCCGGCTCGCCCCACGGGGCCATGCATCTGGCCCGAGAGATATTGCTGTCCGCTGCCATGAAGGGAGCAGGCGTGCCCCTGGCTCACCTCCGCCCCAGTCTCCTGTATGGCGCCGCCGACCCTCACAATGGCTATGGCCCGAACCGCTACCGGCGTCAGGCTCAGGCGGGGGAAACCATCACATTGTTCGGCGAAGGCGAGGAAAAGCGCGACCATGTGGCCATTGAGGACGTAGCCGCCCTCATCTCCCAGGTCATCCAGTACCGCTCAACCGGCATCCTTAATGTCGCCACGGGAACCTCACGCTCCTTCCGGGAATGCGCGGAATTGGCCGTGGAAATCGCAGGCAAAGGGGGTGTTTCAGGCACCCCGCGCCAGAACCCGATTACCCACCGGCATTTCGATGTGACGGCTCGGCTTAAGGCCTTCCCGGCATTCAGCTTTATCGATTTCGACGAGGGATTCCGAAAATCCTTCAACCGGGTTGACTCATGATGGCGGCGTGCCGATTGTGCGCCGCAATGTTACCGCCCACCGCCTTCTGCGGACGGGTTTTTGGGGGATATAGGACGTGAAAACGGCTCTCGTTATTGGAGGCGGCTTTGCAGGCTGCGCCGCGGCTCACCAGCTCCAGCTGCAGGGCGGCTGGGACACCACCGTTGTTGAGGCAGCACCCTTTCTGGGGGCCGGTGTGCGCACCCAGTATTATGGCGGCCACCCCTATACCTTCGGCCCACGTCACTTCCTGACGCCATGGCCCCACGTCTATGAATTCCTCAATACCTACGTGCCCATGCGCCGCTGCGCAGACCATCAGTTTCTGACCTATGTGTCAGACGATGAGCAGTTCTACGGCTACCCGATCCACGCGGACGACATTCCAACGATGCCGGAAGCCAACCAGATCGAAAATGAGCTTTCTGCCGTCAACATGAGCGCCATCCAGCGCCTTGATAACCAGAAGCTCGCTGAGATGACCCGCAAGGACGTGCGAAACCTCAACAACGCATCGCTGGCCACAAATTTCGAGGATTTCTGGATCAACTCCATCGGCGAGACCCTCTATCGGAAATTCGTCGACAAATACTCCCGCAAGATGTGGCAGATCGACGATAATAAACAGATCGATGACTTCACCTGGTCCCCCAAGGGCGTGACTGTGAAGGAAGGCGGCCGTGCCGCATGGGATACTGCGATCTCCGCCTATCCGATCGCCTTCAATGGCTATGACGACTACTTCAAGATTGCGACGGAAGACGCCAAGGTTCATCTGGCGACGCGTATTACCGACTATGACATCCCCAACAAGACGGTGGTGATCGACGGTGAGAAGCGCACATTCGACATCATCGTCAACACCATCTCGCCGGACCATTTGTTCGAGCAGTGCCACGGTGAATTGCCATATGTTGGTCGCGACCTGCACACCATCGTATTGCCGGTCGAATTTGCTCTGCCGGAAGACGTGTACTTCATCTACTTTGCGGGCGACGAGAAGTTCACCCGCATCACCGAGTACAAGAAGTTCACGCTTCACAAGGCGCCAACGACGTTGATCACACTCGAGATTCCGTCAATGACGTCCAAGTACTACCCAATGCCGATTGAATCTGAAAAAGCCAAAGCACAGAAGTATTTCGACGAGATGCCAGACGGCGTGTTCTCCGTCGGCCGTGCCGGCAGCTACCTCTACAATGTGGACATCGACGACACGCTCGATCACGCCATGAAAGTTGCAGCCGACCTCAAGTCGTAACCATCCAGCCGGGTGTGACCGGCACCCCGAAGTCTCAACGGGTCTGAACTAGAAAGAATTTTCCATGTCCGACAAGAAAACCACGCCACCAGTTGCAATTGAGCCCAGCCTCGACGAGCCGTGGGTCAACCTTGGCAATGCCGACAGCCACAAGGATTGGGGCCGCGACGAGGAAATTCAGTACAACCAGACCAACCGTCAGACAGAGAAGGCACACTTCTATCGCAAGACCTTCGACTTCCTGACCGACAACCGCGTGCATGGTGACTATCACGAGTTCGGCTGCCACCGCTGCCGCACCTTCCGCATGGCGCTGACAGAAGCCCGCCGGCACAACCTCGACAACATGCAGTTCCACGCCTTTGACAGCTTCGAAGGCCTGCCCGACCCCACCACCGATACGTCAGTGGAAATCTGGAAGAAGGGCGTGCTCACCACAACGGAAGAGCAGTTCATGGGCATGGTCAAAGACCACGGCATGTATGTGGACAACGTCTCGACCATCAAGGGCTACTACGACGACAGCCTGACAAAGGACCTGCAGAAGCAGTACCTCGATTCAGGCCGCAAGATTTCCCTCGTGAACATCGACTGCGACCTCTACGAGTCAGCCGTTCCCGTGTTCAACTTCATTGAGCCGCTCCTTCAGGAAGGCACGGTCATCTACATGGATGACATGTTCGCCGGGTACAAAGGCAGCCCCAAGAAGGGCGTCGCCAAGGCATTCCTCGAATGGCAGGAGCGCTCACGGTGGAAGATCGTCCGTCACATGGACATTTCCTGGTGGGGCCGCTCCTACATCGTCTATCTCGACAAGACCGGCGTCGACGGCGTCATCTAAATCCGTCTGGCCGATCAGGAGATCATCGATATGAGCGACAAAGAAACAGTGCACTTCTGGGACAAGATGCTCCCCGACCAGCACGAGCACACCTACCACTACTCCGGCGACAATTACGCAAAGGCCCTCTACGAGGTCATTGCATCCTCAAGCGGCATTCCAAACCCGCATGAGACATTCAAGCTTGAGCACACCGACATGTTCACCGTTGAGGAAATGGCCTCAAACCCGGTCAGCATGCGCTTCTTCGAGTTCCTGATTGCCGTCGCGGGCATCAAGCGGGTTCTTGAGATCGGTGCCTTCATCGGCGTTTCGACCATGAACTTCGCCAAGTCGGTTCCAGCCGACGGCAAGGTCGTATCCATCGAGAAATTCGATCACTTTGCAGCCATTGCGCGCAAGAACTTCGAGCTCAACGGCCTGTCAGACAAGATCGACCTGCACGAAGGCGACGCTTTCGAGGTCATCGACAGCCTGCCCAAGGACGAGAAGTTCGATCTGATCTTCGTGGACGGCAACAAGGAACGGTATCTGGACTATGTCCTCAAGACCGAACCCTTGCTCAACTCCGGTGGCATCATGGTCGTGGATGACTGCTTCTTCCACGGCGACGTCGCCAATGACACCCCCGTCAACGAAAAGGGTGCCGGTACTAAGGCGTTCATGGACTGGGCCGCTGGGCAGGACAGCTGGTTGCGCATCGCCCTGCCGCTGGCAAACGGCATCTATCTGATGGTGCGCAAATAGCGTTCTTCGCCTACCCTGTCATTCAGGAGAGGTGAAAAGTGGCAGACAACTCAATCAGATCAGCGCTCGTTAATGGTGCTGTTATCGCAGGCACATTCGTTGTTGGCTTCGCGTTCCTGGAAGTGGGACTACGCGTCGTCAACGGCGTGCCTGCGGCGCCGTGGTCTGACTGGCGCACCCAGTATGTCGTTGCGCAGAACGAAAGTTCTTCCAATCGATATGACGAGACCCTCGGCTGGGTCCTGCGCGACAATCTCACATCCCCCAACATGAATACCATTGAGCACGGCATCCGCATCAATGGTCCCGACACCGTCCTGACCAAGGGTGCCGTGCTTGCCGCCGGCGACAGCTTTACCGCTGGCTCCGAAGTTGGCGACACGGAATCCTGGCCAGCGCACCTGGAAAGCAAGCTTGGCCGTCCAGTCATGAACAGTGGTGTGGGTGCTTATGGCACGGACCAGATCGTCCTGCGGGCCGAACAGCTCATGGACATCCTGCAGCCTGAGATCGTTGTGCTCAGTTTCTTCGACCAGGACATTCTTCGGTCCGGATATTCCCGCTATGGGGAAAACAAGCCATACTTTGTGGACACGCCCGCCGGCCTTGAACTGAAACATGTGCCGGTCCCCGCGCCGTCTGAGAACAAGGCAGATGACCCTGACGCCGGCATTACGGACAATCTGTACCTTCCCGCGGTTGTCCGCTCTGCGGTCACCGGCAGCCCAATCTACTCACCGCCTGGCTCAACCTACCGCAAAATCGTCAATGATCCTGTCGCGGTCTCCTGTGGGCTTCTAAATCGCATAAAGAAGCAGACAGTCGAGGCAGGGGTCCATCTGCTGCTGGTCCTCCAGTATGGCGGTCAGATTCATCACACACAGTCGCCACGCCCCGGTCACGCAGAACTGGTCATCGAATGCGCAACGTCACTGGGCATCCCTGTTGTCGATGAGTTCGACAGGATTCGGCAAGTGTCCAATGTCAGCTCCGAAGACTTGCGTGCCCTCTATGTCATGGGTCCCGGAGACGCCAATTTCGGGCACATGTCGTCAGCCGGGAATGCCCTCGTAGCCGGACTAATTGCCGACGCCATCAACGACCTGCCGCCAGACCCAAGCCCGCTCAACGAAACCGCCGGGTTTGGACCATCTGTATACACAGTGCCGCTCAACGACCTGCTTTCACCCCAGATGCAGACATTGGACATTACCCAATACAGCAACGGTCTTGTGGATGTGGGCGCCCTGTGGTGGGGACAGGAGGGATACACACTCTCTGCCAAGGGGCCGACCGGCGAACACTATTTGAGCCTGCCTGCCCTGACTGATCTGGAAGCTGGCCGATACGAAATCGAGGTCGAATTGCGCGCCGGGTCAACGGATCGCGTCCGTCTGCAGTTGCTGCATTCCGCTACCACAGGCGTTCTGGCGGACATTGATCTTGGGAACAACCATGCCGATCTCACCCGTCTGGGGCCAGTGCAACGTATTGGCGCGTCGGTCAAAGATGCAGACCGGGGCAGCGACTGGAAGGCCGTGAACTTCCACGCCGAGTTTCCAGCAGGCGACGTCCGCATCCTCATTCAGTTTCTGGATAGCACTGGCAGCAGCAACTTGCCCGGAGACGGCACCAGTTTCGACATTGCGAACATCAGGTTGAATGGTTTTGTTGCTGATTAATCATCCATCAGGTTCGGGCACCCAGAAAGCGAATGCATGTGCGGCATAACAGGCTTCGCAACCGGCACGCATCTGTCATCTGACGACACACGCACCCTTCAGAGGATGACAGAAGCGCTCGTGCATCGCGGGCCTGACGCCGACGGCACGTGGAGTGACGCAGAAGCAGGCGTTGCATTTGGTCACCGCCGACTGTCCATTGTCGACCTGTCCAAGGCTGGTGCACAGCCGATGCATGATGCATCCGGCCGTTATGTCATCACCTACAACGGCGAAATCTATAACTTCCCGGCGCTGAGAAAAGATCTCGAAGCTGTCGGCGTAACCTTCCGCGGACACTCCGACACTGAGGTCCTCATTGAGGCCTGCGCGCACTGGGGAACTGAAGCCACTCTCAAGAGACTGAATGGCATTTTTGCGTTCGGGCTCTGGGACCGTCAGCAACGTAGCCTTACGCTTGCGCGCGATCACATCGGCATCAAACCACTTTACTGGGCCAAAACCGGGTCAACACTTCTGTTTGCCTCTGAACTCAAGGCGATGCATGCACATCCACAGTTCAACACGGCCATCAACCGCGACGCCGTGGCGGCGTTCATGCGGTTCAATTACATACCTCAGCCACACTCCATCTATCAGGACGCCCACAAGCTTCCACCAGGCTGCTATCTCACCTGCGACCTGTCAGGCGGAGTGCCGTCAGAACCCGTCATAAAGACCTACTGGGATGGGTTGGAAACTGCGGAACAGGCGGCAGCAGACCCCTTTACCGGGTCCCCTGAAGAGGCCGTCGAACAACTCAGCGACCTTCTGCATGACGCCATCGGCCAGCAGATGGTATCGGACGTGCCGCTCGGCGCATTTCTGTCAGGCGGCATCGATAGCTCAACCGTCGTGGCTCTCATGCAGGCCCAAAGCAGTCAGCCGGTCCGGACCTTTTCCATTGGCTTTTCAGAAGAAGGCTTCAACGAGGCGCACCACGCTGCCGAAGTTGCCAAACATCTGGGCACGGACCACACCGAGCTGTACCTGTCATCCAGAGACGCTCTGGATGTCGTCCCCCACCTCGCGGACATGTATGACGAGCCCTTTGCGGACAGCTCACAGATCCCGACCTATCTTGTATCCAAGCTGGCCCGCGAACACGTTACGGTGTCGCTCTCCGGTGATGGCGGAGACGAACTGTTTGCCGGATATAATCGCTATGTCTGGGGTCGAACCCTCTGGCGCACAATCCGCACGCTCCCCTTGCCGATGCGCCGGCTCGTAAGCCGCAGCGTCCGCGGTCTCTCGCCTGCCCGGTGGAACCAGCTCATGAGCCCGATCCCTGACAGGATCAAACCCGGCAACCCCGGCGACGCCCTGTACAAGCTGGCATCTGTCGTGGAGCTCGATGGCCCCGGCGCCATCTATCGGCGGCTCGTCTCAAACTGGATGTCGCCGGAAGACGTTGTGCAGCAGAGCACCGAACCGCCCGGCCTTCTTTGGGACGAGACAATGCGTGAGCGGTTCAAGGAACCGATCAGCCGCATGCAGGCCACTGACCTGATGACCTATCTGCCCGATGACATCCTGACCAAGGTGGATCGCGCCAGCATGGCGACCAGCCTGGAAGCACGCGTTCCCTTGCTTGACCCGCGTCTGATTGAATTTGCCTGGCGTCTGCCGCTGAACATGAAGTTGCGCGATGGCCAAAGCAAATGGGCGCTGAGACAGGTCCTGTATCGCCATGTCCCCCGGTCTCTTATTGATCGTCCGAAAATGGGATTTGGCGTGCCCGTCGGAGACTGGCTACGTGGGCCCCTGCGTGACTGGGCGGAGCACCTGCTCGACGAAAAACGGCTCCGGGAGCAGGGCCTTTTTGACCCCACAATCGTAAGAACCCACTGGGAAGACCATCTCTCTGGCCGCCGCAACTGGCATTACATGATGTGGAGCGTCTTGATGATGGAAGCCTGGCTCGACCGCTGGGACGCAAAATAGCGCCTAGTCTCCGGTTCCCAGCATACGATCAATCACATAGACCGCGTGCGGCCCCAGGGCCAAGGGGCCACTGACGACTTTGCTCTCACCGACAAAGATACTGCCCTGCTTGCTGGTCACCGCATGGGATTTTCCAGAGACGCAAACCACATCGCTCCCTGACAAAGCACGTTTCAGAAGCGGGTGATACCCATCCGTATCCTGATGATATTCAGCGACCATGTGATCCTTGAATATCCGCATCCGTGCGCGCGGCGACTCCACATCAAACAAAGCGTCGTCAACGTCATGTCCAGCTGCTTCAACGCCGCCATCACTTGGCAACAGGACAATGCTGCCGCGACGCCCCCGTGCGACTCTGGCCGCTTCACCTGAGTAAACAGACAGGGCAATAAGCTTTGCTGCCGTATTGCACCCCAACTGGCGCGCTCCAAGCCAAAGCCGGTTCGCTTCACGACTGGCCGCGGCTCTGCGGATGAACAGATCAGACGCAACTTCGGCCGCTTGCCATTTTTTCTCTGTGACCGGCGCAAAATGCCATCGTATCTTGTGTGTGACGACGAAATCATTCACCGGGCTGTCATAGGCCAGCCACCACCCTCCAACATCCACCGGATCGGCTTTGCGAGGCGTGGTGTGCCACGTGAGGTCCGTCCCCAGAGGCGCAAGACTGACAGCAAACAGATCGTCGCTGTCATCAAGGAAGCAGGCTTCACCCGGTTTGAACTGTCGGGATGGCAGCGCAACAGCATTCAGCTGGGCCTTCGACGGATTGAACAGGAACATCTCTCGCGCCAGAACGCGCAGCAGCATGCCTTCATCTTTTACCGGCCAGAACATCATTTCCGGATGGATCGGGAAGTAGTCGCTGTCCCGCAAATAGGCGGCCATCAACGGATGGAAAGAACGCACGCACAGCGTCACCAACTCCGACCCGCTGATTTCAAGCGAATGAACCCCGGTTGCGCGCAGCGCCAGAATGTTCTTCTCAAACGTACGGTCTTCCGCGCGCAGATAGGTCATGAAGATGGCCTGATAGCCCTCTACCAGCTTCTCTCCAACGGTTTTGAACGCGTTTTGAGACCAGGCCACATCCGGCGGCAAAAGCATGATCAGCGATTTGGACGCCCGGGCCTGCTCGATACCGAGGGTCCATGCCTTGTGATGCGCTGCGATGGGGTTGGAGAGGTCGACGTTCTTGAAGAGAGTGACATTGACCTTCATGTGCCGACGCATTTCCTGAATGATCGGAGCATCATTCAATCGGTCGAAGTCTTCAGCACGGGTATAAATCAGATAGGTAACATCAACCTGCTTGGACAAAGCAGGCATGTTATCCGGGGCCAGCAGGGTGGGGATGTTCATTTCCAGCAGCATCTTGGTGTGCCAGTCGCCCCAAACGGCAGTCACCATCATGAGCTTGGGCCGAGCAGCCGTCGGCTTCTTCGTAGTAGCGGTCAAAACGGGTCCCCATTGCTTGGCCTGAATGCCACTTTCTCTAGACCTTTCGATTGGCACACGCTAGTGCAATAGTCACACTCGTCCAGCCTCTCCATGAGCTTTTCGCCGCTCATACACCAAATTGTAGTTCCGCCAAGTCAGCGTCCAAATGGCCATCATCGTCAACCACCAGAACGACCAGTCTCCCCTTGATTTCGCTCGGGGACCTTCAGAGCTGGCCGTCCTCAAAAACGCACAAAGCGCATTTGGCACCCTGCCGAACGATGCCCAGTTCGACGTGCTCAGTTCGATTTCCGCCACAATGGACACGGCCGGAAAGCCCCAGGTTGAGGGCAAGGACAGGCGGGCCGCAGCGCCAGACCCAAATGTCTTCCACCCCCGCGGCAGCCACAAAAAGGGGGAAGCGGCGGCATGCGAACTCCTCATGAACATGGTTCGCCTGACATGGGTGGACAAACCTCTTCGCACCCACATCGACCCGCAAGGGCCCGGGAGGATCCAGGGCCACATTGACAGGGCAAAAATCGAGCTGATTGACCGCTTGAGAGAAAAAGGATGTTACGAGGAAGCGATTGGCGAGCTAGCAGACCTGCTCCCGGACATCGACTCGACGGCGTTTCTGGGTCCCCTGTTGCGTTTGTCCCGAGATCTGGGCGCAACGCACAACGTCATCAAGAATGCCCAGCAGAAATTCGGTGCCAAAGCCCCCACAATTGAGACTGCGGGAAAGATGTCCCTTCCAGGCGGGAACAGGATTGGACGCTCCGCCCAAAGTATCCAGCGCGGCATTCCGTATCAGTTTGCCGGCGCAGCCAAGGGTCAGGAAGCGTTACACGAAAGTGTTTTCAAGTGGGCAAACACCGACCAGGCTCCCAATGGCCTTGCCAACATCGTCCACGAGCAGGCGCGCCAGGGATCAACAGTTGCACGCATCTTGATTGCCGAAGCCGCCTTCCAACGTGGCAAATACGCCATGGCGAAAAAGTACTTCTCGTCACCGGACGTTCGTGAATTGCCAATCACTCTGGTGCACCGACGCCTAGGCGAACTGGCGCTGCAATCTGGCGACGCCCGCCTCGCTGCCACGCATTTCGAAGTATCGTTCCTGATACCCAATCAGGATTGGCAGACCGCAAGTCTGCCGAAAGAAAAAACACGACTGGTCGGACGACTTGCAGACTACTACTTCATCTATTGGTTTGACGGCCAATACATGGCGGTGCCGCAGGATCGTCCCATCCGTGGAGTCACCCGCCTTGGCGGCAAGGCCGTGCAGCTCTTTGAGCGCAAGATTGCGTACAACTGGGACCATGCAGCCTTGGCATACGCGGTGGAAGCACGCCGAAAGATCTGGGAAAGACTGTTTCCCGAGAAAATCGAAGTTCCAACGATCATCGTTACACCCAGAACCCCCATCCGTGCGAGGCTTTACCGGGTACTGCTTGGCGTAAGGTACGCAATTCCCGGGCTCTCGCGCGTCCCGCTGCGAAAAGTTTCAGCACCGGTACTAGACCCAACCAAGCGATTGGCGAAAAGTTTTGCCAGACAGGTACCCCGCCCCATCAAAGACGCGTTCCTCCAAGTGAAGCGCGCATTGGGGTGGCGGCCGAACCCACGGGTGATGATCCGAAACTCTATCACCAAGGCCAAGCCGCACGCATTCAACGCCGCGCTTTACATGTATCGCTCGGTCGCAGCGCCGATTCTCATTTTCATCCTACGCGGGCGGGTCATTCCGGAAAGTCTGTGCGCGGACAACCTCAATGACCTTGTGAACAAGCTACCAGCAATACCCAAGACGGCCCGCAAGGCAGGACGCTAGGACACCCATGACCAGCCTGCGCCATCGCATAACTGAAGCGGCCAAAAATCTGCCTGGAATGCTGCGGCGGATTGCGCCTTCCGCCATCATGGTCACAGTCGCGTTTCTGGTCGGCTTTGTGTTCATGGAAATTGCTGCACGGGCAATCAACAATGTGCCCATCTTGTCGGCCAAAAACTGGGTGGCAGAAGCGCTGGAAGCCGGCACCGAAAACCTGACAAGCGTGTATGACAGTACGCTTGGCTGGAAAGCACGTAAGGACATGCGTCGGGTTGGTGATTCAGCCAACCACCCAGCAGCACCCGACTTCAGCAAAGTCACGGTGACAACCAATTCTCAAAGCCTGCGGATGAACTCCGCAAGGACACCCATCCGTGAGGACGCACCCAAAGGCGCCATTTTTGCCGTTGGCGACTCTTTCACCTGGGGATCAGAGGTCAGCGACCACGAGACGTACTCAGCGCATCTGGAAAGCATCTTGAACCGCCCGGTTCTCAATGCGGCCTATGGCGGATGGGGCCTGGACCAGATGTATCTGCGTTCCAGGGAGTTGGTGCCTGACCTGAAACCGTCGCTGATCATCCTGAGCCCCCTGTCAGACGATCATCTGAGAAATGCGTTTCGCCGATACGGACGGGCCTTCAAGGGATACTACGACCTGACAGACGACGGAGGATTGGAACTACGAGGCATACCTGTCCCTCGAAACTCAGCCGCAGCCCGTGATGTAGGCGACCTGCAATCCGTACTGGGGCACTCCTACTTCATCTTCTGGGCGATGCAGATTCTCGGCCAGCAGGAGATGTGGGTGAACCGCAATCTGCTGACAGATCAGGTCCATAGCTTCGAGGAGTCTGTTGAAATTTCCTGCAGATTGTTCCCCAGATTTCAGGCCCTGGCAGCCGAGCACGGCGCAGACCTTCTATATGTGCAGGTCTATGGCGGCAACGAAGTGCTCCAGGGCGAGCGGCACTGGTACTCAACACAGGGGATAGAGTGTGCCCGCAAGGCGGGCATCACAAGTATCGACACCTATGATGCGTTTACGGCCGTCCTTGAGCGAGAGGGCAAAGAGGCCCTGCTTACGCATTACAGCATTTGGAAAGATGGTCGCATTGGCCATATGAGCTCAAAGGGCAACCGCCTGGTGGCGTCAACCATTGCTGACGCCTTGAAGGCAGAGTAAACGCCCGCGCACTCTACGCCAGATCGCGGTCCATCTGATCCAACGTGGCCGCTGGAGGACGCTGGAACAGCTGATCCATGGACACATCGCGGGTCCATTCATCACACACCGCAACATCATCCTGCCCAACTGGATTGCCCGCTGCCTGCAACGCTGCCAGCAATTTGTCGAAGGAAGCCCGGTCGCTGGGAAATGCGCGGTAAGCTCTGAAGCTCGCCCGCGCCGCGTCCAGCGCAGTGGCGGCATTCTGGGCAAGCTGCCAGGCGCGGTGTTTATTCGCCGCTGCCCGATACGCGTGGTGCAGACGGGTCCCGATGAGTGCATCCGAAAACGCTTTGTCATCATCGCTGAATTCGTGGCGCCACTGGGCGTGCTCGCCAGACCGGAAATGCGCCATATCCTGAGCAGCGGGAACGCGGACGGAATCATCCCCCACAACATTGTGGTAGGACATGACCCGCGACAGATACCCTGCGGCATCCTGTTTCAGATCATCCGTATACGCAAAGTCAAACTCAAGTCCGGGATAGTCATGGGTAAACGCGCCCCACCATCCCTCAATCCAGTTGATGGCGCGAGGCAGGTGAACCCGGACCTGGAAAGCCAACTGTTTTTCATGCGGCCAGCTGTGATAGTCCTCCGGCACAAACTGAAATTCGGTGTGCAGCTGCCTGAGATCCTCGCCTGCCTTGCGAATATGATAGGTCATGGAAATCGTCGCATCTCGCGGCTCACGCATGAGGACAGTCATGCGCGAAAATCCAGCTTCCTGTGCCGTGCGGATGTTGTAGTGGCTCGCATGCATATGCACGCTGACCGAATAGCCACCGCGCACATACCGGCTCAGACCGGAGCCCCGCAAAATCTGTGCATCAAAGTTGCCCGCGGAAATCAAACGGCGATCTTCAGGGTAGTAGCCGGTGCGCATGGTGGTCATCAATGACGCGTCGCTGTAAACGTCCGGCGTGCGCAGCCCGGCCATCTTGGCAAGCGCATTGTCCGTGAAATCCGTACCGCTCTTGGGCAAGGAAACGAGAAAGACGCTGGAGCGTCCAGCCTGCTTGGTGAATGGCAGTTTCATCAGTCAAAATCCCTAGGCCAAAGTGCCCTGTTCCGCGGTCTTTGTATCAGCGCCGGTCAAACCACGATCTCCCAACGCGTCAAATATGCTCCGGGCAATCGTCGCGCAGAAAGCGTCCGTGTAGTGAACCGTATCGACATACAGCGCGTCTGTGCTTTGGTCCTGCAGGTCAGCAAGCCAAAGGAAATTCTTGTTGTCACGCAGCGGCGCATGAGAAGCCAACACCTCGGTCACTTCCCCGGAGCGTTCATGGCCCTGAAGGCCAAAGTGGCTGGCTAGTGCAACATGATTGTTGAGGTCATAGCCATATGACGGTGTCGGCTGCCAGGCAAAGAGAAGGGGCATGCCAAACTTTGCGCAGATGGACTCTGCAATTCCCATATTGGTCTTGTAGCGCTCGACGATTTCCGTCTTCTGGTCATCCGTAAGCGGATCATACGCCGCCGTCGTAAGGGGCGATGCGGCACCGCGCTGGGCAATGGAACTGGCGATCACGTCAAACAGCCGTGATGAAGGCAGTGTCGCAAAGAACTTCTGAAACAGGTTCCACTTTGGCCGACTGCGCATGCGTGAGCGGGTTTCAGCCGCCACCTCTTCATTCATTTCCACAACAGCTTGATGAAACAGGCCATAGGTAGGCGGTAGCCCATTGAAGAAGTAGGAATCATTAATGCCGTCGAGGAAGATCACGAGATCAGGGCGGCGGCCCTCGCGCAGCAAATTCTGGAACAGCGTAATTTCCATGGACGAGAAAAACGAGCCACGCCCGAAATTATAGACATTCACGCGGCGTCCGCTCTGCCCGGAGGCATTCATCAGGTCCTGCAGCTTGCTTGGAATGGTCGTCCAGTCCGGCCCCACCGCCAGCGTGGTAGACCCACCAAAGAAGAACACATTGAAGCAGTCATCAGCGGGCGGCCACGGCGCCTTCTCTCGGTTGTGCCGATAGCCCTGCGGCGCATAGTTGATGAAACTGCCTTCCCGCCCGGGATGCTTGAATTCCGAAAAGGGTTCGTGCTCATAAATGTTGAGTTCGTGCTTGGCGTATTCAGCGAAGAATGCGCCCGTTTGATTTTCCTCAACGGCAAACCACGCGGGAACGTATTTGGCCAATTCGCCCTCGAACCTGGAAATATACGAGTAGCGCTTGCGCTCCTGAGGCGTTGCCACAAACCGCGGGAACAACCGAAAGGCAATCGCCGCAGCCAGATTGAACACGACAAAAAGAGCGCACAGGCCTGTAAACAGAATGGCGAGCGTTTCAATCACTGGATGGCCCCCTCGGCCGAACACCTAAACCCGCCGACTTTCAAAAGCCGGTCACGCAGCAACCTGCTACCAGAGCGGATAAATGTCATTTGGGTTTGCAGACTTTGACGCCTGACGGCGACGCACGGCACGCCAAATTCCAAAACCAACGCCCGCGATGGCGACCACACCCAGCAAGATCAACGTCCAGTCCATCGTGTTTCGCCTCCGCATTTGTTGGTCGCCGGCGCGTCGCAGCTAGCGGACGCGCTTCAGCCAGCCATTCACAAAATAGGTGATTGGGCTGCACTCGCCGCTTTCATCAAACTTGAAGTCCGGCTGCCCCAATTCGAACTCGGGATGGTCAGCCAGAAAGTCCTGCACCGCCGTCTGCGGATTATTGACATCCCAGTCGTCGTCCGTCGCGCGGCCTCCCACGACCTGCTTCATGATGCCGTCGCAGGCAACAATGTAGGAGCCGACGGAGACCAGCGGCGCATAGGCTTCAAGCTCTTTGCGCACATGATCCCGTGAATGATTGGCATCAAGCAGCACGAGCACTGTTTCCGCGTCACCAATCTCTTTTTTCACCTCTGCCACAGTATCAGGCGCAACTGAATCGCCCTCGATCATGGTGATCAGCGGGTAGAGCTCATGGGCTTCCACCGCGGCACGGTTGTGCGGGCGGATTTCAATGTCCACCGCAACCATGCGGCCCTTGCCCATCAGCTTCATCAGCGACGCATAGAAAATCGCCGAGCCGCCATGGGCAAATCCGGTCTCGAAAACAACGTCCGGCTTGAGGTCGTAAATGACTTCCTGCACACGCAGAAGATCTTCCGGCAACTGAATGACCGGCCGACCGAACCAGGTAAAGGTATAAAGATGTTTCGCATCCCAGCCCGCCCGCAGCCAGGCTTTGCTGACAACCTCAAAGCCCTCGCGTGAGCCAAGCGCAAAGGTCTCTTCGTTGCCATCAAGCCGCTGAGTAACAGTGCCGGCGACTTCGTCAATCTCAATCATCTGTCATACCTTGATATTCCCGCCAGACGCGCGACAGCGCGTCTTTGATCGGCGTTGGCTGAAATCCGAATTCATCCTGAATCCGCGCCACATTGATTGGCGGGAACATGACAATCTCCGCATCCGGTGTAAAGGCGGCGGATGCGCCGCTCAATTCTGCAAGAATGTCCACAATCTCGCCGATCGGCTGGTTTTGCCCGAATGCGAGGTTGTAGAGGCGGTGACGCCCGTGGACGAGCTTCGGAATGAGGTTAACCACGTCATCAATCAACACAAAGTCTTTGGCCGATTGCCGCGATGTCCGAAGCTGGATCGCTCCGTTATCCGCCTCACCCAGCAAGGCTGACATCAGCGCGTCAGACCGGTCGCGCGCGCCGAAAACATTGGACAACCGCACAACCCGCACATCTTCACGCGGCAATGCCAGGCAAAGAGCCTCTCCGGCAACTTTACTGGCGTTGTACAATTGCAGGGGGTCATTGGGATTGATTGCCAACGGCCCGTCCTCAAGTCCCTCCGCCGCCCCTTCGTAAACGCGTGTCGATGAAAAGTAGAGAAAGCTCTCAAACGTTGCCGTCGCCAGCATCTGCGACAGCGCGGACACATGAGCATCCATCGTGTCGATCGGCCGCCATCTGAAATCAGCCGTTACGCCGGCTGCAAAGATCACATGCCCCAGGTTTTCGTCGCCATCAGGCTGGTACCGGTCCTGGGCCCGAACCTCGTGGCCCAGCGCCTGGAGATGCGCGACCAGCGACGACCCAATAAAGCCGCGTGCCCCCACCACAGTGAAAAGCTCAGATCGCGCCTGCTCATCTTGGGGACCGGACATGCCTGGCTATCAATCAATAATCGGCTGGTGCAGCGCCGGATCACGGTGATGGAGAATCTTCGGGCTGACGCCGCGGCGCACCTTGGCTCCGATATCAGCCGCAAGGTCGGGTCTTTTCGTGGCGATCAGGTTGAAGCCATGCGGCGGCCCCTCGAGATAGGCGTCATCGGTCGGCACCAACTCCAGCGGTGCGTCAGCCAGAGCAGCATTGCCCTGATAATCGCGAATGGCGAACGCCGTGTATCCGGCATCCAGAACCAGCCGCAACACATCCGTTTGCTCCAGACCGTTGCTCCAGTCCGTGTAGGCACCATGGATTTCAAAAACAATGTCGGGGCAGGCGCCGGCGGGTTTTGCCAGCTGTTGTGCCGCACCTTCCAGGGCTTTGACTTCACCGCCCTCAATGTCCAGCACGATGAGATCGAGCTGGCCAATCCCCTTCTCGGCGCAATACCCATCAATGGTGACGGTGGGAATGCCCTGATCCACGCCCGCATCCACTTCAAAGGTCCGCGCGTGGGAGTCATCACCTTCAAACCGCAGGAAGGTCTTGCTGTCCCACAGCCCTTCCGCCCGAACATCCAGATTGGACAGCCCATTCGCACCCGCATTGGCGGACAAAGCGGTGCGTTGCTCATCATTGGGCTCAAAACAGTGCACATGACCGCCCGCAGACGCCATCTTGTGGGCCATCAGCACCGCATGATCGCCCGCATAGGCACCACCAATAATCACCTGACGGGCCGAATTTGCCAGTTCCAGCAGGGTCCGGGTGGTTTGCGGCTCCCAGACATGGTCCGGCTGCGGCTCGGACAGCGCATACTCCCGGGCGATCTTGGAGCGATAGGGAAGCGTGAATTTCACACCACTTTTCAGTGTTTTAGTGACCTCGCCGACATCCCCATACAGGGCATCAACCACATGCGCACTCACCTCTTCGCGCAGGTCGCGCCCAATGCCCTGGTGGCGGGCTTCCCATGATTTGAGAAGCGATGTCATCTCCAGGCGGGCCTGCTCATCAAGCCCGATCTCGCAGAGCGCTCTGGCAAGCACGTCCTGAGGCTTCGGCATATTGTTATCCAGTTGAAAAATCGGCGGGAATTGCGGCGAGACCATAGGCAAGGCTCGGTGCGTTGACAACGGCTGGTTTCTCCCGTAACCCCACTTCTACCCGCCTCGGCGCCACTTCTAAATGCAAATTTCTGCACCAGTCATAACTCATTGACGGCGGCCAATCATGCCCAGATACAGCATCGTCATCACGACGGTGGACCGGCCACAAATCCTGTCAGCTGCCCTGAGCAGTTTTCTCGCCTTCGAGCGCGACGACATCGAGATTCTGGTCTCCGACAACTACTCAGATGAGCGCACGGCAAAAGTCATTGCCGGCTTCGATGACCCCCGGTTGCGCAAGTTCCGCACTGACCATCGCATGCCCATGCCCAATCACTGGGAATGGATCTGGGAGCAGACCAAGGGCGAATACGTCATCTATGTGGGGGATGACAGCACGCTCTCCCGCGAAGCGCTGCTCGCCGCTGACGAAGCAATCGAGAAGCACGACGCGGACATCGTATCCTGGCGCTGCTGCCACTATTACCACCCCGACTGGGATGTTCAGTTCAAGCACCTGCCCAATCGCGGCAACATTCTGGGCATTGATCGCGGCTTTACCAACGCTCTCTACAGGGTCGACCGCGACAAGGTCATTGAACACTTCACCGACAACCTGCGCCTGGCAGGCTGCTTCCCCAGCGTGATCAATTTCCTGCTGCGTCGCGAACTCGGTGAAGAAGTGCGCAAACGCACCGGCCGCCTGCACTGGGCCCCGTGCCCCGACATTTCAGCCAGCTATTTCTCGTTGGGCACAAGCCGGCCGGGCAAATACATTTTCTGGGATGGTCTGGGCGGTATTGGCGGACGATCCGGCCAATCCAATATTGCGAGCCTTCTATCCCGCGGCAAGAAGAGCAAGCGCCTGCGTGAGTGGCTGGACGAGTTCGATGAAAACAACCCCCGTTTCCCGCATCACCCCTGCCCGCTGGAGTCGATTTCCAATCTTCTGGCGGCACCGATAACGCAGGCCGCGGCTTTGCTTCCCGAATGGGGCCCCCAGCACACATACTCGCAAAAAATTCTCGCGCTCAGGTCAATCGACGACACCTACTACGACCGGACGGTGCCGTGGGATGACGACCCCACATACCAGCAACAACTGGCAGACGTGATTGCCAGCCTGGATGAGGAAGATCGCGCCGAAGTACAGGCATACTTTGACACCGCAAAAGCAGCGGCAGCAGCTGAAGACGCAAGCGGCAAGGTGGATTTCAATCCAACGCCTCCCGTGCAGGGCCGTGGCGTCATCAAGTTTGCCCTCGATGCATCCATGTCCGAGCGCCTGGATGCGCTCAAGACCTTCAAAAACAGTGGCCACAATCCGATCGACAAGATCTGGGAGTACGGCGGCACAACCTATGTGGATCAGCGTATGTTCGGGGGCGAGACCCTTGCCCAGGCACCTGCGTCATTAACCCAGTTGGCAACAACGCTCAGCGATGCCGAGCCTGGATTTGCTAAGCAGTACAAAGATTTTGGTATGCTGGTCGAAGAATTGGGAGTGCCTGCGGCCCTCACTCAGGACTGATGCCATCGCATTATTAGGCGCCCCGTTACCTTTCGCTGCAAGGAAGTCCGTCAATCATGGTTCAATCGCAGACCGCACAGCCACCCCTCGCCCTGCAGGACATGGAAGTCATGATCCTTGCTGGCGGCCTTGGCACCAGACTGCGCGAAGAAACCGATATTCGCCCCAAGCCGATGGTTGAGATCAACGGGCGTCCGATCCTGTGGCACATCATGAAGCTCTATTCGCGCTTCGGGATCAAAAATTTCGTCGTGTGCCTGGGCTACAAGGGCGACGTCATCCGCGACTACTTCCTGAACTATGTGCACCATCAAAGCGACATTGCGGTCGATCTTGGGTCGCACAGTGTTGAAGTTCTGGCACGCGGAAACGAAGAAAACTGGCGCGTGGTCCTGGCAGATACAGGACGTGATTCAAACACCGGCGCCCGTCTCAAAATAGCGTCCAAGTACCTCAAGAACGATGTGTGCATGGCGACCTACGGCGATGGCGTGTGTGATGTGGATATTGCCAAGCTGTATGACGCACACAATGATGCCGGCCGCGATGTGACCGTCACGGCCGTCCACCCCGAGGCACGCTTCGGCGAGATCGAGATTGATGGCAATGCCATCACCGAGTTCGTGGAAAAGCCACAGACGGGAAGCGGCTGGATCAATGGCGGCTTTCTTGTCTTCAACAAGAAGGTTTTTGCTGAAATGCCGGACAAGCCGGCCCTCTCTCTTGAGCAGGAAGTACTCACAGGGCTTGCCTCGCAGGGCCGCTTGAGTGCGTTTCAGCACAATGGATTCTGGCAGTGCGTTGACACCTACCGCGAGATGCTGCTGCTGAACGAGATGTGCGCACGCGGGCACATTCCATGGCTTGGCCAATATGCCCCAGACGCATGACGCCAAATCACACGTCGGCGCGTCTCTCAAGGGTCGCCGTGTCTTCGTAACCGGCCACACGGGTTTCGTGGGCGGCTGGATTTGCGCAGCCCTTAACGCCCTTGGCGCTGAAGTTGCCGGCTACGCGCTGCCAGCACCTGAGGGCCGCGCCCTGTTTCATGATCTCGACCTCGCAAACAGGATGACCTCCATCGAGGCTGACATTCGCGACACGGACCGCATCACCACCGAGATACAGACTTTCAACCCGGATACACTCTTTCACCTCGCCGCACAGCCGATCGTGCGCGAGGCTTACAAGAACCCCATTGAAACATTCGACGTGAATGTCATGGGCACCGCCAAGGTGCTTGAAGCAGCGCGCGGCTGCAGCAATCTGGCCTCCATGATCGTGATGACCACAGACAAGGTCTATCGCAACGAAGAATGGGTCTGGGGCTACCGTGAAACCGACTCCCTGGGGGGCAGCGAGCCATACGCCGCAAGCAAATCAGCCTGTGAGCAGGTGGTGGACGCTTACTACAAGAGCTACTTCAAGCCCGAAGGCATCGCCGTAGCAGCCATGCGCGCAGGCAACATCATCGGCGGCGGCGACTGGGCAGACGCGCGCCTTATCCCCGATGCGGTTCGTGCGTTTGAGACCGGTGCGCCACTTGTTTTGCGCAATCCGACCGCGGTCCGGCCATGGCAGCATGTCATTGACGTGGTCGTTGCGTTCTTCCTGCTGTCAGATGCCCTGAACGGCAACGACCAAACATTCCATGGCGGCTGGAACATCGCCCCGGACCTGGAAGATCAAAAGCCGGTGGGACAGGTTGCCACAGACTTTGCATCTGCCTGGGGACCGGAAGCTCAGGTTAAGATTGAGAAAGATGATTCCATTCCCGAGACATCCATCCTTCGCCTTGATTCAACCAAGGCGCGCAGTCAGCTCGGATGGAAACCGGTATGGTCTTTGGATACTGCATTAATCGAAACCGCGACATGGTATAAACACGCCGTAAGCGGATCAAACATGTCAGATTTAACTGACCACACCATTCGTTCTGCCGTGGCCTTGTAGTCGGCAGCCCGTTGCATATGCAAACACTCAAACCTCGGACACTTGATGTATCAGCGAATTAGACAAGAGATGGGTAGAGCAAAATCTGCTCTTCGAATTCGCACGAGAATTAAGGAATATGCTCAGCGCAGCGCAGCGCCCGCGACACCTGAAAACTTCACGCCGCAGGTTGTTGCACCAACGCAGACAAATGTGACCTGGACGCCAGGGCCACCACAGTCAGCAACCATTGACCTTTCATCCGCGCGGAGCGCACCCATGGCTGCACCCCACAGCACCCCCGACACCTGGCGTGCCATCAGCACCGCCGACTATGATGCAGCCGAAACCGCAGCGCTTCCGCAGCTCAGCATCCCGACCATGATGGGTTTTCAGCCCGCAGCGTTTCAGTCTGTGAACTGGCCCACCAATGTGCGCACAGATGCAGAGCTGGTGCGCTACGTTGACCACAACTTCGAGGCTGAAACCAAGCTCATGTACGAGCCAAAGGCCGAGTTTGCGCCGGTCGGGTTTTACAATGGCTTCACCGAAACAGAAGCCGCAATGGCCACGCAGATGCGTGACAAGATCGCCAAGATGACCGCAGAGCGGTTTGGCCGCGCCGTGCGCCCGATGAGCAATCTCATGGTGCAGTTTGGTCCCTACCGCTGCATGGAGGCCCTGTCGTCTGCATATGGTCGCAAACTTTCAATCATCGAGCCCGGTCCTGGCGCTGGCTACCTTGGCGCGTTGCTGGCTCAGGCTGGATACTCCTATGCGAGCTACGACGTTACCCAGGCGCTGTACCTTTGGCAGAGCCACCTTCTGGACGTGACGGCCGAAGGTGCGTTTACCGAGCTGGCACATAAGGATGCAGATCTCACCGTAGATCGGTCATCGGTTATCCATATGCCGTGGTGGATGTTTGCCCAGCAGTTTGACGACACACCGCTGCGCTACGACCTCGTTTACTCAAATTCCAATCTCGGTGAGATGAACAGCATGGCCTTCAGGCAATTGATGCTGTTCGCCAAAACAGCAATGCAGGACTCTGACGTCGCCGCATTCACGTTTTTCAGCCCCGGCATGCCCCGCTTCCACACGATTGAAAGCGTAGACGCGGAGCTTCAGGCCTTCGGCTTTGTGCCGGTCATGACGTCGCCGTTCTATTGCTACCAGCTTGAAGGCCGTGATCCCTCAAAGATCACTGAAGCCTTCAAGGATGGCATTCCGCATATCGGCGGCACGCGGGCTGAAGCCACGCTCGACGTGAACACGGTGTTTGCAACATCGCAGGAAGAAGCACCTTTGGACGTGCGGCTGACCAGGTGGTTCCATGGTTGGGACGCGCCGGTTTCCTGAGTTTCAGCGACCTTGGGTCAAACGCCGCGCCTCAGCGAGCCTCCGACGTGTCCATGTCGCGCAACGCGTCAACGGTCGCAGCAAAAATCAGCTCATTGCCGGCCTGCGTGTAGTGACAGCAATCGTCGACATAGGCCTCGCGGGCTGTGAGCGGCGATGTTGCTGGGGCAAAAATCCCGGACAAATCCAAAAACGCCACGTCTGCCATGACTGGCCGTGACGCTGCGTCGCGCATTTTGGGGTAGACGCTGTTGACCGGCTCGATCACCCACTCATAGGGATGCTCAGGGCTGATGGGTGCGTAATTGCCCGTTGCCCGATCCCACTGGTTTGGCTGAAGGATATGGATATAGGTCGCACCATAGCGCGCACTGAGCAGCGCCATGTCAGAGGACGCCCGCGCCCACACATCCACCGTGTATTTCCAGATGTCTGTTTGCTCCGGCAAAGGACTTACCATCTGTGTTGGGAAATATCCCGCACGCTCAACCTCCGCAGCGCCCTCACTCCTGCTGTTTGCTGATGCGCGCCACCCATGCCACCCGGCACGCGCCTCCAAAAAGAGCTTGAGAGTAGCGACGCGTTGGGTTGCAGCGCTTTGTCTGTCTGCCTGCGCTGCAAGTGAGTGATAGCGCGCCAATGCCGTAAACCTGCCCTTGGGCGTTTCACGCTGGTCCAGCTGCCGGCCCCAGGCTCCCCAGAGCGTATCGGCGGGGAACGTTGGCTCAACGTCACCGTCCCAGTTGCGAAAGGTCGTTACGGCCTCGTTGAAGCCATCTATGTGCACAACATAGTCAAAGTGTTGCCCCAGATTGAGGTAATAGGCCAACACCATGAGTTGTTGGGGTTGTTTGTACCCGGGCAGCGCAAAATTCAGCACCCGGATTGTTTTGCCCTGATGGCGAGGGATCAACGACAGGCCATCCAATCCACCTGCAATCTGGGCAGACAAGGCATAGCCGCTGCCCACTGAGCCGCCGAACACGCCAACAATCACTTCATTGTCTTCTGGCACATAGGGGTAGTCGCAGCAGGCGCTGCCATCACCAGTGAGAAGGTTGTGATAGCCACGATTGTTGGCTTGCCACTGAAAATCGTCCAGATAGTCGCCAATGCGGCCCGGCCTCAGCACATAGCCGACATAGGGCTGAAAGACGGCATCCGCGACCTGTAGCGCCTGAACCTGAATGCCTCCGTCTTCCCCCTGCCCGCCATATGGCAAGCGCCCCCGGTCAACCAGGAAGAAGAGCGCAGCCAGAATCTCGATGGTGGCAAAAGCAAGCAGGACGCAAACAGCAGCAATCCCGCCCAGGCGCCCACCGGCCAGCAGCCCCCGGCGGAGCACAGGCCTGGTCAGGAGATGTCTAAACCTGTTTTGTTCCGTCACGTTAATTTGCCCGGCGCGTGGAGAGGGTGGCTGAGATCAGCCATAACACCTCTGATACCGCTTAAATACACCGGGTATATATGCAACATGAAAAATATCGTCCCATGGGGTTGATTTCCAACGCCCCGGAGATTTGGGTACACGCATCATTTTGCCGCGCCGAGGGCTGATCTGGATCAACCAACCAGAGCCGCATTTCTGGCAATTAGAGGCACGCGCCGTTCAGGCCGCAACGCCAATCGGGGACCAAGACGACCATGGCACTTCAGACGAGTTTCTTTGCGCAAGACGAGCAGGACATCGCAACCGAATTCCTTGAGCAGGGGTACGTCATTCGTCCGGTTGATGACAAAGAAGGTTTGGACGCCCTGCGACTGGGCATTGTCGAAATTGCCTGCGAGCATCTGGGCATCGATGTCCCAAATGACATCGACCACTTCCTGAACAACTTTCAGGACCATGTCTCGATCGAAAATCTCAACGATCTGCGCCTGAACACCTATCGCAAGATGAATGCGAAGGAGTGGTTCCGGCCCACCTACTATGCGGCGGGCAAATCCAAGCTGGCCGCACTGGTCGGCAATGAGCTGGCCATGCAGAACCGGGTGAATCTCTCCATCCAGCTTCCCGATGATGACAGCTCACTGCTGCCTATTCACGCGGACTCCTTCGGCGGTGAAACGCCGTATCAGGTCGTCCAGTGGCTTCCCCTGGTGGACTGCTACAAGACCAAGACCATGTTCATCCTGCCGCGCCCGGTCACTGAGCGCGTCTATGCGGACTTCAAGAAGTATGAAGGCCAGGGCCTGGATGCCCTGTTTGAAGACGTAAAGGACGAACTTGTCTGGCTCGATGTGCCCTATGGCAGTGTCCTGATCTTCTCACCCAACAATCTGCACGGCGGTGTCATCAACGTGGAACGCGAAACCCGCTGGTCCATGAACTGCCGCTTCACCGGTCTGTTCACGCCCTATCGGGGTGCCGAGAAGAAGCTGGGTTCCTACTATCTGCCCATCACCACCCGTGCTGTCACCAAGACGGGCATGCAGTACCGCGAGCCATCAGGCTTTCAGGAATAGGACCGAGGAAGAGGGACACTCACATGTCAAATCGCCATGGCTATCGCGGCTACGTTACCAATCGCTCCTTTGGCGGCCTGCAGATGCCGGTGCCGGTTCAGGCCCTCGTCATGCGCGACTACTGCCAGCGCAACGGCCTGACCTATAAGCTGCACATCAACGAAAACATCTTCCCGCATTCCTACATCGTGCTGGAAGGCCTGCCGGATGAACTCAACATCTATGAGGGCATTCTGGCGACGTCGATGTTCATGATGCCTGCGCGCGCCGAGCGTCGCCGCCGCATCTATCAGCGTATCCTTGAAGCTGAAGGGTCGCTGCACTTTGTGCTCGAGGATCTGGTCATCCGCACTGAAGCCGACATCGAGCCCGTTGAAGAAATCTTGATGGTGACCCAGTTGCTTGGGGAGTCGCCATCACCTGACCAGGCCGGTGCTGCCGCTTGAGGGTCGCCGTCACTGGTGCAGGCGGCTTTGCCGGCGGCCACATCGCCAGACATCTGAAATCAGCCGGCATGGATGTGACTGGGGTGGTCCGGAGCGTGCGTCCGGATACACCAGCTTCGTTGGCCCATGTCGATGTGCAGCAGGCAGACCTGGCATCGGGCATTGCCTTCTCAACGCCCATCAATGCGCTGGTGCACTGCGCTGCTGAAATACCAGCCCGCTGCCCGGACGCCGATCAGCTATATGCCGCAAATGTCGATGCGGCACGCAACGTGTTTTCTGCTGCCGTCGAGGCTGGCGCCACACACATCATCTTTTGCTCATCCATGTCGGCCTTCGGCACCATCACGGCAGACCTGGTCACGCCCCAGACTCCCGTGTCAGACCCCGACAGCTACGGACGCTCCAAGCTCGCCGGTGAAACAATGCTCGATGAGATGGTGACCGCCAGGCCAGATGTTGGATCTGTGTCCCTGAGGTTGCCGGGCATTGTCGGCCCCGGATCTCATGACAATTTCCTGTCAGCTGCCGCAGGCCGCATGCTCGCCGGCGATCCGGTCAACGCGCGAAATCCGGACGCGCCCTTCAACAACATTCTGCCGGTCATGAGCCTTGCAAGGTTTGTGGGCCATCTCGTCTCACACCCCCTGCAGGGCCATACAAGGTTAACGCTCGCCGCTGAGCAGCCCGCCCCCATTCGCCAGATTCTGGCAGAAATACAGGCAGGAGCGGGCACAAACGTGCCTGTGGCCTTCGGAACAGGCGGCCACTCTTTTCTGGTGTCGTCCAAGGACGCCAGCAAACTGGGCTATCAACCGCCTGATGCCCTACAGGCTGCTCGCCAATTCGGGCAGGATTGCAGGGATTTCAACGGCTTATAAATCCAGATGCGAATTGCATTGTGGGCCGCCAATATGCTACTGACCCGCAGATCAATGAGGGGTTAGCGCGTGGCTTCCAAGAACAACTCTCACGAGGATTATTCCCGTGAGGACGACGTACAGGTCGGCTCAGAACGCAGCTTCGGCTTCGTGTTTGCGGCTGTGTTCGGCATCATTGCCGTCATCAAGGCGGTTTTCGGCGCCGGAATGACCAATTGGACCATTTTCTGGTTCAGCGGCTCCGGTGTTTTTCTCGCAATTGCCCTCATCATGCCACGCATTCTGCGCCCCTTGAACGTCGTCTGGTTCAAGTTCGGCCTGCTGCTGAATTCGATTGTCAGCCCAATCGTCATGGGGCTCCTGTTCTTCGTAACGGTGACGCCCATCGGTCTGCTGATGCGCCTGTTCGGCAAGCGCCCCTTGAACCTGAAATTCGAACCGGAAGCCGAGAGCTACTGGATTCACCGTACACCGCCAGGCCCTGAGGCCGGCTCCTTCAAAAACCAGTTCTGAGTGAGAACCAATGTCGTTTCTGCGTGAAATCTGGGCGTTCCTGATGGCCCGGCGTAAGTTCTGGCTGATCCCCATCTTCGTCATGATGGTGATTTTTGGTGGTCTTGTGGTGCTGTCGAAGGGCTCCGCCGTGGCGCCGTTCATCTACACCATTTTCTAGGCAGCGCTGGACACATCACCGATGAAGATTCTGGGCCTTTCCGCCTTCTATCACGACTCCGCCGCCGCCTTGCTGGTGGACGACCGCATCGTTGCGGCCGCCCAGGAAGAACGCTTCACACGCAAGAAGCATGACTCGGCCTTTCCGACGCACTCGATCAACTACTGCCTTGAAGAGGCGGGCCTGACGATCGATGACATCGACCATGTCGCGTTTTACGACAAGCCGTTCTTGAAGTTTGAGCGTCTGCTGGAAACCTACGTGGCCTTTGCGCCGCGCGGCTTCCGCTCATTCCGCATGGCGATCCCGGTCTGGCTGCGCGAAAAGCTTTTCCAGAAGGACCTTCTGGGCACTGAGCTGAAGGAAATGGCGAATAACGGCTTTGACCCGGCTGAACAGTTGCTGTTCTCCGAACACCATCTCAGCCACGCTGCCAGCGCGTTCTACCCTTCCCCCTTCGAGGAAGCGATCGTGCTGACGATGGACGGCGTAGGCGAGTGGGCAACCACTTCTGTGGCGCACGGTAAGGGCAATAAGCTTGAGGTTCTGCGGGAAATCCACTTCCCCCATTCAATCGGCCTGCTCTACTCAGCTGCGACCTACTACACCGGCTTCAAGGTCAACTCCGGCGAATACAAGGTCATGGGCCTGGCACCATACGGCGAGCCGCGCTTCAAAGACCTGATGATGGAGCACCTGATTGACGTGAAGGAAGACGGTTCCTTCCGCCTTGATCAGTCCTACTTCGACTATTGCACCGGCCTCACAATGACCAACGACAAGTTCGCCAAACTGTTTGGTGAACCCGTCCGTGACGCTGATGAGCCTTTGACGCAGTTCCATATGGACATTGCCGCCTCTGTGCAGGCTGTGACCGAGGAAATTGTTCTGCGCCTGGCGCGCAGCCTGCGCAAGGAATTCGGCATTCCAAATCTGTGCCTCGCCGGTGGTGTGGCCCTCAACTGTGTGGCCAACGGCAAGGTCGTCCTTGCAGACATTTTTGACCGTGTATGGATTCAGCCTGCAGCCGGCGACGCAGGCGGCGCCGTCGGCGCTGCACTCGCCACCCGTTACCTGAATTTCGGCAAAGAGCGCACCGTGCCCAATGGCCTTGATGCCATGGCGGGGTCATACCTTGGTCCGGAATATTCGCAGGAAGAAATCGAAAAGCAGCTGACCGAGGCTGGTGGCGTATTCACCACGCTGTCAGACGACGATCTGTATGATCAAACGGCAAAAGCGCTCGCAGACGAAAAAGCCATCGGCTGGATGCAGGGCCGCATGGAGTTTGGTCCTCGTGCCCTGGGCAACCGCTCCATCATTGGCGATCCCCGCAGCCCGGCGATGCAGAAGACGCTGAACCTGCGCGTGAAATATCGCGAGTCCTTCCGCCCCTTCGCCCCATCCGTTCTGCGCGAAGACGTTGGAGACTGGTTCGAGCTTGATGACGATTCGCCGTACATGCTGCTCGTTGCAGGTGTTAAAGAGTCGCGCCGCAAGGCGATGACCGCGGAAGAAGAAAACCTCTTCGGCATTGAAAAGCTCAATGTGCCCCGCTCAGACCTGCCGGCTATCACCCATGTGGATTACTCTGCCCGTATTCAGACCGTCCACAAGGAAAGCAATCCGCGCTACCACGCGCTGATTTCCGAGTTCAAGAAACAGACGGGTTGCCCGGTAGTGGTCAACACCAGCTTCAATGTGCGCGGCGAGCCCATCGTCAACACGCCTCATGACGCCTTCCGTTGCTTCATGGGATCGGACATTGAAGTTCTGGTCATTGGCAACGCCTTCCTGCGCAAGGAAGATCAGGATCCTGCCCTGGCACTGGACTACAAGAACGCCTTCGAGCTCGACTAGAAGGCCACAGGCCTGACTGCTGGCTCAAACGAGCTGCGTGCAACCAAGCAAGATGTCAGATCCGTATGTCGGACAATGACTATCCATCGCTAACCGCCCGCCTTGTGGACGCTGTCCGCAAGGGCAGGGAACGCGGATTTGGATGGGCAGCTACTCGCATGCGTGAGGAACTGGTGACGCCAACCTCAACGCCAGGCACCGCCCTGCGCAACCTTCTGGCCGCGATGGAACGGGGCATTCGTACACGAACCGCTGACGCGGCATCCCAGGACACCCTGCACTATTTCTACGATCTGGAAATCGCGCCCATCACCTACGACTTCGCGTCCTATCTTGCCTTGGCGGAAATGGAGCGGCGCAAACGCGGCCTGAACAAACTGCACATCATCATCGTGCCGGGCCGACGTCTGGAAAGGGAATTCGACGACTACCAGCACATCGTGACGCCGCAGATGCGGCAGGCCAGAATCATGGACATGCTGGCACCCATGGCAAAACTCCTGCCGTCCTGTGTCGACCTCACGGTCTGCACATCGAAGTCTGAAGCAGCAAGCCTGCGCTTTGCATCTGCCGCGCACATCTGGCCCGACGGGTATTCCCCAACGTTCCCCGTGTCACCTCACCATCGCCTCGTGCGCGATCGGGCACGTGAGGGTGAAGCAGTGTTTCCCGTGTTCAAGGCCCCCCGTGAAGCAATGGAGACCGTACGGCAGACATTGGCGCCACAACTTGGAGACGCCCTGCCCGTCGTCATCACCTTGCGTGAGTACGGATACAATCCCGCCCGCAACAGCAACATCGAAGCCTGGGGTGCTTTTGCCCGAGGCCTTGATGAGACGCGGTACCGCGCAGTCTTCATCCGCGACACGCAAACCGCCTCAGATCCCCTCCCTCAAGCCCTTGAAAGACAGATCATCTACACCCCGGCAAGCTATGATCCGGTCCTGAGAATGGCGGCCTACGAGCTCGCCTATATGAATCTGGCTGTGATGCATGGGCCCATGGAGCTGTGCTGGTACAATCAGGCCTGCACATATGGCCTGTTTCTGGAGGCAGGAACCGCCCCACAAAACACCGAAGAAGCCATGATCAATCAAGGCTTTAACCTTCACGGCGACTTGCCGTTTGCGACGGCCCGTCAACACTGGTATTGGCAGGGCGATACGCACGACGCCATTGCACATGCCTTTGATGACATGATCACCCGCATCGAGAAAAATCCCCCGGAAACCGAAATGCAGGCCGGACACAAACATGACTAATGCCAGCCAATTGGTCGGTCAGGATAACAGAAGCCCCTTGCGTAAAGCAGTGGACGACATTGCAGATGGATTGCGTGAATGGCGCGTCTGGCACCTGCTGGGCCTGAATGAAATCAAGCACCGCTATCGGCGGTCGACGATCGGCCCGTTCTGGATGACCCTCTCCATGGGCGTCCAGGCAGCCGTCATGGGCATTCTGTTTGCCTATCTGTTCCAGTCACCGATCGACCGCTTCCTGCCCTTCCTGACCATGAGCCTTGTGCTCTGGGGCTTTCTCAATGCGACCATCATGGATGGCTCAAGCACCTTCATCGCGTCGTCCAGCTTTATCCTCCAATCACGGCGCCCTTTGAGCATCTATGTGTTTCAGAACCTGTGGAAGAACATCATCATCTTCTTCCACCTGATCGTTATCTTCTTCGTCGTTGCGGCGATCTACAGCATGTATCCCGGCTGGCACTACCTTGTGGGACTGTTTGGTCTGCTGCTATTTTGCATCAACCTCGCTTGGGCATCTTTTGCGGCAGCCATCCTTGCTGCGCGGTTTCGCGACGTGCAGATGATCATCCAGAACGCCTTTACTGTTTTGTTCTGGGCAACGCCCATTCTCTATGCGCCGGAACAACTCGGCGGCGGACGGGCGACCCAGCTGGTTCAGCTGAACCCGCTCTATCACGTGATTGAAGTTGTCCGTGCACCGATGCTCGAGAACATACCAAGCGCGATGAACTACTATGTCGCCGGCGGCACCGCAGTGGCCGGGTGCATCTTTACGCTCTTCTTGTACGCGCGCACACGCGCCCGCATCCCATACTGGATTTAGAATTATGGAACGTGTGATCGCCGACATGGTCAATGTCGAGTACCCGGTATTCGACGCCAGCTCGCAGTCCTTGCGGCATATGCTGTTTCTCAACCACATTCCGCGGTCAAGCGGCTCTGTGCATGTGGGTGGCACCCTTGAGCGTACGAAGCACCGCAGTTTTGTCCGCGCTTTGAAAGACGTCTCTTTCACCATCAAGGACGGTGAGCGCGTGGGCCTCATCGGCCACAACGGCTCAGGCAAGACAACACTGCTGCGGACATTGGCAGGCATCTACGAACCCGCGACAGGCACGATGGAAACGCGCGGACGGGTCATGCCCCTGTTCAACCTGACCGAAGGCATGTCACCGGATGCAACAGGCCGTGAGCTGATCATGATCCGCTCCGTCCTCCTGGGCCTGTCAGAAGCTGAGACCGAAGAGATCACACCTGAAGTGATGGAGTTCGCCCAGCTGGGTGACTACATCGACCTGCCGGTCCGAACCTATTCCACCGGCATGCTTGTGCGACTGGCATTCGCCATCACAACTGCTGTTACCTCAGAGATTCTTCTGTTTGACGAACTGATTGGTGCCGGTGACGCCACTTTCGTGGATAAGGCGCAGGCAAGGCTCCAGAAATTCGTAGAAAAATCCAGCGTCATGGTCGTCGCAACACACTCGGCAGACATCATGAAGAAGTGGTGCAACCGCGCCATGGTCTTCGAGCATGGCAACATGATGTATGATGGCACCGTAGATAATGCGCTGGCCGAATATAAGAAGCTGGTCGAAGCCGCAAAATGACCACACCCGGTGATCTGGACTATTTGGAACCTGTTGGTTCCCTGAGCCCGGCACCCGCTGCAGTGGCACTGATCGTTGATGAGCGCGGCCGATATCTCGTCCAGCTGAGAGACGACATCCCGACAATCTTCTTCCCCAATCACTGGGGCTGCTTTGGCGGCGCCCTTGAGCCCGGCGAAACACATCTTGATGCTCTACATCGCGAGCTTCACGAGGAACTTGCGTTGGACTCTGCACCGCTCGGCGCTGAAGAATTCACCCGCTTCACGTTTGATTTCGGATTTGCCGGCGGCGGTATCATTGACCGCGCCTTCTTCGAGGTGCCCATCAAGGCCGCCCAGGTAGATGAGATGGTCCTTGGCGAAGGCAGCGAATTGCGCCTTTGGGAGGGACCGGAGCTATTGAAGCAGCCTGTCGTCCCCTATGACCGGTTTGCCATCTGGATGCACTGCTACAGAACACAGCTTGCCCTGGGGCAATCCCCCACGCCATAACGGCACTCCAAACAGGAGAGATCGATCCATGAGCCTTACGCATCTCAATGCCACTCCGGCAAACCCGGACAAAACGGTCATTCTAGGCGCCGGTTTTGTCGGCGCAGCGACTGCCCGTCACCTGACGGCCGCAGGCGCTGACTGCACAGCCCTTTCCAGCAAGGACCTGGATCTTCTTGCCGATGGAGCTGCCGACAAGCTGGCAGGCCATCTGACACCGCAGACAACACTCGTTATCGTTTCCGCCCGCGCCCCGGTCAAAAACCAGCAGATGCTCATTGAAAATCTGCAAATGCTGGCGCCGATCTCTGAGGCCCTGGCCAAGGTCACCCCCGCGCACGTGGTCTATGTGAGTTCAGACGCCGTCTACAAAGACAAGGATGGCCCACTGGATGAAACCTCCTGCGCGGAACCTGGCAGCCTGCACGGGGTCATGCATCTGGCACGCGAAGTGGCTCTCGCGGACGTCGTGGGAGAAACTCCTTTCGCAGTCGTGCGCCCCAGCCTCCTCTACGGGGCAGGTGATCCCCACAACGGCTATGGCCCCAATCGCTTCCGCCGACTGTCAAACACAGGCCAGACCATCACGCTCTTCGGCGAAGGTGAAGAACGCCGCGACCACATCCACATTGATGATGTCGGCACACTGATTTCACGGATCATCCGCCAGAAGAGCACCGGCGTCCTCAACATCACAACCGGCGAAGTCGCGTCCTTCAGGGAGATTGCTGAGAAAGCCAATGCCCTTGCAGGTGGTAAATCGGCCATTGAAGGGTCACCACGTGTCGGCGAAATGCCTCACAATGGTTATCGACCGTTTGACGCGTCGGCTACATATGCGGCTTTCCCTGACTTCAAATACCTGTCGATCGACGAGGGCCTGGCCAAAGCACAGGCCGAAGCGGACAAGGACGGAAATTAAGCTGAATATCAGGTTGTCAGCCTCACGGCTTGGCACGCCCGCTGACCCATGGCATGAATTTTGGTGGCCAACCCGCCCAGCCCACTTCCAGCCCTCTATGGTGGACCCGAACAATGACTGCGCCAGCCTGCCGCTCCTGCGGCACACCACTCACCCGCACGCTTGTGGACCTCGGCAAGACACCGCTGGCAAACTCCTATGTCCCACCAGAGGACGCCGCCACCCCTGACGAATACTATCCGCTGCACGCCCGGGTCTGCGAGACCTGCTTCCTGGTGCAGGTAGACGATGTCGTGCCGCCGGAAGCCATCTTTCGTGACTACGCCTATTTTTCCAGCTTTTCCGCAGGCTGGGTTGAACACGCCCGCAAATACGCTGAGCAGGCCATCTCAAAATTTGATCTGGGTCCTGATGACCTGATTGCCGAAGTTGCTTCCAACGACGGATATCTGCTTCAGCATTTCGTCAAGGCGGGCCTGCCGGTCCTTGGCATCGACCCGGCACTTGATGCCGCCGAAGCTGCCCGAGAACGCGGCGTCAGAACAGAGACCGAGTTCTTCGGTCACGACAGCGCAACCAAGCTGCGCGGCACCTATGGTGCTGCCTCGGTCATTGCGGCCAACAACGTGCTCGCACATGTGCCGGACATAAATGACTTTGTGTCTGGCTTTTCTGCCTTGATGGCAGAGGAGGGCGTTGCGAGCTTTGAGTTCCCGCACATTCTCAATCTTCTGGAAAAAGTCCAGTTTGATACGATCTATCACGAGCACTTCTCGTATCTGTCTTTGCACGCAGTTGAGAAATGCTTCGCACGTCATGGCCTGCGCGTCTTCAACGTCGAAGAACTGCCAACCCATGGCGGCAGCCTGCGCGTCTGGGCTTGCCACTCAGCCAGCAGCCGTCAGGCAGAATCCGGGCTTGAAGCCATTCGTAAAAAAGAGTCTGACTTTGGAATTGCCACGACCCAGGCCTATGACGGGTTCCCTGCAAAGGTGGATGCCATTAAGACCGGGCTGCTTGCTTTCCTTACGAAAGCGAAGTCAGAAGGCAAGACCGTTGCGGGTTATGGCGCCGCAGCCAAGGGCAATACGCTCCTCAACTATTCCGGCGTCACTGCTGACCACATCAGCTTCGTGGTCGATGCGAACCCAATGAAACAGAACACTCTCCTGCCGGGCAGCCGCATACCCGTGCACGGGCCCGATGCACTGTCAGAGCGCAAACCAGACTATGTGCTGATTTTGCCATGGAACATTGCGGAGGAAGTCGCCACCAGCATGTCCCATATCTCCGATTGGGGTGGCCGCTTTGCCGTTGCGGTACCACAGCTGACGATACTGCCGTGATCATCACGCCAACAGCCATTGAAGGTGTGGCACACCTGGACATAGATCCGCACAGGGATGAGCGCGGATTTTTTGCGCGCTCCTATTGTCCCCAGGAGTTGGCGGACGCGGGATATGACTTCAATCTGTCGCAAGCCAATGTTTCCTACAATGCACGCAAAGGGACACTCCGCGGACTTCACTACCAGGCAGCTCCGACTCCGGACCCGAAGATCGTGAGATGTGAACGCGGATCCATCTGGGACGTCGCATTGGATCTGCGCCCTCACTCCAATACCTACCTGCAATGGACAGGTGCTGAACTCAGCGAGGCCAATGGACGCGCGCAGATCATTCCGGCCGGCTGTGCCCATGGCTTTATCAGCCTCGAAGATGACAGTCAGGTGCTCTACCTGATGGGCGCTGCCTATGTTGCGGATCTCGCCCGCGGCGTACGTTGGAATGACCCGGCATTTTCAATTGACTGGCCACTGATGCCAGAGGTGATTGGCGACCGCGACGCAAACTATCCCAACTTCGAGGTCACCTGATGCGGGTTCTTGTAACAGGGGGAAGCGGCTTTGTTGGGGCGCCAACAGTTCGACAGCTCACAGCCGCTGGCCATGAGGTCATCGCACCGTCCCACCGCAGCTATGACATTCTTGACGCATTGGGACGCGCACAGCTGATATCAGATGCCAGGGCAGACACGCTTATCCATCTCGCGTGGGAAACGCGGCATGCCTATTTTTGGGTAGCCCCTGAGAACGTGCAGTGGCGCGATGCCAGCATTGATCTGTTTCGCAGGTTTCTCGACGCAGGCGGCACGCGCATCGTGATGTCGGGAAGCTGCGCTGAATATGATTGGCAGAACGCCAGCACAGACCCTTTGCACGAAACGACAACGCCTTGCATTCCCCACATGCCCTATGGCGACGCAAAGCTTGAGACCCTTCATGCCTGTTCCGAATTCATGGATGCAGGCGCATCAATCGCGTGGGGTAGGCTCTTCTTCCTGATGGGCCCTGCTGAAAACCCGTTGCGGCTTGTCCCTGCAATTGTCCGTCCGTTGCTATCGGGCAAACGCGCCTCCATGAGTGCTGGCACCCAGATACGCGACTTCATGGATGTCGATGACGCAGCAGGAGCCTTTGTGGCTCTGGCGGCATCAAATGTCACCGGCCCCGTCAATATCGCAAGCGGTGAAGGCCTGGCCCTGCGCGAGATCGCGCAATACGCCTTTGATACCATTGCCAATGGAGAACTGGGCCTGGGCGACCTGCCCATGCGACCCGTTGACCCTCCTGTCTTGCTGGCAGACGTGGATCGACTGACGCAGGAAGTCGGGTATACACGGCAGTATGATTGGAAGAGCTCAATCGACAGATGCATTGCTTATTGGAGAACACAGGCGCCGCTCTAGGCCAGACGGCTCCAAGGCAACACGCTGGCCTAGTCGGCGTAGCCGAGTTCTTTTTCGATTGCGCCGCAAAGCATCTGCCCCAGCAGGATATGCATTTCCTGCACACGTGCCGTCGTGGCTGACGGAACAACCAGCAACGGGTCCGCAACGGCACCCAGGCTTGCACCCCCATTGCCCGTGAGCGCCGCAGCACCGATGCCTGCTGCCTTGGCGCACTTGAGCGCCTCAACCACATTGGCGCTGGTGCCTGATGTCGTGATGCCAATGGCCACGTCGCCGGGCTTGCCGATCGCTTCGATCTGCCGCGAGAACAGCTGCTCAAAGCCCAGATCATTGCCGATGGCGGTAATCGTGCTGGTGTCAGTCGTCAGTGCGATGGCCGCAATGGCAGGCCTGTTCTTGATGTATCGGACAGACAGTTCCGTTGCCAGGTGCTGGGCATCTGCCGCGCTGCCACCATTGCCAAAAAACATGAGCTTGCCGCCATTTTTCAGGCTGCTGACGCATAGCTCGAGCAACGCTTCAAACGGTTCACGCAGGTCTGCCCGCGTCGCGGCCACCACGGCGGCGTGCTCTTCCAGTTCGTCGTCAAAAAACGATGATACGTGCACTGAAGTCCAGCTCCCCTGCGCTGCCGAAGCACCGGCAACCCTGAGGGGTTCTCATACAGGGTTTTGGCTTGTAGCGCCAAGTCCTGCTGAGGAGATGGTGAACCACTCGGCCAAAAAGAGTTCGCCCGCCACGCACATGCCACGGGTCAGAAGCATGCGTATGACGGGCGAGGTCGCTTGTGCGGGATCATCCGGGGGAGGGAATGGCCCGCACAAACGGTTTGGCGGATGTCTGTTGGTCCCTACTGCCCTTGGGCAACCGAGAAGCCGGGTGTTCCATCAATCATCTGAAGCCGCTCCACATGGCACCACCGGGCAAATTTGGAGATGCGGGCCATGAGTTCAGCCATCTGCTGTTCAGGCAGATCGTCCTGCGGTGCGCGGCTTGCAAAGCGGCAGCGCCAGTGATCAGCAAAATCAGCCATCGGGACGGTTCCGGGATAAACCTTGAGACCCCGGTTCGAGATCATTGCAAGAGTGAAAGGCAGGCCCGCGGACGCCGCCTTCAGGCAGGCCGCAAGCTCAGTGGGGCTGCCGCCATATTCCACAAAGATGTCCATGCCGGCGTCAGTCCGCTTTGTCGGCGCTGAGACCGCCGTCGTCTGCGGCTTGCCTTTTGGCAGCTTTAAGGACGCTTTGGGAGCCGGCGGGCAATGCTGAGACCGTTGCCCCAGATTGCTGATGACCCGATCCGCAAAGGCGGATGTCGATCCTGCCTTCTCGTTGCGAGGCCCAGCCATGTCAGCTGTCAGGTCTTTGCCGTCCTCCAGCGTCACATATAGCGCCTGCTCGATGCGCTCGGCAGCTGCAAGTTTGCCGCCCTGGCGCAGCATCATGATTGCTGCCAGGAGAAGGGCCGTCGGATTGGCAAGACCCTTGCCAGCAATATCGGGGGCGGACCCGTGTACCGCTTCAAACATCGCCATCCGGGCACCAAGATTGGCGCTGGGGGCAAGCCCCAGTCCACCGACCAGGCCTGCTGTCAGGTCGCTGATGATGTCACCGTTCATGTTGGTGGTGCAGATCACATCGAAGTCTTCCGGCGACATCACCAGCCGGTGCGCCAGATTGTCGATGATCATGTGGTCAGACTGAATGGTCGGGTGCTTGCCAGCCACATCTTCGCAGGCCTGTTTGAAAAGACCCTCGGAGAGTTTCATGATGTTGGCCTTGCTCGCCACCGTCACCCGCTTGCGGCCTTCAGCTTTAGCCAGCGCGAAAGCGGCTTCGGCGATCTTGGTAGAGCCGGCCCGTGTGATGAGTTTCAGGCACTGCGCCACATCCGGCGTCTGCATGTGCTCGATACCGGCATACAGGTCCTCGACATTCTCACGCACCACCACCAAATCGATGTTCCGGTCCATGTAAGGGGTGATGACGCCGGGCAACCGCCGGGCAGGCCGCACATTGGCGTAGAGTTCAAAATGCTTGCGGAGGGTCACATTTGCGCTCTTGCCGCCGGCGCCGATGCCGGTTTCAAGCGGGCCTTTGAGCACCAGTCCGGCTTTCGCTATTTCATCCAGCGTTTCACCCGGGAGGCCCGAGGCTGCTCCCTTGGCGTTTGCTGACGCACCTGCCTCGCATGTGGTCCAGTCGATACGCGCGCCGCCTGCGACCAGAATACGCTGTGTCGCTTCCATGATTTCCGGGCCGATACCATCACCAGGCAAGGCAACTGCCTTCAAGGCTGAAGGAACCAGCTTTGGCTGACGCTTGGTGACTGTCTCTGGCGCGACAACGTAGTCTGCGTCAAGTTCATCAAAATCATGCTCAAGGGCGGTATTCAGTGTCATAGGTCGTCTCCAGTCGGGAGCGAGGGTCAGGCAACAGCGGTGACCGTCGATGACCTCAACCTAGGAAATTGAATTACATTGATACATTCGATTTACTTGTATAAATACATAGACATTATCTATGAATAGGATTGCCCCTGATGCCGACGTTGCGCCAGTTGACCTATCTCGTTGCCATTGCTGAGACCGGCCATATGGGGCGCGCCGCAGAACGCGCGGGTGTCACCCAACCAACTCTGAGCGCGCAAATCGCCGAGCTGGAACGCAAACTCGGTGTGAAGCTCGCCGAGCGCGGACGCTCCGGCGCGATGCTGACGGATATCGGTCGCGACACCGTAAAACGCGCCCGCGACATTCTAAGTGCCGTGGAAGACCTCAAGGACCACGCGGCCGGTGCTCAGACAGGACTGGCCGGCACCATGCGCCTTGGCGTGCTGCCCACCATCGGGCCTTACCTGCTGCCGCACATCCTGCCAGCCTTGCACAGTCGCTATCCCGATCTGCGCCTTTATGTTCGGGAAGACTTTCCCGGTCCGCTCGAAGCCGGTTTGCTGGAGGGCCGCTTTGATCTGTTGATCGCATCCCTGCCTGTGGACATGGGCGGGCTTGAAACCGCCCCGCTCTTTCGCGAGGAGATGCAGCTTGCGCTCCCCCATGACCACATTGCTGCCAGCGCAGAAGAAGTGCCCCGCGCATTGTTGAGAGGCGAGGACTTCCTGGGGCTTGAATCCGGTCACCGCTATCACACCCAGGTGCGGGACCTGTGCGAGGAGCTGGGTGCCCGTTTGTTGCCGGACTACGAAGGCACCAGCCTCGACACTCTGCGTCAGATGACAGCCATGGGCGCAGGACTGACCTTCCTGCCAGCCCTGTATGTGCACTCGGAGATTGGTCCGAAGGGAAAACGTCAACGTGCTGAAGTGGCAGCCCGCAGCATCACACCCCGCGCGCCCAGCAGAACCGTCGGACTGGTGTGGCGACGTCAGGCCGCCAACCGGCAGGACTATGAGACACTGACGCAGCTGATCCGAAAGCGGATGAAATCCCTCAAGATTGACGGGGTCAATGTCGCGAGCTGACTACAGCCTGTCACTGTAGGTGATGGCATCGCTGCCCGCAGGCAACGACCAGAAGTCACCATCCGCAGCAATCGCCACGGGCCCATCATAGGCATCGGCCACATCTTCCATGAATGGGCCTTCAAGAGCAGCAAGCGGCAGCGCAGGCACAATATGGTGGAACACAAGCATGCCCACACCTGCTTCCTGTGCGATCTCCGCTGCCTGCACGGGATAAGTATGGTAGTCGAGAATATCGATGGTGATCTTCTCGATATTAGCTTGACCTGCCTTGCGCGCCGCCTCGGTTATGAGGCCGACCAGCTGGGGCGACAGGGCTTCATGCAGCAGCAGGTCTGCGTCTTTCGCAAAGCGCGTCAGATTGTCGGACTTCACCGTATCGCCTGAGATCACAAGCGACCGGCCCATATAGGTAATGAGATAGCCAACCGCGGGTGACACCGGCGTGTGATCCACCTTGAAGGCAGTAATTGTCAGCCCGTCTTCATCGAACACGACAGCCGCCTCGCCATCGGCAGGTTCCGGGAAGGGAACAGCCGTCATGCCCGCACCGGACGCCGGTGCAATGTCATCGCCATGGTGAGCGGTGCGATACACGAAGTCCTGTGCATAGGCTTCATTGAAACCATTCACGACCCGCTCGACGCCCTCTGGCCCATGAACCGGCAGCGGCGACGTGGCCGTACGGTTGACCCAGCGCTGCATGGCAAGTTCGCCAAGTCCGTCTATGTGGTCGGAATGAAAGTGGGTGAGCAGCACACCATCTATGGCGGCGGGCGGCAGCTGCATCTGCGCCATGGTCCGCACACCTGCCGAGCCCGCATCAACCGCAAAGACGTGCCGCGCGTCGCCCTGCTTGGCAATCACCAGGGCACAGGGGCCACCGCGCGACGGGTCAGGCAGCGGCGCACCGGCACCACACAGGCCAACATGCAGGCCATCCACCAACTCACCCAGGGGATCAGCGCTCAGATTGCGTTCGATGACCCCGGCCATCAGACCAAGGGCGATCCGCTCGCGCATGAAATAGAGGACCGCCGCAATGACCGCGCCAACAACCACCAGCCCCAACAGCACTTTGCCCAAACGACCCATTTTCTCGCCCTCACAGGTTCACTAATGTGCTGCATTATATAAATTGGCAGCTATATTGCCATAACAATCGATACCGCCATGCGGCACCGCATGGGAGGGTCCCCCGACTTTTTTGGCAAAATGGCTTGAAAGCCCTCGCCAAACGCCGTATTTCCCGCGTCGCCCAATAAGTCGCACGTGCCCGTAGCCGCTGGACGATCAACAACACCAGCAGCCAAAAGCAACGACGGTGAGGGCTTTTTTGGTCTCAGTCGGTCCTCCACCCATCGGCGACGCTAAAGAGGCACACCTTCCTTGCCCGCGTGAGGACTTGGGGATGCTCCCAACTCCAATCCGGCATCAAACAACCCGGCGATGTTTCGAGCCCGTTTGGTCAATGAAACAGACCCGGATCTGTCAGGCTTCTGATTGCACCTGTGCATTGCGTCTCCAACACGCCATCCACGGGCATACACTCATAAGGCCTGATGTATCTGGAACTGGGAGACCACCCCAATGGTGACCGACCGCATCAAAGATTTCCTGCGCACCACCCGATCAGACGAACCGTTTGTTGTCGTCGATCTGGATGTGGTGCGTGACAACTACAATCGCCTGGCTCGCGCCCTGCCGGAAAGTCGCGTCTATTACGCGGTGAAGGCAAACCCGGCCCCTGAAATTCTGGCGTTGCTCGCCAAACTTGGCTCGTCCTTTGACGCAGCCTCCATTGCTGAAGTTGAGATGGTTCTGGCCGCCGGCGCGAGCGCTGACCGCATCTCCTTTGGCAACACAATCAAGAAAGAACGCGACATCGCTCGCGCCTACACCCTCGGCGTGCGCATGTTTGCCGTTGATTGTCCCGAAGAAGTTGAAAAAGTAGCGCGCGTCGCCCCCGCGTCCCGTGTCTTCTGCCGCATCCTGACCGACGGCGTCGGCGCTGAATGGCCTTTGTCGCGCAAATTCGGCTGCGTGCCCGACATGGCCAGCAATGTGTTGCGTCACGCCCATGACCTTGGCCTTGAGGCCCATGGCGTGTCCTTCCATGTCGGCTCTCAACAGCCGGACACAGGTGCGTGGGACCGCGCCCTTGAAGACGCCAGCACCATCTTCCGCACCTTGGCGGATCAGGGCATCCACCTCAAAATGGTCAACCTCGGTGGCGGGTTTCCAACCCGCTACCTCAAGGAAGTGCCGACATCCGAAGACTATGGCAAAGCGATCTTCGGAGCCCTGCGCCGGCATTTCGGCAACCAGATTCCCGAGACGATCATTGAACCAGGCCGGGGCCTGGTGGGAGATGCTGGCGTCATTCGTGCCGAAGTCGTGCTGGTCAGCCGCAAGACACAGGAGCCGGACGCGGACCGCTGGGTCTATCTTGATATCGGCAAGTTTGGTGGTCTGGCGGAAACCATGGATGAGGCGATCCGCTACCCGATCCGCACCCCCCATGATGGCGAACGCACGACACCTTGTGTGGTGGCAGGACCCACCTGCGATTCCGCGGACGTCCTGTATGAAAAAACGCCCTATGATCTTCCCGTATCTCTCACCATCGGCGATGAGATACTGATCGAGGCAACCGGCGCATACACCACAACTTATGCCTCGAATGGCTTCAACGGGTTTGCCCCCCTCAAGTCGTACATCATCTGAGCTGGACACCTACGCCACGGACAACTGCGCCCGGGAGAGAGAAGACCATCATGACCACCAAGACCCCCTGGCCCGTTTATCACAAGATCTCCGGCCCCATCGTCATGATCGGCTTCGGCTCCATTGGTCGCGGTACGCTTCCCTTGATCGAACGACACTTCGATTTCGACAAAAGCCGAATGGTCATCATTGACCCAAGCGATGCCGGAAAGGCCCTGGCAAACAGGCACGGTATTCGCTTCATCCAGCGAGAGATCACCAGCGACAACTACAAGGACGTTCTGACACCGCTGCTCACGGAAGGTGAGGGTCACGGTTTCTGCGTCAATCTCTCTGTAGATGTCGGCTCGGTCGACGTCATGCGCTTGTGCCGGGAAATCGACGTGCCTTATATCGACACGGTGGTGGAGCCGTGGTTTGGCTTCTATGTCAATCAGGACAATGACCCGGCGGAGCGCACCAACTATGTCCTGCGCGAAACAGCCCGTACGGAAAAACGCAACAGTCCCGGCGGCACCACGGCTGTCTCTTGCTGTGGCGCCAATCCCGGCATGGTGTCGTTCTTCGTCAAACAGGCGCTCGTCAATCTGGCGACTGATCTGGGTCTAGAGTTTGAAGAACCCGCTGCCGATGACCGCGAAGGCTGGGCCCGGCTCATGCAGCGCACCGGCACCAAGGGAATTCATATTGCCGAACGGGACACACAGCGCGCGAAAACACCAAAACCACTTGGCACCTTCGTCAACACCTGGTCCGTAGACGGATTTATTTCCGAAGGGCAGCAACCTGCCGAACTTGGATGGGGTACCCATGAAAAATGGATGCCGGACAACGCACACCATCAAGAGGACGGTACAGGCTGCCAGGCCGCGATCTATATGACGCAACCCGGTGGCGCCACAAAAGTGCGCACGTGGTGCCCGACACCGGGTGCACAGCATGGCTTTCTTGTGACCCACAACGAAAGCGTCTCCATCGCGGACTTTTTCACTGTCGGCGAAGGCACCACGCCGGAATATCGCCCCACCGTGCACTACGCCTACCATCCGGCAGATGACGCCGTTGTGTCTTTGCACGAACTATTCGGCAATGAAGGAAAACCACAGGCCATCTATCACATCCTCGACGAAGACGAGATCGTGGACGGCATCGATGAGCTGGGCGTTCTGCTCTATGGCCACGCCAAAAACGCCTACTGGTATGGCTCTCAGCTTTCCATAGAGGAAACCCGGGAACTGGCGCCCTATCAGAACGCCACCGGACTGCAGGTCACATCTGCTGTCATTGCCGGCATGGTCTGGGCCATCGAAAATCCCAATGCCGGGATTGTTGAAGCCGATGAGCTTGACTACAAACGCTGCCTTGAAGTGCAACTGCCCTATCTGGGGCCAGTCAAAGGCTATTACACCGACTGGACGCCTCTTGAGGGCCGCCCCGGCTTCTTTGCCGAGGACCTGGATGAAAGCGACCCCTGGCAGTTCAGGAATGTGCTTGTACAGCCCTAGTTACGGTTAACGGCCAAACAGGTCTGGCCAGCCCGCCGGTCCAATGGCAAGGTCTGCTCCAAATGCCACTTACCTGCTGACCGGAGCCATGTCATGCCTCGCACACTTTCGTTTCTCGGCCGCACGCGCACGCACGGGCTTGCCACCCTCGCAGCCTCCGCATTTGCCATCGCCAGCGTCGGACTGACAGGTACAGCAGCCGCCGGAACACTTGAGAAGATCGCCGCAGACGGGCGCATCACAATTGCAAATGTGGAAGACCTCGCCCCGTTCTCTTTTACGGGCGACGATGGCATTCCCGCCGGCCTGTCTATTGACCTCTGCCGCGCGGTCGTCACTGAACTGGCAACCCAGGTCCAGGTCCCGCTCATCTCCATCGATTATGTTCAGGTCACGGTCCAGTCGCGGCTTGATACGATTGTCAGCGGACGCGCGGATATGGAATGCGGCGCAACAACCGTCACGCTTGGTCGCCGCGAGCGGGTGGATTTCTCAGTCCCATTTTTTGCGTCCGGCGCGTCTGTCGCGGTTGCAGACGTCCAGTCTGTCCCAAACATCGAGGCATTGTCAGGAAAACGCATTGCCGTCATTGAAGGCTCAACCACACAGAACGCGATAAAGAGCGCCATTCGGGCCGAGCGCATCAATGTGGATGTCATCGCCGTCGAACGTACAGCCGATGCAGTGCAGGCCATCAAGGATGACAAGGTGGACGCCATTGCCCATGACAAGATGATCCTCGTGGATCTGATGCAGGACCCTCTGGGCGCTGATCTGGTCGCCTTGCCCGGCCTGTTATCCTTTGAGCCTTATGGCCTGGTCCTTCCCCGTGGCGACGCAGATTTCCGTCTGGCGGTCGACCGCGCCATCATCGGCCTCTATCAGGATGGTGTGCTGGATGATCTCTATGAGAAGTGGCTAGCGCCTCTTGGCGCACGCCCCGGTGCCACACTGGACCGGATGCTGCAGTTGCAGGCCGTGCCTGAGTAGGTGCGTCAGGCCTGCATGTTTGACACAAAAAGGGCAGCTTCAAAAAGTGAAGCTGCCCTTTTTCTTGTAGCGGGATTGCGCCAACGGCATGGCTATTCAGCAGGCGTGTCCGCAGCATCAGATGACACAGCTTCCTTGACAGCGTCCGCCCCTTCTTTCACCGCTTCGGCAGTGGCTTCGACGGCGTCGTTCACAGCCTCGGCAACATCGTCCTTGTTTGCATCAATGGCCTCTTCGACAGCCTCCGCCGCGGCTTTTGCCCCCTCGGTCATGGCTTCAATAACAGCCTGAGTGGCTTCTTCCACCGCATCACGGGCGTCATCAAGAGACGCAGCCGGACCAGGCATGCCGCCAACGGGTACCAGACGCAGCACGTGCCCGCCTTCGCCATCGGTCAGCACGTAGATGCTGCCATCCGGTGCCATGCGCACATCACGCAGGCGCGGCGTGTCGTCACCTTCTGCATCAGGCACAACAACACGAATGGCTTCCTCGCCGGCAAGCTCGCCATCGTTAATAATGACGCGGCGCAGATTGCGGTCGGCAAACTCCTCGACATTCCCAGCTGCAAGCGCGGAGACGAGCAGGTCGCCTTCCCAGTCACTAAAGGCCTCACCAGACACAACCGCCATGCCTGATGGAGCGATCGATGGCGTCCAATAGGTCAGCGGCTGAGTGGACCCTTCAAACTCGGTCAGCGGCGATACATAGGCCCCGGTATAATCAAGGCCGAACGTGGCAAGAGGCCACCCGTAATTGCCCTTGGCTTCAATGATATTGATTTCGTCACCGCCCTGCGCCCCATGCTCATTTGAATAGATGCGGCCGGTAGAAGCGTCATGCACAATCGCCTGCGGGTTGCGGTGGCCGTAGGAGTAGATCTCGTCCCGCACGCTATCATCGCCCACATAGGGATTATCGGCAGGCACACTGCCGTCATCATTGAGGCGGAGCATCGACCCGAAATGATTGTCGGTGTTCTGAGACTGCTCGCGATAGTCAAACCCGTCGCCGCTGGTGACCATGAAGGTGCCATCCGGCAGGAAGGTCATGCGCGCGCCATAATGTACGAGGCTTGAGCGATAGGCGTCTGCTTCAAAGATCACCTCAAAGTTCTCAAGCGCACTGCCGGTGAATTCGGCCCGCGCCACCACCAGCGTGTTGCCCTTGTCGCGCGCGGCTGAATAGGTGAGATAAACCAGATTGTTAGCTGCAAAATCCGGGTGCAGAACCACGTCAGACAATCCGCCCTGCCCACCATAGATGACCTCAGGGGTGCCAGAAATGGGGGCCTCTACAAGCTGGCCGTCATCAATCAGCCGAAGCTGGCCGGTGAGTTCCGTTACCAGCATGTTGCCATCAGGCAAAAACGCGATGGACCAAGGGAAATCGAGCCCCTCCGCCACCGTCTCCACAGTGAACTGATCATCCGCTGCGGCGGTAACGTCCTGCGCCAGAGCCGGTGCGGCCATCACACCCGCCAGCATCAAGGCTCCCGCAACTGTGACCCGATCCAATCGATTAACCATGCCGCTTTCCCCGTTTCCGCCGTTTTATCTGTTCAATGCCAGTATCTGGCCCCCATATAGTACGCAAGATGGGGGCAACCGGGCTGGTTCTCAACGCCATCTTAAGCGAATATGCGGCATAAACGCGACGCTTTAACCGCGCCGCCTGATCGCAGATGCGATGATAAATGGGGGAGGACGAACCTGATGCGCATGGTTCTTGGATACATTCTGGCTGTTGTGGTGGTGCTTATTGTCGGCGCCGGTGCCCACGCCTTTTTCAATCAGGGTGACCTTGCAGCGCTCGGCGGAGAGTTTTCCATTGGCCAGCGCGTAGAATGGATCCTCCACGATATTGCGGGAATGGCGCGTCTTTATGGTCCAATCATGGGAGGCGCACTGCTGGTGGCCTTCCTGGTCGCAGGCCTCGTGTCCCGCTTCATGTCAGGCCTGCGCAGCATCGTGTTTGTCGTGGCAGGTGGCGTGGCAGTGGCAGTCGCCCTCACAGCTATGACCCAGGTCTTCGGCATTACAGCGATTGCCAGCGCACGCGAAATGGACGGCTTCATTGGCCAGATCATTGCCGGTGCTCTTGCGGGCCTCACCTATGTGATGGTCAAGCGCCCCGCATAAGCGGAAAAGGCGCTAAGGCGCGAGATCAAACGTCACGCATTCAATGTTGTGACCTTCAGGATCAATCACGAAGGCGGCGTAGTACTCCGGGTGATACATCTCACGTATCCCTGGCGCGCCATTGTCTTTTCCACCTGCGGCCATCGCCGCTTCATGGAACTGGCGCACCGCTGCGCGCGTCGCAACCCTGAAGCAGATATGCGTGGCCGGCATCTGCTGGCCGGTAGCCGCCAGCCAGAGATTGCCTTTACGGCCCTTGCCCATGGCAACGAAATGCGCACCACCCGTAACATCTGGTGGTAGCTCGGCCACGAGCTCCAGCCCGGCAGGGGCCAACGCTGCTTCATAAAACGCCTTGGCTTTCGCAATATCCTCAACGCTCAGCGTCACATGGTCGATGGTCAACGCCAGTTCGTCCGTCATGCGACTTCTCCGTGCTAGTCGTGAACACGCACGATCATGGACTGGCTGGCGGTCGCCATCAATTCGCCATCCTGAGCGAACTGCAGCATGCGCCCGTGGGCAAACCCGCCATGAACACCGTGGATTCGCGTATCGCACAGCACCCAGTCCGTAGGAACCACGTGCCGAATGCGCAGCGTATTGTCGAGGCTGTTGCCGCCGGCATTCTTGCCGAGCGCGTTGCCGACCGCTGACGGGATGAAATCCGCAATGATCGCGAGCATGCTGGTATCGATCTCACGGCCATCCTTCGGGCGGGCCCACAGATAAACCTCACCGTCATCACTTTTCACACCGTCCCGGCGCGCTTTGCCATAGCGGCCCTTGGCCACGCGCAATTCCATGTGGTCGTGTAGCTCTTCGTCGTCCCGGTCCCAGCGCTCCATGGGCGGGCAGTCTTCGGGCTGGGGCACTTCCGGCATGGTTGCCCATTGCTCGCTGTCATCAGTCGGCCGTTCGCCAAGCGCCGCACTGGCCGTGATGATCTCCTGATCCCCCACATGGGCCTTGGTCCGGGCCTGCGAATTGAACTTGCCCGAGACAGGCACTTCCACATCCACGTCAACAATGGAGCCAGGCCGCGCGAAAGAAAGATACTGCGCCGCGGCCCAGATCACCCGGCGGCCTGTCGTGCCTTCCATGGCCTTGATGGAAGCAGCAAGCCCGACGCCGCCAAACATGAACATGTTGCCCGTGCGGCCAACGCAGAGACCCGGCGTTACCTCAAGCGTCCAGCGATTGGGATTGTGAGTGGAACGAAGATCAAAAAAAGCGGAATTCGACATAAAACATTCAACCTGCAGGCAAAGAAAAAGGCATGCGCGTACCTAAGCGCGCGCATGCCTTATGACAACTACCGCAAACGTATACCCGCTAGGCGCACATTCGCAGAATTGGCCCTTTGCTAGTCCCAAAGCGACAGAATATGCGCCTGGTTGGGAGGCGTCTTGCCACCAAGCACCTCAAGATAAACGTCTTTCACCTTGTCGGCGCCAGCAGAGTGAATGACCTCGATCCACTTTTTGGTTTCAGGAATGAAACCGCCCCATGCCTTGGCAACGCGCTCCTGAAAACCAGGACCGCCCCATTCTTTCATCCGGCGCTCAATATGTGTGGGTGCAAAGAACAGTTCCACAGCAGGGCCGGGCAAATTCTCCTGACCACCGCCAACACTGTCCCAATGGGTGCCGCCAACAGCCGACGACACCTTGAGGTTGTCCTTGAAGTGGTTGTGCACATCAGCGCGCACAGAGGAGTTGCCCGCCATGTCCACAATACCTGTCGGCACAGAGGCATCCATGTCGGAAATCTTGTCGTAGGTCACAATCTCATCATAGAAGTTTGTGCCCTCGACAAACGCCACATTGGACGGCGAGGTAAGCCCCACCACGCGGACCTTGTCGCCACGGTTCTTCTTCAACAGATGTGCAAGGCCAAGCGAGGTCTTGGACGATGCACTGGTCAGAATGATTGTCTTGGCACCGAAAAAATCATTCTCCGCCAGCCAGTCATCAAGAATGAAGCTGGTGGTGAACAACGGCCGGAACAGCATAATCTGGTCTTCGTCATCCTTGGCATAAAGCGGATCAGACGTGGTGGCCATGAACTGGCTGTAGACCGGCGCAAGCTCACCGCGAACACCGGAGGCATCCATGAAGCCATGCTCGGAAATCCTGGCCGCCTTGGCGACACGGTAGTTGGACATCGGGAAGTACCCATAAACCCGCGACCCCACCGCCACGCCATCAGCGTTGGAGGCAACAATTTCGCCAAAGCCCCAGACCGGGATACGGCCGAATTCAGAACCTTCGCTACGGTCGGAGAAAAAATCCCAGTAGCGCATGGCATCGCCGAACACGGCATAGGTGATGTTGTTTGCTGTCAGAGAGAACCGCTCAACCTTGATGAGCACTTCACCAGCACCGATTTCAGGCACAGCACCGGTTGCAGCGCGAGTTGCGGTGAGTTCGCTCTTGCGGACTTCAAAATCAATGGCCTGATCGGACATGGATGCTTCCTCTTGATGGGGCGTATCTGATTACTGTTGCGGCGGAGTGTGCCACGGCCACACAGCCAAGTAACAGGGGTTTGAGCAAATGCATTTGCCTTTTTGATAGACGCCGGGCGCTTTGAGCGTTTATGTGCCCTCATGAACGAAATGCCCCGCACAATCTCTGGCAAATTTCAGGACCCGCACCTGACCGTCAAAGGCGAAAAACGCGCCTGGGTCATGCCACACACCCTAGAAACCCTGTGGATCAACACAGGAACCTTGTGCAATCTCGCCTGCGCCAACTGCTACATCGAATCCACTCCCACCAATGATGCGCTGGAATACATCTCCACCTCCGAGGTGGCCGAGCTGCTCGATGAAGCAGAGCGGGAGCATCTGGGTCTCAAGGAAATTGGATTTACCGGTGGCGAACCGTTCATGAACCCGGACTTTATTCCAATGCTCGGGGACGCCCTGTCGCGCGGCCACAATGCATTGGTGCTGACAAACGCCATGCGTCCCATGCAACGCCCGGGACCTGCTGAAGCCTTGCTGGCGCTGCAGGCCCTCTATTCGGCCCGCCTCACAATCCGGGTGTCCATGGACCACTACACGAGCCAGGTTCACGAAGAAGAGCGGGGGCCGGATTCCTGGGCCCCGATGATCGACGGGCTGATATGGCTGAACCGCAATGGCTTTCAGCTATCCATTGCCGGTCGGATGCTGTCGGGTGAAACCGAAGAAGACGAGCGCACCGGGTATGCAAAACTCTTTGCCGAACTCGATCTCGACCTTGATGCCACGAACCCGAATGACCTCGTGATCTTTCCGGAAATGGATGAGAGTACCGACATCGCAGAAATCACCACCGGGTGCTGGAAGACACTGAACAAGTCGCCCCGGGACGTGATGTGCTCCAATGCCCGCATGGCTGTTAAACGCAAGGGCGCCAGCGCACCTGCCATACTGGCTTGCACGCTGATTGCCTATGACGAACGGTTTGAATTGGGACCAACCCTCAAAGGCAGCATGAAGCCGGTGTCCCTGAACCATCCGCACTGCTCACGTTTCTGCGTCCTGGGCGGCGCCAGCTGTTCCAGCTAGTCAGACGTCAGAAAGGTGACCGCGCTTCACCCAGAGGCGGCATCCATCTGGTGACGCCATCGGCAGTTCCTGACCAGCCGCACGACGCAACCACGTGCCCTTGCCATACAGTACACCGCCATACGACAACGCGCCGTCCAGCACGAAAATCTCCTCGCCCCCGGCAGCATGCGCCTCAATGCCCGTTCCCGGCTGCAGGCGCTCTACTGAAACCTGCTCATAATCCGAGCAAAACAGCACCTGCCGCTCATACCCCGCGACACCGGCTGGCTCGAACGGGGCGGTCTTCGTATCAACATGGACAGTGCGATCTTCGTCGTCAGGCATTTGCCGCAGCTTGACGAGGATCACACAGCCATCATCCGTATGCGGCGCATGTGACGACCCTGGCGGGTTGCGCACATACGTGCCTTCAGGGAAGTCACCATCATTGTCTGAAAACGTACCGGACAGGACGATGTACTCCTCGCCCATGTCATGGCGATGGGCGGAAAACCGGCTGCCGGCAGCATAGCGCACTAAGCTTGTGGCCCGTGCAACCTCGCCGCCGTCGCGCTCGATCATGCGTCGCTCTACACCTGCCATCGGAGAGGGAACCCAGTCGATTGCCTGCGTGTCGACCTGCGCTGGCTGCGTCAGATCTGCAAAAAGCGTTATCGGGGCCTGGCTAGCCGTCTGCTGTGACATGTCTGGTTCCTTTGCTCAGGAGAGCGTCTTCGCGTTAGATAGGCGCAGAACTTTCCATGCGCCGCTCACAAGCCCGTGATGCCTGCCGACAAGGACACAAACCTGCCGTGACACGCCGAGCCCTCTTTCTGGACCGTGATGGCATCATCAACGTCGACAAGGGATATGTACACGACGCAAAGGACTTTGAGTGGATGCCGGGCATCTTCGAGCTGGCACGCACAGCGATCAACCTTGACGCAGCCCTGATCGTTATCACCAACCAGTCCGGTATTGCCCGCGGTTACTACACGGAAGAACAGTATCAGACTCTCACAGTCTGGATGCGCGCCCGCTTTGCTGATGAAGGCATTGCGCTAACGGACATCTTCCACTGTCCTCACCTCAACGGTCCTGACGGCCGCGACCACCCGATGCGCAAACCCAACCCCGGCATGCTCCTCACAGCCCGCGATACCCATGACATAGGCATGTCGGCGTCAGCCATGCTGGGTGACAAGTGGACAGATATGGAGGCTGGGTTCGCTGCAGGCGTCGGTCATCTGGGACTGGTCGGCACCCCGCGTGACGGCAGACCCAAGAGCACAGAAGAGCGACAGATACGTACCCTAGCTGACCTCACGGAAGCACGCGCCTGGATCAGCAGCATCCTCACACACTGAATGCACCGGAGGTAAAGCTCATGACCCAGGACAGTCGACATGGCAACTGCTAATGCGGGCAGGTGACTTACCGGATCAACGGGACGCCCCTGAAACTGGCAATCTGCCATTGCACCGAGTGCCAAAAGCAATCGGCCAGTGCGTTCGGCATGAGCCTTGGCGTCAGACCAGAGGACTTCGAACTCACATCTGGTGCTCTCAGCTCTTTCGACGTCACCTGCGATAGCGGCCGCACAAAGACATGTGCGTTCTGTCCTCAGTGCGGCTCACGCATCTACCACCAGACCGGAAACAACATGAGCATCAAGGCTGGCACCCTGAAGGATACATCAGGCCTCAAGCCAGATGCCCACTACTGGACCCGCAGCAAACAACCATGGATTACCATTCCCGCCGATGCACTCCAGTTCGAGGATGACGGCTAGCGCTAGCCGCGTATGAGCCGGCCTGGCAGCGCGCCCGTCGGCTGACCGTTTTCATATACCGTTTCACCGGACACAACCGTCGCCACATACCCATCGGCGCGCTGTAGCAGACGACGTCCGCCGCCTGGCAGGTCGTGGGCAATCTCAGGCGCGTGCAGGCGAAGCCCCGCATGATCAATCACATTGATGTCTGCCTTCATGCCCGGCTTGAGCAGGCCGCGATCAGACAGGCCTACCGCGCGCGCGGTTTGCGCTGTCTGCGCCCTGATGACAAAGGGCAGGTCCAGCTTCGGACCCCGTGTGCGGTCACGCGTCCAGTGCTGCAGCAACGTTGTTGAGAACGACCCGTCACAGATGGTGCCCATATGCGCGCCACCATCTGACAGGCCCATCACCGAGTTGGGGTGCTGCATCATGGCGTAGGACGGATCGAGCGACCCATTGGCATAGTTGAGGAACGGGAACAGCAACATGCCCGTACCCGGTCCACGCCCGCCATCTGCCATCAGATACTCAAGCGCCAGTTCTTCAACGCTCTTGCCCTGCGCCTTGGCCTGCGCCCCCAGCATCTTGTCCGGCGTCGGTTCATAGTCCGGCACGTCACCCAGCGGGAACATCTGGTCAAACTGCCGGATGAGCGATTGCACAAATGGATGGTCGGAAGACGGTTCATTGCTCAGCATCCGTGCCCGGAAAGCAGGGTCCGACAGCTTCGCCACTTTTTCAGCCAGCGGCGCGTCTTCGATTTCCGCGTAAGCCGGGTAGGCTGTGAACGGATTCAACGTCAGTTCAAGACCGACAAGAATGCCGACCGGCCGCGGCGCGACCTGCGCCCGCATCTCAAGCCCGCGCTCATTGGCCCCTTCAATCTCCGACAGCAGCCACTTCCAGGCATCCGGTGCCAGGTCTGTCTGCGCCACAGAAATCGACATCGGGCGGCCGGACTTCTCAACGATGCGCTGGAACATTTCCATTTCATCGCGGCGCTTCTTGAAGTCGGAAACGACCTGCAACACACCCTTGCCGGCCTTGCCGATCTCAAGGGCAATGCCCATCAGTTCGTCTTCCGCCGCCGTCAGGGTCGGCGTTGGATCACCTTCTGACGTTTGATGGTTCAGCGTGCGCGACGTCGTAAAGCCGAGTGCACCCGCTTCAATGGCTTCGCGTGCCAGGGTGGCCATCGTTGCTATGTCATCGCCCGTCGCCATATCGCGATTGGCGCCACGTTCACCCATCACGAACACACGCAATGCCGCATGGGGAACCTGAGCGGCAAAGTCGATGTCAAAAGTCTTGCTGCTCAGGCTGTCGAGATATTCCGGGAAGCTCTCCCAGTTCCAGGGAAGGCCATCCGCCAGCACCGGAAAGGGGATGTCCTCAACGCCTTCCATCAGCCGGATCAGGCGCGTGTGGTCTTCGGCTTTGCAGGGCGCAAACCCGACACCGCAATTGCCCATGACGGCAGTTGTCACGCCGTGCCAGGACGACGGCGTGAGCTGACTGTCCCACGTCACCTGGCCATCATAGTGGGTATGGATGTCGACGAAGCCAGGCGTTACAAGCGCGCCATCAGCATTAATTTCGCGGGCAGCTGTGCCGGACACAGATCCGACCTCCGCCACAACGCCGTCTTTGACCGCAACGTCGCCAGAAAAAATCTCGCCGCCGGACCCGTCAGCGATGCGTCCGCCACGAACCACCAGATCAAATGTGCTCATTCGACCGCTCCCTGTATTTGTTTCCGCGGGAGACTAGCAGGGGTCAACCGGGTTTGTCCCTATGCGCGCTCTATTCAGGCAGCCCCAGCCGTGCAGCAATATTGTTGCGCTGCATGTTGGAAGACCCGCCGACAATCGGCATGCCCAGAATGTCCCGCACATGGCGTTCCATGTCATAGGCATCTGACAAAGCGTAAGCCCCCATCACCCGCTGACACAGAAGAGCGATTTCTACTGCTGTATCACCGATAAAGAGCTTGGCCATGCTTGTTTCAACCGAGCAGGGCCGGTCTTCCTGCGCCAGCCAGACCGCGTGGTAGAGCATGTGCCGACAGGCCTGCAGCTTGGTGCGGGCATCCACTAGGGCGTGGCGGACAGACTGATGACCGGAGATCACCCGCCCGAACTGCTCACGCTCTTGCGCGTACTGCCAGGCTTCTTCCACCGCCGCACGGGCCAGACCAAAGGCCACCGCCGTGATCTCGATCTTCTCGACGTCGAGGGTCTTGCCCGCCAGTTGCCCCCAGCCCTTGTTCCACTTCTCTGGTCCACCCAGAACGCACGAGGCCGGCACACGCACGTCATCGAAATACACATCCGACGACAATGTGTAGCGCAGGTTTGCGTGCTCAATCGGCTGCATGGTGACGCCCGGCGCGTCGGTCGGGATCAGCACCACGGAGAGGTTCTTGTACTTCTTGCCATCGGGGTCGGAATTCACGAGGCAATAGATCACGTCAGCAAAGTCAGCCCCCGTGCACCAGCGTTTGGACCCGTTGATGACAATCTCGTCGCCGTCCATCCGCGCGCGGGTTTTGACACTCGGCAGATCGCCGCCCACGTCCGGCTCTGATAGCCCATAGGCAAAAAACATCTCGCCCGCTGCGAGCTTGGGCAGCATCTGCGCCTTTTGAGCGTCGGAGCCGTTCTCAGCCACATTGGCACCGCCGTAGAACGCTGCATGAATGAAGGGCCCGGCCAGAAATGCGCCCGCCTGCGCCAGTTCCTCAATCGCAGCGACAGCTGCGACCAGATCAACGCCTGCCCCGCCATTCTCCTCAGGGATAGTCAGCCCGCAGATGCCGAGCTTTGCCAACTCTGCAAATACATCGCGGGGAAACTGGTGCGCCTTGTCCCACTCACGGCGTTTTTCGCGCGGTGCTTTTTCTTCCACAAAGCGCTTTAGCGTATCGCGGAGCATTCCCACATGTTCCGGCTCGTCGATGTAGGTCTGCAACCCGCCAGCTCCCCCAACATCTCTTGTCATTTCATTTTTCCCCAAAGGCTTGCTATGTCGTTTGCAACAACAAAGCAGGGAGCGCTGCAAATGGGAAGCATGACAACACGCCGCTGGGTACTGGCCGAACGGCCTGCGGGTATCCCCGACGACAAGACCTTCAAGCTGGAAGAGCAGGACCTGCCTGCGGTCGAAGACGGTCAGGTGCGCGTCCGCGTAACCCACTTCTCCCTTGATCCCGGCATGCGCCCGGCCCTGTCCAGGGACACCTATGTGGGGGCGACCCCCATCGGCAGCCTCATCACCAGTGCCGGCATCGGCATTGTGGAAGAAACAAAAGACGAAAAACTCGCCGTAGGCGACATGGTCACCGGCGGGTTTGGCTGGCAGTCAGGCCTGGTGGTCAAAGGCCGCCATTGCGTGAAGCACAATCCGGCGCTGTTCAAAGGCAAGGTCACGCCAACTGCAGCCATCGGCATTCTGGGGATTCCGGGCATGACATCCTGGTTTGGCCTCAAGAACATCGCCAGGCTCAAAGAGGGCGAAACCGTTCTGATCTCGTCTGCCTCAGGACCCGTGGGGGCCACCGCCGGGCAACTCGCCAAACTCATGGGAGCCGGCCGCGTGATCGGCATTGCAGGCTCTAAAGCAAAGTGCGACTGGCTTACGGCTGAAGCGGGCTTTGATGCCAGCATCAACTACCGCGACGCTGCCAACCTTGAAGACGCCATGCATGACGCAACCAGCGGCGGTGCAGACATCTACTTCGACAATGTGGGCGGCGAAATGCTGGATGCCGCCATCAATGTGCTGAAGCCCGGCGGGCGCATTGCGGTCTCCGGTCAGCTCGCTGAGTACAATCTTGATGAGCCACGCGGCATTCGCAACACGCTACCGTTCATCACCCAGCGCTTGACCATGCAGGGTTTTGTCGTTCTGGACTTCGTGCGCGAATTCGGCCCCGCCGCCATGCAGATGGCCCAGTGGATAAATGAGGACAAGCTACTCTATCGCGAAGAAGTGGTGGACGGCATCGAGAACGCGCCTGCTGCCTATGCGGGCCTCTTCAAAGGTGAGAACTTCGGCCGTCGCCTCATCAAAGTTTCTTAGGCATGACGTCCGACCACGCACTGCGTCAACAGATGAAGCAGAACCTGGCAGCGTTTGAACCAAACCTGCTGGCCGAAACAGACCTGAAGCGGGCGAGCGTTGCAGTCATCACGACACTTGATGACACCGGCGGTGATCCTGCCTTCATCATAACGCGCCGGGCGGCAAAGCTGCGGGGCCATGCAGGCCAGTGGGCCTTTCCTGGTGGTCGACTGGATGCTGGAGAAACATCACTGGAAGGCGCCATCCGTGAAACACGCGAAGAGCTGGGCCTGACGCTGACAGGCGAGCACTATCTGGGTCAGCTCGATGATTACGAGACCCATTCTGGATATGCGATGTCAGCTTTTGTGTTCTGGGTCACCAAAGCTCAGATGAAGGCAAACCCGGATGAAGTGGCCGCGATCCATCACTTTGAAGTTGCGTCATTGGACAGACCCGACTCACCGGAGCTGTTGCCCGGGCCCGACCCTGAAAGGCCCATCATCCGAATGCATGTGGGGCCGGTCGATATCCATGCACCGACCGGCGCCATTTTGCATCAGTTTCATGAGGTGGCGGTCAAGGGCCTTACCACCCGTGTTGCCCATTTCGATCAACCCGATTGGGCACGTTAGATCGTGCTTAGTCGGTGAACTCCCATTCGCCCAGGTCGCACAGATCAGAATCGTATTCGACATACTCAGAGCCATCATCCCAGACGGCACGAATGTCGTAGTTGCAGTTGGATTGACCGTCAGCAATCAGCACCTCAATCTCGTTGCCGGCTGGCAATACATAGCCGCTGGGAATGAGGTTATCGGTCCAGTAGTCGTCGCCTGGATCAGACACCTGGAACTCGATGATGTCCGCGCTGGACGCATTTATCAGAAGAAAATCAAGATCTTCGGCTTGTGCCGGACCAGCGTAAACAAATGCCGCGACTGCTGAAATCGCAGCAAACTTAGCAAATTTAGTCATTGGAAGTCCCCCATTTGTGAGATGCACCCAAGCACCTGAACAAAACGCTACAGTTGAATGACCACCATTACCAGTCGTCAAAATGAGCGTTTGCGCCGCTTTGGAGTCGCCTCCCGGCGCCCGTTCATTTATAAAACCCAATAAATTGACACTCAGGGAGCCAATACATGCCGATTACCTTTTACGACTTCACCCCCGCGCCCAGCCCGCGCCGCGCACGCATCCTGCTGGCGGAAAAGGGAATTGAAGTAGAAAACAAACAGATCGACATGATGCAGGGCGAGCAGCTTTCCGATGAATACAAGAAGATCAATCCAAGCTGCACCATCCCGGCTCTTCAGCTGGAAGACGGCACGATCCTGACAGACAATTCGGGCATCGCCGCCTGGGCCGACGCCTACAAGCCGGAGAACCCGATCCTGGGGTCAACACCGGCTGAAAAGGGCCTCGTGGCCAGCTGGAACGCCCGCATCGAGTTTGAAGGCCTGATGGCCGTTGCTGAAATTCTGCGCAACACGTCAAAGGGCATGCAGGGCCGCGCCATGACCGGCCCGCTCAATCTTGAGCAGATTCCCGCCCTCGCTGAACGCGGCAAAAAACGTCTTCCGCTTTTCTACGACATGCTGAACGAGCGCCTTGAGGGCCGGGACTTCATTGCCATCGACACACTCTCAGTGGCCGATATCACTGCACTGGTCTGCGTTGACTTTGGCGCGTGGGTAAAGATCACACCAACAGACGCCCACACGAACCTCAATCGCTGGCATGCGGCCATGTCCGCCCGCCCCAGTGCAAAAGCATAAAGCACCAAGGCATACATCCATGACACTCAAAACACCTGTCACCCTTGCGGGCGCCCCGCCCTCCCCATACACGCGCAAAATGCTCAGCGTCCTGCGCTATCGGCACATTCCCTACCGCGTGATCTGGAAAAACCCGCGCGAGATTGATGACCTGCCTCAGCCAAAAGTCGGTCTGCTGCCAACGTTCTATCTCGACAACGATGCTGGTGAACTGGAAGCCGTGGTGGATTCAACTCCGCTGATCACCCGCTTTGACGCGGAAGTGACCGAGCGAAAGGTCCGCCCATCGGACCCCGTCATCCGCATGGTCGATGATCTGCTGGAAGACTATGGCGATGAGTGGCTGACCAAGGCCATGTTCCACTACCGCTGGTACTACGACGCTGACATCAAGCAGGCGGGCAATGTTCTGCCCCGCGCGCGCATCCAGTCACCCAGCGAAGAACAGGCCAATGAGCTGGCGAAGATTTTCAGCGAACGGCAGATTTCCCGCCTCTATGTCGTAGGCTCCAACGACGTGACTGCGCCGGTGATTGAAGAAAGCTACCACCGCATTGTGGAAGCTCTGCGGGCTCATCTCGTCGAGCATCCCTTCATCATGGGTGCCCGCCCCGGTGCTGCCGACTTTGCCTTCTTTGGCCAGCTCACACAGCTTGCTCAGTTTGACCCGACGCCGCTGGCCGTCACGCTTGAAACAGCCCCCCGCGTCTATGCTTGGGTGATGTTGATGGAAGATCTATCCGGTGAAGAACCAACCGAAGACGGGTGGTTCAATGCCGAAACTGTCCCCGCGACACTCAAGGCCATACTGGCTGAGGTGGGTCGTGTGTATGCACCGTTCCTTCTGGCCAACGCCAAGGCACTGGAAACAGGCGCGGACGAGGTGGACACAACCATCGCTGGCGCCCGCTGGGTCCAAAAGCCCTTCCCCTATCAAGGCAAATGCCTGATGGAGTTGCGCAAGAACTATGCTGCGCTGGACGCAAATGCCCGTTCGGCATTTGATGCCATCATTGCCGGAACTGGCTGCGAAGCCATATTTGCCTGATCAGAAATAGAAACGTCTCAGGAGACTGTCATGACAACAACCAATACTGAGTGCTTTGAGGTCACGATCGAGAACCGCATAGCGCACATCAAGCTGAACCGGCCTGAAAAGCGCAACGCCATGATCCGGTCGTTCTGGTCCGAGCTACCAAGCATCATCAACAAGATCGACACGGAGGCGGAAGCCCGTGTGATTGTTATCTCGTCAACAGGCCCGCACTTCACAAGCGGACTTGATGTCTCGTCCTTTGGTGGATCTGAAATCTCGCCTGGCGGCACCGGCGATGACGAAACCGCAAAGCGCAAGGCCAAGCTCACCGCAGGTCAGGCTTTCTACAACAACGTTCTGGGCATGCAGGACTCGTTTTCAGCTCTGGAGAATTGCCGCATCCCCGTCCTTGCAGCGATTCAGGGTGGCTGCATTGGTGGCGGTGTTGATCTCACAACCGCCTGCGACATGCGCTATTGCACGGAAGACGCCTTCTTCACGATCTATGAAACAAAGATCGGCATGACAGCGGACGTGGGAACATTCCCCCGTATCGTCAAAATCATTCCCGAAGGCATCGTGCGTGAGCTCGCCTACACAGGTCGCCGCATTCACGCAGCTGAAGCCAAGGAAGTCGGCCTCGTAAACCGGGTCTTTGCTGATCAGTCTGCCATGCTGGACGGCGTGATGGAGATTGCCCGCGAGATTGCAGCCAACGCACCGCTTGCCGTCTCCGGCTGCAAACGCCTCATCAACTATTCCCGCGACCACACCACCGCAGACGCGCTGGATTACATCGCCATCTGGAACGCTTCCATGTTGCAGACCAGCGAGATCATGGAAGCCATGACAGCAAATGCTGAAAAGCGCGAAGGTGACTTCGCGGAGCTTCCACCAAAACGCAGCCTCGGCGCCGCATAGGAGCAATACCCATGAAAGTCGAAAACCATGTGATGCCTGGCAAGGAACAGATCGAAGCCATGGCCAATGATCCGGGCCCGGACGGACCGATCGTGATGGTCAATCTTCTCAAGTTCAGGGACAAGGCCGCCTACAAGGATGGCAGCGACGCTGATCTGTCGGGCCGGGAGGCATATGCGCGCTATGGAGCAGGCGTTGCACCATTGATTGAGAAGCATGGTGGTCGGCTGATTTTCGCGGGCCCCGTGACCTTCCTGACGCTGGGACTTGTAGAAGACATGTGGGACCAGGTGGCCCTTGTAGAGTATCCCAAGCGCGCCAGCCTGTTTGAGATGTCCACATCTGACGCCTATCAGGAGATCTCGCACCATCGAGATGCTGGTCTTGAAGGCCAGCTGAACATCGAAACAACCCCGGATTTCATTCTCCCATCCTGAACCTGCCCCGTCTTAGGTCGTGCCCTGAGCTTCTCCTTGCGTTAGTCTTGCCCAGACAGGGCTAACACTTGGGGGCGGCATGAGATGACATCCATCACGCAGGATGCATCACCACAACAAGAGCGACTGGTTGAAACCGGCAAGGGGATGTTTGACGCAAACTTCCTCCTGAGCCTGGCGCTTGCCCTGATCGTATGGGCCATTTTGCGCACGCCGGAGGGGTGGCAGACCTTTCTGGGCGAAGCTGACCGCGAAGTGCTGCAGATCGCATTTGAACTCAGGGTCAACCAGACGGTCAAAGGCACCGGCCCGATCCTCTTTCTCAATTTGGACGAAAGCGTCTGGCAGTCCGATGAAACCGACGGGCCCGCCCTCGCCTATGCCCCGCGCAAGGTGGTGGCTGACATGCTTGAGGCCGCCTACGGCATTCCCGGCTTCCCCCGCCCGAAAGTCGTCGTGGCCGATATTGATCTCTTCTGGCGCACACCGGAGGAAGAGCAGGAATCCCGCATTGACGACATTCTCACCCGGTGGGGAGCGGACACCGAAGCACCATTGCTGGTCATGCAGCGCGAGGTCGTTGATGGCGATGGCCACCGCGACCAGCTGGCCCGCGCCCGTGGCTCTGCGCGCGAGCGCATTCTCGCCAATGCGCCGGCTCAGAACATCGTATGGTCCGTAGCCCAGATCACCGGCGATGAAGTCGTTGGCGCCCGCTACATGGCCCACTACCTTTGCATCAAGACACAGACCGGCACAGACATTGTCCCCACAACGCCGCTCTACGCCATTGCCGGACGCACGGCATCGTCGGCACAAGAGGCCATTGCGCTGGTGAACCGGGCCGTCGAGCGGCCACGCCAGTTCTGCCGTGGCGAGATCGACGATCCAAGTTTTGATCTCGAGCGCATCGACCGCGAACCCATCGCTTTCGGGGAGCAGGAAAGCTTCATCAATTACTCGGCCCATCCCGGCAATGATCCGGTCACCGAGCCATCCCTTTTGGCTGCGGACATGTTCTATATCCCCGCCGGTTTTGCCAATCCGCCCATGGTTTCAGGCCTGGCCTCCAGCAACGGTATTGTCATCATCGGCTCTGCTGCGACCATGGCGCGGGACCGCCACATGACCCCCTACGGCCTGATGGGTGGCAGTATGGTCATCGCCAATATGATCCGTGGTCTCGAAGAAGGCGGCGAAATACGGCGGCTTTACTGGCTTTTGGACGCTGTTTTGCTGACGATCTTCGTCACGTTGATCGTCGCTTCCTTCTGGTATGCCCGCATCGCGCGAGACTGGATTGGCCCATCCTCACATCTGCCTTTTTTCTCCCGGATGGTGCGTTTACCAATCAAATTGCTGACAAACCCAGTTATTGTTAAGCTGTTGATCGGGGTGGGGATTTTCTGGGTCAGTACATTTGCCAGCTATCTTCTGCTAGACAATGGAATTTGGGTGAGCTTTGCCGCCCCTGCCTACGTGGCCGCTTTGAACGAAGCCCGCGAAGATTTTGAAGAATTGATGGAGAGCTTGCGAAATGCGCGCAGCCAAGCAGCTTAGTTTTGCCGTTTCAGGTGCCATTGCACTTGGAGCCGTCGCCACGGGTTTCGTTGTCCCGACCCTGCCTGCACAAGCAGCCGTCGGGCCCTGCTCAACACCGACCGTAGCCTTCGTCAAAGACGTTCAGGGCAGTGACGACAGCGTGCGCATTGCGCGCGGCGGCTCGGAAGGCCCGTTGGGAGTCTTCTCGCCACTTTGCGAAGGTGACGTGCTGAAACTCGGCTCATCTGCTGATCGGGTTGTGGTCGCTGTGGCCGGTGCCTCGCACCCACGCGAATTCCGCGGGCCATCATCACACACCATCGGTGGCGCCGAGACGGCATCACAGTCCGTATCTGAGATCATCGAAGGCCGCCTGCTGCCATTGGGTGACCGCATGGTCGCTCAGGGGTTGGGACGATCAGCTGAAGAATTCACATTCGGCCTCCTCGACCTTGAAGCTGAATCTGCGCAGATCAAATCCGGCTTCCGCCCCTTGTGGGTTGGCTGGACTGGGGGACAGGCGCCATTTGAGCTTCTGGTCCTTGACCCGGATGACCGCATCTTTGCGTCCACCACCTTGTCTGACAAATCCACCACGATCGCCGCGCGGGAAATTGTTCCCGGCCGCTACTCCATCGTGGTCAAGGACAGCTTCGGGCGCACCAACCAGACCTTCTTTGACGCCGTGGAAACAGCACCCCCCGCGCCAGAAGTAGAAGCACCAAACTGGATGGGCCGGGATACGGCCGCCATGTTCTCAGCTTTCTGCGTGGCGTCAGAAGACCCGTTCACCTGGTCATATGAAGCAGCTCAGATCCTCAATCAGGCGTCAGACAATGGCCTGGACCGGGAAGCTGCGCTGGCCTTGCTGGCGTCGGGCGATACCGCTGCACTCTGCCCACTTTAGGGCTGCGGCAGGCATCAACACCAATATGACAATCTAGCTGCGCGCATCCAGCGCATGGGTTGCATCACCAATCACGACATAGGGCGCCCAGAAATACGGGTGCGCTGTGTCGCTGGTGTTCATCAATGATGTCTGCGCATTTCTCAACGCCTCGTGCATGGGTGCACCGCGTGCCTCGGCAAAGAACTGCCGGGTAATCGCATCCGCCGCTTTGTCATCGGCAACCCAGTGGGTTGCCAGCACGGCGCGCGCGCCTGCGTAGATAAAGCTGCGCACCAGACCATCTAGCTGCGCACCATCGAACAACGCTGCGAGCCCCTGCGCGCCTTCTCCGGTCCGTGCCGTGTCACAAGCCGCGAGGAAAACCAGATCAGCCGAAATCTCCATGTCGAGAATTTCTGTTGCCGACAGCAACGCATCTCCCTCGCTGCCAAGGCTGGTCAGCAGCGCTGGTTCAGTAATGCAGAAGCCGTCTCCGAAGAAGCCATGCGTCACAAAGACCAGAACCTGCTGGTCACCGATGGACGCATCATTGAGGATCGCCTGGTCCGTGAAGGCGGACCCATCGACGGTGCGTCTGCGAAACGAACTCGCAACACCCGGTGCCAAGGGCGTGAGCGGCGCCTGGAGATTGTCTTGCCCGGCAAACACACGCCCACAGCGTTCCGGACGCCCCGCTTCCACCATGCGCTGCGAATACCGGTTGATCCAAGGGTCCGTGGACCGCGGTGGCGTTGGTGGACCAAACACCGTCAAACCGCCTGGCGCCGACTTGCGTTCCGTCCGCCGTGTCGCCACAAAACTGCCGGCACTCGGAGAGGAAATAAACGCATAGTCCCGCGCCAGAAAAGCAATCTCGCTGTAGTCCCGGTTACGCATCCCCCCACCATCCGCAGGCAACTCCGTCACCAGTGCCGCTGGAGGCATGGATCCTAAGGACCCGCGTGGAGAGAAGATCAGCGTTTCAACACCGGCCGATTTCATATCGGCATGGACGGGACCAAACACGCCTTTGAAAAGATCATGGGCCTGCGCAACCGCATAAGGCACCGTACCGCCACGCCTGCTGCGCAGTGTAAGGCGCAGTCGGCGCACGAGCTTGGCAGCCTCGCCACTGGTCAGATCAGTTCTGAAGGGGCGCACCCGGCCATCAAAGACCGCATAGCCAAACCCGCCGGACCGCGTCGCGGCAAAAGCAACAAACGCTTCCCCGGGCAGCACGGCCTCCACAAGATCAGTGGCAGACGCCCCCTTGTTGACCAGCTGCATGTACTGGGGCTGTGCACGACGCGCTGCATCCTCCGCTGCCAGAAGCGTCTGCTCAATGACATCCGTGGCTTCACGCAATTCCGCCAGACGCTGAGGGTCAGCGGTGCCTGCTTCTTCCTGCAGTCGCTTTTGTGCATCCGCCAGCGCGCGTTCCGCGTCCTGCAGTTCACGAATTTCCGTCGCCGCATTGTCCGTTGCCAGACGGGCGGCAGCCTGGGCCATGGCCGCCGCCGCGCGCGGCTCGACCACATCTTCAAACGCGTTGAGGAAATCAAGCGTTGCCTGCGCATTCGCCCCATCCCCGGCGCGCCGAACCAGCAGATCAAGATATTCACCCGCCCGGTCCGGAGACACACCGAACGAGCCTTCGACGCTGGAATAAAGATCGAAGGCCTCCCGGTAGGACGCCAGCGCCTGGTCTTCGCGACCAGATGCAGCCTGAGCGCGGCCGAGGCTCGACAGAAGCTGGGCGGTCAACAACGAGCGCGGCTCCCGGCTGCGCCAGTCTGCCAGAATAGACAGGAGCTGCGCCTCCGCTGCGGATGTGCGCCTATTCTTAAGAGCGGTGAGCGCGCGCTTTTCGCCAATGAGTGCCCGCAACCAAGGCGCGGAACCAGCGGGCGCAGCACTGACGCGCGCGTCCGCTTCATTCAGAGCGTCAATCGCGCCTTCGCGGCCACGCAAATCAAGAATGGACGCAAGAATGTAAGCGCGGTGAGCCTTGAGGATGGTTGCCCGAATCCCGGGCTCAAGCGCGCTGTCTGAATACAATGGCGGCACTTCTTCACCACGGCGCTGATTTACAAACTCAGCTGCACGCGGGCTGATGTTCGTAAGCTTGCCGCCACTCTGCGCACTGTCGAAGGCAGCAATGGCCCCTGTGGTCTGCGAGGAGAACGGCGATTGCGCCATCGCCAGCGCTTCACGCAACGACCCTTTGTTAAGCAAGTGTACTGCCCGGTAATTCGTAAGTTTGTCGCTCAGCCAGGGTGTGCCCAGCGTCGCTGATGCGTCACGCGCATCGTCCAGCAGGGTTTCAGCTTCCGCAAAACGCCCCTGACTTGAAAGATTGAGAGCAAGATCAAGCGCGATGTCCGCACGCCGCACCGGGTCTCCACCAAACAGCCCGTCCTGAATGGATACGGCCCGGGCAAAGTCCTCAGCGGCCAGGGCAAATCGGAACGATGCGTTGCGCTTATGCCCGCGCCGCCGCAGAACTTCCTGATCCTGCAAGGCAACAACCCCCGGCAGGCCCTCAACATCGCTGGCCGACAATTCAACGGGCGCTTCATTGCCAACGATGGCCGCTGCACCACGTCGCATCACCGGCAGGAGGGCAGGCAGGCCACGCCCGGCGCTTACCAACCCATTGCCCTGGTCGCGCACGGCAATGTCGCGAAATAAATCCGCAGATGACGTACCCGGACATGTCAGGCCGGAGGACGCCAGCTGCAGCTCCTCCTGGCTGAGCGCTTGGCCTGTCACGCCCTGCCCGCGCACACAGCCAGACAGAAATGTTTCAAGCTCCGGCAGGCTTTGTTCAGGATAAACCTGAATGACACCGGCAGGCCGACGCCAGGAGCCGCAGAACACATCATACTGTGCCCCAAGCCCCGCAAGCTGTATGTCGATGCGCCGGGTCGCACGGCACTGTTCTGTGTCCGCGCTCATGCCAAGATCAAGGGCCTCCGGCAGCCCTCCAGACGTAGAGGCAACGCCGCCAAAGCCGACACCCTCACTGATGGATTCACAACCAGCCAGCGCAAGACCCGCCGCCAGCAGCACGGTCAAGGATTTCTGTTTTGCGATCATGGCAAGCCGACCCCCCAAAGACCTTCATTGCCGGAGCCTGCGACACCACCAAGGTCCTCTTCCTCATCGTCATCATCATCGTCGTCTTCAAAACCAAACAGTGTTGAATTTGTCAGACTGCTGAGCGCGCTATTGCGCGACCGCGCACTTTCCTGTGCCTCGCGAAGGATAGCGATGGAACAGCTGGATGAATCTCCGATGACGCAAAGGTTGAGACGTAGCTCACCATTTTGCGACAGCCCCGGGCCAAGAAGGTTTGGCTCCAGGCCGGCTTCAAAGCTGGTGACCCGCTCCCCAGTTGAACGAATGACCGTCCCGAACAGATTGACGCGCTCCGGGCCACCGCCGGTGCTTACGATTGTGCCCTCACCGGCCGGTGCCTCACCAAAGACCACCCCGGCGCCGACAAAACTTGTTCCGGTATTCAGTTGTACGATTTCGCCTGGCGCGAACAGACGCAGTTGATCAGCGGCGATGAACACATGGTCCTGAGTACCATTGAACCGCGCGAGATCTGGCTCACCAAGGATGGACAGATCAAGGTTTCCGTCTGCACGTTCAAACTCATCAAGAAACGCCTGCGTGCCAATCACAATGTCTTCTGAGCTTTCCAGTCTCAGGGAGGCAAGACGGTCGGCTGCAGTGTCCTCGCCAAGTGCGCCCGACACCAGGATCAGGCCCGGCCTTGCATTGGCCGCACCATCGACAAAACCCAGCTGAAGATGGGGAAGGCCCGTGACGTTGCCCGCTGCAATGATGCGCGCATTGGCATCAGCGCCGAGGAAAAGCGACTGAAGTGCCGCAGGATCAAACGTCGCATCAAGCAATGCCAGGTCGTTAGCGCCCGCATCGATCTGGAGCTTCGAGGCAATAATCCGGGTCACTTCGGACGCATCAAGCGTGAAGCCCTGTGGACGGCGCAGCGTAACCCCGTCCGTACCCCCCGAACCACCAATGATGATGGTGCGCCCACTGCCTGCCGGTGTCAGGTTGAATTGGTCGCCGGCGCTGATTGTGCCCGTGAGATCAAGGTCGAGCACCACAAGTGACACATCTGAGTTTGATGCAATGCTGTTGATGACCGCCGACCCCGATGGCGCTTCGATAAGCAATATGCCACCTGTGGCCGCCACTGATCCCGCCACATGCACATTACCCGTAAGGGCTTGCAGCGTTGCCGTGCCGCCAACAGTCGACACGCCGGTCATGGTGCTTGACCCGCCAACAAGGGACAGGTCACCGCCGATGACCACATTGTTGAGAGTCGCAGCGCCTCCGAGTGCCCGCGCAGTAAGACCGCCATTGGGCGCGGCAACAGAGCTCGTACCGCTGCCCGTAAGCGCGCCAGTCAGAGCTTCAAGAAATACCTGCCCCTGTGTCATCAACATGCCGGCAAAGTTCACGGCCGCGCCGACCATCGAAATGCCGTCAGGCGCTTTCACGCCCTGAACCGAGATCGCACCATTGACCGCACGCAGAACCGCTGAACCGGCTGTCGATGTCATGTCGGCTGTCGCGGTGATGCCACCGGTCGATGCATCAAGGTCGATGCCTGTTCCCGCCTGCACGGGCCCCGCCAGTGATATGGATCCACCGTCAATGTCCAATGTACCCGGCGTCGAGATATCGCCTGCCGTTGCCGTCAGCGCCGCCCGGCCGGCGCCACCATTGACGCTGCCCGTTACGTCCACATCCTGGGCAACGAATGTCGCGCCAGTTGCACCGGACACGGACGTCACGTCGATATCGCCGTTGACGGCACTCAGGGCAACGGTTCCACCAGCGGATGCGATGGCGCTGTCGACGCTGACATCGCCTGTGGTGGCCGACAGGGCCACGCCGCCGGTACCGTTGACCGGACCGCTGACAGTGACACTGGTGCCGGTCACATCCACGATACCGGCGGACGAGATATCGGTCGTGTCTGCCGTGAGCGACACTGCCCCACCACCAACCACAGGCCCGCTCAGCACGATGCTATTGCCGTCAATGTCCATGGCCCCGGCAGACGAGACATTGTTCGCGCCCCCGCCGGTCGCTGCCAGTGACGTAACGCCGTTGGCGGATTGTACCGAGCCGCCGGCGCCGGTCAGGTCAACATCCGTGCCCGAAATTGTGACGCCCGCCGGACCCATCACATTGCCCACATCCACAGCGCCGAACGGGGAGACCACGCGCACGGTCGTTGTTGCGGTCACGTCATCGACATCGATGCCGTTGGAGGCATCAACCGACACGCTGCCGCCTGTCGCCGTCAGGTCATTGCCCGTCACAGGGCCGTTGGTCGCGTCAATGTCGATGCTGGTGCCGGTCGTCGTGCCCAAGAGATTGACCTGGTGCCCATCAATGTCGATCGCACCGGCCGCCGAAATATTGTTGGCGCCGCCGCCCGTCGCCGTCAGGTTGGCCGTGCCGGTTGTCACCTGCACGGACCCGTTGGCCCCGGTCAGATCAACATCCGTGCCGGAAATGTCCGCCTGCGTCACTGCCGAAACGTCCCCCACGTCGACTGCGCCAGTCGTAGAGACAACCCGCGCCGACGTTGTGGCGGACACGTTGTCCACATCAATGTTACCCGTTGAATCGATCGCCACCGACCCGCCGGTCGCTGTCACGCCCATCGCAATGACTGTGCCCGCATCGGTGTCGACATCCACCGACGCCCCCTGGATGTTGGTAGCACTCACCTGGTTGGCCGTCAGCGTCACGCCCGTTGCCGCCTGAATGGCCTGCAGGACCGCATTGCCCGCATTGGCAACGATCGACACCAGCCCACCGGTGGAAGTGATCGACCCGTTGGTCGACACATTGCCTGTCGCCGCATCAATGGTGATGTCGCCGGTCGCCGAGGTATTGCCACTCAGGGTCACAACATTGCCGTCGATATCCAGCGCGCCATTGGAAGATATATTGTTGGCACCGCCGCCGGTCGCGGTTAGCGCCACCGTGCCCGCCGACGCCACGACGTCGCGGTTGGTGCCGGTGAAATCAATGTCCGTGCCGGTAACGGTCACGCCATTCGGCCCGGCCACATCGCCCACATCGACAGACCCGCCGGTAGAGATCACGCTCGCCGTCGTTGTGGCAGTGACGCCATCGATGTCGATATTGCCGACTGCATTGACAGCCACCGAGCCGGCGGATGTGCCAATCGAACTGTTGCCGCCCGAAATGAACGTGCCCGCATCAATGGTGACATTCCCGCCTACGCTGATGTCATTGAACAGCAGGACCTGGGTCTGGGCATCAATGTCGATGGCACCGGCTGCCGAAATGTTGTTGCCCGAATTGGTGACCGTGAGTTGAACAAACCCGTTGGCCGACCGAACGGACCCGCTGGCACCGGTCAGGTCGACATCCGTGCCAAACACGCCAACGCTCGTGTCGCCCGAGATATCACCGACATCGATTTCCTGAGTCGTGATGCCAGCACTGCCAATCTGCAGCGCACCTGTCGCGGTGACGTCATCGATATCGATGGTCGTGTTGGCCTCGGCAGTCAGATCCCCAGCGGTAGCTGTAATATCGTTGGCAGAAAGCGCGCCCGTGTCTGCCCGCAGATGAACAGATGTGCCTGTCAGCGGTCCGGTGAGAGCGATGCTGTCGCCATCGATATCAATGGCCCCTGCGCTTGAAATGTTGTTGGCGCCACCGCCATTTGCAGTGATCGAGACGGCCCCACCTGATGACTGCACCGAGCCGCCGGTGCCGGTCAGATCAACGTCCGTGCCAGAAATCGTGATGCCGGTCGGACCGGTGACATTGCCCACATCCACCGCACCGCTGCTGGAGACGACCCTTGCCGTCGTGGTGGCCATCACATTATCCACGTCAACGTCGCCAGTGGCATCAATAGCCACTGAACCACCTGTTGCCGTTACACCAGTTGCTGTGACCGTTCCTGCATCTGCATCAATGTCGACAGACGCGCCCTGAATGGTCGTCGCTGATATCTGATTGGCAGTCAGTGTTACACCCGTGAGCGCCTGAACCGCCTGCAGAATGGCACTCCCGGCATTGGCAACCACAGAAACAAGACCGCCGGTGGAGGTGATTGACCCATTGGTAGAAACATTGCCAGTTGCAGCATCAATGGTGATATCACCGACGGCGGATGTATTGCCGCTCAGCGTCACGACATTGCCGTCGACATCCAGCGCACCCGCCGATGATATGTTGTTCGCACCACCGCCAGTTGCAGTCAGAGACACGGTGCCACCGGCAGCCGCAACATCACCATTGGCACCTGTGAAATCGATATCAGTGCCAGAAACGGTAACCCCGGTCGTGCCAGTGACATCGCCCACGTCGACTGCACCCGTACCAGACACAACCCGCGCCGTCGTTGTCGCTGACACGTTATCCACGTCGACATTTCCCGTCGCATCAATAGACGCAGATCCGGCGGAGGCTGTGATCGCGCTGGCCGTCACCGTCCCATTGTCGGCATCAATGTCGACCGAGGTTCCCGATAACGGTCCTGACAGAGCAACAGTGTCACCGTCGATGTCGATGGCACCCGCAGAGGAAATGTTGTTCGCACCACCACCTGATGCCGTCACGGAGACAGTACCGCCAGTCGACTGAATCGAGCCCCCGGTGCCCGTCAGATCCACATCCAAGCCAGAAACCGTGATTCCTGTTGTGCCGGTCACGTTACCAACATCGACTGCGCCGGTAGATGAAACCACGCGTGCGGTTGTCGTGGCCGATACGTCATCAACGTCAATGTTGCCGGTAGCATCAATTGACGCAGACCCAGATGACGCAGAAACGGCATTTGTCGTCACCGTGCCATTGTCGGCATCGATATCAATCGAGGTGCCGGTTACGGGTCCTGAAAGGGAAACGACATCACCATCGATGTCGATGGCTCCGGCCGCCGAGATATTGTTCACTCCGCCGCCCGACGCCGTCACCGAGACAGTGCCGCCGGTCGACTGCAGCGAGCCGCCGGTTCCTGTCAGATCAATGTCCGTTCCGGAAATCGTGATGCCGCCGGGCCCGGTCACATTGCCAACATCGACAGCATTTGCATCCGCTACGACCTGAACGGTCCCCGTGCCTGTCACATTGTCGACGTCAACCACGCCGACCACGGACCGTACCACCACCGTCGCACCGCCGGATACATCCCCCGCCGTCGTGCCGCCAGCACTGGTGATATCCAGATTGCCTACCGCGCTGGTCGAACCGGAGAGAATTACGACCCCGCCATCAATATCCATGGCGCCGGCAGACGATATGTTGTTGGCTCCACCCCCGCTCGCCCCAATCGTTGTCACACCGCCTGCGGCGATGACCTTGCCATTGGTCCCTGTGAGGTCGACATCAGTCCCGGAGATCGTGACGCTGAGATTCCCGCTCACGTCACCGACATCAACTTCGCCAGCGCTCGACACTACCCGCGCCACACCGGTCGCCGTGGCCGTCACATCGTCCACGTCAATGTTGCCGGTTGCGTCGACCAAGACGCTGGTGCCGGTCGCTGTGAGGGCGTTGGCGGTAACCGCACCGTTGTCCGCGTCAATATCGATCGAGTCACCGGTCAATAGTCCCGAGACAGTCACGTTGTCGCCATCAATATCGATAGCACCCGCCGCTGAAATGTTGTTGGCGCCTCCGCCCGACGCCGTTACCGAGACCGTACCGCCGGTGGACTGAAGCGAGCCACCGGTGCCGGTCAGGTCGACATCGGTGCCCGAGACCGTGATGCCACCGGGCCCGGTTACATTGCCCACATCCACCGCACCAGCACTGGACACAACCCGTGCCGTCGTAGTGGCGGAGACACCATCCACGTCCACATTGCCCGTCGCATCGATGGATGCGGACCCTGCTGACGCAGTAACAGCGTTCGCCGTAACAGCACCATTGTCGGCGTCAATATCCACAACAGTACCCGTGGTCGGGCCCGACAGCGTCACAACATCACCATCAATGTCGATGGCACCAGTCGCAGAAATGTTGTTGGCACCGCCACCGGTTGCAGTGACCGACACGGTGCCACCCGTCGACTGAAGAGACCCGCCCGTGCCGGTCAGATCGATGTCGGTGCCCGACAGGGTGATGTTGTTATCGCTCGAGACATTGCCAACCTTGACCGTGCTGCCGGTGGAAATCACTTCCGCCGATTGGCTGGCTGTGACGTCGCCAACGCCGACGCTGCCGGTCGCGCCAACACGCAGGAACTGGACGTTGAAGTCATCAGCGGTGACCGTTCCCGGTACCGCGTCTATGGCCCATGCGGATGTCGCCCCTGTCGCGTTGCCACTCAGGGTGACATTGGTGCCGACATCAATATCGACGATGCCCGCACCCTTTGAAATGTCGCCGTTGGTGGCTGTCAGCGACAGCGCGCCGTTGGTGGTTCGCAGAACAGTTGTCGTGCCGGTCTGGTTGCCGTTGGCAAGGTCGATGTCGCGGCCCGAAACGGTGATGCTTCCAAGCGCGATGAGTTCGGCCACGTCGATATTGCCGTTCGTGGCCTGAATGTTCACGTCTCCGGCTGTGGCCTGAAGGTCAGCCGCAATCGTCACGTCACCCGTGGTACCCGTGAACGCGACGGCACCTGTGCTGCTGTTGGTATTGCCGCCGGTGTTGAGCGGCCCCACGGCGTTGCCGATTGTCACGGCCGTGCCCTGCACGGATGCAGTGCCCGGCGCAACAATGGTCATGTTGTCCGTCTTAACCGCATCGGTCGCTGTCGCGCCCAACGCGCCGGCGGTGATGTCCACCCCGCCAAGCAACATGACGTCGCCGGACAAGGTGCCGACATTCTGCGCTTCCACGAGACCTTCCATATTGAGGAAGGCCCCACCGCCGACCCGTGACGCATCGGCAATCACCCGACCGCCGATGGCGCGGCCCGTGGAGGTCTGATGCACCACGTCACCGCCGGCAGCAGCCGTGCTCGACCCGCCGTCGATGATGAAGTCTGTCACCAGCAACTCGTTGAACGCCGCGCCATTGTTGCGGGCCGTGCTGGCGAATTTGATGCGGAAGGCTTCCGCCCCCCCCAGCAGCACGTCGCCGTGGGACGATGTCAGGTCACCGGAATTGGTGACCATCGGTGCCACAAGCGCAAGGAGTCCTGTGGTGTCGAGGTCCGCGCCATTGGCAACGATGATGGCCCCGGTGCCGCCGGCATCGGTGAAGGTGAACGTGCCCGTGGTCGGGTCGGTGGCCATGAAGGTGGCGTTGTCGATATCCGCCGTGGTGGCCAGCAGCGCCCCCACATCGATATTGGCGTTTGCGCCGAACGCCACCCCCGCCGGATTGAGGATCCACACATGGCCGTTGGACTGGAGGATCCCGTCAATCGTGCTCTGCGCCAGGGGCCCGGTGACCTTGTTGAGCGCAATCGACTGGTTGTTCAGCTGGTTGAAGATGACCGTGTCGCCATTGTCGATATTGAAGCTGTCCCAGGTGATAACGCTTCTGGGGTCCGTCCCGGTGTTGATGGTGACGTCACCCCCTGACGGCGTGATGCTGCCGCCGGCACCCCCGGCCACAAAGGTGCCGTTGGCGGGCGTCGCTGACGCGGCGGACGCAAAAAGAGCCACCGCCGACACGCCGCACATCAGCCGCGCGAGAGATTTCCGGATAAGGGATTTTCGGATCACGGGAGCATGCAGAAACATCATCCGCCATTCCCCCCGAACAGGCCCGAGACGGCGCCGTAGGCATCCTTTGCAACGCGGCCGACATTCGTCGTCAAAGAGAACAGGACCCGTGGGCTCTGAACGCCCTCGCCTTGTCCGCGCGGCTCGCGCATGGGTTCCGCATAGACAATCTCAGCGCGTGCATATTCATCAACCGTCACCCGCATCCCGACACCGGATGACGCAAGCGTATGCTGCGCAACCGCAGACTGATCCCGGTTCCAGTATTCGCCTACGTCCAGAAATCCGAAGAACTCAACATGAGTGCGGTCGTTGAAGGGGCGATGGCCAAGGCCCGTCAGTTCGATTGACCCGGCAATTGCCGCATCCCCGGTTGCTGCCCCAGGGTCATATCCGCGGATAATCGTGTAATTGCCAAAGGAGAATTCTTCCACAGCCATGAGCGGATCGCGCGCGTGCTGCCCCATGCCGCGCAGGTCCAGCCGGAAGGTCTGGAAAGTCGGCGTCGTGATGTTGGTTTCAGCAAGCAGGGACCACGCATTGGGTCGCGCTTCAGGCCGGGCGAGATTTGGCTCGCCGCGTTTGCTGGCCCCCATGATGCCCACACCCTTACGGGCTTCGACCCAGGTATCGATGGACCACCCGTCCCAGCTGAATTCACTTTCAGCGCCCAGATAGGCGGTGCGGGTTTTGTCGTTGCTCAATAGAACAGTCTGGTTAAACAGTTCGCCCTTCAGGTCCGCGTAATCCAGTCCGCCATAAAGATCGACCAGATTGGTCCGGTCCCGATAGATCGGGTGGCTGACTTCAAGCTTGCCGGTATAGCTGCGCGAGGTCGCGCCAAGCGTCGCCACGACGCCTGTTGGCTCGGCTTCCCCATAGGTCCCTTCTAGACGGACCTTGAGACCGCTGGCCGTCAGACCTCGCTCATAGGCCAGTTGGCCGACAAACTGCTCGCCCCAGTCCCGGGTCGTAAAGAACGAGGCCTGGATTTCATCGCCATAAAGCGCCAGCCCCGGGACACGGACAAATCCCGTAATGCCCTCGCGCCCCAGCGCCTCAGGCCCCCAATTGTGCATGTTGATGAGAAAGCGCGGCTCTTCACGCTTGGCCTCGGCAATGATCCGCATGGTGCCCGGCCCCTGCGTGCCACGGGCAAGGGACACATTGGCATTCAGTCCCGGGATGTCTGACAGCGCGGCAATGGCTTCTTCAACTGAAGCCACGGGAACGGGTCCCAGATTGTTCAGCTTGGACAACTGAGCTTCCGCCTGCCGCTTGGCAGTCGGCGACTCGCCCAGAACAACCACGCCCTCAATCTGGCCCTCGATGACCTGCAATTTGACCTGGCCGTCGGCGACACGCTGCGGCGGCAACACAACCCGCACATAGGGATACCCCTCGTCACGGAAGACGGCTTCCATGCCGGTGGCAATCCCGCGCAGCTCATCGAGCGTGACGTCCTGACCGATCAGGCCATCCGCCGCCGCAAGAAGCATGTCATCGCTTACAGCAGTTTCCTGCGGCAGCTCACTGACGCGCTCTAGTTCAATCGATTTGAGGGTGAGACGGGGTGCTTCGGTGGCCGGTGTCGGTGCGGTCTCCTGAGCAGCAGCTTCAACACGCGCCTGCTCGGCCGGCGGCACGGTTGCACCGGCAGGGACCGCAGGCGTCGGCAATACCGAACACCCGGCAGCCAGCCCGGCCCACAAGACCGTTAGCGCCAAAGAGGCTAAAGCCCGCACGAAAAATGCCCCCCCAAGGACAAAGGCAACGCAACAAACTGCACTAAGTGCAAAAGCCAGACCGCCCACCCCAAATGTGGCGCTCTTGCTTGCGTGCCTTTCAAGCCCAGAAATCTAAAGGTTTTCAGCGCGAATCTCACTGAAAAAGTTACCAAATTCTTAATACTGTGCCGAAACAGAACACAGGCGTCTGGGCCACGCGGATCACATGTGATCCAAAACGGCTCATTCCGCTTCCCCCGCCATGGCAGATTGTTTCAAACAGTGCAGCGCAAGAGCTCGCATGGGTGAGCGCGAAGTCGCTATAGTCCCATTCAAATCAACACCAGACATCGCGGAGACGACCCAATGATCGACGCCCTCAAACAGCTGCTTGGAGGTGGATCAGACCTGCCCGACGAGACAACCGTCGCGGTTGGCTTGTTGTTGGAGGTCATCCGGATGGATGATGACTATGATGCAGCCGAACGCACGGCGGTTGCGCGCACATTGTCGCGCCGGTTTGGAATGTCCGAAAGCGACGCAAGCCGCATGGTGGTGGAAGCGACGGCGAAACCCCGGACAACCTATGATGACAACCAACTTCTCAAATCGGTAAACCAGCATTTTTCACCCGAGCAGAAGACCGCATTGCTAGAGATGCTATGGGAAATTGCCCTGGCTGACGGGGAACTGCACCGGTTCGAAAATCACGCGATTCTCGCAATTGCCAACAAACTTGGCATGGGCCAGGCAGAACTCAATGCCACGCAGGCGACGGCCAAGGCTCGACTGGCTGCTTAGACTGTAAAGCGTTAACGACAACTAACTTGCATTAATGGCCTGAGTGACAGCACTGCGCGCCTGATCGACGACGCTTGCCCGCCAGCTGCCATCATCTGGATAAAACGCGTCCCGCATCTTCTGCTTGATCGCAGAAGCATCGCTTCCGGCTGGATCGCCATGCGCGGCAAGCCAGTTGTCCCACCGCAAAGCCCCCAGAACCGAAACCGGGTCCTGCGTGCCATATTCGAGGGCAATGCCCGCAGCATCCATATCCGGTGAAACCGCGTCAAAAAAGGCGCCGCCCATATCACCTGCCACCACAGCGGACACGCTGTCGCCGCCCGCCAGATCGGTCACGTCCGCGCCCCAGATGCGTTGGGCCCTTTTAACGTCGCTCGACGTCCCAAGCCCCAATTTCTCCCCATGGCCAAACGGGCCAAGCCCCGTGTGGATGTCAATAAAGCGAAACCGGGTCGCCTTGCTCGCAAGGCTCTGCATCAAAGTCCGAACCATTCCGTTGGACCATGAAGGCGCCGTCCCGCCAAAAAACAGCCCGTCCGGGCAGGTATACTGCCCGCCACTCACGGCCTGACGGAAGGCATCCATCCCGTGGGCGCCAATCCAGGTCAGCACTTCCCCATCCCAATGCTCCGGACGGTCGCCATAGTCCGCAGGCGCGATAATCGGGTGGATGGCTTCATAGGCTGAACTGTCTGGATGGCTGGACATGTGATCCACAAAATTCCGGTTGAGGTCGATATTTTCTTCATTCACACGTCTTTGGTGTGAAAATCCATATGGATTTACCGCGTGCACAAGAACGATCCGGGTATCTGTCGGCAAGGTGGCAAACAGGCCCGCCTGTACCAGGGATATCTGGCAGCCTGATCCACAATAGCCCTCAATCCCGTGCGTCCCTGATGTGACAAGCACCACGTGGGACGCGTCCTTTGGACCCTTTGAGGCAATGTCCGCGTAGAGCGCTTCTCCATCGCGACCTGTCGCAGTCGTGTTCTGAACAGCCTCCAGCTCAAACCCGGCCGCCTCACAGGCAGACAGAAACTTTGTGCGGGCCTCAGGGTAGGACGCCGAAAAACAAGCCTCCACGTCAGGCATGCTTGCGTCGGACATCAGTTTCTAACTCCAGGCAGGGCGCGGCGTCACAATGGGCCAACGCGGGTTGAACTTGTCAAAGAGGCCCGCCAGCTCAGCAAAAGCCAGCGCTTCACCTTCTATCTCAAGCTTACCGTCTCCCATCAGGGTCGCAGCATCCCTGACCTGAAGCATCAACAGTTTGAAATCCAGGGTCGCCAGTTTGAGCGTCGCCGTTGGACGGGGGTTCGAGCGCCCCGGGAAATAGTTGAGCACGCAATTCTCCAGCGTCAGCTCATAGCTCTCCTTGGTGTCCGTAAACTCGAAGTTGAAGGCAAAATTCTTGCCGTCTGCCTTGGGGCCATTGAGCCGAACAGCCATTGCCTGAAACAGGTTTTCAAGCGGCATGCCGGCAGCCATGCCCTCACTGACCTGCAGGGGCCGACCTTCCGGCACACCGTGACGCAGCTCCAGCGCACCACACAGATAGAAATTGCGCCACGGCCCGGATTCAGCCTGATACCCCAGCTGCTCAAGGGCATCCGCCGCCAGCAATTTCGCCTCGGTATTGGTCTCGTCTGCCATGATCACGTGGTTCAGCACTTCGGCCACCCAGCGATAATCACCGTCATCAAACGACTGCCTGGCCTGCGCAATCACATTGTCGGCGCCGCCCATGAATTTAACATAGCGGGCACCTGCTGCCGTGGGCGGGTGCGGGAAAAGATTGGCGGGATTGCCGTCAAAATGGCCCAGATACTTGACGTAAACAGCCTTCGCGTTGGCTGCGAGCGCGCCGTAATAGTCGCGGTTGTAGAATTCCTTTGCCAGCGACGTGGGCAATTCAAGCTGCTCGGCGACTTCTTCCTTGTTGTAACCCAAGTTCGCCAGACGCAGCGACTGGTCATGCACATATTTGTAGAGGTCACGCTGCTTCTTGAGGTAGTCCACCGCCCGCTCACGGCCCCAGATGGGCCAGTGGTGAGAGGCAAACTCGACTTCCAGCCGATCGCCGAACAGATCAATGCTTTCATTGATCTGAGCTGACCAGGCCAGCGCGTCACGCACCTGCGCACCACGCGGCGTATAGACATTATGCATGTGGTGAGACGTGATCTCTGACATGCAAAGCGCTTTGAACTGCGGGAAAAAGAAGACCATTTCCGCAGGCGCCTCGGTGCCCGGGGTCATCTGAAATTCAATTTCAATCCCGTCCAGGACCCGCGTTTCACCGGTTTCACAGATCTCGTCATTTGGGGGCACAAATCCCGTCGTCCCCATGGAGAGGGCCGCGCCAAGCCCGGTCGTCAAAAACGCCTTTGGATCCGGCTTCAGCAGATTACCGTACATATAGGTCGCGCGCCGCTGCATGACCGGACCCGCCAGGACGTTTTCGGACAGGGATTCCTGGGTGAACCCGACCGGTGTGACCAGCGGAATCTTGCCCGAAGCCACATCAGCAGGATCAACTACGCCCAATGTTCCCGCAAAATGGTCTGCGTGACTGTGGGTGATGATGATGGCCTTGACCGGCCGCTCTCCAAGCTCCCTGTTGGCAAGCGCCAGGGCGGCGGCGGAGGATTCAGACGATGTGAGCGGATCGATTACAATCCAGCCCGTTTCACCCTTGATGAGGGTCATGTTGGCAATATCGAAGCTGCGCACCTGATAAATGCCCGACACCACTTCAAAAAGCCCATGATTGAGGCCGTTGAGCTGCGCCATACGCCACAGGCTCGGATTTGCCGTGGCGGGGGCCTCACCTTCCAGGAATTTCACCGCCTCAAGGTCATAAGTCGTCTTGCCATCACTCTCCCGGGTGATGGTGATGGGATCAATGGTTGCAATGAAGCCGCGACCCGCATCCTCAAAGCTTTGCCTGTCTGAAAAATCCAGAACGCCATCCATGACCGCCGCATTGGCCGCAGCGGTTGTGGCGCTGGCCTCTTTTGGATTGATGTCCGACATTCCCTGATCCTCTCCCAAAATCACGCCGCATTTTGTGTGGTTTGCAGCGCGCGCTTTCACATTTTCTGGCAGTATGCGCGACCCGTAGCGTCTTCGCCATGAGTTTGATGACAGACATTATCCAACCAGCCAAAAAGTCTTCCTTTCTGAACTTCATTTGGCAGTTCATTCGAAATCCGAAAAGCGTCGGCGCTATTGCACCGTCGGGCGCCGTCCTGTCTCGCAAGATGGCGACCGGACTCGATGCGAACTCAAGGGTGCTGGAGCTGGGAGGCGGTACCGGCACGCTGACACGCGGCATCGCGAATGCAGGTGTCACCGGCAGCAATCTGACAGTGATCGAAATGAACCCGGACTTCATCCGCTCGCTCACCGAGCAATTCCCCGGAGCACGCATTGTCGATCATTCTGCTTTTGAAATTGAGACGCTGCCCGCAGAGGTGTGCGACCTCAATGCTGTTGTCAGCGGCTTGCCGCTTGTGAACATGTCACGCGACAACCATCGTGCGATCATGCGCGGCGCCTTCAGCCGACTGAAGCCGGGCGGGTGCTACCGGCAATTCACCTACCGGCCGCGCTGCCCGATTGGTCCTGATGTCCTGGAAGAGTTTGGCCTCAAGGCGACCTATGAAGCGATGGCGCTGCGCAATCTGCCTCCCGCCTTCGTTTACAGGATCGAGCGCACCTAGACCCCGTTTGCCTTGAAGAAAGCTGCCAACTTCGCTGCAAGCTCATCCTGCTTCGTCGCCGAGAAGAAGTGCCCGCCGGTATAGGTGTGCACATCAGCGGCTTCATAATTGTCAATGGCTGCCTCAACGGTCTCGGGCAATATCTCAGGATCATCCGTTGCGTAAACAAACTGCGTCGGAATATCAGCAGCAGCAATAGTCACGTGATCCGCAAGGCGGCTCGACATGGCATCACCGGTCAGCATGGACATCAGCATGCGTTGCGTACCCTCGACTTCAAACTGTGTCTTGAAGTGGTTCACCACGCGCCGCTGCTCTTCGGTTTCAACCCCGAAGCTTTCTCCACGATCAATGATCGCAGGCACCATGAGCAGGCGGCCGATCAGCGGCTTGACCACTGGCAGACTGGCAACTTGCAGCAGTCCACTGCGCGGCGCTTCAATAAGCGGCACCTGGAAACCCAGACCTGTCACCCGATCAGGATGGGCCGCTGCAAATCGGGCAATGACAGCCCCGCCAAATGACACCCCATAGAGCGACGTACGCTCGATCTGCAAATAATCGAGCAAGCCGAGCAATTGCTCACGCATGAAGTCGATGGAAAGGTCAGCATCCGGACGGTCTGAAAAACCGCGCCCATACTGATCGTAAGAAATGACCCGGTAACCCGCATTCAGAAAGGGCTGGTAGTACGCTTCGTAAGCAACCGACCCCAGCGTTGCACCATGCACAATCACCAGCGGTGTTGCATCCTTCGGACCCATGTCCTTATAGGCCGTGACACCAGTAGCAAGGGCCACAGTCTCATATCCGGAGCCCGTGCGGAATTCCTCTGCTGTCATTGTCTCGCGATCTGCCAGCGCATACGCGATAGCGACACCAACAACGAGCACTGCCAGAACGCCAATAATCCAGAACTTCCACATGAGGTCGCCTCCCGGTCTGAGTTGCGTTGCTAGTTCAGCATCTCAAGAGCAATGGCCGTTGCTTCGCCACCACCAATGCACAGGGAAGCAACGCCCTTTTTCTGACCTCGAGTGCGCAGGGCATTCATGAGTGTGACCATGATGCGGGCACCAGATGCGCCAAGCGGGTGTCCAAGGGCACACGCGCCACCATTCACATTGACCTTGTCGTGAGGCAGGCCAAGGTCATGCATCGCGGCCATGGCAACAACGGCGAAGGCCTCATTCACTTCATAGAGATCGACGTCATCCGTCGACCAGCCTGCGCGGTCAATGACCTTCTCAATGGCCTTGACCGGTGCCGTTGTGAACCACTCAGGCGCATGAGAGTTCGTCGCGTGCGCCCGAATGGCAGCGATGGGTTTGAGACCGCGCTTCTCAGCTTCAGACTGACGCATCATGACGAACGCGGCAGCCCCATCTGAAATGGAACTGGAGTTGGCCGCCGTGACCGTTCCGTCCTTGCGGAACGCTGGCCGCAGATTGGGGATCTTTTCCGGTGACGCTTTGAACGGCTGCTCATCGGAGGAGATCGTTACTTCGCCTTTGCGGGTCTTGATGGTGAGCGGTGCAATTTCGCCGTCAAAGCTGCCATCTTCGTTTGCTGTCTTGGCGCGTTTCAGGCTCTCAATCGCGTAGGCGTCCTGGGCTTCGCGCGTGAACTGGTACTTTTCAGCTGTGTCTTCCGCAAACGTGCCCATGGCACGGCCTTCTTCATAGGCATCTTCCAGGCCATCAAGGAACATGTGGTCTTTCACTTCACCATGGCCGATACGCATGCCGCCGCGGGCATTGGGCAGAAGGTAGGGCGCATTGGTCATGCTCTCCATACCACCAGCGACCACAATGTCAGCGGAGCCAACCAGGATACCGTCATGGGCCAGCATCGCAGCTTTCATGCCTGAGCCGCACACTTTGTTGATGGTTGTTGCACCTGCTTCATCGGGGATACCTGCGCGGCGTGACGCCTGACGCGCCGGCGCCTGTCCGGTCCCGGCGGGAAGCACTAGCCCCATGATCACTTCATCCACCTGGTCGGCCTCAAGGCCTGCATCTTCGAGGGCGGCCTGAATGGCGTGCGTACCAAGGTCCGGTGCGCTGACAGCAGACAGATCACCTTGAAACCCACCCATGGGCGTGCGTTTGGCACCAACGATTACAACGGGATCTTTTTCCATCGGACTTGCTCTCTTCTTTGAAGATGATCTGCGGATGACGGCCTTCAGCCGACAAATTTCAATATGGGCGCGGTTTTAGCGTATGGCGCCGGTGATTGAAAACGTAAAGCTGTCGTTCCGGTCAATCACCACATGGGCACGTGCGGGCATCTCGTCCCAAATCCGCAGGGTCAAGCGCTCATAATGCGCCACAAACCGGCGCACCGCGGCCTCGTCCATGGTGGGCTTGTCAGGTTCAGCGGCAGCAAGCCCTGCTTCCTGCTTGATGCGGGAGCGAACCACGCTCTCAATCCCCGGCACGCGGATTAAAATGAGCGGATCAAGCTCGCCCCAGATGGGCCAATAGTCATTGGCCAGAGCTCCATTCCACCATCGCCACCACACGCCATCAGGGTCTTCCGCGGCTTCAAGATCGTTGATCGGCCCACGCCAGCCATCCTCTGCCTCTGGCTGAGCACCCACGCACCAGCCTTCAAACAGAACCACATCCGGACGCCCCACATACGCGCGCCACTGGTCTATCGGTAGACGGTCATCATCGAGTTTCGAGAAGACGGGAAGCGATGTCGTGTGTTGCGGCCCCGCAGAGGCAAGCGCTGAAAGGGTTGCAGAAAACAAGCCCATGTCATGGGTCCCGGGCACACCTCGGGTGACACACAGCGGATGGACATCATCACCCAGCGCAGTTCGGGCTGCTTTGGGCAAATAGAAATCATCCAGCGACAGCGTCAGTGCCCGCTTGCCGTGTTTGGCGAGTTCTGCTTCCAGCGCGTGCGCCAGAGTTGTCTTGCCGGAGCCTTGAGCGCCACAAATGCCCGCAACAACCATTCCGGTTTGTCCGGGTACGGCAGCGAGCAACCTCTCTGCCAATGGCGGCAGCAGGGCGACAAGACTTGGGTCAATTGATGCGCCGTCAGTAATCACACGACTGTCTGGTAGGCCGCAAAGCACATGGCAAGACCCGCCACATAGGTTCCCAGCGCACCCACAGCTTTAAGCACATGTGGTTTTTCAAGAGTCTTGCAGGTCAAAAACCCCAAGACCACGAGATAGCGACTGACAGCGGCAACAATCATCGCCCAGCCAACCCAGGCCGCTACATCCTGCGTACCAAGGTAAAGCGTGAGTATCGCGAGAATAGGCACATACTCAGCGGCATTGCCGTGTGCCCGCACGGCTTTGTTGAGTCCACTGGTCGGGTCCGCTTCAATGCCCGTGATCACGTTGGTTCGCCCACGCTGGACCGACACCCAGAACCCCAGCAGAAAGATAAGAAGCGCCATCGCAACGACGCACAGAACAGCAATGCCCATGTAGAAACTCCCCTTGTAACTGTGCCGTTAAGCCGACACTTGTTCAAAGCCTAGCATGCACCAAAAGCCGCGTTCAAAAGGCTATTCGTTGAACAGCCTGCGCGTGCCCATGGATTCAATCGCCTCGGCGATACGCGACACTGCAATACGATACGCCGCAGAGCGCAAATCCGTATCATCGTCCTCAGCCCGGCTTGCAACAGCTTTTGCCATCCGTTCCATGCGGGCATCCAGATCCGCAAACACTTCATCGCGCCCCATTTGCTCACCGGTGCGGTTTTGAACCCACTCAAGATAGGAGACACTGACCCCACCTGCGTTCGCGAGAATGTCAGGCACAACATGGACACCGCGCTCTGTCAGCCGGTCCGCGCCTTCTACGGTGCACGCCTGATTTGACACTTCAACAACGACACCGCCCGCGACGTCGTCAGCATTTGTTTCATCGATCCAGCCACCCAGTGCAGCGGGCACCAGTACATCTGCCTCCACTTTGCGCAGATCATTGTCCGCCACCGCGTCGGCAAAGCCCTTGATGCCACCATTTTCGGATTTGTAGCTTTCGGCCTTCTTGGGATCCAGCCCATTAGCTGAATAGACGGCACCGGACGAGTCTGAAATGGCAACAATTCGGAACCCGGCATCGTGCATGTCGTTGGCAAATTGAGCACCGGCATTGCCAAAGCCCTGGATGGCAAAACTGGCATCATCAGAAAGCTCCAGATGCTCTTTCAAGGCCATCACGACCTTTGCCGCCCCCCGACCCGTCGCTTCCGTTCGTCCCTCGATACCGCCCAGCACGATCGGCTTGCCAGTGATGCTGGCCGTCTGCGCAGTGCCTTCCAACGCCGCCAACTCGTCTGCCATCCAGGCCAGAACCGTGCCGTTGGTATTGACGTCCGGGGCAGGTACATCGCGACCAACTCCCAGGTCCTGGCGCAGGGCGCGCACATAGCCCCGCGCCACACGCTCCAGTTCATGGCGGCTCAGTTCGCCTGGATCGACGGCAACGCCACCCTTGCCGCCACCAAACGGCAGCTCGGCCAGGGCTGTTTTGAAGGTCATCAGGAAAGACAGTGTCTTGACCTCTTCGGCATCAACCGAGGGGTGAAAGCGAATGCCGCCCTTGGCCGGGCCCAGCGCATTTGAATACACCGTCCGCCAGGCCGGGAAGGTCCGCAAAGAGCCATCTCCCATACGCACATTGATACTGGCTGCGACAGATCGTGTGGGATGCCTCAGCACCTCACGCACGTCGACATTCAGGTCAAGGGCATCTGCTGCGCGCTCGAGGAAGGCGCAAACATCAAGGGGGGAAGAAGACATGAAAAACGCTCCGGTCTATAGCTATTGAGCCTTCATATGGGTCAGCGACGAGGGACTGCCACTCACAAGAATTTGTCATTACCGCATTGAGCACGAGGTAGCGTACACTTTCATGAATCCACATGAGCCTGTTTCCAGCACGGACGCATCGGCGTCTCATATACGGTGCTTTGTCACAGGGTAGCCAACCGCCGGACACCTTCGAAAGCCATGCAGCGTTCACACCGTCACACCGCATCAGTCTTCGCCACCCTTCTCGCCTTGACCATGGCGTCGCCGGTGCTCGCTCAGGGGCGCGGCGGTCCCGCACAGGTGTTTGCGCAAGAGGCGACAACAAGCCGGTTCGTGGACCGGCTCGAAGCCATTGGCACCCTTAGAGCAAACGAGACTGTCGAAATTACCGCGACTGTCACCGACACGGTGACCGGCGTCTATTTCGATGACGGCGCCAGGGTAGGTGTGGGTGACACGCTGCTGACCATGGCCGACGGCGAGGAGCGTGCCCTGCTGGAAGAAGAAAACGCCGCGGCGGAAGAAGCCCGACGTCAGCTCAATCGGGCCAGAACCCTTGTTGGCCAAGGGACGATTTCCCGCTCTGTTCTTGATGAGCGCAATCGGGCCTATGAAACTGCGGTTGCCCGCAGGCGGGCCCTCCAGTCCCGCTTGAAAGACCGCGTCATCACAGCCCCCTTTGATGGTGTCGTTGGTCTTCGCCGCATCTCGGTCGGCGCCCTGGTTACTCCGGGCGATGTCATTACCCGCATCCATGATGACGGTGTGATGAAACTCGATTTTTCGGTGCCCTCCACCTTCCTGTCATCTCTCAAGCCGGGCATTGCCATTCGCGCCAAGGCCCGCGCCCTCGCAGGGCAGGAGTTTGACGGTGAAATTTCGAGCCTCGACAACGAGATTGATCCTGTAACCCGTTCAATCATCGTGCGAGCCCTCCTGCAAAACGAAGACCGCGTGCTGCGCCCGGGCCTTCTCATGTCGGTTGAACTGTTGCGCAACCCGCGCGACGCCGTCGCCATTCCCGAAGAAGCAATCGTTCCCATAGCGCGCGAGACCTACGCATTTGTGGTTGTCGAAAAAGACGGCTCCCTGATTGCCGAGCGCCGCCGCATTATCATCGGCGCCCGGCGCCCGGGTGAGGTGGAAGTGACGGACGGGCTTCGCGCAGGCGAAATCATCGTCACACGGGGCGCCGGTCAGTTGCAGCCGAACCAGGCAGTCATCGTCCGGGCGACCGGCACGCAAGGCGACACACTTGAGAACCTTTTAGGGTCTGACGCCGCCACCAATACGCCCGCCGACGGATAAGCAAACAGGATACCTCCCATGTTTCTCTCAGACCTCTCCGTCACCCGACCAGTCTTCGGCATGGTGCTGGGGATGCTGCTCGTTGTCTTCGGCATTGTGTCCTTTACGCAGCTTCCCTTGCGGCAATACCCAGACATCGACCCCCCTGTCGTCACCATCGAAACCAGCTATCCCGGCGCTGCCGCATCCATTGTCGAGTCGCGGATCACCGAAATCATCGAAGACCGCATCTCCGGTGTCGAAGGTGTGGATTTCATCCAAAGCAGCAGCGAAGACGGCGAGAGCAATGTCACCATCCAGTTCAAGACCGGGCGTGATGTGGACTCTGCTGCCAATGACGTTCGTGACCGCGTGTCGCGTATTCTCGACAACCTTCCAGAAGAAGCCAATCCGCCGGAAGTCCAGAAGCGCGATGCCAATCAGGACGTCATTGTGTGGCTATCCCTCTCCAGCCCCGAAATGTCTGTCCTTGAGCTGACGGATTTCGCCGAGCGCTATGTACTGGACCGCTTCTCGGTTCTGCCCGGCGTGGCACGTGTCCGCCTGTCGGGTGCTAAAAGCTACGCCATGCGCATCTGGCTGGACCGCCTGGAAATGGCAGCCCGTGGTCTGACCGCATCAGACGTAGAACGCGCTTTGCGCGCGGAAAACGTCGAGCTCCCCGCAGGCAGTGTGGAAAGCCTGGAGCGGCAGTTCACCGTGCGGGTCGCCCGCTCTTTCAATGATGCAGACGACTTCGCTCATCTCGTGCTGGCCCGAGGCGATGATGGCTACCTCGTTCGCCTGGGCGACATCGCGCGGGTGGAACGGGCAGCAGCTGAAGACAGGACTTTCTTCAGGGGCAACACATTGCCCCGTGTCGGCCTGGGCATCGTCAAGCAGTCAACCGCCAACACCATCGACGTCGCGCGTGGTGCGAAGGCCGAAGCAGACCGCCTGAACCCAACGCTGCCGGAAGGCATGTCAGTCACCGTCAGTTTTGACACATCCATCTTTGTGGAAGGCGCCATCAACGAGGTTTACAAGACACTCGCCATTGCCATGATCCTTGTTGTGCTGGTTATCCTGGCGTTTCTCGGCAATCTGCGCGCAATGCTTGTGCCCGCGGTCACGGTGCCGATTTCCATCATTGCAAGCTTCACTCTTGTCCTGATCCTCGGGTTTTCAATCAACCTGCTGACACTCCTGGCCCTTGTTCTGGCGATTGGCCTGGTGGTGGATGACAGCATTGTTGTGCTTGAGAATATTCAGCGCCGAATGGATGAACTCAAAGAGACGCCCCTCGTCGCCGCCTTTGAAGGCACCCGTCAGGTGGGTTTTGCCGTCATCGCGACCACCATGGTCCTGATTTCCGTGTTCGTGCCTATCGCCTTCACAGAGGGCGACATCGGTCGGCTGTTTGCCGAGTTTGCCCTGACCATGGCCGCTGCAGTGGCCATCTCAAGTCTTGTGGCACTCACAATCTCCCCAATGATTGCGTCCAAGATTCTCAAACCGAATAGGTCAGACAGCAGCATCGGTGCCCGCGTCGAAGCGCTGCTGCTGTCTTCGCGCAACAGGTACGCCCACGCGTTGGAGTGGTCATTGTCCCGCCCGCTCATTGTCGGTGGCGTGTTTGCTGCCTTGCTGGTCGGCACAGCTGGATTGTTCACCCTGTTGCCCAGTGAATATTCGCCCCGCGAGGACCGAGGCGCCTTCTTCATCATTGTCAACGGACCCCAGGGGGCAACCCACGACTATATGAGCGAATACATGGACGAGATCGAGGCCCGGCTCGTGCCTTATCTCGACAGCGGGGAAATGCACACCCTGCTCGTCCGCAGCCCGCGCAGCTTTGGCAATATCACCAATTTCAATACCGGCATCGTTATCTGCGTCCTCAATGACTGGTCCGATCGACGCTCTGCCTTTGTCATCATTGATGAAGTGCGCCAGCGCCTGTCCGATCTGCCAGGCGTCAGTGCCTTCCCGGTCATGCGCCGCGGTTTTGGCGGCGGCTCCAGCAAGCCGGTTCAATTCGTTATTGGTGGCGGCACCTATGATGAAATTGCTCAGTGGCGGGACATCATTCTGGAGGAGTTGGAAACCAACAATCCAGGCTTGAGCGGCCTCGACTGGGATTACAAGGAAACCCAGCCGCAGGTAGAAGTCGACGTGGACTATGACCGCGCAGCCGAACTCGGCGTCACAGTGTCGGAGATCGGCAGAACACTTGAGACCATGCTGGGCTCCCGCCGCGTCACTACCTACATCGATGGCGGGGAAGAATACGACGTCATCCTGGAAGGCGAGCGCGACGCCCAGCGCACCCCAACCGACATGCAGAACATCTATGTCCGCTCCGCGCGCAGTGATCGGCTGATCCCCCTGTCGAACCTGGTGACAATCAGGGAGTTTGCAGGATCGACGACCCTCAACCGCTACAACCGCATCCGCTCCATTACCATTGAAGCCAATCTGGAGGACGGCCTGTCACTGGGAGACGCGATTGCGCATCTCAACCAGATTGTTGACGACAAGCTGCCGGATACTGTCGTGGTTGATTACAAGGGCGAGTCCCGTGACTTCTTCGCGGCTGGCGGCGCTCTGCTCTTTGTCTTCTTGCTGGGAATAGCCGTTGTTTTCCTGGTGCTGTCCGCTCAGTTCGAGAGCTTCATTCACCCACTTATCATCATGCTGACCGTCCCCGTCGTCATCGGCGGCGGGCTGCTGGGGCTCTGGCTTACGGGCTCCAGCCTCAACATTTACAGCCAGATCGGTCTTGTCATGCTGGTCGGCCTTGCAGCCAAGAACGGCATTTTGATTGTGGAATTTGCCAACCAGCTGCGTGATCAGGGCGTTGAATTTGCCGACGCCTTGCGCGAAGCCTCCATCACGCGTTTCCGTCCCATCCTGATGACGGGCATCACAACCGCGGCAGGCACATTCCCCCTGATACTCGGCTCAGGTGCTGGCGCAGAAACACGTGCCGTCATTGGTATTGTCGTTCTGGCAGGCGTGCTGACATCCGTGGCACTCACCCTCTTCGTGGTGCCCGTGACCTACAACATCATGGCGCGCAACACGGGTTCACCCGGTGATGTTCGCCGCCGCCTCTTCCGCGAGCGCCCGTCTAGTCAGCCTGCCGAGTAACTTTGCGTGGCGCCAATCCTTCAAGCAACCAGGCAAGTGCGGGCAGCAGCGTGACGGCTCCCACCATGTTCACCAGGAACATGAAGGACAGCAGCAGCCCCATATCCGCCTGGAACTTGAGCGCCGAAAACGCCCAGCTTGCCACGCCGATTGAGAGCGTCAGACCAGTAAACACAACTGCCATGCCGGTTTCCTGCATGGCCTGCGGAAACGCGTCCTGAAGACGGATGCCTGCCTCCAGCCGGAACTGCAGTCGGTTGTAGATGTAAAAGGCATAGTCCACACCGATGCCGACCGCGAGCACCAGCACCGGCAGCGTTGACGACTTGAGACCAATGCCAAGCTCCGTCATGAACCAGTAGCCCATGAACGTGGCAACAAGCAGCGGTGCGCAACAGCAGATGATGGCGCGCCAGTCGCGATAGGCAAACCCGACCAGCACGATGATTGCGCCGAACACGTAGAGCAGCATCGGCAACTCGTTTTCGCTGATCACTTCATTGGTTGCAGCAATGATGCCTGCATTGCCGGTTGCCAGCCGCAGGGTCAGACCCTCAACGGGGTAATCCGCAATGTAGCTTTCAGCGGCCGCCACCACGCGCTCGACCGTTTCAGCCTTGTGATCCGTCAGGAATGCAATCACCGGCATCACGTTGCATCGCCGGTTGATAAGGCCAGTGCTGGACGGGATGGGTGATGTGATGAGACCAAGCGTCGTGGGGTTGCGTGGCAGATGCGACCAGCGCAGGTCGTCTTCCATCCACAGGCGCATATTGTTGCGGGCAACGGTGGCCGTAGACACAACAGCCGCGACACCGGGCACATTGCTGAGGTGCCAGCCATAGTCTTCCAGCGCCTTCATGTAGGTGTGGTCGATGCACGCCTCACCAGGAAGTTCCGCCACGGTGATAAAGGCATCAAGCGAGATGGCGAAATTGTCGGTTACGAAATTCACATCCTGATTGTAACGGGCATCTTCCCGCAGTTCCGGCAGGCCTGCATGGAGGTCACCCACATGCCGGTCGCGGGACTGATAGATCGACACGACAAAAAGAACCGCACCCAGCAGCAAAATGAGTTTTGCGGGTCCAGGGCGCGCCACGCCGCCCAGCTTCTTCATCAGGCTCGCACGCGACGCACGCAGCTTGGAAATCTGCGCAACAAAATTTGCGCGCGGTTTCATGTACGAGGCCAGCAGGGGCAGCATAATGAGGTTCGAGATAATCTTGAGCGCAATACCCACCGTGGCGACAATCGCCATCTCCTGAATGATGGGTATGGGCACGAGCGCCAGGGTGAGGAAACCGACAAGATCAGTGATCAGCGCCATGGAGCCCGGCAGGAACAACCGACTGAAAGTCGACCGCGCAGCCGTCTCGGCGGTCGCACCGTCAATCAGCTCGCTGGTGAACAGATTGATCTGCTGCACCCCGTGACTGACACCGATGGCATAGACTAGGAAAGGCACAAGGATTGCCAGCGGGTCCAGGCCATAGCCCAGCAAATAAAGTGCCCCAAACTGCCAGACAACGGACACGAGCGAGCTGCCCACAGCCAGCAGCATCAGCTGGAAGGACCGTGCGTAGAGATAAACAGCGATGGCGGTGAGGATGAGCGCCAGACCCATGAAATAGACGACGCCAGCCGCCCCGTCCGCAATGTCACCAATACCTTTGGCAAATCCGATGATGCGGATGGTGGTCTGGTCATCTTCAAACTTGCCGCGCAGTCCGATTTCAAGCTGATGGGCGAGCTCGATGTAATCCAGTCGCTCGCCGGTGATCGGGTTGATCTCCGCGAGTTCGAACCGGATCAGGACGGCGCTGTTGTCGTGCGCCACATACTGGCCTGCAAATCCGCCGCGTACGGTATCAACGCGAATGCGTTCGAGGGCTTCTGCAGTAATACGTTCCCGGGTTACGCTGGCAGGGATCAGATTGTAAGCCTTGAACCCTTCTTCATTGATTTCCATCACCCGCGTATTGGGCGTCCACATGGAACGGATGGTCGCGCGGTCCACACCAGGCAGATAGAAGACTTCGTCGGAGATATCGTAATAGCGCTGGAAAAATTCCGGCGTCCATACGTCACCATCATTGGCTTCGACCGCCACGATCACCGCATTGGCGCCTGGAAGCTTCTCCCGATAGTCCGAGAAGGTCTCGATATAGGGATGCTCGGACGGCAGCTGCTTCAGGAAGCCGGCATCGATTGCCAGTCCACTTGCCAGATACCCGCTGACGAGCGTCAGGAGAACGAAGAAACCAAGAATGGTCCCACGAAAGGCGAACAAAAAACGTTCAGCCCCGGCGACAAACCCGGCCAGGGGACCCGGCGAAGCGGAAGAAGGCGACATAAGCATCCTCGAGGAAAATTGGCGGAGACCGTCCGCTCCATATGTGCTCGCATATCGCAGACGCTCTCACAAGACCCGCACATCATCGGGAGTTTTGCGCACACCTCAGATTCATGGCCAACTGGCCCGGACACATGATTCTTAACGATGCTTGGGAGGCGGCGCATCATGGCTGATGACGACGCAACAAACGGCCAGCTTGTCGCCGCCATGACAGCGCTTTTACCACCATTGTTGGCAGCCATGGACACGCTGGACTACGTCGCGCGCAAGCTGCACCCACCGCAGGTTGATGAGCTGATTGAACATGTGGCCGGTGTCGATATGGCCGTCAGGGATGCCCGTCCGCAGTTTGAAGCCGCCCCCTGGCCCGAACATCTCTTTCCCGTGCGCGACAGGGTACTCAAGGCCGCCGAAGAGATTCTCATGGCCTATGGCGAACTCGCGGCAGCCGGCAATGCAGAGAACGCCATTCTCGAATGCTACAAATCCCTGCGCCACGCATCGCGCGCCAGTGAAGCGATCTACCCGGTCTCAGCCATTCTGCCCCCCGTCAGCCGGTTCTTTCTGGAAGCCTCCATGCGCGATAACAAAGGGAAGATCGAAGCGCTCTCGGCCGGCGCGGACAAGGACAACACAGGCGTCATCGAAGCCAGCAACGCACGCGACCAGCGCGGTGGGTTTTCACTCTATGTACCTGAGGACTATGACGAGGCACGTGCCTACCCGGTCATCATGGCGCTGCACGGCGGTTCAGGTCATGGCAGGGCATTTTTGTGGACATGGCTGCGCGAAGCCAGAAGCCGCGGCGCCATCCTCATATCGCCAACCTCCCGCGGCGACACCTGGTCACTGATGGGGCCAGACGAAGACACACCAAACCTCGAGGCCATGCTCACCCACGTGCGTGAGCGCTGGAACATCGACCCTGCAAAAATGCTGCTCACCGGCATGAGCGACGGCGGCACATTCTCCTATGTGACGGGCCTGCGTGACGATAGCCCCTTCACCCACCTCGCCCCCATGTCGACAGCCTTTCATCCCATGCTGGGTGAGATGGCGTCGCCTGGGCGCCTCAAGGACCTGCCCATCTATGTCATCCATGGAGCGTTGGACTGGATGTTCCCATCCAAGTTCGCGGAGATGGCAGCGCAGACACTCACAGCAGGCGGTGCAAACGTGGAACTGGAAATACTGGCCGACCTGTCTCACACCTATCCGCGCGAAATGAATGCACGCGTGATGGACTGGTTCTTGTCCTGAGGCTCAAAACAAAAAACGCTGCAGTCCCGGTCACGGAACTACAGCGTTTCAAATGGTGTGCAGTTGGTGCCTACTCTGGAATGCGAACCGGCATGTAGGTGTAACCCTTCACGAAGCAGCCAGGTGAGCGTGTTGGCTCAGCCATCAGCTCGATCTTCGGGAAGCGCTTCAGGATTTCTTCCCACAGGATCATGATCTGCAACTCGCCGAGACGATTGCCGACGCACCGGTGAATGCCATAGCCGAATGACATCTGGCGACGGGCATTCGCACGATCAATGATCACATCATCCGCGTTTTCAAAAACTGTCTTGTCGCGATTGCCGGAGACGTACCACATGGCAACCTTGTCGCCCTTCTTGATCATCTTGCCGCCAAGCTCGAAGTCTTCCAGCGCGGTACGGCGCATATGAGCCAGCGGTGTCTGCCAGCGGATGATTTCAGATGACAGGTTGGGGATCAGACCTGGATCAGCAATGAGCTTGTCGTATTCTGTCGGGAACTTGTTGAGCGCATAGACGCTGCCCGTCATGGAATTGCGGGTCGTGTCATTGCCGCCAACAATCAGCAGAATGATGTTCCCCAGATACTCCATGGGATCCATGTTCTTGGTCGCTTCGCCACGCGTCAGCATGGTGATGAGATCATTGCCCGGCTTGTCGGAATTGATGCGCTGGTTCCACAACTCAGTGAAGTAGGCGAGGCACTCAAGCAGGTGTCCCTTCCACTCTTCCTCACCGCCCTCAAGTGTATTGGCATCGGTTGTGACCATGTCTGACCAGAAGGTCAGCTTGCGACGATCTTCAAATGGGAAGTCAAAGAGCGTGGCAAGCATCATGGTGGTCAGCTCGATGGACACATTGTCCACCCAGTCGAATGTCTCACCGCGCGGCAGTGAATCCAGCACCATGCCGGTGCGCTCGCGGATCAGCGGTTCCCAGGACTTGAGGTTGTTGGGAGCGACAATCGGCTGAACCGTCTTGCGCTGCTCGTCATGCTTGGGCTGGTCCATCGCGATGAACATAGGCAGCTGGAAATCTTCCGGCCCATCAAAAAGCGTGATGCCGCCATGTTCCCAGCTTGAGGAAAACACCTGGTGGTTGGTGTCCACCGCCATGATGTGCTCGTAGCTGCTGACCGACCAATACTCGCCGAACTCTTCGTCGAAGCACTTGTGAACCGGCGCTTCCTCGCGAAGACGCTCAAAATACGGCCAGATCACATCATTCTGGAATAGGTCGCGCTGCGCGGGATTGAATTCATTCAAAGGCATGCTCCACGCACGCTCGGTGTGATCAATCTCGGTATGCGGTTCGGCAACGGCCTGGGACATGATCTCTTCTTTCCTAATAGTGACGACGCGTCATTTTTAAGTGAGGGCGCGCCCTGTAGATTTCAACCTAATTCACAAAGATTAAGCGGGAATACGCACCGGCATGTACGTGTAGCCTTTGACGAAGCAGCCCGGCGTCCGGGTTGGCTCTTCCATCAGCTCGATCTTGGGGAAACGCTTGAGGATTTCTTCCCACAGGATCTTGATCTGAAGTTCCCCGAGGCGATTGCCGACGCAACGATGGATGCCATAGCCGAAGGACATCTGACGACGCGCATTTGGCCGGTCGATGATGATGTCGTCGGCATTCTCAAAAACGTCCGCATCCCGGTTGCCCGAGACGTACCACATGGCCACCTTGTCGCCCTTCTTGATCATCGTGCCATTCAGCTCGATGTCTTCAAGGGCAGTGCGGCGCATATGGGCCAGCGGCGTCTGCCAGCGAATGATCTCGGATGAGAGATTGGGGATCAGGCTCGGATCAGCGATCAGCTTGTCGTACTCACCCGGAAATTTATTGAGGCCGTAGACGCTGGCGGTCATGGAATTACGGGTCGTGTCATTGCCGCCCACGATGAGCAGGATGATGTTCCCCAGATACTCCATCGGGTCCATGTTCTTGGTGGACTCGCCGCGCGTGAGCATGGTGATCAGATCATTGCCCGGCGTGTCAGAGTTGATGCGCTCATTCCACAATCCGGTGAAGTACTCCAGGCATGCCAGGAGATGGCCGCGTTTTTCCTCAACGCCACCTTCAAGTGTCTTGGGATCGGTCGTGACCATGTCCGACCAGAAGGTAAGCTTGCGGCGTTCCTCAAACGGGAAATCAAACAGGGTTGCCAGCATCATCGTGGTCAGCTCGATGGACACATTGTCCACCCAGTCAAATGTCTCTCCGCGCGGGAGCGAATCCAGAACGTAAGCCGTGCGCTCGCGAATGAGGCCTTCCCAGTTCTTCAGATTGTTGGGCGCAACGATCGGCTGAACGGTAATACGCTGCTGATCGTGCTTTGGCGGGTCCATGGCAATGAACATGGGCAAACGGAAGTCTTCCGCCGCATCAAAAAGCGTGATGCCCCCATTGGTCCAGTCCGAAGAGAACACGTGATGGTTCGTGTCCACCGCCATGATGTCTTCGTAACGCGTGACAGACCAGTACTCGCCGAAGTCCTCATCATACGCCTTGTGAACCGGCGCTTCTTTACGCAGGCGCTCGAAATAGGGCCAGATCACGTCATTCTGAAACAGGTCCCGCCGCGCTGGGTTGATCTCATTGAGTGGCATGCTCCATGCGCGCTCGGCATGATCGACATCAGTCTGCGGTTCAGCGACGGCCTGAGACATGAACTCTACTTTCCTTTGATGTAACGGCGCCCTCAGGGAGTGAGGACGCCGCGCCAAACTTACAAAATGTGCGTGCCAGCTACGCGGGAATGCGAACTGGCATATAGGTGTAGCCCTTCACGAAGGGAGAACGGGTGCGGGTCGGTTCTTCCATGACCTCAATCTTCGGGAAGCGCTTCAGCAGTTCTTCCCAGAGGATCTTGATCTGGAGTTCGCCAAGGCGATTGCCCACACAGCGATGGATGCCATATCCAAAAGACATCTGACGGCGAGCGTTCGGCCGGTCGATGATCACGTCATCTGCGTTCTCAAAGACTGCAGTGTCCCGATTGCCGGAGACGTACCACATGGCAACTTTGTCGCCCTTCTTGATCATCTGGCCATTCAGCTCGATGTCTTCCAGGGCCGTACGCCGCATGTGAGCGAGGGGCGTCTGCCAGCGAATGATTTCTGACGAGAGGTTAGGGATCAGGCTTGGATCAGCGATCAGCTTGTCGTACTCGCCGGCAAACTTGTTGAGCGCATAGACGCTGCCCGTCATGGAATTACGGGTCGTGTCATTACCGCCCACGATCAGCAGAATGATGTTCCCCAGATACTCCATGGGGTCCATGTTCTTGGTGGATTCGCCACTGGCCAGCATGCTGATGAGGTCATTACCCGGCGTATCGGAGTTCACCCGATCGTTCCAAAGACCGGTAAAGGCCTCAAGGCATTCCATCAGCTCACCGCGCCACTGTTCTTCACTCTTGTAGATTTCCGGGTTGTCACGACCGGTTGCCACGTCAGACCAACGGGTCAGGCGGCGGCGTTCTTCAAACGGGAAATCGAACAGGGTGGCCAGCATCATCGTTGTGAGTTCGATTGACACCTTGTCCACCCAGTCAAAGGTTTCATTGCGCGGCAATTGATCAAGGATCAACCCTGTTCGCTCACGAATGAGACCTTCCCAGTTTTGCAGGTTCTTGGGCGCAACGATGGGCTGAACCGTAATGCGTTGCTTGTCATGCTTGGGCGGATCCATGGCGATGAACATCGGCGCCCTGAAGTCTTCCAGCGGGTCCGCCAGCGTGATGGCGCCTTCAGAGGAAAACACGTGATGGTTGGTATCCACCGCCATGATGTCTTCATAGCGCGTCACCGACCAGTAGTCGCCAAATTCGTCCGAATGCCCCTTATGGACAGGCGCTTCTTTTCGCAGGCGCTCAAAGTATGGCCAGATGGCATCGTCCTGGAAAAGAGCACCATCAGCGACATTGATGTCCTCAAGAGGCATGCTCCAGGCACGTTCTTGGTGGTCAACTGTGGACGGTGTTTCGGCGGCGGCCTGTGACATGGGAGTCCCTCTTGATTGATCGCGTCAGACGCCCGGAACCACGCAACATGGCGCCGGGCGGTCTTGTCGTTTCAACAGCTAGGCAGGAATGCGAACCGGCATGTAAGTGTAGCCCTTCACGAAGACAGACTTTGTCCGTGTCGGCTCTTCCATCACTTCAATCTTCGGGAAGCGCTTGAGAATTTCTTCCCACAGAATTTTGATCTGCAGCTCGCCCAACCGGTTACCCACACAACGGTGGATGCCATACCCAAATGACATCTGGCGGCGCGCATTTGGACGGTCGATAATGACCTTGTCGGCATCTTCAAACACGCTTTCGTCGCGGTTGCCCGAGACGTACCACATGGCCACCTTGTCACCCTTCTTGATGTGAGCACCGTTCAAAACGATGTCTTCAAGAGCTGTCCGGCGCATGTGAGCCAACGGTGTCTGCCAGCGAATGATCTCGGATGAAAGATTCGGAATCAGATCCGGTTTGGCGAGCAGCTTGTCATACTCACCTGCAAACTTGTTGAGAGCATAGACACTCGCAGTCATTGAGTTGCGCGTTGTGTCATTGCCACCCACGATGAGCAGGATGATGTTTCCCAGATACTCCATCGGGTCCATGTTCTTCGTGGACTCGCCACGTGTCAGCATGGTGATGAGATCATTGCCAGGCGTGTCGGAGTTGATGCGCTCGTTCCATATGTCGGTAAATGCTTCCAGGCATTCCAGCAGTTCCGCACGCCACTGGTCATCATCAGCAACAATCTCCGGATTGTTGCGCCCGGTTGCCACATCGGACCAGCGTGTGAGTTTGCGGCGCTGTTCGAACGGGAAATCAAACAGGGTCGCAAGCATCATGGTTGTGAGCTCAACCGACACATTGTCCACCCAGTCGAACACCTCGCCGCGGGGCAAGGAGTCAAGAATCTGACCGGTCCGTTCGCGGATCAGGCCTTCCCAGTTCTTCAGATTATTCGGCGCAACGATCGGCTGCACGGTGATGCGCTGCTGATCATGTTTGGGCGGGTCCATCGCAATGAACATCGGCAACTGAAAATCAGAAATTTGATCGAACAGGGTGATGCCACCATGTTCCCAGCTTGAAGAGAACACGTGGTGGTTGGTGTCCACCGCCATAATGTCTTCGTAGCGTGTCACGGACCAGTACTCACCAAAGTCAGGGGAGTAGGCCTTGTGGACCGGAGCTTCCTTGCGCAGGCGCTCGAAATACGGCCAGATGGCATCCGCCTGGAAAATGTCTGGATCAGCGATGTTGATGTCTTTGAGCGGCATGCTCCATGCGCGCTCGGTATGATCGATTTCGCCTTCGGGTTGGACAGCTGCCTGCGACATGAACCGTTTCCTCCGGTTGGGCGGCACCCTTGCGAATGCCGACATGACAAAAGACCCCGCCTCCCCATTTGTTTCCACGGGGTAAGCCGAGCGCGCCGCATATGACCTGCGGCCAGTTGTCGACAGCGTAACGCAGCGAAAATCGAGGTTCTATAAAAAAGTGACGCGGGCGTCATTTTTGCTGCGTCGCAGCAAATTCCTCTCGGCAGACCACAAATGCAAAAACGGTCGGCAATTGCCGACCGTTATTAAGCTTCGTAGCCCTTCGGCCACCGAGCAATGTGCACAATGCCTCTAAATTGGCAGGGAAACCCTGTGAAGCTCGTAGTCAGGGCGTGAAACTTCCCAGAACGGGCGTGGCTGTGACACATCATTGGTCGTCTCCGCGACAGCGCCCACGCGCATTATGTCGCCAACTTTGAAGAGTTTCAGCTTCACTTCGGTATCAGCCTGGTCCTGGTGCCAGAACGACAGCGCGGCAAGGCTCAGATGTGCGGGATGGTACAGCGTCGTGACGAAAGTCGTGCCATCGTCACCCGAAAGGCCGATGGCAACTTCGCGCAGAAGGTTCAGCTGAGAAGCGGGCAGCGAAATGTCCGCCTTCACGCCATCAGCATCCTCGCAAAGGGTGACCTTGTCGGGCCGCACAGAGACAGTGCGGATAAGTGATCCCGCTTCATTTTCGGTTGTGTAGGCAAAGACGAAACTGTCAACGCGACCGCGCGAAGTCGCAACAATGTCGACGACCGATCCATCAATGTCTTCGTTGAGAGCCGTAACGGTCGCGTCGCGCATCTCTTGCACGCTTGCTTCCTCAAGCACTGAACACCCCTCGGCCATTACCGGGGAGTTGAAGGCCGCAATGCCAACAGCGGCGAAGAGCGTCGCACTAAGAACACCCAGCTTTGCCTTTGGATCGCGAAGCGACCCGCTGAACGGCTGCATGTAGCTTCGGACGTTGGCTTTGTAATTGTCCCAGGTCATCGAGGGGTCCACCGTGGCTGATCACTGTTTGCGTTGCTAGCAAAACAAGATCGGGCCACGGTGGTTCCGCCCGGATGTCACGATTCTCCGGCGCCATAGTAAAAAGGCGCAGGAACCCTGCAGATCTTAGGCGGCGCGGAAGCCCGCAAGACGCTCAGCAATAATCTCGTCGGCTTCTTTCATGATCCGGTCCACAAGCTCCTTGCAGGTCGGAATATCATGGATCAGGCCTGCGACCATGCCACAGCTCCAGCCACCGGCATCCATGTCGCCGTCCTTCATGATCTTGGGATACACGCCTGCCACTTCTTCAGCGATGTCAGCAAAGCTGAGCTTGTCACCCATCTCCTGCTCTTTCTCGAGCAGACGCTCAACCGCATCATTGTTCAGCACACGCTCGGTGTTCCGAAGGGGCCGCATGATGAGACGTGTGTCGAGCTCGCTTGCGGCAATCAGAGCCTGCTTCACATTCTCATGCACCGGCGCTTCCTGCGTGGCGATGAAACGTGTGCCCATGTTCATGCCTTCAGCACCCATGGCCATGGATGCAACAAGGCTACGTCCGTCTGCCATGCCGCCGGACGACACGAATGGGATTTTGAGCTCTTCTGCAGCCCGCGGCAGCAAAATGAAGTTAGGCACATCGTCCTCACCGGGGTGGCCGCCGCACTCAAACCCGTCAACACTCACCGCATCACATCCGATGGACTCAGCTTTGAGCGCATGCCGCACCGATGTGCATTTGTGGATGACCTTGATGTCCGCTTCCTTAAGGGCGGGAAGCCACTTGGCCGGGTTGTTGCCGGCTGTTTCAACGGCTTTGACACCGCTCTTGATGATGACGTCAACAAATCCCGGATAGTCGGGAGGCGTGACAGCAGGCAGGAACGTCAGGTTCACACCAAAAGGCTTGTCGGTCATGCCCTTGCAGCGCTCGATTTCCGCAGCCAGCTTTTCAGGTGTTCCCTGCGTCAGGCCGGTGATGATGCCAAGACCACCTGCATTGGAAACAGCTGCCGCCATTTCCGCAAAGCCCACATAGTGCATGCCGCCCTGAATGATCGGATGCTCAATACCAAAGAGTTCTGTAATACGCGTGCGCATGTTCGCCGCCCCATATGTTTTTTGAAGACTGGTTCACGGCATGCTGAAACACGCCATCTCATGGCGCATTTTGGCCATCCGTGCGCGAAAAGCTAGTGCGTTCTCTTTTAAAACTACGGAAGGGTTGCGGGATGTCCGCTAGAGGCCTGCAGACTTGGCCATGCCAGCTGGACCATTGCCCCAGCCGCCGCCCAGGGCCCGGAACAGGCCGATCTGGAACTGGGTTGTGTTGGCCTGAGACTGCGCCAGCGTAATGTCCGCATCCGCCAGCGTCCGCTCCGCATCCAGCACGGTGATGAAATCGTCAGCCCCCAACTCGTAGCGCGATTGCGCCATACGTGCTGACTGAGCGGCAGCATCGCGTGCAAGTGTGAGTGCGGCTTGCCGTTCAAGCTCTGCTGCATAGTTCTGCAGAGCCGTTTCGGTTTCTTCAAGTGCCACCAGAACCGCCTGATCAAACTCCGCCAGCGCCTGCGCCATACCGGCTTCTGCAGCAGCAATCCGTGCACGACCGGCCCAGATGTTCGGGAACGTCCAGGAAATCAACGGGCCAAACGAAAATGAAACCGCACCGTCTTCCTTGAGACTGGCAATCTGAAGGGCTGTCGTATCAATCGAACCACCAAGAGATATCTGCGGGTAGAGTTCTGCCGTCGCAACGCCAACGCGGGCCGCAGCAGCCTTGAGCGCATTCTCTGCCTCACGCACGTCCGGACGTCGCGCAATAAGACCGGCGCCGTCACCGACCGGAATGGTCGCCGCAACAATCGGTGCACGGGTGCAATCCGTTGCTGCATCCACCATTGCCGCCGGCGGCTGGCCCACAAGTGTCGCCAGACGGAAACGCGCGTTTTCACGATCTGCTTTCAACTGAGGCAGCGAGGCTTTGGTGTTTTCCACGTTCACCTGCGCCCGAACAATATCGAGCTTGGTGCCCTGACCACCTTCCGTAAGCTGACGCGTCAGATCCACTGTCCGCGTTTGAAGGTTTAGGGTATTTTCCGTCACGGCAATCTGCTGATTGGCCGAACAGATATCCGCATAGGCCCGCGCTGTCTCAGCGGCAATCGTAATGCGTGATGTATGCAACGCTGATTCAGCGGCCTGCGCATCAGCGCGCGCCGCGGCAACGGAATTGCGAACACGCCCGAACAGATCAATCTCGTAAGAGAGGCTGAAACCGGATGTATAGGAGATGTCTTCCGTCTTGGCCTTCTGCGTCGCCTGCTGCGCCGCATCACGCTCATAGGTCGCGCCCGCATTTATATCCGTAGACGGAAGATATGCACTGCGGCTTTCCCCAAGCGCGGCAAGCACCCGATCAAGGTTGGCAAAAGCTGCCTTCAGGCTGTTGTTTTCGGACAGGGCTTTGGTGATGTACCCATCAAGCTCAGGGTCATCATAAAGACGCCACCAGGTGGTGTCGGGTGCGTCTGGAGAAACAGGCGCAATTGCCGCCGTCACGAATTCGCTTTGGGCAATCGGCGCGGTAGCGACTGTGGATTTGGGGACATCCGGCGAAAATGAACAGGCGGCCAAAGCCGCACTTGCCACCCCACATGCCAGTTTTGAACACGTACCCATTGCCTGCTCTCCTGAACGCCACCTCGTCGGATGGCAGAATTTCAGGAGGAACAGTGCCTTATTCTGGTTAACACGACCCTTATTGGGGTCGGAAGTCGGCAGGTCTACTCGACAGAACCGACCGCAATCCAGTCGACCCGACAATCAGAAATTGTTGAGGCTCCAGCCGCCCGGATCGTCAGATCGAACTTGTTTTCAGTGATGCTGCCGGCTTCGAACGCGAGAATGACGTTTGGCTCGCGGTAATAGGCTTCCAGGAGGTTCGGCGCCAAAAACACCTTGGGAGGGGACGTGAATCCGGACTCAAACGACACCGTCCGGGTCATGACTTCTTCCCAACCATCTTCTGTCGGCCGATAGGCGTGGCCGCATTCAAAAGTGCCTGCCTGAAGACGGGACGCCATGAGCTTGTCAGCCAGAACAGACTGAACAGCCCCGGAGGACGCTACAGCGCCAGCCACCTGATCAAGCTTGCGATCCAGGTCTTCCGCAACTGAGATCATCCGTTCAGCCTTGGCAGCTTTCTGGGCCAGCTTCCGGTAGGCAGCAGCAATCTCTTCCGCTTCATCGCGCAGTTGTTCCTGCTGGCCACGCAAACTGGAGACTTCACGTTGGGCAAACCGCACTTCGTCAGTAATGCTCTCGGCCTGACGGAGCAAAAACTCGCTCAAAACCTCGCGATTATCGCCGCCACCGCCACCGTCAGCGTAGAGATTACGCCAGTCCCAGGTCCCTTGATTGACCCAGAAAAAGAAGCCAAGGCCACCTGCCAGCACGACAAGCAGCAAGAAGCTCAGCACCCCAAACGTGCCACCGCCATTGCGGTTGGTCCGTCCACGCACTTCAGCATCAATCAATCCGCGCAATGCGGCGCGCTGTTCGTCAGAAAATTCTGCCATGCCCTGCCTCAGCCGTTTTCCGGTTCATCTACATGAAGATTTACCGATTTCAATCCGATTGGACGGTCGCATACATCGCATCCGCCGCAAGGCACCCACTGGCAAAACCTATACCGCAAATACGACAAGCGTGTGCCCATCGTTCTGTTTACGGATTGTTAATCCAAAATCACGTGTCGGCACAGCAACACTCTGGCCGTTGGTTAACCGATTTGTCTTAGGTTTCAGCGCATTCTGCCAATTCAGGCTATGATAATCACGACCCGGCTAGACAATTGCATGGTTGCTGGAAATACCTCTTTTGCGGGAACAACACCTGATGACGTCACGACCCACCATTGCAATTCGCACCGCAGGCATCGCCATTCTGGCGGCCGGTGTCTTGCTGCCGGCAACACTTTCAGCAGCAACGCCGGATCAGCCCGGACAGATGGTTGTCGCCCAGGCCGATATTGGCCAGACCCTGATCGCGGATGGCGACAAGGCCTGGCAGGCGGGAAATCCGACACAGGCCGCGGACCTGTATGGCCGCGCCGTGGAAACGGGAAATCTCACCTCAGCCCAGCGCGCCTATGCCTTAAGAGCCCTTGGATTCGTATCCGCCGAGATCGGCAATCCTGACGAAGCAGCGCGCGCCTTCAAGGCGTCCTTGAGCATCGAAGACAATCCGGGCGCCGCCCTGGGCCTGGCGGTCTCCCTTCGCCAGGCAGGCGATACCGCCAGCGCAAACGCAGCCCTTGCCAAGGTCGACCGGCGCGTCCTCACAACGGATCAGCTGCCTTTCTATCTGGACGAAAAAGCATCTGCTTCTCTGCCCGAAAACCCTCAGGGCGCCATCACTGCCCTTGAAGAAGCCGTGACCCTGAACGAAAGCGTGTACCGCCGCGTTCGCCTGTCACAGCTCTACCGCCAGACCGGTGACACCGCGAAGGCGCAGGCAAATCTTGAAAAAGCAGAGGCAGCCCTCGCAGCTCAGCCAGGCGCTGCGGCGGATGTGGCCTATGCGGCGCTCACATCCGGCGACGACGCAGCAGCAGCGCGCTATTTTGAACAAGCCCGCGCGGGTGGTGGACTGACATCCAACGGCCTTGCCGACTACGGGTATGCCCTCAAGCGCCAGGGCGACCTGGATGGCTCAACGGAACTTTTCCGAGACGCCATTGATACCCATGACGCCAGCCCTGACGCTCAGGACCCATCAGGCAAGCGTCGCCTGTTCCGCCTGCGCCGTGAAGTCTCCTACACAGAACGCACCTGGTACGCGGATGCCTTCCTGTCCTTCCGCGACAACTCGGTAGATCTGGTCAGCGCGCCGGAAGCCGGCGAAAGCGACAGCTTTGCGGGCTGGGAAGTCGGCTATATCGCGCCGCAGATCGGCAGCATGAAACACCGGGCCCTCACCCTGTTCACTCGTGGCTTCACCGGCTTTGAAGGTGACACGCTCAACACCCGCGAGGAATCCCTGCAGCTCGGCGTCGGCGCCCGCTTCCGTCCACTGGCTGACCACAATCTGGTTTTCACCGTCGAGCGTCTCATTTCAGTGGGCGATCAGGCCCGCGATGCCTGGCTTCTGGTTGCCGGTTATTCTCTGGCTGACGGCTTGGATATTGATCCCGTGCTCAACGACTGGGAAAGCTGGAACGTCTATGCGGACGTTGCCTACATCCCTGACGACCCACGCTTTGTCGCCACTAACCTTGAGGGTTGGTACGGCCACAGCTTCAAGCTCAGCGAGTCAGTTGTGCTGACGCCCCATGTTTTAGCTGCCGCCAGATACTCAGACGACAAGTTCGACACCAACCGCGTTATTGAAGCCGGTCCCGGCGTTGGCCTTCGCTACTGGTTCAACGAAGACAAGTACACCGGACCGCGGTCCTATTTCGACTTCAAGGTTCAGTACCGCTATGCGTTCGTCAACGAAGATGACCGTGACGATGGCGCGTTCGTCGGAACGGCCATTCTCCACTACTGATCTACATAAACTCCGGGTGTGCTATTCACCGAGCGTCTTTTGCGCCAGGTCACGCTCGGCCTGTGTCAGGCCGCCCGCTGCAAGCGCGGCCGCGTAATCCACGCGCGCTGCCACCACTTCACCTGCAACGTCACGGGCAATCGCCCGATACAAAATCGCGCGCCCACTGGTCGCATCGCGCGCAGCAGCCTCGTTGGCAAACTCGGCCGCCTGGCCTGCCTTGCCTGATTGAATGGCAGCCTGTGACGAGATGATCCAGACCTGCGCTCGATCCGGATTGGTTGCACGTGCCCGGGCCAGATAGATTTCCGCTTCAGCATACTGACCTTCCGCCATCAGCCCGTAGGCCCGGTGGATAAACGGATAACTCTTGAAGTCCGCCATGGTCGTCGTGGGAAAGGGCGCGGCTTGTTCGTCCGTAAGGGTCTGAGCCCGCATCACGGACAGATCAGGGATCCACATTTCCTTTGTTGCAAACCAGATGCCCACCGCGCCAAAAACCATGAAGGCCGTCAACACCAAGGAAGCCTTGATACGCGCACGCCGCTTTTCACTGGGAGACATCCCTAGCGCGCCCCCTCTAGCTCTTTTTGAATCTGCTTCACTTGGGATGCCGGGATGAGCCCAAGCTCTACCGCGACGCTCAGGGTATCAAGCGGTGGATGTGGCTGCAGGTCCAGTGCATCACTCAACTGAGTTTTCGTTATGGCCCCGGATGATACAAGCGCATCACCGATCAACTGGGTGTCATCACCACGCAGCGCCAGGGCGTTGGTCAGTGCATCGTGTGACACAAGGCCAAGACGCACGAGCACGTCACCGAGCAAGACATGACGACGGCGCATATGCCGCCACAAGCGCTCAATGCCGTCCTGATCGACCATTTGCAAACGCCGCAGAAGAACAGCGTCTTTGATCTCTCGATCAATGGGAGTGTGATCCCACGCATAACGCAGACCAAACGCCACGTCGCTGCGTGGCGCGATAACAAGACTGATACGGCGGCCGGGTGCGAGGACAGCCCGCAGCGCTACCATCTGCTCTTTCGACAATGGCTCTGCGGCAGCGAGCTTCAATTCACCATTGGAGAGCGACACGGGTACGACCGCAAACCGGGCCGCATCGCGCGCAGACAGCTCTGCAAGCGCTTCGGCCTGAACCTTGAGCGCATCAAAACCTTCAAACGCCACACCCGCCTGTTCCGCAAACGCATTCGCAAGACTGTCTTCGTCGACCAGCGCCTGATCAAGAAGCGACAGCCCGAAGGGACGATAGGTCTCCTGTTGTTTGGCCAGCGCTGTCTCTACATCCGCTGCTGCAATGGCACCCCAATAGGTTAGCACCTCACCAATCTTGGGCTTGCCCTGCTTCAGTTCAGCGAGTGATGGGTAGGCATGGGTTGTCTTGTCCCACGTCAGCCGCTGGCCGGAAATCCGGTACCAGAGATACTGCTTGAGTGCGCGCAGGCTGGCACGGAAGCCAATCCAGTTCGCCACCACCGCCCGCAATGGCGAAAGCGGGACATAGATCAGTCCATGGGTTCGCCCGACAAACCACGCACGATGAAACAGCCTGTTGAGCAGGAAGAACAGATTGGCGGCGATGATGTACCAGACCCAGCTACCAGGTTCGATCAGCGGCGGCATCTGCCACAGATCTGGGATGTAGTTCAGCGCCAGATAGTAGGCTGCAATCTGCAGAACAATCGCATAGCCAATGATGGCCGCCGGAGCGGTGATCATTCCCTTGCGGTCACGATACAGGAAATAGAGGTCCTGCCACCGGCCCTGCCAACCAAGCTGCTCCCACCCCAGAAACGAAATGCCAAGTGTCCATCGCGCCTTCTGGCGGATGGAGGCCCACATCTGGTCCGGGAAGAATTCCTTGGTCGAAACGATTTCGCGCTTTGTGCGCATGACCTTGCGGCCGGTAATCCAGCTGGCCCGCTCATGGGGCACTTCGGCCCAGTAGCGAACAAAGGCGCCGGGCATATCAAGATCATGCAGGCGCATGGCGATGTCATAGTCTTCCGTCAGACTATCCGTATTGAAAGGCTGGTCGTCCGTTGCAGCAGACAGGGCGATAAGCGCATTGCGCGAGAAGGCGCTGGCAACACCGGCACTGGGAACAATGCCCGTCATTGCCTCACGCACCAGCAGGTCCTTGTTATGCCACTCGGCAAACTCGTCCATGTAGTGGCAGGCCACCATGTCCAGCGGGTCCCGGTTCATGGAGAACACTGGCAACTGCATGAAGTCACGCGACGGCAGCACCCAGTTGATCACACGCAAAGAGAGTGGGTTCACCACATCCTCGGAGTCCTGCATGACAAAGCCATCGAACTTCTCGCCGGTTTCCTCTTCGTACAGAAAAATGCGTTGGACGATCCAGTTGAGGCAATCGGCCTTGCTGGTAGGACCAGGATGCCCGACCTCTGCGCGGTGCACATTGGGATAGCGCGCAGCCATGCGGTCAACTTCACGCGCTGAATCCGGATCGTTGGAATAAGTGCCTGCGAAAATATGGAAATTGTCGTAGTCGACCGTATTGATGGTGTTGGAAATCATCCGCGCGATCACATCGCTCTCGTCCCATGCGGGCACGATGATGGCGAGCTTGAGCTGTGGCACAGCCTTCAGGCTTTCCAGCTTGCGCGGCAACTCATGCGGGTCCTTGTCGCCCAGCCGTTTGAGCTTCAGCCACCAATAGTAAAGGTCGATAAAGAGGTCTTCTGCACCGCTGACAAAAATCACAAGCGCGATCGTCAGCATCAGGAACTTGATGACGAACCACAGGACCGCAAACGCTTCGACGAGATCGAAACCAAAGGACTGTGAAGCCAGATAGGACCAGTCGAGCAGAAACACCCACTCGATACCGAGCAGGATGTTGCTGACCATGTCCTGGAACGCACTAAGCGCTTCCGCCATCAAGAGGCAGATCGCCGGCCGGTACCATCCTTGGCACCATCCGGCCCTTCTGTTTCACCGCTGCGTACCACACGCAAGGCGCCAACCTCGCGCGCCAGCAGCGAGGCAATGCGCTCACCCGCCTTACCATCACCAAACGGGTTGCCGCCCTGCGCCATGACCTGCCGGTCATCTTCATGAGTCAGCAAGTGAATCGCCAACGCTTCAATGTCGTCGCGGTCAGTACCCACAAGCTTCGCGACACCCGCGTCCAAGGCTTCGGTGCGTTCGGTCACCTTGCGCATCACGAGAGTAGGCACGCCCAACGTAGCGGCCTCTTCCTGCACACCGCCTGAGTCAGTCAGGACAAGCGACGAGCGGCGCAGTACGGATACAAAGTCGCCATAGGCCAGCGGAGGTGTTAGCCGCACCCGCGGATGCGTCCCCAGAACAGTCGCAAGCGGGTCCCGCACGACCGGGTTGGGGTGCACCGGCAAAATGATTTCAGCGTCAGGAACGGCATCGGAGATCGATGCAACAGCACGCGCAATGCCCTCGATCTGGTCGCCCCAGCTTTCCCGGCGATGGGTGGTGACAAGCACAAGCCGCTTGCCTGCCTGTGGTGGCTCAAGCGTTTCAGGCCACGCTGGCAGCGTCGGGAGAACGCTCATCAAAGCATCGACAACCGTATTGCCCGTAACGTGGATTCGCCTGTCTGCGAATCCTTCAGCACGCAGGTTTGCAGCAGCGTTTTCAGTGGGCGCAAAATGTAGCTGTGCCAGACGGGCAATAATCACCCGAATGCTTTCTTCCGGGTTTGGGTGGTCAAAATCGAACGACCGCAGACCGGCTTCCACATGGGCCACGGGGACGCCTCGGGCCGCAGCCGCCAGGGCCCCGGCAAGAGCCGACGAGGTGTCACCTTGAACTATGACAAGCTCAGGATCAGACGTGGCCAGCGCCGGTGCCAGAGCAGCTACGGTCGCCCCGACCTGAGCTGACACGCCCGCGGGCACATCCTTCAGTTCAACAGTCATGTCCGGTTTGACACCGAAATCAGCAAAGGCCTGGTCAGCCAGAGAGCTGTGCTGGCCGGTAGCGATCCACGTTGGAGCAAAAATTTCGGGACGTTTTGCCAACGCGGCATAAACCGGTGCCAACTTGAGGATCTCAGGCCGGGTACCACTAATGATGCTTATGCGATGAACTGCTGCCACGTCGCCCCGATTTCTTGCGTCCTTTCAAGCGTCAGCGCCAGAAAGGTAATTAAATCCTTAACTTTCGGTCCCCAGAGACCACATCCAGCCTGTCTGGAACATGAACGGCAGTTCAGACCGGCCAAAAAGCCCGATGAGAAAGGGGTTTTGCGTTGCGATTGTGGCCTGTCAGCCGCACCCAATTGCCCCAAAACGGGACACAAGCGTCCAGACAAGCCCAATTTGGGCTAAACCCCGCCTCAAATCAGATTTCCCGTTAGACACAGCAAGAGACACGCCGCTTTTCTCATCCATATGTGCGGATTCTGCGTATCCTGTTGCAGTGAGTTAACAATCAGCCCAGAGCGTCCAATTCCTGTGTCTGCGTCCCCCCATTTGCCAAACGCCACATACGACCTGCTTCTGGCGGGTGCCGGACTGGCAAATGCGCTGATTGTGCGTGCCCTCAAGGCCTCACACCCCGATCTGAAAATCGGGATCGTGGATCGCAACCCGCACCCCGACCCCAGCCACACCTGGTCTTTCCATACCAGCGACATTTCTGATGACGCGCGTGCCTGGCTCGACCCACTGATTGCCCATGAGTGGCACGGGCAGGACGTCCGTTTTCCCGGTCATGCCCGCGCGCTCAAAACCGGCTACGCCAGCATCAGCGAAGAAAAGCTCCGCCATCAGCTTGCACAGGACATGGAAGCAACACCGATCCTCGAAGGCGACGTTACCTCTTTGGATGAGGAAGGCGTGACCCTGGAGGACGGACGCCATATTGACGCCCACGCCGTCATCGATGGACGTGGCCAGAAGGCGAATACCTCGTTGGCCATTCGGTTCCAGAAATTTGTCGGTCAGGAGCTGGAGCTTGAGGAGCCCCACGTACTGACCCGCCCCGTCATCATGGACGCCACGGTTCCACAGGAAGACGGTTACCGTTTCTTCTACCTGCTGCCCCATACACCAACCTCGTTGTTGGTGGAGGACACACGCTACTCCGATGGCGCGGAATTGAACGACGATGTGTTTCGCGATGCCATTGAGAACTACGCCACCGGCAAGGGGTGGAAGATCAAGAAGGTCCTGCGTGAAGAGCGTGGGGTGCTGCCAATCGCCCTTGGTGGCAATTTTGACGCTTTCTGGGAAGGGACTCCGAAAGGCACAGGCAGAAGCGGACTGGCCGCGGCCCTCTTTCACCCGGTGACCGGCTACTCGCTCCCGGACAATGTACGTCTGGCGCAGGCAATTGCAGCTCTGCCACACATCACATCGCAAACCGTCGCGCAGACAACCCGCGCCCATGCCAAGGCTGCCTGGGACAAGCGCGGATTTTACCGCCTGTTGAACCGCATGCTGTTTGACGCCGCGCGCCCGCAGGATAGGTACAAGGTTCTGGAGCGCTTTTACCGCCTTCCCGAGCCGCTCATCGCCCGGTTCTATGCCGGACAAACAACACTCGCCGACAAGGCCCGCATTCTCACAGGCAAGCCGCCCGTCCCCATCTTGGCCGCGATGCGCTGCCTCAAGGAACCAAAGTCCGGAGTATCTCAGCCATGAACATTGCAACGCCTTCATCAAAGAAGGCCGTCGTTATCGGGGCGGGCTTTGGTGGCATCGCGCTTGCCATTCGTTTGCAATCCGCCGGTTTCCAGACAACGCTGCTTGAAAAGCGCGACAAGCCCGGCGGCAGGGCCTACGTCTATGAAGACAAGGGCTTCACGTTTGATGCAGGCCCCACGGTCATCACAGACCCATCCGCGCTGGAAGAGCTGTTCGAACTCTCCGGCCGCAAGATGGAAGACTATGTGACGCTTCTGCCGGTTGACCCGCTCTACCGGCTGGAATGGGAAGACGGCACAAGCTTCAACTACACAAACGACTCCGACGAACTGTTCCGTCAGATCAACAAGTTGAACCCCAAGGACGTGGACGGCTACAAGCGGTTTCTGGATTACTCCCGGGACCTGATGGAAGAAGGGTACATCAAGCTTGGCCACGTGCCCTTCCTTAACTTCCGATCCATGATCAAGGCTGCTCCGCAACTGGCCCGCTTGCAGGCGTGGCGCAGTGTCTATTCGAAGGTATCAAGCTTTGTCGAAGATGAGCATCTGCGTCAGGCATTCAGCTTCCACTCGCTGCTTGTCGGCGGCAATCCGTTTGAGACATCCGCCATCTATGCGTTGATCCACGCGCTTGAGCGAGAATGGGGCGTGTGGTTCGCCAAGGGCGGCACCGGTGCGCTGGTAAGCGGCATGCTCGATCTGTTCAGGGATCTGGGCGGTGAGCTGTATCTCAACGCTGACGTTGCGGAGATCACCACATCGGGCACCAAGACAACAGGTGTGACTCTGAAAGATGGCACCCACTTCGTTGCGGATATGGTCGCCAGCAATGCAGACGTTGTGCACACCTATGAAAAAATGCTCGGTCACACAGACCGCGGACGCAAGGAAGCAGCGCGCCTCAAGTCCAAGCGCTTCTCCATGTCACTCTTTGTCATCTATTTCGGCGCCAGCAAGCCCTACGAGGACATTCAGCACCACACGGTCATTTTCGGGCCGCGCTATCGCGAGCTGATCGGTGAGATATTCAAAGGCAAGGAACTTGCCGACGACTTTTCCCTCTATCTCCATGCCCCAACGCGCACGGATCCATCACTGGCGCCGGAAGGACACGGGTGCTTCTACGTATTGTCACCAGTGCCGCATCTGGGACACGCCGACATCGACTGGGATGTGGAGGGCCCAAAATACCGAGACCGCATTCTGGGCTATCTCGACAAGAACTACATGCCCGGCCTGATGAACAACCTCGTCACGACACGTCACTTCACACCAAACGATTTCCGTGAAGAGCTGAATTCCTACAATGGTTCCGCTTTCTCGCTGGAGCCTGTGCTGACCCAGTCAGCATGGTTCCGCAGCCACAACCGCGATGACAAGCTGGAAGGCATGTACATCGTCGGCGCAGGCACCCACCCCGGTGCCGGTATCCCCGGTGTTGTAGGGTCTGCCAAGGCAACGGCGCGTATTGTTCTTGAAGACTTCGACATGGAGCCTGTGGCTTAGCTCCAGGAATATCCGAACATGGATGACGTTGTTGCAGAAGCCCGCACCACGATCCAGCAGGGCTCCAAGTCATTCGCCGGTGCTGCTGCCCTCTTTGGCCGCGACATGCGCGAAAGCGCCTACATGCTTTATGCGTGGTGTCGCTACTGCGATGACGTGATCGACGGTCAGGAACTTGGCTTTGCAAAAGCCGAAGAGGACACAAGCGACCCCCACGCCCGTTTTGAAATGCTGCTGGAGCGCACCCGCGCTGCCTATCGTGGCGAACCGGTGAATGATCCCGTGTTCACGTCGTTCCAGCGCGTGGTGCAAAAACATGACGTGCCGGAGCAGTATCCGCTGGACCTGCTGCGCGGCTTTCATATGGATGTAGCGGAACACACCTACGCCACGCCAGCGGACACACTGACCTATGGCTACTACGTGGCCGGCGCTGTGGGCGTCATGATGGCAATGGTCATGGGCGTGCGGGACGAGCATATTCTTGACCGTGCCTGCGACCTGGGTATCGGCTTTCAACTCACCAACATCTCCCGCGACATTATTGATGACGCGCGGATAGAGCGCATCTACCTGCCCCGGAGTTGGCTGGAAGAAGAAAGCGTGGCCTATTCCACTGCGGCTATTCTTGATCCCAATAACCGTGCTGCCATCGCCCGCGTCGCCCGCCGGCTGGTGATGGAAGCAGAGCCTTACTACGCATCATCCGTCTATGGCATTGCCCATCTGCCGTTCCGCGCAGCATGGGCCATCGCAACGGCCAAACGCATCTATCGTCGCATCGGCATGGAAGTGCTGGCTAAAGGTGAGCAGGCCTGGGACGACCGCGCGGGAACCTCAACAGCACAGAAGATCGGATATGTGTTCCTGGGCTTGGGCGACGCCATCGTATCGCGCTTCCGTAAATCAGCCACGGGCACACCACGCACAGGGCTTTGGACCCGCGCTACAGATCTAGTGTCCACCAACTAGGCAACCTTCTTGCTCTCCTTGAGCTGCGCACGCAGTTTGTCCGGACTCGGCGCATAAACAAATCCGAACGAGACGCATCCCTCCCGCGTATGCACCGCATGATGAAGATGATGGCTTTCCACCAGCCGACCCAGATAGCCACCCTTGGGGTGGTATCTGAATGGCCAGCGTTGATGCACCAGACCATCATGGGCCAGATAATACAGTACCCCATAGGCAGTGATACCGGCGGCCACCCACCAAAGCGGCGACCACAAATAGGTGCCAGCCAGGAACAGCAGGATCGAGAACCCGGCAAAGACAACCGAATAAAGATCGTTCTTCTCAAACCACCCATTTCGGGGACGGTGATGGCTTTCATGCCACGCCCAGCCCCAGCCATGCATGATGTTCTTGTGCGCCCACCAGGCGAACAGCTCCATGGCCGCAATGGTGCCAAGCACGATCGCAAGCGGACCAAACATACTCACGTTGCGTGACCCTTCCTATTGTGAGCCATAAGCGACGCCCTGCGAACCGCAGGCAGACGCCACCAGGGTTCCGTTGGGTGATGATGATGCTCGAGATGGTAGCCGAAGTGAAAACAGGTCAACAGCGACAACACCGGCGGCAGATCAACGCTACGGGCCCGGTGGTGGTCTTCAAACGGGACCCCATCAATCGGCCTGTGCGGCTGGTAGGTACCAAAATAAAACAGCTGCAATGACGACAGCAGCGCAGGCAGCGCCCAGAACAGCAGCAGGTTTGCCACCGGCGCCCCGATCACGAACACATAGACCGCAAGAATGGCCGTCAGAATGCCAAACTCCTTCAGCCCGAAATAATATCGGAAGAAGCCGTAGTACCAGGCCACAAAGCTGTGGGGATTCTCAAAATTGTAGTCGGGATCATCCGCCGTGCCGGGCTTTGCGTGATGCCGCATATGCTCCCTGGCCAGCGCCTCAAACGAGAACCCGGCGTAGATCAGCAGACAGAACCTCGCAATGCCTCGGTTCAGGGCAGGGCGGAACGGCGCTATGGATCCATGCATGCCGTCATGCGCAACAATGAAAAGCCCCACCGACAGGACAGTCTGGGCTGCCACAATCATCGGCGCCAGCCAGAGCCATACGCCGGAAAGCGGCATGAAGAATACGGCCGCAATGTGCACCACCAGCCACGGCACAATGAGCGCTGCGGACACAGCCAGGCCCGTCACCATTTGCCGGTTTCGCGATACCCGGGGCAGCCGCCCGGCCTGGAGCGGTTTCGTCATGCAGCACGCTCCTTCCATCGGGTTGCGATCCACGAAAACAACAAAGCCACCACCGAAAACCCGGCAAGCAGCATCCATGTGCGCTCAAGGTCCGCGGCGGCGACATCCCGGAACAGGACCGCCTGATAGGCATCAATGACCCAGCCCGTCGGGGTCAACGCACCAAGATCCTGTATCCACTCTGGCATCATGTAGCGCGGTACCATGGACCCGCCCACCGCCGACATAACCAGTACAAGGGCGTTGCCCGTTGCAAGCGCCTGTGCCCGCGTCGCGGCAACCGACACAATTGCCATGGCAAGCCCGGCAGCCGATGTCGCTGCAAGAAGCGTCGTCACGACAAAGGCCCCCAATGCATCCCAGACCATGACTTCATAGCCAAGCCAGGCCACCGCAAAAACCACAATCGCCTGCATCGCCCCCTGCCCGGTCAAGAACAGGTATTTGCCAGCAACCAGCGCTCCGGCTCCACCGCGCGTGAGCATAAGGCGATCGATGATGCCGCTGGCTCGATCCTCGATCATGCCCACCGCCCCCTGAAGGGCCGCAAAGAACAGGAACATGATGGTGATAGCCCCGGCGTAATAGGTGACAGCAGGATCACGCTCTCCTTCTGCCGCCGCCTCGATGTCGACGACCGGAGGAGACACAGACCCGGGCACCGCTTCCCCCAGTGCCCGCTGCACAGCCGCAGCAGCCAAGGCACCGGCGATGGGTTTGGCGTCGTCCGCCAGAACAACGACGGGAGCTCTATCCGGTTCTCGCGGACGTGGCACAAGGACAGGTCCCACCACCACAATGGCGGCATCTGCCTGCCCGGACAGCACCATATCACGCGCCGTCGCCCGTGACATGCCATTTTCAGGTGCGCCGCCCTGCGCAAAACGCAACTCAACGTCGCTTGAAAGAGCAGCCCCAATGGCCGTGCCCTGTTCGGACTGGGTGGCATCAGCAAACACCACCTCGATCTCAAGTCCATCGCCTTGCGTACCGGAAAACACCGCAGCAAAAATTACAAAAATGAGAGCAGGAAGAACGAACGCCATGACGAGGGCACCGCGATCTCTCAACAGTCCGATGAGACTGACATATGAGATGACAAACACTACGCCACCTCGCTTTCACCGGTGAGGTCCGCATAGAGGCTATCAAGCCCCGGCTGGCGCACGCGTGTTTCGCGAAGTCTGGCACCGGCCGACACAAGCTCTGACGTCAGGGTATCAACGCCCGGCCCCTCTGACGGCAAACGTCCACGCCAGTGGCGCCCCTCTTCAAGGGACTTGAACCCACGGTCTGTCAAAAGGGCGGCAACGCCGGGATGTGCAGGCTCTGCAAGCAGTAAGACCAGTTCCTGGTCATCGCCAAAGCGCTGGGCGACCAGATCATCAGGCGCTCCGGTTTCAATGACTTGCCCTTGCACGATGATGCCCACACTGCTGGCAACAGAGGCGGCCTGATCAAGATCATGAGTGGTGATGAGAACCGACATGCCGCTCTCGGACAGGGAGCGCAGCACAGCATTGATGCTGTTGCGCGCATCAAGGTCCACGCCGACCGTCGGCTCGTCCAGCACAAGAAGTTTAGGGGCATGCAGCAAGGCAGATGCAATGTTTGCGCGGCGCTTGTACCCGCCCGACAAGGTCTCAACGCGCTGGTCCACCCTGTCTTCAAGACCGGTGGCGGTTACCGCTTGATCCACCATCGTCACCAGCCGGGCACCACGAATGCCCGCCAGCCTGCCAAACACCGACAGGTTTTCAGCCACCGTCATATAGGGATAAAGCGCGATGTCCTGAGGCACCAGCCCAATGCACCCGCGCGCCGCTCGCGACCGCGCCGGATTGCCGCCATAAACCAGGACGGTGCCGGTTGTAGGTCTCAGGCGTCCGCAGAGTGTCCGTATGAGGGTGGATTTTCCTGCGCCATTTGGACCAAGCAAGGCAAAGACGTCACCGCGCATGACCTTCAGGCTCACGTTATTCAACGCGACGCGATCACCGTAGCGATAAGAGACCGCATCTATTTCAAGAACAGGGGTGGGTGCGGTCACGAGGAGCCCGTTACGCCTTCAGTGCTGCGTCAAACACGAGGCTGCACAGTAGCCGCATTCCTGGCGCGGGCCCAACGCCGGCCTCAAATGCTTCAAGCGCATGTTCGATATGATGGCGCACGGCTGCATGGGCGGCATCCAATCCCTCGACCCGGGCAAGGGTCGGCTTGCCGCCATCCTGGTTCTTGTCTTTTCCAGTGCCGGCAGCCGATGTGGCCTCCACATCCAGAATGTCATCGAGTGTCTGAAAAGCCAGGCCCAGATGATTGCCGAAGTCATCCAGATGCGTCAGCTGCTGATCCATATCCGGATGGCTGCCCGTGAGTGCACCAGCCTGGGCGGCAAGTGAGAAAAGGGCACCGGTTTTTCGGCGGTTGACAGTTTCAATGTCTGCAGGGCTGGCACCCGCCGCACCATTGACGTCATATTCCTGCCCACCGGCCAGCCCCTCCGGGCCGATTGCCTGCGTGAACAGGGTCGTCAGCTGAGTGCGATGCTCGGCGCTCATGCCATCAAGCCCGGCAATGATGCCATAGGCCTGATTCATGACCGAGATAGCAGCCAGAATGCCCGTTGCCTCGCCATAGACCCGGTGGTTCGTCGCGCGGCCCCGTCGTAGCTCGGCATTATCCATTGCAGGCAGATCATCGATCACCAGAGAGGCCGCATGGACCATCTCCACAGCACACCCGGCATCAAGGGCAGCGGCTTCATTGCCGCCGCATTGGCGCGCAACCAGTGCCGTAATCACCGGGCGCAAACGTTTGCCGGGAGACAGAACGCTATAGCGCATGGCCGCGTGAAGTTGCGATGGCGCACGGTCTTCAGGTGGCAAGAGGTCAGACAGGCGCCTCTCGACGCTGTCGCGAAGCGCAGTGATCAATGCAAGCGTGGCATCCTCATCACTGGTTGATGAGGTCACGGCGTCATCGGTCAAATCAAGATGTGACGTGGCGATCGACAAAGACGCTGCAGCTCCCAACAAATGACCGGCTCCAAACAACCTAACCCGGGAAAATCACAGATTTTCCTTACCCATCGGTCTTGTACGGTCCAGACAGGTGATCGGATTGCCGTGCTGAGATCAGGATAGGTCCCGCAAGACGGTCAACCATGAGTGTGACACGCAAAAACGGGCCTGTCTTGGCAAACAGGCCCGTTCAAACACACATGTTGAATGCGGCTTTAGAACATCAAATCCGCAAGCTTTTTGCGCTGGTAAGCGGCATCACCATGCTGGCTGTCGCCCCAAAAGGCACGACGGCGATAAAGCTGGGCATCACAGTCATAGGTGAAGCCAAACCCGCCATGAAACTGAATGGCCCGGTCAGCGGCAAAACTCATGGCAGTAGCTGCCTGCGCCTTGGCCATGCGGGTGGCGATTTCGCCTTCGCCCTGCTCGGAAAAACTGTGCGCCGCCGCATAGACATGGCTGCGCGCCTGCTCATAGGCAATCAACGCATCAACAGCAGGATGCTTGAGCGCCTGATAAGAGCCGATGAGCTTGCCGAACTGCTTGCGGGTCTTGAGATAGTCCACCGTATAATCGATGCAGCTGGCTGTGCCACCACACATCTCGGCAGCGACCAGAAGACTGGTCACAAGATCAATGTGGGCCAACGTTTGTGCTGCCGTAGCACCACTCAGCAACTGGTCTGCAGATACGCGAACCCCATCAAGCGTCACCTTGTAGGATCGGCGCGTTTCATCAATAACAACTTCGCGTGTCAGGGCATCAGCACCCAAAGCGTCCCTAGGCACGATGACCAATGCGGGCGCGCTGTCGAGGGAAACCGACACAAGCAGCCATGCGGCTGCAGCAGCATCAGCCGCAAGCACCTTGGTGCCCGACAAAACGAGATCATCGCCATCACGTTTTGCCGTGCAGGCTGCTTTGGTCAGATCCCAATCTCCGGAACCTTCCACGAGAGCCACGGCTGCCGGTGTACCTGCGCACAGGTCAGGCAGCAACGCATTCTTCTGAGCGTCCGTCCCGCCATGCAGCAGACCTTGGGCAGCGATGGTTGTTGAGAGGAACGGGCCACCCATCAGCGACCGGCCCATCTGTTCAACCACGGGCACCACCTCAGCGAGGCTCAAACCAACGCCGCCAAACTCTTCCGGTACCGCAATGGCAAGCCAGCCAAGCTCCGCCAGCTCGCTCCACACGGCCGGGTCATGACCGGTCTCGTCGTCAATCAATGCGCGCACCTTGTCGACAGGTGATTTTTCGCGGCAGAAGCGCTGGGCAACTTCCAGAAGTTCCGCCTGTTCATCGGAAAACCCGATGGATCCGTTGTTGCTGAATGTCATGTTCTAGAACCTGCGCTTCTTATGATTTCGGCAGGCCGAGCACATGCTCGCCCACAATATTATGCTGGATCTCGCTGGTGCCGCCGCCAATGGTGGCCGAGAATGAATTGAGATAGCCGCGCTGCCAGATGCCATGCTCGTGGGCATCAACGTCACCGACATAATAGGCGGCTCGTGTGCCCTGAAGACGGGTGGCGAACTCAGCCATATGCTGCATGAATTCGGTCGATGCGAGCTTTGACGACAGGGGAATGGACAAAGGCCGATCCTGATTGAGGGGCGCCAGTCCTGTCCGCGCAGATGACAGACGCAGCGAACGGCTCTGCATCAGGAGACCAACAAGCTCATCACGGATGAGCGGGTCCTCGATGGCAGGCTTGCCGTTGTAGTTGGCCGTCTTGGCCAGCTCCACCACTTCGGTGATGTCCGGATAGGTCATGACATATCCGCCGGGCTGACCGCCCCGCGCGCCACGCTCATATTCGAGCGTCCGCATGGCAACTTTCCAGCCTTCGCCTTCTTCACCCATCAGGCAGTCACCTGGAATGCGGGCGTCATTGAAGAAGGTCTGCGTGAAGCCATATTCGCCGGTCAGCTTGCGGATCGGCGTTGTTTCAATGCCCGGCGCATCCATGGGAGCCAGGAAGAAGGAAAGACCCTTGTACTTGGTCGGCGCGTCCGGATTGGTGCGGGCCAGCAGGATCATGTACTTGGCGAAATTGCCCTGTGTCGTCCAGATCTTGGAGCCATTGATGACCCAGTCATCACCATCACGCACAGCCTTGGTCTGGGCATTGCCAAGGTCCGAGCCATGGTCCGGTTCGGAGAACCCCTGACACCAGATATCTTCCGCAGACAGAATACTCTTGATGTAGCGCGCCCGCTCTTCGTCGGTGCCCATATCCAGGATCAATGGCCCCGCCCAGTTAAGGCCGATCGCGTTGAGCATGATCGGCCCGCCTGCGCGCCCCATCTCCTTGGTGGCAAGGTTCTGGAACACTTCAGGCAGGCCACGACCGCCATACTGCTCCGGCCAGTTGGCACCGAGATATCCCGCAGCCCAGACCTTGTTCTGCCATTCGCGCAGAAAATCAAACTGCTCCTGTGTGCCCACTTCCATGAAAGTCAGCGGCAGCATGAACCCGGGGTCCTTGGGTGTGTTCTCGGTGAACCATGCCCGCGCTTCATCGCGGTACTCGTCCAATTCGCGTTGGGTAGGATTGCTCACAATCATGTCTCCGTTACCAGGTATCAACAAAGGGACGGCGGCGCTCTCGGGACGCGGCTTCAACTGGCACCGTCTTGATGCCGTTGATGATCCATTTGCGCGTCTCAATCGGGTCTATCACCGCGTCGATTTCGTGAAGTGTCGAAACACTCAGTGCTTTGCCGTGCTCGTAATAGGCGGCAAGAAGTTTTTCAAACAGCGCGTCGCGCGCCTCAGGGCTCTCAGCAGCCGCCAGTTCCTTTGAGTAGCCAAGCCGCACAGCACCTTCCAGCCCCATGCCGCCATATTCACCGGTGGGCCACGAGATGAGGAACACCGGCGACGTAAAGCTCCCACCGGCCATGGCCTGCGCACCGAGCCCATAGCCTTTGCGCAGGCAGATCATGAAGAGCGGCACGGAAATGCTCGCACCCGTCACCAGCATTGATGACGCACGGCGCACAGTCGCCAGTTCCTCATGGTCCGGCCCGACCATGAAGCCCGGTGTGTCACAAAGTGAAAGCAACGGGATGCCGAATGCATCACACAGCTGCATGAAGCGTCCGGCCTTTTCAGATGCTTCCGCATCAATCGCTCCACCAAGATGGTGCGGGTCATTGGCAAATAGGCCGAACGGACGGCCTTCAATGCGCACAAGCGATGTAATCATCCCGCGCCCATACCCTTCACGCAGCTCAAGCACCGAGCCTTCATCCGCAATAAGAGAGATGGCATCACGCATGTTGTACACGCGCTTGCGGTCTTCCGGGATCACATGGCGAAGCTTGCGCTGGTCAGCGCAAGTCCAGTTGTCCGTGCGGCCCTGAAAGAACCCCAGCAACTGTTTCGCCTGCGCCACCGCATGGGCTTCATCGTCGGCCACAAGGTCAACAACACCGTTGTTGGCCTGCACATCAATGGGTCCGATTTCATCCGGCGCATAGGTACCAAGACCACCGCCTTCAATCATTGCCGGGCCGCCCATGCCAATGGCACTGGACTTGGTAGCGATCGTCACATCCGCACAGCCGAAAATGACAGCGTTGCCCGCAAAGCAGCGACCATTATTGATGGCAACACGTGGTGCAGCCCCTGAGGACGCTGCAAATGTCGCAAAGGTTTTTACGTCAAGCCCTGTCGCCGACACATTGCGTACATCCGTGTCGCCCGGGCGACCACCACCGCCTTCGGTGAAAAACATCACCGGCACATGCCATTTGTCGGCAAGCTCCAAGACGCGGTCGGTCTTCTTGTGATTGAAGTAGCCCTGCGTCCCCGCAAGCACGGTGTAGTCATAGGCAAGCACGGCAGCGCGACTTGTCGTTTCATCAAACGTATCGCCGTTGATGGCACCAAAGCCAGCCACCATGCCATCGCCCGGCGTATTGGCAATCAGGTCATCCAGCTCACGCCGGTTGCGCTGCGCGGCGAGCACCATCTGCCCGTATTCAAGAAAGCTATCGTCGTCACACAGGTCCGACACGTTTTCGCGCGCCGTGCGGAAGCCAAGCTTGTGACGTTTGGCGACGGCAGCCTGCCGCTCATGGTCCAGCGTCTTGTTGATCCGTGCATGCAGCTCGGCAAGGTCAGGCCGGATGTAATCAAGATCGACCTCAGCGCTCGACGCTTCCAACGCGCCGGCATCATCGGTCGGTTCGATGAAGAGGACAGCAGCCCCTTCATCAAGAACATGCCCGGGGTCGGCGGCCAGCAGACGAACTGTGCCCGCACGCGGCGCCGTTACACCGTGCTGCATCTTCATGGCTTCAAGCACGGCAACTTCCTGCCCTGCCGTCACCTGCTCACCTTCAGAAACCATGATGGAAACAAGCAACCCCTGAAGCGGCGCAGCAGCACCCACAGTGCCCTCCGGCGCGTCCATCTTGATAGCTGCCTGCGTGGCCCCGGCCTGCGTGGTCGAATCCGGTGCATCTGTCGCAACAGAACGAACACCTGCGTCCTGTGCAGCCGACGCAACCAGCGCTGCGCCATTGCGTTCAATGAGCCGCGTATCAACGCGCCAGTCCGACAGGTCTTCGCTCGCAAGCAAGGCGCGCAAAAAGGTCTGGTTGGTCTCAACGCCACCGATGGCGAATTCACCCACCGCACGATGCGCCTGGCGCATCAGACCCGACCAGTCCTGATCACCACGACGAATGATGAGCTTGGCCAGCAATGAATCAAATTGCGGATTGGTGGCGTATCCCGCAAAGCCATGGCTATCGACACGAATGCCCTGTCCGCCAGGTGCATCAAACCGTGTCAGGGTGCCGCCGGCGGGCCGCACCGCGCCGTCGGCTCCCATGCTCTCGGTGTTGACGCGCAGTTGAACCGCGGATGCTGTCGGCACCGGCAGTGCATCAAGTCCACAGTCAGCGACACTGCTGCCCGACGCCAGCTGGAATTGCAGCGCCACCAGATCAAGCCCGGTGACTTCTTCGGTTACCGTATGCTCCACCTGAATGCGCGGGTTGCATTCAATGAAGAAGAACGGCGCGTCGTCGCCCTCACCGGTCGCATCAAGCAGAAACTCAATGGTACCAAGGCCAAGATAGCTGGCGGCTCTGCCGAGTTTTACCGCCGCGTCCAGCATGCGCGCCCGAAGCGCCGGCGCGAGACGTGGCGCAGGCGCAAGCTCGATCAGCTTTTGATGACGTCGCTGTATGGTGCAATCGCGCTCCCACAGATGGGCAACGTTCTGACCGTCACCTGCGATCTGCACTTCGATGTGCCGCGCAGTTGGCAGGTAACGCTCCATGTAAAGCGAGCCATCGCCAAAGGCGCTAAGCGCTTCTGCGGAGGCCTGAGCAAATGCTGTGGCAATTTCATCCGTATCCTGAATGATGCGCATGCCGCGCCCACCGCCACCTGCAACGGCCTTGAAGATACCCGGCGCACCGTTGAGCGACGCAAAAAATGTCTTTGCCTCAGCCTCATCGGCCAGAACCGGAGACCCTTCGATCAGCGGAATGCCGTTTGCCTTGGCCAGATCGCGCGCCGCCACCTTGTCGCCAAGTTCTGACAACGTTTCGGGCTTGGGACCGATGAATACCAGTCCGGCATCAGCGCACGCAGCTGAAAGCTCGGCACTCTCAGCAAGCAGCCCATACCCTGGATGGATGCTGTCGCACTTCTCGGCTTTCGCAATTTCGATGATGGCCGACACGTCAAGATAGGCAGCAACGCCCGCCCCTTCGAGCTGAACTGCCTTATCCGCAATCTGGGTGTGCAGCGCCCCCGCATCGTCCGGCGAGTGGATGGCAACCGTTTCAATGCCGCGTGCCGCCGCAGTCCGCACAACGCGCACGGCGATTTCACCGCGATTGGCAATCAGGCACTTGTGATTCGAGGTCAAACTGGTGTCCCTGGCAGATTTTTTTGCTTTTTCGGGCCGCATACTGGCAGGGCTTGGCCACAATCGAAAGAGGCATTAGGCCCGGAATTCTGCGGGCTTCTCATAGGTCACCCGTAGCCAAGCCCTTGAAGGTGAACAGGGATCACACTACCTGACATCTTGTCAGTTGGGCAAAAATACTGTTCTCTCAGTCACAAAGCGACATATCCCCGACGTAAAGCCTCAAAAGTCGGCGCAATCAGGTGGACCACATGACACTTCAGGAAACTTCGATCACGGCCAAGCCGGAGCATATTGATGTGCTCATTATTGGTGCTGGCATATCCGGCGTCGGCGCTGGCTATCACCTCAAGGCCAATAGCCCAGGCAAGAGCTTTGCCATCCTCGAAGGCCGCGAGACCATGGGCGGCACCTGGGACCTGTTCAAATATCCCGGCATTCGCTCTGACTCAGACATGTACACGCTGGGCTACTCGTTCCGCCCCTGGACAGACCCAAAGGCCATTGCCGATGGCCCGTCGATCCTGAAATACGTCAAGGACACCGCGCGCGAACACGGCATCGACAAGCACATCCGCTTCTCACACAAGGTTATCAGCGCCGACTGGTCCACGCCGGACGCCCTGTGGCACATCAAGGCCGAACGCGGCCCGACGAAAGAACCCGTGAGTTTCACCGCCAACTTCCTCTTTATGTGCGGCGGCTACTACAATTACGACGAAGCTTTCACGCCGGAGTTTGAAGGCCGCGAAGACTTCAAGGGTCAGGTCATCCATCCGCAGTTCTGGCCGGAAGACATGGACTATACCGGCAAGAAAGTCGTGGTGATTGGCTCTGGTGCCACCGCAATGACGTTGGTGCCTTCCATGACGGACAAGGCGGAGCATGTGACCATGCTGCAGCGGACACCGACCTATGTGGTGTCGCGCCCCGGCACGGACGCGTTTGCGAATTTCATGCGCAAATACCTGCCCAGCAAGCTGGCCTACGGCATCACCCGGTGGAAGAACGTTCTCATGGGCATGTACTTCTACCGCATGTGCATGAAGCAGCCTGCCAAGGTGAAGGACTACCTGCTTGGCATGGTCCGCGAGGAACTGGGGGATGAAGAAGTGAAGAAGCACTTCACACCCACCTACAAACCATGGGACCAGCGTGTCTGCCTCGTGCCGGACAGCGACCTCTATGAAGCCCTGAAATCCGGCAAGGCATCGGCAGTGACCGATCACATTGATCGCTTCACGGAAAATGGCATCAAGCTCAAATCCGGTGAAACGCTGGATGCGGACATCATCGTCACGGCAACCGGGCTGAAGCTGCAGGTCTGGAACGGTCTTGATGTGTCTGTGGATGGCAAACTGATGACCGCCGCAGACACCATGGCCTACAAGGGCTTCATGTATTCCGGCATCCCCAATATGGCGTCATCCTTTGGCTACACGAACGCCTCATGGACGCTGAAATGTGACCTCACTTGCGAGTATGTCTGTCGCCTGCTGAACCACATGGATGCCAAGGGCCTGGATCAGGCAACACCAAGCTTTACCGAAGGTGATGTGGAAGTGGAGCCCTGGCTCGACCTCAAATCCGGCTACGTCCAGCGCGCCATGGAGAGTTTCCCCAAGCAGGGCTCCAAGACGCCGTGGAAGCTACATCAGAATTACGCAAAGGATCTGGTGATGCTGCGCTTTGGCAGCCTGGAAGACGACGGCATGGTGTTTTCAAAGAAGCCGGCAACCAAAACCGTTGCGGCTCCAGCAGCCATTGCCGCCGAATAACAGCCAACCAACTCTCAGAACGACAAGACCGCCGGGTACCCGCCCGGCGGTTTTTCTTTGGTGAAATGCATCAGGTGGATACCCTAGGCATCACGCATTTGCGCTAGAACAATGCCGAACACTCATCCCGCGACCAGAGTTGGCTCATGACCAAACACCACACGGACCCCGCTGCCCTCGCAGACGAGATTATCGCCGCAACTAACGGCGAAATTGTACTCGCCATGCCGCTGGGTCTGGGAAAAGCAAATGTCACCTGCAACGCGCTGTTCGCCCGGGCGATGCTAGACCCGTCGATTTCGCTGACCATCCTGACGGCCCTGACGCTGGAAAAACCCAATCCGGGAAATGAGCTCGAACGCAATTTCATCAAGCCGGTGATTGACCGCCTGTTCGGCGACTATCCCGAGTTGGACTATGTGCGCCCGCTGCGCAATGGCACGCTTCCTGACAACATCACGATTGTTGAATTCTTCTTCCTCGCGGGGAAATGGCTTTCCACACCCGCAGCGCAGCAGAACTACATTTCAGCCAACTACACACACGCGTTGGGCGCCATTCTTGATCGCAAGCCAAACGTCATGGCCCAGATCGTTGCGCGGCGTGAAACAGAGGGAGGTCCCAGAATATCCCTGAGCTGCAACCCGGACCTGACCGTTGATCTGCTCAACGCGCGTGATGAAGGCATCATCAGCCCCATCATGGTGGCAGAGGAAAACGAAAACCTGCCCTTCATGGGCGGCGATGCAGATTATCCCGAAGGTGAAGTCGACCATATGCTGACCGGTCAGACCTGGCCCCTGTTTGCACCACCACGCGAACCGGTAAGCCTGACTGACCATGCCATCGGACTTCAGATTGCTCGGTTGGTGCCAGACGGCGGCACGTTGCAGATCGGTATCGGTTCAATCGGTGACGCCGTGGCAGCCGGCCTGATCATGCGCCACAGCAAGAACGCGGATTTCAAAGAAGCAATCTCGAACCTTGAAGGGGCCACGATAAGCGGCCCCGCCCACATGGAACAGTTTGATCAGGGCTTGTTCGGCGCCAGCGAAATGTTTGTGCCTGCCTTCCTTGATCTGATCGAGGCGGATGTCCTCACGCGCGAAGTTGACGGTGTGTGTCTTCAGGCGGGCTTCTTCCTTGGCCCATCTGATTTCTATCAGCGCCTGCGCGACATGGATGAGACCCAGCGTGCGCGCATTGCCATGCGCCCCGTCTCCTACGTCAATGAACTCTACGGTCCCGAAGCAGAAAAACGCCGCGCCCGCACCAATGCCCGCTTCATCAACAGCGGCATGATGGCCACGCTTATGGGTGCCGTAGTTTCTGATGGCCTTGAAGATGGGCGCGTCGTCTCAGGCGTTGGCGGCCAGTATAATTTTGTGGCGCAAGCCTTTGCACTGGAAGGGGCGCGATCCGTGATTGCCATACGCGCAACCCGAGAAGGGTCGAACGGCGCGGAGAGTAACATTCGCTGGTCCTACGGACACACGACCATTCCCCGCCACCTGCGCGACATCGTGGTGACCGAATATGGCGTTGCCGACCTGCGCGGAAAATCGGACGCACAAGTCATCGTGGCCATGTTGGAAATCAGCGACAGCCGCTTCCAGCCAGATCTCATGGCGCAGGCCAAGAAGGCAGGCAAGCTGCAGGCCGATTACACCATTCCCGAGCACGCCATTGAGAATACGCCGGAGGGACTTGCACGCAGGCTCAAGACAACATCAGCCAAGGGTGACCTACCGGCCTTCCCGTTTGGCTCGGACTTCACGGAAGTCGAACAGCGACTCATTCCAGCCTTGGGCACGATGCGCGAAGCATCCGCTTCTCCCCTTGCAGCGCTCAAGCTTGCACTGTCAGGCCGTGGCGCCGGATCAGCAGAAGAGAACGAAGCCTTGGCGCGAATGAAACTGGATGCACCAACCAACATGCGTCAGCGTCTCTACGCCGCCTTGCTGCGCGGCGCTCTGCGGAAGACCGTCGCAGCCTAGCTCACACCCTAGTCCAGCGTGCGCTGATATCGCATCACAGCGAGGATACCGACGGCCACTGTGAAAAGGCAGATAGCGGCAAACGGCATCTGTATGTCTGAAAAGTCTGCACCCTTCAGCATGATGCCACGCGCAATGCGCAGGAAGTGAGTGAGCGGCAAGCCTTCACCAATGATCTGTGCCCAGTCCGGCATGCCGCGAAAGGGAAACATGAAACCGGAGAGCAGGATCGACGGAAGAAAGAAAAAGAATGTGAGCTGCATCGCCTGCATCTGCGACTGGGCAAAGGTCGAGAACATGAAGCCCAGCGCCAGATTGGCGATGATGAACAGCATGATGCCCACAAGCAGAAGCGGCAACGAGCCGGCAAACGGTACGCCGAACACATACTTGGCCGCAACGAGCACAATGACCGTCTGCACCGCCCCCACAGCCACGTAAGGCCCGATCTTGCCGATCATCACTTCATAGGGTTTGGCCGGCATGGCTAGCAGGTTTTCCATGGTGCCCCGCTCTCCTTCGCGGGTCATGGCGATGGATGTAATCATCACCGACGTCATGGTGAGGATCACCCCCAACAGACCAGGCACGATGTTGTATTGCGTGAGGCCTTCGGGGTTATAGCGCGCATGGACAATCACCTCGACCGGCGCAGGCCCCTGTTTCAAATGCGCAAGCGCGCCCTTGAGGTCGTGGCGTAGCGCAAGATTCACAATCTCGTTTGCGCGGCCCACCGCATTTGAAGAAGCCGACGGATCTGATGCATCAGCCTCGATCAACAATTGAGGCCGGTCGCCACGAACAAGCCGCTCTGTGAAGCCTGCAGGAAACGTGACGACAAAAGCCACGTCACCGCGCCTGAGAAGATCGGCTGCCTGCTGATGGTCTTCGACCTGCTCGACAAAGTCATAGTATCCCGATGTCTCCATAGCGGTGAGGATGGTGCGGACGATCGGTGTCTGCTCTTCAACCAATGCGGCAGCGGGTAGATCCTTTGGGTCCAGATTGATGGCATAGCCGAATAGGACAAGCTGCATGATCGGCACGCCCAGCATCATGGCCAGGGTCAGCCGGTCACGGCGCATCTGGATCATCTCCTTGAGGAAGATGGCGGCGATGCGTGCATAAGCTGATGCGGAAGACGTGAGGCCCAGGAACCTCATGAGTGCACCCGCAGGTCGCCGCCAGTGCGCGACATCAGTGCGATGAACGCGTCTTCTAGGCCGGGTGCCACCTCCTCCCAGGTTGCCGTTGACGGGTCCACCGTCGCGATCGCTCGCTCGAGTGCCGCACGGTCCTGCCCGCTGACGTGCAGCGCCGCACCGAAATAGGCGGCGTGTTCGACACCAGGCTGAGACTCAAGATAGGCCGACAGCGGACGCACATCATTGCCAACACCACGGAATGTGATCAGTCCGGATTTCGCAATCACGTCACTGACCCGTCCTTCAGTGATGAGTTTGCCGTAGGCAAGGTAGACGATGCGATCACAGCGCTCGGCTTCATCCATGTAGTGCGTTGAAACCAGTACCGTCAGGCCAGCCGACGACAACCGGTGGATTTCATCCCAGAAGTCACGGCGTGCCTGCGGGTCAACACCGGCCGTCGGTTCGTCCAGAAGCAAGAGTTGTGGTTGGTGCATGGTCACTGCACCAAGGGCCAGCCGCTGTTTCCAACCACCAGACAGGGCGCCAGCCAATTGATGCTGCCGATCCGCCAAACCAAGCGTTTCCAGGGTGCGGTCTACCTGCTCTGACAAACGGTCGAGTTCATAGAGCCGCGCAACGAATTCAAGGTTTTCGCGAATGGTGAGATCACCCCAGAAGGAAAACTTCTGGGTCATGTACCCCGTGCGTCGCTTGATGGCCGCACTTTCGCTCAGGATGTCAAAGCCCAGCGCCCGTCCCGCACCTTCGGTCGGGTCGAGCAGGCCGCAGATCATGCGAATGGTTGTGGTCTTGCCGGAGCCGTTGGGCCCAAGAAACCCCCAGACCTGACCACGCGGCATCTGGATATCCACACCATCCACCGCCGTCTTGTCGCCAAAGCGTTTGACCAGACCGCGAACATCTATCGCCAGATCGTTTTGTGAGGTCACGTTCATGGCACCCTCACATCAACTGGTTGCCCCGGACGCAGGGCCGAGCCGTCCAGTGGTTTTGCTTCCACAAGAAACACCAATGTGTCACGCGACTCTTCGCTGTAGATCACCGGCGGTGTGAACTCGGCTTCACGCGCAATGTGCGTGATACGCGCCGCAACAGTCTGATCAAGAGCATCTGCTGAAATTGATACCGCACCATCATGCTGCACATGCGCTAGATGCCTTTGAGGCACAAAGAAACGAACCTTGAGACCATCAGCAGGCAGGACCGCTGCCACGGGCGTACCAGCGGATACAAACTCGCCTGTCCTATTGAATACTTCTTCTACGGTTCCCGAGGTCTTCGACAGCACATTGCGCTCAGTGAGATGCCACTGAGCCTGGGTCAGGGCGTCCGAAGCTGCGTCGCGTGCCGCTGCTGCCGCATCAACCGTGTCATCGCGTGCAGCCAGTTTTGCGGTTTCCAGATTTGCCGTCGCCGTATTCATCCGGGCAAGCGCAACACCGTAGCGTGCCGTTGCCTCGTCACCGCGCGCTGCGGCAGCGACACCGCGCTGGACCAACGCCAATGAGCGGTCGCGCTCGGACCGCGCCAGTCGCAAATCCGCATTTGCTTCGGCAAGTTGCGCTTCGAAGGCCCTCATTTCCTGCGAGCGAACCCCTTTTTCAAGATCTGCTAATTGCGCAGTTGCCTGTTCCAACCTTGCTTTTGCTTCCGCAACGGCAGCGGTTTGCAGGCCATTGTCCAACTCGAACACCAGATCGCCAGTTGAAACAGTCTGCCCTTCTGACAAGGGCACGTCCGTCAGCCATCCCGACGCGGGAGCCGCGACATACACCAGCTGAGCTTCGACATATCCCGTGTAAATGCGACCGTCTGACTCCTGTCCGCAAGCCACCAGCGCGAGAGGCACACAAAGCACCAAGGCCATTCGATGAAAGAGTGTGGTCATGCGCTAACCTCCTCAATGACACCGAGGGCGCGCTTGAGATGCGTCACATGCATGGCCATCAGGGCATCAATATCGACGCGCGCTTCGGGGACAGTTTCAAACACAACGCTCCACAAAGCGGAAAACGCGATGGGTGCCGCCACGAGCCTCGCGGCGAGTGCCGGATCACCCACCTCTATTTCTCCGGCTGCTTTGGCGCGGGCCAGGAGCCCCGTCACACCACCCAGCAGTCGGTCCAGCACATCTTCACGGTAGGACTGAACAATTTCGGGAAACATGCCGGACTCGGAGATGAGTAGCTTGATGATCCGGGGCAGAGCTGTTTCGCGGATCAGGTGCGGGACAAACAGGCCAATACCATCCAGCGCCTCGCCAACGGAGGGCGCGTCGCGCATCAGGTTTTCGATGTGTTCAACTTTTGGAAGCGCGACGTTTCGCAGGACGGCTTCGAACAGATCTTCCTTCGACGAGAAGTAGAGGTAGACGGTGCCCTTGGAGAGAGAAGCCGCCCGCGCAATGTCGTCCATGCGCGCCGCCGCAAAACTCTTCTCCACAAAGACTTCCAGAGCAGCTGAAAGCAGGGCCTGCCGTCGTTCGTCTTTCGCATCATCTGTCCGCGCCCGTTGCATGAAGCTCTCACATTAAATAACTGACCAGTCAGTTATTTAATACATCGAACGCCGCATATCAAGCCGCAACATGTCTAATCGAAGGTTTGTCGCAGAAATCCTGGATTTTTGGGGAGGTTTAGCGCTTGTCTTTCTGGCTTTCAGCAATGGCGCTATGGACAAAACTCACACATACCGAGCCATCACCCACAGCCGAGGCCACCCGTTTGATGGACCCCGAGCGGATATCACCGACAGCAAAGACCCCGGGACAACTCGTCTCCAGATGGAAGGGCTTTCGCGCTAAAGGCCAGTTAGCAGTTTCAAGGTGTTCTGCAGTCAGCGTATCGCCCGTGCGGACAAATCCCTTCTCATCGCGGATGATCCTGTCCTCCAGAAAATCTGACGCCGGTTTTGCACCAATGAACAAGAACAGGTGCGTTGCATCCATTGCTGTGTCTTCACCACTTTGGTTGTTGCGCACGTGAATGCGTTCCACGCCACTCTCACCCTCAAGGCGTTGCACCTCTGTATGCACAACGAGCTCGATGTTCGGCGTGCTCTCTATCCGCCGGATGAGATATTGCGACATGGTATCTGCCAGGTTGTCCCGGCGGATCAGAATCGACACCTTGCGGGCACGGCCCGAGAGATAGACCGCCGCCTGTCCGGCCGAGTTTCCGCCGCCGACAATCACCACATGCTGATCCCGGCACATCATCCCCTGGATATGGCTGGCTCCGTAATGAACACCGACGCCTTCGAATTTCTCAAGTCCCTCAATGTCCGGCTGCCGGTAAATAGCGCCAGACGCAATTACAACAGCACGCGCCTTCAATTGGCCACCGCAATCAAGCGTGAGGTGATGGAAGGGTGACCCGCAGGTCAATGCCGCGGCTTCCTGCGCCACGGCCACTTCGGCACCGAACTTTTGCGCCTGCAGGAATCCTCGCCCGGTAAGCGCCTGACCGGAAATGCCGGTGGGAAACCCAAGATAGTTTTCAATGCGCGACGATGACCCCGCCTGACCGCCAATGGCGCATTTTTCAAGCACCACAACATCTAGCCCCTCGGACGCGGAATACACTGCAGCGGCAAGGCCAGCAGGACCACCGCCAATAACAGCGACATCAAAGGACGCGTCAGCCGGCAACTCCGCAGTCAGCCCCAGGCAATCAGCCACTTCCTTGATGGTTGGCTGAGACAGCCGTGTATGCCCACAGATCACCAGCGGCTTCGGACAGGTTTCTGCATCAAGCGCCTTGCGCCTGCCGGCCTCCGCGTCGGCTGACGCATCAACCACCGCATAGGGAACAGCATTGCGTGACAGAAACTCGCGTATGCCGGCAGCTTGCTTGTCGGTCTCGTCACCCACAATGATGATATCACCCAGATGCTTGGAAATCATATTCATCCGTCTAAGGATGAATGCTTGCAGGATCTTCTCGCCCAGCTCAGCTTCCACAGCCAGAAGATCGCGCAATAGCTCATTCGACACTTTGACCGCACGCAGATCAGATTTCGCTGCACCGGCAACAAAGGCACCCCGCCCGGTCATCGTGACGGTTTCACCGCTGAAGCCGCCACGCTCATGGGTATAGACAATGTGCTCGCCCGCTTCGTCGCGGCGCAGGATATCCATCTGCCCATCCAGCACGAGATAGAAGGCGACGTTCCGCTCACCGACTTCCCAAAGGCGCGTTCCTGCCGATACCAAGACCTCATCGCCATAGGTCAGCACCTTTTTGGTCTCGTCATCGCTCAGGCGCGGATAAAGCTCGTCCATCCGTCCTTCGACACCAGCCGCCCATGGCGGCGCATCAGGAGCAGGAGAGGGGGTGGTTACAACCTTGTGTGAGACATCGGTCACAAAATTCTGCCTGTTCTTGAGAAAAGTCGGAAAAACTCCCGAAAATCAGGGAAGTCTCCGGACAGGGTTTCAGCGAAAACACTCGTAATACGTGCATTACAAAGTGCCAGAGCACAGATTGTTAACGCCCCCTCGCTACCATGGAAGGGAAAAATCACGTCCAGGTGCCGGGCCCTCGCAAAGGCCGAGTGCGGGCATCGTTGCTGAAACCATTACTGTCGACCATCGACAACAAAAAGAGCGACAAATGTCCAATCCGTCTCTTATCGACTTCCTCGCCAGCAAAAATTCTGAAAGCGCCGCGCAAGACGATCTTGTGACACGCGCCCTTGAGACAGTACGCCAGCATCTGGAGATGGATGTCGCCTACGTATCAGAAATCGTCGACAACAAATCCGTCTTTCGCAAAGTGGATGCCCCCGGCCTCGAGGAACTGATCAAACCCGGCGACGAAAAATCGCTGGACGATGTCTATTGCAAACACATTCTGGAAGGCCGCCTGCCCGAGTTGATGCCAGACACATCCAAGGAACCGTTTGCAGCCAACATGCCGGTGACTGAGATGATCGGCGCCCATGTCAGCGTGCCGCTGCGCCGCGACAACGGACAGGTGTATGGGATGTTCTGCTGCTTCAGCGCCGAACCAAAAGAACACCTCAACGAACGCGACCTGAACATCACACGCGCTTTTGCGGGCCTGGTTGCCGAGAAGATCGGCGCGGACCTCAAACATTCTGAAGATTATGATGAAAAGCGCACACGCATTGAACACACAATAGCAAACAACGAGATGTCTCTTGTTTTCCAGCCGATTGTGGATCTCTCAACGAACCAGCCCATTGGCTTTGAAAGCCTGGCCCGCTTCTCAGGCCAGCCGCAGCGTCCGCCAAATGAGTGGTTTGACGAAGCCAATGAAGTGGGCTTGGGCATCGATCTGGAGTTACGTGCCATACGGACCGCACTTGAAGAAGCTGCATCTTTGCCAGATGGCATCTCCGTCTCCGTAAATGCCTCGCCGTTTGTGGTGGTGGACCCACGGTTCGGTGATGTGTTTGACGGTCTTGATCTCACAGACATCGTTGTCGAAATCACAGAGCATGCTCAGGTGGAAGACTATGGTGCACTGGGCCGTGCATTGAAGCCCTTGCGCAATCGCGGGCTGCGCCTTGCAATCGACGATGCAGGCGGCGGCTATGCAGGTCTGCAATACATGCTGCTTCTCCACCCTGACATCATTAAGCTGGACATCTCGCTTACCAGCAACGTGCACACCAACGCTGCAAAGTCGTCCCTGGCGTCAGCGCTTGTCTTGTTTGCAAGCCAGACCGGCGCCGCGATTATCGCCGAGGGTATTGAGACACAAGAAGAGCTGAACGCCCTCAAGATGCTTGGCGTGCACCGTGGTCAGGGGTATCTGCTTGGTCGCCCAGCCGCGTTGGTGGATGCGCTGGAGATGCTGCCGGCAGATGACAAGTCCGCGGAGCTCGGTCGCACTGCCTGAGGCAATCAGTCGATGATGCGACGGCAGGCCTTCGCGAGCATACTGCCCAGCTGTGGATTATAGGCAGGAAAGAGATGTGCCTCGATGGCCTCCAGCTCCATCAGCAGCAACTGACCTTGATGCGGCACCACATCAACGCGGGTAGCGATGGCCGGTCCGGGCATCACCTCAAGGAATGCGCGACACGCTTCAATCTCCCCTGAAGGAGGGTGATACGCTTCATCCGCCCCCCCGTGATGGGTATGGATCAGGTAGTTTCCATCGGCGGGTCGCTTGCGTAGGGCGTGAGAGAACTCACGCTCGACGAACACGAACGACAACTCTCCTTGATCCAGAATGCCGGACATGAACGGCTGGGCGAAATGGGTGTCAGGCACCAGGTCCAGGCCATCTTCATCACGCGTCACCCGACGCATATCAAACCCTCCGCCGCCATAAAGTGGCTTGAGCACAATCTCAGGCGTGCCCAAGCGCGCGCGCAAGTCATCCACGGTGGTATCCGGACCATCCACAAAAGCACTGGGAATAACCGGAAGGCCCTTGGCCTCCAACTCTTCCAGATACCGCTTGTTCATGTTCCAGAAAATTGTCTGCGGATCATTCATCACAGGGGCATATGCAGCAGCCCGGGATAGAAAAGCTGCGAACGCGTTCGGCTTTTCTTTGTAGTTCCATGTTGTGCGCACAAAGTAGAGATCAAAGTCCGCTGTCGAAGGATCAACCTGCTCCCAGTCCACTTCGATCAGTTCAAGCCCCACCGCTGCGAAGGCCGGCGCAAAAGCATCCAGCTCCATGTCATGCTCGAACGCATCCGGCCACTTGTCCGGCGACGTTGTCAGATTGTGTTTGCAGGCAAGAAAAGCGATCTTTCGGGAGGCAGGCATAGGACACCGACACAACTGGAGTTCGACACAAAGCGGGGTAACCAGCATAGCCTTCCATGCTGACCCCGCGACCACTTTCCCAAGAGCACAAGATGAGCTTGAAAGACACGGTTGCCGCCTGGGACGGAAAATCCGTCAAGGCCATTGCGGAGATCTATGACGTCAACAAGACAGATCTCACCTTCGGCTCACGGCTGATCCGATCGCTAGGTGACCCTGAATGCGAACGTGGCATCACGTGGCTGATCAAACACCACCTCGAACTGGGGTGGCTGCCTCAGTCCACAGATGAAACATCAGCGGTGCTGAACGCGCTGCCGCACACGACCCATTGGGAGGCTCGTCTTCATGTGCTGCAGTGTCTTCCCTACCTCACCATTCCATTGGATCAGGTCAAACCGGTGCAGGGACATCTGCAGAACGCAATCCTTGATGACGCAAAGTTCGTCCGCGCCTGGGCGTATCACGGCCTTCATGTGCTGGCCTCGCAACACCCCGACTTTCAGGAAACTGCAGGTGACATTCTGAAGAAAGCACGGGAAACAGAAGCAGCCGCATCAGCGAAGGTCAAAATTCGTCATGCTCTCAAGGCATTGGGCATTGATTAAGACAATAATGCTTAGCTACCAGCGTAACTGTATCCCACCTGGCACGGCGAAATGCTCAGTCTGCTCAAGACTAAATACTGGCCTGAGACACGCGAAGGTGCGGAGCTTCGGGTTGCATCGGAGCGGACATTTGCGACGTTCTGCGTACTCGCCGGCATTTCGGGCACACTCGTCTCAATAACCAACATCCCCTACCTGGCCATTCACCCGGTCCAGGTTGCACTTGGTCAGGCGATCGCTATTGGATTTCTGCTCGGGCCGACACTCATCAACGGGCACCCTTCCTTCGGCAGACGCGTCAGGTTGGCAGGCTATGGCGCCATGACGCTGTTCATCACACTGTCCCTTAGCCTGGGCATCCTGATCTCATCTACCAACCTGTTGCTCCTCCCGGCCATTGCTGCTTTCACGCTCATTCAGGGCTGGCGATTTGGACTTCTCACCACTGCAGTTTCCTGCGGCGCATTTGTGTTTGGCTATGTGAACGAAACCACTGGCACTACGGGCCACGACCCTGACCCTGCCTTTCTTGTGAGCTTGATCTGCGGCGCGGTCATCTTGTTTCTAGGCAGCACGATCTACCGCCGCGAAATGCAACGCGCTGCAGACCGTATTGAGGCCGAGCGTGAGCGCGCCCTGGAAGCCGACAAGGCCAAATCAGAATTCCTGGCGATGATGAGCCACGAAATTCGCACCCCCATGAACGGCGTGATTGGCATGCTGCAATTGCTGACCATGTCGAAGATGCCAGAAGCAGATCAAGAACACGCCGAGATTGCCTTGCACTCGGCACACTCACTGCTGTCCATCCTCAATGACATACTCGACTACTCCAAGAATGAAGCTGGCGGCCTCGAAATCAAATGCGTGCCCTTTGATCCGGCGGAGCTGGCACGCGAGGTTACAGACCTCTTTCGCCCGCTGGCATCAGCAAAACAGGTGGTCATAAATCTGCATGGATCGGACGGATTGCCAGCGCGTGTCATGAGTGACCGCGACCGGATTCGGCAGGTCCTGTCCAACCTGATCAGCAACGCCGTCAAGTTTACGGACGCAGGGTCTGTGGACGTGTTCATCAAACACGCCCGCAATATGGATGGTGGTTGCCTTCAGGTTGAGGTACACGACACAGGCATCGGCATTCCTGACAACCAGGCTGACACCGTGTTTGATCGCTTCAAACAGGTTGAGACCAGCAATACCCGTCGCCATGGTGGAACCGGTCTTGGTCTCGCGATTTGCCGTCAGATCACCGAGCACATGAACGGCACAATCAGCCTTGAAAGAAATGCCGGTGGAGGCTGCTGCTTCTGCTTTGACATCCCCTGCCCGGCTGCAGCGGGTAGCGCGCACCCCTCAACAGACGAACCCGGAACCCTGATTGGCCAGACAGGCTGACCTGACAGCCAATGACAGGTAGGGCAGCCTACTCGGCCGCCTGCTTGCCTTCACGATCCCGCAGGAAGCGATACAGCTGCGCATCCCAATGGCTGGTGGCCGACAGCTTGGCCCGCTTGGTCCACGGCTCGAAGCGAGGTGCCCGTACACCTTCAGGATGATCGCCCAGCACCGTGACACGCTGAATGACCCGCTCACCCACAAAATCATTGATGACAAAATGCTGGGTCACCCGGTTGTCCCACATGCCGATCATGCCTTGTGACCAGTTGATGCGCGCGGTGAAACGCGGGTTTTGAACCCAGCGGGTGAGGAAGGCGAGGAGCGCTTCACTCTCGAATGCATTCATCTCGACAATACGCCGCGTGAAATGCTCGTTGACGTAAAGCGCTTTTTCTCGGGTCTCAGGATGCAACCGCACCACCGGATGAATGGCCATCGCGTCGCGATTGCCATGCGGCCGCGCATCATGGAGCGCCGTCAGCCCTTCCAGCATTTCCTGCATCGGTTCGGAGAGGTCGTTATAGGCGGCAATGAGATTGGTCCACATGGTGTCACCGCCCGCCTCAGGACACGTCACCATGTTGAGGATCGACATCAGGGGGGGCGAGTCGGTGAACGTCAGATCCGTATGCCACTCATCCGCAATGCCACCTTCACTGGCTGCCAGCTCAAAGATGTGGGGGTCGGGTGCATCAGGCTTGGCGAGGTTCGGATGTGCCCCTTCAAGCTCGCCAAATTTCTGCCCAAGGGCGACATGCTGTGCCGGCGTCAGGTTCTGGTTTGGAAAAACAAGAACCTTGCGCTCCGTCAGCAGTGACTTGACCGCATCCACATCACTTTGGCCCGCCTCCGCCAGATTGATTCCGGACACCGAAGCCCCCAGTGATCCTGCCAGCGGACGGACGTCCAATGTTGCACTCATTTCCTGCCCCTTACGTTCCTGGGATTCATCGCGTCCCTTGATCGCCATTATTCAACGGAAGCGGTCACAAGACCAGCATCCGCCACACTTGACACCAACACAACTATTGGCACAAATAATGCCAATACAAGGGTGGCACATCGGTCATGGATCGAATGATCCCATGAAAGTGCGTCGATGAAAGAACGCTGATGAAGTGGTTGGCCAAGATTGCCCTGTCCATTGTGACTGCACTGGTCATAGGTGCAGCCTGGCTCTTCTGGCTCGCCTTCTTCTCTGAGCGCCCACCGCTGACAACAGAGCAGGCGGCGCTGGAAGGAGACGGCAGCACCATCGACTATTGCGCCCTTCCGAAGCTCGACAGCAGCGGCAGGCGGGCAGCCGACATTCCAAAGGGAAACACGCCCGGCTGCAGCTACACCCACTTTCCCCTGCCGATCCTACGTGAGTGCACAGAGCCGCTGCCGGTGGGCACCGTCGACATTCGCGGCCTGTGGATCGGCGTCACCGGCAAGGTCGGACATGTGGAACGCGTTGAACAATGCGGCACCCGGACGGTCATCACGAGCAGCGGCATCATCCACGATTCCGGCCCCAACAGCACCGGGGGTTTCACGTCCAACGACACTGAGGGTGCGGTCGTGTTTACCATCGGTGACAGGGAATATTGCCCGCGCACATCTGCGGGCATGGTCTGGAATCAGGGCGCGCTTGAGTTTCGAGTTTTCGGCTGGGGTCCAACCGTCGTGCGGCGTTACCTCGATGGGCAACAGCTGGTGTGGGAATATGTCGATGGCAGCATCACCCGCATGAACCGCATCTGCACATTGCCAGAGGATCAAAAAGTGCCAGCCCCGCGCGGGCCGCGCTATTCGCTTTTTTCTGCCGACTGATCATCGGCCGCTGCAGCCATAAGCGCAGGCAACCGATCAGCCAGCAAGTCATAGACAAGGCGAATACGCCGGCTGGTACGCAACTCCCGATGGGTGACCAGCCATACAGGAACCGGCACGGGCGCCATGCTGGGAAGCACCTGCTCCAGCTCGGGAAATCTGTCCGCAGCCTCTTTGGTAAGAAACGTGGCCCCCAGCCCGGCGCGTGTCAGTTCCATCAACAGCCCACCGCTTGCAGTTGACGCACGCATATTCTCCCGCGTGACCGGCATACCCAGCCCTTGCAGAAACGGAACGATGTTTTCCGCTTCATCGAAACTGAGCAGATCAATGTCAGCCAGATCATCCAGCCCGTCTGGCCGCCCGGACCGATCAAGATAGTCACGGGATGCATAAAGATGCGCGGTGGTTTCCGCGACCAACCGCCCGATGAGATCCGGCTGCTCCGGTCGTGCATGGCGGATGGATATGTCGGCTTCACGACGGGTAAGGTCCCGTACATCGTTCGAGGTAATGACCTCGACAAATATCCCCGGCGCGACCTGCTGGAGTTCAGCGATGATCGACGGCAGGTAATACCGCGCAAACAGCTCGGTTGCGGTAATGCTGACCTTGCCTTCCACGTGGCTGGACTGGCCCGACGCAGCAAGCGATACCTTGAGTGCTGCGTCACCCATGTCTTTCACATGCGCCAGCACTTCGTGTCCGGCCTGGGTCAGCGTCATGGCCCGGTGCCCGCGCTCAAACAGCGTCACCCCCAAGGCGTCCTCCAGTCCGGTGACCTGTCGGCTCAAGGTGGGCTGCGTCTGGCCGAGCGCCCGGGCGGCAGCTGACAAGGACCCTTCCTCCGCTGTCGCCAGAAACGCGCGGATTTGGTTCCAGTCAAAGGATATGGCGTTCCAATTCATCTATTTTTGCATACCAAACGAACATAATTCAGCAATTTCTATCTGAAATACGCATGGGTATCTACTGGGCATACAGTTTCAGCCCGCAGGAGGCACCTATGCCGCACGACGCCAAATTCTGGGACAAGATCGCAGACAAGTACTTCGCCTCTCCCATAGGCGACATGGACGCCTATGAAGAAAAGCTGCGCCTGACCCGCGAACAGTTTCGCCCCGACATGCAGGTGATGGAATTTGGCTGCGGCACCGGGAGCACGGCCCTACGCCACGCCCCCCACGTGGCTCACATTGATGCCTTCGACATCTCAGACGCCATGCTGGCAATCGCCAAACGGCAGGCCCTGGAACAAAACGTCAGCAACGTCAAATTCACGACCGCCGATATTGCCGACATGAACGTGCCGGATGAAAGCTACGACGCCATCCTCGGCAACAGCATCATGCACCTGATCGAAGATCCAGCGGGCACAACAAAAGACATCTATCGCTGGCTCAAGCCCGGCGGAGTGTTTGTCTCAAGCACCGTATGCCTGGGCGACGGCATGAACTGGCTAAAGCTCATCCTGCCCCTGGGCCGCGCCATCGGCAAAGTGCCCTTTGTGCAATTCCTCAAAGCTGACGCCCTTGTCGGCTTCATGACCGACGCCGGCTTCAAGATCGAAACCCACTGGCAGCCCGGCAATGGGCGGACGGTGTTTCTCATCTGCCGCAAACCCGGGTAGCCAATCAGGCGAGGGGCGCACCCAGGACATTTCCTGGATACGCCCACTCTGCTGTTCTTGATCGCTGTAAGCCTCGCCGACCGCTTGCCGACGTTCCAACAGAATCAGGTTCTGGCTTCACCAACCCGCAGGGAAGGCTCAGATGCTGGCGGCACGTCACTGCTGGTCCGCTCGTTGTCAGGGCCAAAGACCTTCTGGTCCGGCAAGAAGGGAGCGATCAGCAGACCCGCGACCGTCATCGGATAGTTCGGCGCGGTGCCGATGCCGATCACGTCACTCGGCCGTTCGTTCTTCGGATTGTAAAACGTGCCAAAAAGCATGTCCCACACGATGAACTCGCCGCCATAGTTGGAATCGCCAACGTCCTTGTTTGGGTAATGGTGGTAGCGATGGTTGTCGCCAATCGAGAAGATGTGCTCCCAGAACCGCAGCTTCAGATCGATGTTGCCATGCTGAAATGCGCCGATGCACAGCTGCATCATGATGGCGACCATCACGATCTCTGCTGACGGTTGCAGAAGCGCGAAAGGCAGCGCGTAGAAGAATACCTGGATCACGACCTCCACCGGATGGCTACGGATGCCATTGAGCCAGTAGAGCCGCTCCACCGAATGGTGCGCCGCGTGGAACCGCCACAGGAACGGCACTTCATGCATGGCGCGGTGAAGCCAGTAACGGAAGAAATCCTTGATCAGGATCAGCAGAAAGACCTGAGCAACCCCGGGCAGTTCCGCTGGCCACAGGCCATGGCCATAAGGCTCCAGCACTTCGATAAGGCTGAGGATGAAGAGCACCTGCAGAAGGTACTTGCCAAAGCCATTCCAGAAGGCGCCGGACATAAACAGGATGAGGTCGACGCTCGTATCGTTGCCGCCTTCCAGCCATTTCCGGCTGAACGGCATCAACCGCTCAATCGGCGCAACCATGATGCCCTTGATGAAGGGGAGAAGCACCAGCGTGAGCAGTGAGTTGAACGTCACGCCGTTGGCAGCGAGTTCGAACCCTGCATAGAGCGACACGATGAGTGCCACTGGAAACAATGTGTGCTGCAGGACGCGCCGCAGCAGTGTCCCTTCCAGCCGATAAGACAGCCCATCGAGATGCCGCAACGCCCAGTTCATTGGGCGCACAAGCACATAGGCACCGGCAGCTTCCAGCAGGTTGAAGGGCATCCCGCCCCATTTTTCGATTCTGTAGGCCAGTCCCGAGGTTGGAGGCACAGTCCTGTTTTTTTGCGGTTGCGTTTCAGCGTGTGTCACGTCGCCCTCTCCTTTGGATATCGAAAGCCTGGATTTGGTTGTCTTTGACTTGGTTGTCTTTTTGACAGGCAGAGCAGGACGGTCCCGGCTGCGAAAGGTTTAATGAACATGTTCTTTTTACTGTTCGCAAAACCTCCTGTCAAGCAGCATGGCGCGCTTACATGTATGCTGTGCCTCTTGTTACGGGTGGAGGGCGGACGTCCGACTTGCGCGTAGCGTGTGGAAATGCCACTCCCTTGGGACCGTCACCAAGAGCAGTTTCCAGTGGCCAGACCCTCGATAACGCCTGAAAAACGCGAAGAAATGCGCAGCCATGTGCGGGAGGCATTTGTCCGGCTTTCCCGACGTCGCAAAATCGCTCCCGGCGACGCCCGGGCATGGGGCGACATCTCGATCAGGGACGTGATCGAGGAAGCCGGAATATCGATCGGCACTTTCTACAAGTATTTTGAAAACCGGGCTGACCTGTCTCAGACGCTGTGGGCTGAACCGGTGGGGCGGTTACGCTCGGACATGCAGGCAAGCTTTGATGACGCCACCAGCCCGGTAGAAAAAGTCCGCGTCCTGCTTAACCACTATGTGGCCTTCGCGCTGGATAACGACCGCCTGTTTCGCAGCGCGTTCCTCCTCGTGCGCGACGAGGGCGCCCGCCCGCAGGACCCGCAGGACCTGGACGAAGAAACCTTCTACAAAAACCTCTGCGAAGCCTTCCGCGCCGGCCAGAAAAGCGGCCAGTTCAAAGCTTTTGATCCGCACATGATGGCGCAACTCTTCTGGGCCGGCATCCACGGCAGCCTCGCCCTGCCCATCAACCTGGACCGCTACAAGTTCGATTCCCCGAAGGTGCTGTCAGCGCAGATGATTGAGGCGTTGATGGGGCTTGTGGAAGCCTGAGCTGCCTCAGTCAAAACTGGCTTTGAAAGTCTCAGCAGTTAGTGAGACGTGCTGGTCTAGAGGCGGGTACAACTCGAATGCCTTTGGTTCACGAGAAAAATTCCATAGTCGAAAGAGGCACCATTCATCGCGCTTGGCATCAGCCACCGCCAGTTCGTTTTTTGTGATGTGGAAGGGCGTTCTCTCCCAACCATTTGTCGTTTTAACTTCAATGAGGCGAGACCGGCCGTCGGATCCGTAACTCTGGACGTCGTACCCAGCACCGTCTCCGTCCTCCTCTGCCACCCAGCGCACCAGGTCCGCCAGATCTTTACGCCCTGCTTGGGACAGTGTTGCGCGCTCAAAGTCGACAACAAACCTCTCACCAGCCTTACCAAGCTCTCGGTTTCGTTTGTCGCGGCCAACCACGTCATACCTCCTTGCCACAGCAAGCGTCTGTTGAAGTTCATCGGGCTCTGGCTCGTTGGAAAGTGTGGGTGCTGGCCCGACCCAGAGCGAGGTTGGCTCTTGCAGCATCTCACCATCGCCTTGCGTTGTTGGCGATCGCCCCAACCATTGCGGGTTTCGCTCAAGCCAACGTGCAACCGCATCAGCGAGCGACATTTGAAAGTTGAACCGCGGCATATATCCGCCAATCCAAACTTCACCCATCGCTTTCAGCACGGCGCTGATGTTTTGATGTTTGTATTCAATGGAGCCACGTCCCCTGCCGATTAAGGATTGGAGCTGACGATTGTGTTCAGCCTTGTTGTAGCTCCTAAAAGCCAATTCACTCTGCAGCATGTCGAAGTAGTCGGCGACTACTGCGTCGTTCTCATCTGATGTCCAATCATCCCCTGGCATGAAACAAGTTTAGACTCTGTAGGTCGCCTTGTCGTGATTCTTGGACAGTATGTGGCGGAGAGGGAGGGATTCGAACCCTCGGTACGCTTGCGCGCACAACGGTTTTCGAGACCGCCCCGTTCGACCACTCCGGCACCTCTCCGCGGGGCATGGGCGGCGGCTGGCGTGTTAAGCGCACCGCCCACTGGTCAACAGGGCGCGGACAATAGACTCGCCGCGCTGCAAACCGCAAGAGCGGCCATGCAGCAAACGCGGCTAGCCGTCGGTTACCGCTTCCCACAGGGCTGACAGGAACTCTGACAGCCAGTCGATCAGCGGGTCCGCCACATCAAAGAACGGGATGTAGTCTTCCAGCACATCGCGGATGTCACCATCCAGCGCGGCGGCAAACAGGGCAATCAGCACGGCCCAGAAGATGATGATGAGTAGTCCGCGAAACAGCGATCCCATAGGGGGTCCCTTAAAAGTGTGGGTGCCAAGAACCTAGTCGCTCAAAGAGTAGTCCACAGTCGCCACAACGCGAACTGTCTTTTCAAGCTGGCTTTCCTGGCTGACACCGCCGGTATTGTCGCGCGGGCGAATGACGATGACGCCCTGATTGGCGCGCAGAATACCGCCCAGCTTTGATCCTGAATTGTCTGCAAATTCCTGCGCACCGGTCCGCGCGGCGGCTGTTGCCTGGGCAATCAGGTCCGGCTTGATCTCGTTGAGACCATTGAAGGAGTAGGTCGGCCCGCCAAGATCCGCCAGCACGACGCCCCGGCGCACCAGTTCGCCCGTGTCCCGTCCCAACTCATCCACCAGTTGAACATTCGTCGTCCGCAGCAGCAGGTTCTGCGCAATGATGTAGCGCGCCTGGCCAATGCCGCCGGAGCGGTAAGCCTGCGCCAGCAGATCCGTTACTTCCAGACGCTCCAGGCTGATTTCCTCGGCCTTGACGCCGCGGGACATCAAAAACTCACGGATGGTGTCGGTGTTGCCGTCAATCTCGGCCTGCACCTGTGTGAGGTCGCTGCCCGCCGCCGTATAGCGCAGCCGCCACATGGCGAGGTCAGCGGTCACGTCGCGCTCGGCCAGACCTTTGACGGTCACATAGCGCTCCGCCTTGCGGCCTTCAAAAAAGCCGGTGCCCACCTGCCAGCCGGCAAAGGCGACGCCTGCTGCAAGCACAACCGCGCCCAGAAACCCAAAAGGTCCGCTATTCATCTGTCCCGCTCCCGCTACTGGTATCCGCCATAACGGCACCTGCTATTGTTATGCATCTTTGATGATCCACGATTCGAGCAACAACATGGCGACAATTTCACCCGAAGGCCGGCCTGAAGGGGGTCCTGAAGAGACCTTCACGGCCTTTGAACGCCAGCGCGCCTGGGCCATTCATGTGTTCACAGCGTCCGGGGCGGTCATCGCCATGCTCGCGCTGACAGCGGTCACCAATGGTGACCCACAGGCCGCGTTTTTGTGGCTGGGCCTGGCTTTTGTGGTCGATGGGCTCGATGGACCGCTGGCCCGCCGCTACCGGGTTTTGGAGGTTTTGCCCCGCATTTCGGGAGAAACCCTGGATCTGGTGGTCGATTACCTCACCTATGTGGTGGTTCCCGCCTTGATGCTGGCCAGCCTTGGCCTGCTGCCCGAAGGCTGGGGCGCAGCCACCGCCGGCGTGGTGCTGGCGGTGTCGCTCTACACCTTCGCCAATCGCGATATGAAGACGGACGACAACTATTTTGAAGGCTTCCCCGCCGTCTGGAATGTGCTGGTCCTTTATATGTGGGTGCTGGAAACAGACCCGTGGGCGAATCTTGCGGTCATTGCCGTCTGTGCGGTGCTGACCTTCACCCGCCTCAAATTCACCCACCCCATGCGAGTGGTGAAATTACGGCTGATTACCTTGGTTTTTACCGCCATCTGGGCCGCGTTGAGCCTGATGATGGTGATGACCTACCCCGAGCCGCCGGTATGGGCTGTGGTCGTCTGGATTGCCCTTGTGGCGTATTTTCTGGGCCTGACAGCACATAGGAGCCTTGTTTCAGGCAGTTAAGCGCGCCAAACGGCCATACGCCGCTTGACTTGAGGCCCCCAAAAAGTATGATCCGCGCCCAATCGCCGGGTATCTTTCGATCTCCGGCGGATTTTCTTTTGACCAAGGGTAACTTTGGCGCGGAACGTGTCCGCCGCCTTTCTTCGTGCCCTTCATTATATGGACGACGCTCATGTTCGCGGTCATCCGCACCGGCGGTAAGCAGTACAAAGTGGCTCAGGACGATGTCCTGTCGGTCGAAAAGCTACTTGGCGAGCCCGGCGACAAGATTGAAATTTCCGAAGTACTGATGGTCGGTGGTGAAGGCGCGCCGAAAGTCGGTGCTCCGCTTCTCGAAGGCGCAAAGGTCTCTGCCGAAGTTCTTGGCCAGAGCCGCGACCGCAAGGTTCGCATCTTCAAGAAGGTTCGTCGGCACACATATCGCCGTACGAAGGGCCACCGTCAGCACAAGACACAGATCAAGATCACTGGCATCAGCGCGTAACACGCAGCCGACCGGTATTTTAAAGACATACGGAGACACACAAGATGGCACATAAAAAAGCAGGCGGCTCATCCCGCAACGGTCGCGACTCAGCCGGCCGTCGTCTTGGTATCAAGAAGTACGGCGGCGAAGCCGTGATCCCAGGCAACATCATTCTGCGTCAGCGCGGTACCAAGTGGCACCCGGGCGACAATGTCGGCATGGGCAAGGACCACACGATTTTTGCAAAGGTCGAAGGCAACGTGTCCTTCCGCACCCGCGCAGGCGACCGCACCTATGTATCAGTGGTACCGGCAACCCCGGCATCAGCGGCAGCTGAATAAGAACACGGTGGACCAATTGCCACCGTTTGGTGGCAATCCATTCATGAGGCAATAGCCGACCGGGAGGGAGATGGATCGTCATCTCCCTTTTGTTTTGCTCTCTCGCCATCATGAAAGGACGTCCCATGCGGGCGCAGATGAAGACGAAGCGGCTTGAGCTGCGGTGGATAACAATGGAAGACGCACCACGGCTCACAGAACTCGCTGACAACTGGAACGTGGCCCGGATGCTGGCCCGTCTCCCATACCCCTATCCTGAAAACGGGGCGGAAGACTGGATCGCAACCCATTCAGACACCCGCGCACGAGGCAAGGGATCGCCCTATGCCATCGTACTCGAGGGGGCACTGATTGGTGTGGTGGGCATTGAGCTGATGGACAATGTCCACGCTCCTGGCCTCAACGTGGAACTCGGCTACTGGCTCGGCGAGCCCTATTGGGGACACGGATACGCGACAGAAGCAGCGCAGGCCGCTGTCACCATCGGATTTGCTGATCTGGGTGTGGGGCATCTCACATCCGGCCACTTTGAAGAAAACGCAGCCTCAGGCAGCGTGCTCACCAAGTGCGGCTTTGAGTATAGTGGCAAGTCCAAGCGTCACTGCCTGGCGCGTGGCGAAGATATGCCGTCCCTCGATCTGGTCATGACCCGTGACCGCTGGATTGATGGATTGGTGCAACAAAGAGGCTGAGTGACAGCAATGGCGCATACATTGCCCGGCATGAGCGACATCCTGATTGAGACAGACCGTCTCATCATGCGTCCGCTCGCGTCGGACTATGCGGACGATTATGCGCGCGTTGCCAGTGATGCCCGCATCGGCGCCGTCATGTCTCACATTCCCACCCCCTGCCCCGCAGACCTGGTGCGCGAGTGGAGTGCGCAGGTGCCTGAGCAGATTTCAGCAGGTACGGACTATCGGCTTATCATTATCATCAAAGCAGATGGCACTCTTGTTGGTGCGACAAATCTTGGCCACATGGTCGAACTTGGGGTAAGTGGCCGCCAATACAAGCTGAGCTATTGGATCGACCCTGCCCACTGGGGCAAAGGTCTGGCGACGGAATGCGCGGTTGGATTTCGTGATTGGGCGTTTGATACCCTCAAGGCAGGTAGCTTGCGCGCTTTTTGCGCCATGGGAAATGATGCCTCGGCACGCGTACTTGAAAAGACAGGGTTTCATTTCATGAACACCTCCATGCCGGTTGCCTCAGCTTCCAAGTTGAACCCCGAGGCTGGCAAGCTGCGCAACGCCTACCGCATGGATAAGCCCCGCTGGGAAAGCCTGATAAAGTCACCTCATCTGAGTAAAGCATCATGAAGTTTCTGGATCAGGCAAAAGTCTTTATCGCGTCAGGCGCAGGCGGCAACGGCACCATTTCGTTCCGTCGAGAGAAGTACATCGAATTCGGCGGACCCGATGGTGGCGACGGCGGCAAGGGCGGCGATGTGTGGGCAGAGTGCGTCCACTCCCTCAACACCCTCATCGACTATCGCTACCAACAGCACTTCAAGGCACGCCGCGGCGAGAGCGGCGCGGGCCGTGACCGTTTCGGCAAGGGCGGCGACGACGTGGTGCTCAAGCTTCCCGTCGGCACACAGATTTTTGAAGAAGACAACGAAACGCTGATTGCTGATCTGACCGAAGCCGGCCAGCGCGTGCTGCTGGCCCAGGGTGGCAACGGCGGCTGGGGCAATGCCCGCTTCAAAAGCTCGACCAACCGGGCGCCCCGTCGCGCCAATGAAGGCCAGGAAGCCGAAGAACGCTGGATATGGCTGCGCCTCAAACTGATCGCAGATGCGGGCCTCGTTGGCCTGCCCAATGCGGGCAAGTCCACGTTCCTTGCGACCGTCACCGCCGCAAAACCCAAGATTGCTGACTACCCCTTCACAACGCTGACACCTAACCTTGGCGTTGTGAAAGTGGACGAGGCCGCCTTTGTGTTGGCCGATATTCCCGGCCTCATCGAAGGAGCCAGCGAAGGCCTCGGCCTTGGTGACCGCTTTTTGGGGCATGTGGAACGGACAAACGTCCTGCTGCATCTCGTGGACGCGACACAGGATGATGTCGCCGCTGACTACCGCACCATCCGCGGCGAACTTGCAGCCTATGGCAACGGACTATCTGAAAAACCGGAACTGGTAGCCCTCAGTAAGGTGGATTCCCTGACACCTGAAGCGCGCGCTGAAAAGGAAGCCGAGATCACAGCCATCACCGGCACCAAGCCCATCATGCTGTCCAGCGCCAGCGGCGAAGGCGTGACTGAGGCGCTGCGTGCCATCAACGTGTATGTCGCCAATGTCCGGCAGATGCTGATTGACGAAGCAGAAGCCAAGGAAGCCGAAGAACTCGCCATCAAGGAAGATCGCCCTGCGCCTACGGAAGGCTGGCGCCCATGAGTGATCGCCTCGTCACAGCAAAACGTGTTGTTATCAAGATCGGATCCGCCTTGCTGGTGGATGCCGCGTCTGGACGCATGCGCGGTGACTGGCTTCAGACCCTCGGCGACGACGTGGCACGGCTGCGCGCCCGTGGACAGCAGGTGATCATTGTCTCCTCAGGGGCCATTGCTCTGGGCAGCAAGGCGCTTGGCCTTGGCGCGCGCAATACACTGGCCCTCGAAGAAAGCCAGGCCGCAGCGGCCTTCGGCCAGATAGGTCTGGCGCGCGCCTACCAGGAAGCACTTGACACCCATGACATCCGCATCGCACAGGTCCTGCTGACTCTGGGCGACACAGAAGGGCGGCGATCTTACCTCAACGCCCGCTCAACCCTGACCAAATTGCTGGACTTCAATCTGGTCCCCGTTGTGAACGAAAACGATACGGTTGCCACCACCGAAATCCGCTATGGCGACAATGACCGGCTGTCCGCCCGCGTCGCCAGCATGGTCGACGCAGACTGTCTTGTTCTTCTTTCAGACGTTGATGGTCTTTATACGGATGACCCTGTTCACAACCCGGACGCCACCCTCATTCGCGAAGTTGATGCCATCACACCCCAGATTGAGGCGATGGCTGGCACCGCAGGCACGGACATGTCCACCGGCGGCATGATCACCAAACTCGAAGCTGCCCGCATCGCGACGGAAGCCGGTGTGCATATGGTCATTGCCAAGGGCGCGACAGATCATCCTCTCAAATCGATTGAGGAAGGCGCAAACGCCACCTGGTTCACCGCCCATGAAACACCCGTCGTGGCCCGCAAGCGCTGGATATCAGGCAGCCTCCAGCCTTCCGGCGTCATTGCCGTGGATGACGGGGCGGCTGCAGCCCTGGCGCGCGGCCGCAGCCTTCTACCTGCCGGCGTCTGCAAGGTCAGCGGTACATTTGACCGCGGCGATGCTGTGATTGTGCAGACAAAAGCAGGGGTCGAGCTTGGCCGCGGCCTTGTGGCCTACGCCTCCAGTGATGCATCGCGCATTGCCGGGCACAAAAGCGGTGAAATTGAAGCCCTGCTTGGCTATCGTGGTCGTGACGAGATGATCCACCGGGACCATCTGGCCTTGAACCGCGCCGCCAAAGACACACCCAAGACTACGAGTATGACCAACACAAGAAGCGAGCTGTCAAAATGAGTGTCGTTGAAAAACTCCATACAGCAGACCCTGATGTGGTCGCCACCATGCGCGACATCGGCGCCCATGCCCGTGACGCCGCCAAGGTTCTGCGCTCAGCTCCGCGCAAACAAAAAGATGCAGCCCTGCTTGCCGCGGCCATGACCATCCGCGCCGACGTGGACCTCATTCTTGCCGCCAATGAAAAAGACATGGAAGCAGCTCAGGCGCGTGGCCTGACTGGTGCCATGCTCGACCGTCTGAAACTCGACGATGACCGTATCGAGGCCATTGCCAAAGGTCTTGAAGCCATCGTTGAACTCGAAGACCCCGTCGGCACAACCATCACAGAATGGGACATGCCTTCCGGTCTACACATCGAGCGCCGTCGGGTGCCCCTTGGTGTCATCGGCATCATCTATGAAAGCCGCCCCAACGTGACCGCGGACGCAGGTGCCCTGTGCCTCAAATCCGGCAATGCGGTCATCCTGCGTGGCGGCTCGGAGAGTTTTCATTCGTCGCGCGCCATCCACACCATTCTGGAACACGGCCTTGATGCTGCGCAGCTCCCCTCAAAAGCCATTCAGCTTGTGCCCACCACGGACCGTGCGGCTGTTGGTGAAATGCTCAAGGGCCTTGATGGGTCGATCGATCTGCTCGTGCCCCGGGGCGGCCGCAGCCTGACAGAACGCGTCACCAATGATGCCCGCGTGCCCGTACTCGGCCACCTGGATGGGCTTTGCCATGTCTATGTCGACAAGGACGCGGACATCGAGATGGCACAGAAGATAGCCATCAACGCCAAACTTCGCCGCACCGGCATTTGCGGGTCTGCTGAAACACTGCTGGTCGACGAAGCCGTTGCAGACACCCACCTGCCTGCCGTCGTGAAGGCGCTGCAGGACGCTGGCTGCGAGATCCGCGGCGACGAAAAGTCTCAGGCGCTTGTGCCCGGCATTTCTGCGGCCACTGTAGAAGACTGGAGCACTGAGTATCTCGACGCGATTATCGCTGTTGCTGTCGTGCCCGGCGTCAAAGGCGCATTGGCGCACATTGCTGAATATGGCTCACAGCACACCGAATGCATCGTGACCGACAATCAGGAAACGGCCGACAAATTCCTGACCGATTGCGACAGCGCCATTCTGCTGCACAACGCCTCAACACAATACGCTGATGGCGGTGAATTCGGCATGGGGGCTGAAATCGGCATTGCTACCGGCAAGCTGCATGCGCGCGGACCCGTTGGCCTGGAACAACTCACATCCTTCAAATATGTGGTGCGCGGCAGCGGCCAGACCCGGCCGTAAATGTCCTCAGAGCTCAGCCCCGGCCTGAACAACGGCTTGATCGGTGGATTGCGTATCGGCCTGTTGGGCGGATCGTTCAATCCGGCCCATGAGGGCCACAGGCATATCAGCCTGGTCGCACTGCGCCGCTTGCAGCTGCATCAGGTGTGGTGGCTGGTGTCTCCGCAAAACCCGCTGAAGCCCGAAAAAGGCATGGCGCCGTTTGCCCAGCGCATGGAAAGTGCGCGGACAATGGCCGATCACCCAGCCATCCGTGTGACGGACATCGAAACGCAGATGGGCACCCGCTACACTGCTGACACTATACGTCAGTTGACCGACCGCGCTCCTGCGACCCGTTTTGTGTGGCTGATGGGCGCAGACAATCTGCTCAGCTTTCCCAAATGGCACCAGTGGACCAGCATCATGGAACGCGTGCCCGTCGCGGTTATTGCCCGGCCCGGATACAGCCTGAAGGCACGGCTGTCACATGCCGCAAGCCGTTATGCCAACAGACAATTTCCCGTTGAGCACGCATCCCGGCTGGCAGATGTTGAAGCGCCCGCCTGGGTCTTTATTGAGGACCAGCCCACACCGCTTTCATCGACACAGATCCGTCGACAGATCGGGTCCGCCTGGGTTGCCGACTGAGCGAAAATGATCCGTAGCGGTCCAAATACAGTGCGCGGATAGCCTCTGGAAACACACAATCGCGTCACTTACCTGACACGTGGTTGACTTACGCCTTTGAACTTGGCGGAGTTGGCGCTTCGCAGTTTCCATAAGATGCCGAAAGACGCCTCAATGCCTTCTTCTGTCAGCCAAGCGACCGCCTCTGATAATATTGCGTCCGCCGGCGCCCAACGCCTGTCGCGCGAGACGCTCTTGGCTCACTTTGAGCGGGTGCGCGCTGCAACGGAAAGCCTGGCTGCGCCGCTGACGCCTGAAGACCAGATGCTGCAGTCGATGGAAGACGCCAGCCCGGCCCGATGGCACCGCGCGCACACCACATGGTTCTTTGAGACTTTTGTCTTGAAGCCGCATGACCCGACCTATCAACCGGTCGATCCGATCTACGACTATCTGTTCAATTCCTACTATCAGTCCGTCGGCCCGCAATACCCCCGCCCCAACCGTGGGCTCGTCTCGCGCCCCAGCGTGGCGGAAGTGGGAACATACCGCAGCCAGGTCGATGCAGCTCTCCTGAGCTTTGCCCAATCTACCGACGACGACATTTGGCAAACCATTGCGCCGTTGATTGAGCTGGGCCTGCATCACGAACAGCAACACCAGGAACTGCTCGTCACAGACCTGAAACACGCTCTGTCCTTCAACCCGATGTGGCCTGCGGTTTATCCGGCACCTCAAAACCAAAGCGATGCAGCACCCGCCCTTGGATGGGTCGACTTTCCCGGTGGCATCACCATGTGTGGCCACTCCGGTGATCTGGCCAATGACGGGTTTGCCTATGATTGCGAAGGACCGCGCCACCAGGTCCTGCTGCGCGACTACGCGCTCGCAACCCGTCCCACCACAAATGCCGAGTATCTCGAATTTGTTCGTGACGGCGGATACACAGACCCACGCTGGTGGCACGCTGAAGGATGGGACCGGGCCCAGGCAGATCAGTGGCAGGCTCCGCTTTACTGGATCCAGGACAACACGGCATCTGACACATGGACAACCTATACGCTGCATGGCCGTGTCGACGTGAACCCCCATGAGCCCGTTTGCCACATCTCATTCTTTGAAGCCGCCGCCTATGCTGCATGGCGCAGCGAACAGGGCTGCGACGTCCGCCTGCCAACCGAGTTTGAGCTTGAACACGCAGCCGCAGGCCTTGAGCCGGCCGGCAACTTTGCCGGCCCACAGCCAGGACAGTCCGCATTGCATCCCAAGTCAGCAGACGGTGAGGCACAGCTCAAGCAGGTATTCGGCGACGTATGGGAATGGACGCAGAGCGCATATACGCCTTACCCCGGATTTAAGCCTGTTGCAGGCGCCATTGGTGAATACAATGGCAAGTTCATGGCCAATCAGATGGTCTTGCGCGGCGGCAGCGTCGCCACTGCTGAGAACCACATGCGCGCGACCTACCGAAATTTCTTTCCTGCCCACGCGCGATGGCAGTTTTCAGGATTGCGCCTTGCACGCGACACCTGACATTTCCAGATCATAAATCCCGCCCCACATCACAAAGCCTGCGAAGACGCCTGAACGGCCAATCCACAGCCCGACCAGTATCGGGAAGGAAACAAAATGACCGCCCACGACACGACAACACTTGATCGCCCCGCAACGGACTCCTCCGCGCTCGCTTTCTTTGTAGACGAAAAACCTGCGCTGGCGACATTTCTTGATGATGCCATGACAGGCCTTGCCGCCTCTCCAAAACGGATTGCGCCCAAATACTTTTACGACGAACGCGGCTCCGAGCTGTTCGACAAGATATGTCAGACCCCGGAATATTATCCAACCCGCACAGAACTCGGCCTGCTCGAACAGCACGGTGCCGATATCGCCGAGGCCGTCGGCCCCGATTGTCTGGTGGTTGAATATGGCGCGGGCTCAAGCCTCAAGATACGCCGCCTGCTCGACGCCCTCGACAAGCCGGCAGGATACGTAGCGGTCGACATCAGTCGAGATTACCTGCATGGCCAGATGAGCGGTCTGGCCGGAGACATGCCCGAGATTGCCGTCGGTGCCATTTGTGCCGATTTCACGCAGGGTTTCGACCTACCTGCTGAGACCCGTGATCTGGGTACCCGCAAGCTCGGCTTTCTGCCCGGCTCGACTATTGGCAATTTTGTGCCCGCCGAGGCCGAGGCCCTTTTGGCCCGCAGCACCAAACTGCTTGGCAAAGGCGGCCAGTTTCTCATTGGTGTGGACCTGAAAAAGCCGAAACACATTCTGGATGCCGCCTATGACGATGGCGCCGGTGTTACGGCTGCGTTCAATCTGAACCTGCTCAAACGGATGCAGTCAGAGCTGGGTGCCGAACTCAACGAAAGCGGCTTTTCCCACGTGGCCTTCTACAATGGCGATCAGGGCCGTGTTGAAATGCACCTGGAAGCCAAAGGCCCGCAGACAATTCGTCTGGAAGGCCAAACCTTCGATTTTGACGATGGTGAGCGCATTCACACTGAAAGCTCTTACAAATATGAGCCTCAGGAGTTCGCAGATATGGCCAAAAAGGCCGGATTTGTGCCGCGCGGCCTGTGGACGGACGCGGATGGGCTGTTCTCGCTCCACCTGCTGGAAGTCGCCGGTTAACCGCCTGAAATCACTGTATTTGCGGTTGCAGGCCTAATCGTCATATTGTCCTCATGGAAGCGGGCCACGGTGCCCGTACCGGCAGGATAACTCGCCGATTCGGCAAGGTCTCCGTGAGCCGGCACCCTTCCCCACAAATGAATTGGGTGGAGGGCAAAAGTGGAGCTGAAACCTGAGTATCGACTATGCTGGCCAAGAGGCCAAAGCGGCGGAAGAAACATCTTTCGCAGGCACACAGTCAGAAGACCACAACCAGTCCGACCGGCTTCGCGCAGCAGCGCTGGCGTGTCTTGAAGACACCAAGGCCGAAGACGTTGTCACCATCGAACTCGCAGGCAAATCATCTATGGCCGACTGCATGGTAATCGCCAGCGGCCGGTCACAGCGCCATGTGGGATCCGTTGCTGACTATCTGGTTGAGGCCCTGAAGAAAGCAGGCTGCAAGGCCCCGCGCGTTGAAGGCATGACCCATGCTGATTGGGTCCTGATCGACGCCGGTGACATTGTAATCCATGTTTTCCGTCCAGAAGTGCGTGATTTCTACAATCTTGAGCGCCTCTGGTCCTCTGACATGCCCGAAGACCAGCTGGCCAACTAGCCAGTTGCAGGACGCTCCTGCCTGAGTGCAGGCGCAGACAAAGAAGAACACAATGCGCATCACCGTCTGCGCCATCGGCCGCATGCGTGACAAGAATGAGCGCGCTCTTGCCGACGATTACCTCTCCCGGGCACAAGCTCTGGGCCGCAATCTGGGCATCACGGACATCAAGACAATCGAGCTGGATGCAAAGCCAACCAGGGAACTGGAAGGCGAAGCACTGCTGGCTGCCCTGCCTGACAACGCGTTCATCATTGCCATGGACGAAACCGGCAGACAGCGGCCAAGTCGCGATTTGGCAAATTGGCTGGATAGCCTCAAGGATGGCACCCACCGTGACATCGCGTTTGTGATCGGTGGGGCGGACGGCCACAGTGCGGCTGTCAAAGCCAAGGCGAACGCCATGCTGTCTCTGGGCGCCATGACTTGGCCGCATATGCTGGCGAGAATCATGCTGCTTGAGCAGGTCTACCGGGCCATATCCATTCTGGCTCGCCACCCTTATCATCGCGACTAGTCACCAAGACCAGACAGTGAGTCGGAATTTCCGGGTCACCCACAGCAGGCCACAAGACCAAAAACACCATGAGACTTTTCGGCCGACCAAAAACATCTGGCGACGCGCCTGCGCGCCCCATCGTCGTGGCCATGCTCCAGGGCTGGGGCGCGGTCGCAGACAATCCGCGTGCGCCGATTTTCAGCACCCGCACGCCCGCCTTCAACCGGCTGGCCCAGCGCGCCGCTGCAACATCCATAGTTCCCGCCACCACGCCCACAAGCATGAGCAGCGCCCTTGCAGCCATTGCCGAGGGCAACAACGCGATTGCCCCCAGCTCACCTCTGGAGGCAGTCCTTCGATCGCCCGGTGGTCTTGCGGAACACACAGGGTTTCAGTCTTTCGTCAAAGACCTGACGCGTGTAGGCGGCGATTGCCACCTTCTGTGCTGCCTGACGTCATCGGGCATCGAAGGTCTCACAGCTCACGCTGCAAAGATCGCAGCCAATCTCAGTCACGCGGGCATTCGCGTGTGGGTCCACGCCATTCTTGATGGCCGGGATACCGCACCTGATGCTGCGCTGGGCGCTTTGCACGAGTTTCACGAAGATGTAGCAGGCGTTGATACGGTGCGCTTTGCAACCGTGTCCGGCCGCGCCTTCGCCCTCGACGAAACAGCGGACGCCAAGGCACTGGCCCTTGTGCGTGATGCCATTGTGGATGCCAGCCCGCAGGAACGCAGCGGCCTTGCACAATACATCGATGCCCAAAACCAGGCAGGCGTGAATGATGGCGACATCAAGCCTGCTGCGGACCAGACCTATCCAGGCATGCGCAGCGATGACGCATTGCTGATACTTCATCCGCAAGCAGATGGTTTTTCAGACCTGCTGAAAGTTCTGGTGCCCGGCGACACATTGGATGTGCCGTCAGCGCGTCCTGCTACGCTTTCTGCTTGCAGGCGCATGATCGGCTGGCCCCAGCCTGGAACGTCAAAGCCAGGTACGTCACCTGTCGCGCAGGCAAGCCAGCCCCTGTCGTTGTTTCAACCATCCCATCCGCGCCTTCCTGACATTGTGCGCAGCGCAGATTTGAGCCTGATGATGGCAGCCCCACGCCATGAGCACACATTGTGGGCGGCATCCGTTGAAGGATGCACCCCCAATGCCAGCAAGACACTGGTGGCATCGAACGCACTTGAAGCTGCAGATGCTGCAGTGCGTGCCATCAAGGACGACAAGACCGACGTGATTTTTGCATTGCTTGCCGGCGTGCCAGCGGCAGTGCGTATGCCGGGCAGTCAGACACTGGATTCAGCCGCCCGCCGCATCATCGAGCAGCAGGACAAAGGGTTGGGCCGGATCGCTGCCATTATTGAGCGGCGCGGCGGCACGCTGTTGGCCATCGGGACGGACACCAGCCTCGGCCTTGCAACGTCCTTACCCTGCCTCATCCATGGCGGCCCCTGCACAAGCGACACACAGCTCAATGCAGGGACACTGGCTGACATTGCACCGACCATACTGGATCTGGCCGGCGCGCAGCCGCACGACCAATTGTCGGGGACATCGCTTCTGGCCCATGAGGAGGTCATTGATGCGGCAGCATCGTGACATTTCATTTACAGCAACACTGGCGGTCGCACTGATCGGCGCGTTCGCGGTCGCGCTGCCTGCCGGACATGCGCAGGAAACACGCATAGACCCCGCTCAGGCTGAAGAACTCATGGAAGTCGAGCGCGCCCTGGGCGGTGCGTCATCGTCTCGCGATGCAGCGGAGGCCAAGGCCAAGGCTGCCGCACGCGCTGTTTTGAGATTGCGCGAGGAACTGGTAGCTGCAGGGGACCGGGCAGCGGCACTGGAAAGCGCCGTCAGCGAAAACCAGTCCCATATCGAAGGTCTAGTTGCCGCCCGGGCGGTGAGCGAAGCATTGCTGGCAACGCGGCGGGAGCAGCTGGTTGAAAGCCTTGCAGCCCTCCAGCGGCTCGACCTGGAGCCACCACCCGCCTTGCTGGTGAAACCGCAGGATGCCCTGGCGGCAGCCCGAGGCGCCATGCTGCTGGGCACCCTCGTCCCTGAACTCAAGGACGTCGCCGATGACCTGTCCAGGCAGATCAAGAGTCTTGAGGACCTGACCCGCACCATCACCAGCCAGCGCGAACAGCTGACGCAGGATGTTGCGGCACTGGAAGTAGAGCAGCGTCGGATTGATGAATTGCTGGTCGCCAAGCGCGAGGAAGAACTCATCAGTTCCACTGACGCCAAACGCGCCGCGGACAAATATGCGGAACTGGCAGGCCGCGCCCGCTCCCTGCGCGATTTGCTGGGCGGTCTGGAGCAGGATGTGCCGACATTTGCGGCTTTGCGCCCCGGGGATGATGCGGAAACAGCGCCGCCAGCCTTCTCCACCCTGCGCGGCACCCTGCGAAGCCCGGCAACAGGCCGGATTGTCCAACGTTTTGGGACCGATGACGGCTCAGGCAGCCCGTCTCAGGGGGTCAGCCTGCGTGCCCGGGCCGGGGGGCAGGTCGTAAGCCCTGCGGATGCCGAAATCGTGTTTGCCGGGCCATTTCGCAGTTATGGCAACGTGTTGATAATCACCCCGGGCGACAATTACCTTATTGTTATCGCTGGACTGGCCGAGATTTACGCAGGGCCAGGCCAGCAGTTGCTTGCCGGAGAGCCCATTGGGCGCCTTCCGACGGGCGCAACTGCGGCAAATGGTGGCCAAAATGGGCGTCCGGAGGCCGGTAGAGGTGCAGGTAATACACCTGTGCTCTATATAGAGATGAGAAAAGACGGGAAACCGGTTGATCCGGCCCCGTGGATCAGGTTTCAGAGCCGCCCGGCTTAGGCATTTTGCTCGTTGAGCACCGCGCTTAGGCCACAATCTGGCGGAATTGTAACTGGCACGAGATCAAGGGCGACGGCACCGTGTGCGCGTCGGTCAGATGTGAGAATGAAGGGTAGCGAATGATGCACCGTACGGTGATTGCAGGGGCCGCAGGCCTGGTGAGCCTGGCTCTTGTAGGGATTTTTGCCCTTGATGCGGGCCCGACCCGTGGTGGCGCAGAAGCCGCAAGTTCTGAAACATACCGGCAGCTTAACCTGTTTGGCGATGTGTTCGAGCGCGTCCGCGCGGACTACGTGGAAGAGCCGGCTGATGCTGACCTGATCGATAACGCGATCAACGGCATGCTGACCTCACTCGACCCTCATTCAAGCTACCTCAACCCCAAGACGTTCCGCGACATGCAGGTGCAGACCCGCGGCGAATTCGGCGGACTTGGCATTGAAGTCACCATGGAAGAGGGCTTCGTCAAAGTCGTGGCCCCGATTGACGACACCCCAGCCGACAAGGCAGGCCTGCGCGCCAACGACCTGATCACCCATCTGGATGGCGATCCGGTTCTTGGCCTTACCCTTTCAGCAGCTGTTGAAAAGATGCGTGGACCAGTCAACGCACCCATCACTGTGACGATCGTCCGTCAGGGCCGCAATGAAGCGTTTGATGTAACCGTCGTGCGCGACATCATTCGCATCAAGTCCGTGCGCTACAAGCGCGATGAAGGCGTCGGCTACATCCGCGTCACAACATTCAACGAGCAGACATCAGACGGCGTGCGTGCCGCTCTGCGCGAAATGTCGGACATGCCTGGCTTCGTGGTTGACCTGCGCAACAACCCCGGCGGTCTGCTGGATCAGGCCATCGAGGTCTCAGACATCTTCCTTGAAAAGGGCGAAGTCGTTTCAACCCGTGGCCGCTACCCTGAGGACACCCAGCGCTACAACTCACGGCCTGGCGATCTTGCCAATGGCAAGCAGGTGGTTGTGCTCGTGAATGGCGGATCCGCTTCAGCGTCGGAAATTGTCGCTGGTGCCCTGCAGGATCATGAGCGTGCACTGGTGCTTGGCACGCGCTCTTTCGGCAAGGGATCAGTCCAGACCATCATTCCGCTTGGTTCCGATGGCGCCATTCGCCTGACAACAGCCCGCTACTACACACCTGCGGGCCGGTCGATCCAGGCCAAGGGCATTACACCGGACATCAAGGTCGAGCAGAACGTGCCGGAAGACGAAGACATCCGCACAACCGGTGAAGCCGGACTGGCGGGCCATCTGGCTGCTGAAGACGAGGACGAAAAGGGTGGGTCATCCGCCTACGTGCCTCGCGATGCCAAAGATGACCTTCAGCTCATCTATGCCCGTGACCTGATCCTCGGCAAGCGGACATATGATCCGGCAAATCCAACACCAACCGCTGATGCAAGCGCAGCGGCAGGTGCTGGAAGCGAAGGCGGCGCCGCTATGGCCCCGATTCCCAACTAATGCGCCAATCGATCAGGAGATAGCGACGCTATCTCCTGATTTCTTTCATTTCGTTCATCTTGTCCGGCCACGGCGACCTTGAAAGGTCTTCCGTGGCCGGATTCGTTTGAGCCATCCTGCACCGCGTTAAGCGTGACTGGACGCAGGTCGCGCAAGCCCTTATGCCAGCACAGATAAACCGCTATCGTGAGCGCTCTTGAATTCATATCGGTGCACCCACCTGCCTGCCATGACCGCCATCCCGACAGATACAGACCCTCAGGACACGCCTGATACCGGCCCGACACGGATCAGCCCGCTGGCTATTGCCGTTTTCGCAGTCGCGTTGCTGATCGGTGGATTGCTCATCTGGCTGTCCTTTGCAGGCGATGATGGACGGCCCGCCGAGCACGTTTTGCAGCTCTCCACCGATGAAAACGCCGGCACAGAGACGCTGATCAGCGGCGAGACCGTTTCCATTCCCCCGCAGCCGCAGGTTCTGGATGGCGATGAAACGCCCGGCGCTGGAGACGAGACGGACACACCAACGCAGGACGAGAACGCACTGCCCGCCACGGACGGTAACCTTCAGCAGATCGGATCGCTGCCGCTGCTGGCCGCAGGCGCGTCCCTGGAAGGCGCCCCGATAGAAGGCCTGTATGAAGAAACCACGGCTGGGCTTCTTCCCATTGTGGCGGCCGATGGCCGCCGCCCTGTCGCCAGCTACGGCCGCCCCTTTGAGCCACCGCTTACAGGCGACGATGCGCGCCCGCGCGTGGCCATCATGATCATGGGCTTTGGTCTCAATCGCACATTTGCTGAACGCGCCCTGGAGCAATTGCCCGCTGACGTCTCTTTGGCATTCACACCCTATTCCAGTGAACTGCAAAACCAGATCAATGCCGCACGAGCCGACGGCCATGAGGTCGCTCTTGAGCTTCCAATGGAGCCGTTTGACTATCCCGATAATGATCCGGGTCCCTACACATTGCTGACCAACCTGCCCGCCGAAGCAAACCGCAAGCGCCTCGAATGGCTGCTGGCGCGAACAACGGGCTACTTCGCCACCGTCAATCGACAGGGCGGACGGTTCCTGTCGGAATCTGAGTCACTTGCACCCATCATGACTGCTTTGATGGAACGCGGCGTAGGCTTCGTCGATACCGGCGATGGCGCACGCAACGCGACCGAAGATGCAGTGCCGGCAGGCTTCAACTGGGCCATCGGCAATCGGGTTGTGGATGCCGCCAAATCCCCACGCCAGATCGACAAGGCACTGGCTGACCTGGAGGACGTTGCCCGCCAGAACGGCATGGCCGTCGGCATTGGAACAGCCCTTCCCATTACCGTTGAACGCGTTGCTCAATGGGCTGAAAGCCTTGCGGACAAAGGCATTGATCTCGTTCCGGTTTCTGCGGCACTTGCCCATGGCATGTCCGGTCCGGCTGGCAGTGAGGCAACAAGCCAGGCAGACGCTTCCGGCGATCTCAACGAATAGAACCGGTATCTTTCTGCCATGAGCAAACTTCCCTACCGCCCCTGCGTCGGCATCATGCTGCTCAACGCGTCCAATAAGGTCTGGATTGGCCGACGGGCCATGAAGCGATCAGTGCAGCAGGATGAACCCGGCTCATGGCAAATGCCGCAAGGCGGCATCGACGAGGGTGAAGACCCATTGCCAGCAGCCCTGCGTGAGCTGGAAGAAGAAACCGGCATCAGCGATGTGGAAGTGATCGGGCAGACAGAGAACTGGCTGACCTATGATCTGCCAGAGCATCTCGTTGGCAAAGCCCTCAAGGGCAAGTATTGCGGCCAGAAGCAAAAATGGTTCGCCATGCGCTATCTGGGCAACGACAGCGCCATCGATCTGTCAAAGGCGGAAGACGATGAGTTCGATGACTGGCGCTGGGAAGATGCGGCACAGCTTCCAGGATTGATCGTGGAGTTCAAACGCCCGGTCTACGAACAGGTCGTGGAACACTTCGCGCATTTAACCGCTTAGTCGGACTTCAGGCAGAAACGTCAGGCGGCTTTGGCCAGACGCTTGGCATGGTTTGAGAAACCCCACCACACAACAGACGTCAGCGGTTTTGCAACGCGGGCCCCGATCTTGATGCCGCACGCATTGGCAATCATCGCAACCAGCCGGTCTGTGTGACGGCGCTGATACAGCCCCAGGGCCCGCGCCTGATAGGCCTTTGCGCAGCCTTCGCGATCATAATCAGCGGCAGGCGTGTTTGCGCAGTAATATGCATAGGACAATTCGTCGTCATCTGCTTCGTTGACACGTCCCAGCGCTATCTTCAGCCGGCGCATCTTTGACGGCACATCTTTTTCATACCTAAGGAAGTGATCGTAGAAGAGCTTGTAGTGGTTGAACTCATCGCGGGCGAGATTGGCGGCCACCTGCTTGAGGACGGGCTCTTCGCTGGCATCGCGGATGGCTGAATAGAAAGACGACGTCCCGGTTTCCACAACGCAGCGCGCCAGCAGCTCCCCGCCACGGCTACCGCGCGTGGACTCATCAACGTCCATCGGGATGGAATACCCCTCCTGGAAGTCTTTCAGCGCTTTGTCGAAACTGAATGTGGGGTCGGCCAGTTCGGCCCAGCGGGCCAGAGCCGCGCCATGTTGCTCTTCTTCGACGCCCCAGCGCTCGATTTCAGCGAGCAGCTCAGGATCGTCAGAAAACACCTGGCTGAGATAGGTCACATAGTCAGGCGCATTGGCTTCCACCAAGGATGCAGCTTTGACCGTGCGCAGGAGATCTGCATCCACCTTTGACGCGTCAAAAGCGGCCCAGTCGATGTCATCTAGGGTCCAGTGCTGAGTCATCTATGGGTAATCCCCACCTTATTACGCCGGTTGAAGCCCCCTCACCGGCAATATGCCCATACAATAAACCCGCCCGGACATCATTTTGTCCAGCCGGGTTTATCGACAATCTTTTTGTGGGTTCGGCGCGTTTGCGCCCAAACCACTGTTCTAAAGCGCGTCGCGAAGCTGCTTGAGATGGTTGAGCTTTACCTCAGCCCGTGATCTCGCGGCGTCTGAGGCAGCATCGTCCACATCTTCCTGCGCGTTCTGGATTTCCTGATCCAAAGCAGCGCTGTCCAGCTCATCAAGCGGAACAGAGTGCTCGGCCAGAAGCGTCAGGCCCTCTGCATTGACTTCCGCAAAGCCACCACGCACGAACAGACGGGTTTCTTCCCGACCGTCCTGAACGTCTACAACACCGGGGCGCAATGTGGTCATGAAGGGCGCGTGTCCCGCCATCACACCAAAGTCGCCTTCAGCGCCGGGCACAGTCACCATGTCCGCATCCGCAGACATGAGAAGCCGTTCCGGGCTTACGAGTTCAAAATGCAGCTTGTCAGCCATGTGCTTTTACCAATCCAGACCGCTTAAGCGGCTTCCGCAGCCAGACGCTCGGCTTTCTCGATGGCGGTCTCAATCGTGCCGACCATGTAAAAAGCAGCTTCCGGCAGATGGTCATAGTCACCATCGCAAAGAGCCTTGAAGCCTTTGACCGTGTCCTGAATGTCCACAAGCACGCCTGGCGTGTTGGTGAACTGCTCAGCCACGAAGAACGGCTGTGACAGGAAGCGTTCGATCTTACGCGCACGCGCCACGGTGAGTTTGTCTTCTTCAGACAGCTCGTCCATGCCGAGAATGGCGATGATGTCCTGCAGCGACTTGTACTTCTGCAGAATTTCCTGCACCCGGCGGGCCGTGTCGTAGTGTTCCTGGCCAACAACGCGCGGCTCAAGAATACGGCTTGTTGAGTCGAGCGGATCCACAGCCGGGTAGATGCCCTTTTCAGAGATCGCACGGTTCAGCACTGTCGTTGCATCCAAGTGAGCAAACGATGTCGCTGGCGCCGGGTCAGTCAGGTCATCGGCAGGCACGTAAATGGCCTGCACGGACGTGATCGAGCCCTTGGTTGTGGTCGTGATGCGTTCCTGCAGAGCGCCCATGTCCGTTGCCAGTGTTGGCTGGTAGCCCACAGCTGACGGGATACGACCGAGCAGAGCAGACACTTCAGAACCGGCCTGCGTAAAGCGGAAGATGTTGTCCACGAAGAACAGCACGTCCTGGCCCTTATCACGGAAATCTTCCGCCACGGACAGACCAGCAAGAGCAACACGGGCACGCGCTCCGGGAGGTTCGTTCATTTGGCCGTAGATCAAGGAGCACTTGGAGCCTTCTCCGCCGCCTTCCTTGTTCACGCCTGATTCGATCATTTCCCAGTAAAGGTCGTTGCCTTCACGGGTCCGCTCACCAACGCCGGCAAACACAGAGTAACCACCGTGCGCCTTGGCGATGTTGTTGATGAGTTCCTGAATAAGAACCGTCTTGCCCACGCCGGCACCACCGAAGAGGCCGATCTTGCCGCCCTTCGCATATGGCGCAAGCAGATCCACCACCTTGATGCCCGTAACGAGCATTTCAGCTTCCGTTGACTGCTCAACGAAGTCAGGCGCATCAGCGTGAATGGGGCGCTTTTCCGTGAACTGGATCGGGCCAGCTTCATCCACTGGCTCACCGATCACATTCATGATGCGGCCCAGTGTGCCGTCACCGACGGGCACCTGAATGGCAACGCCTGTATCGGTCGCTGTCTGTCCACGAACAAGACCTTCGGTCGAGTCCATCGCGATGGCGCGAACGGTGTTCTCGCCGAGATGCTGCGCGACTTCCAGAACAAGGCGGTTGCCGTTGTTGTCGGTTTCAAGCGCGTTCAGGATCGCCGGCAGGTTTTCTTCAAACCGGACGTCCACAACGGCGCCGATGACCTGGGTAATTTTGCCCACTGCGTTGGAGCTCATGGTCTGTATCCTCGGTCTCGTCTCAGTACCTGGCAGCACGTCATGTGCGGCCTTTGTTGATACCGCAGCGGCAGGTGCCGGTGCGGGCTTAGTCACAATCTCATTCGCGGTCACATCAATGACCGTAGAAGTCTCACTGCCCGGTGCAGGCAGGGCGCGTGGCCCCCTCTGTCGGACAAACAGCCCAAGAACATTGGAAATGCTCTCAAGCAACGGACGCAACAAGCGTCCAAATCCATTCTGCTTCGCCACTTACAGCGCCCCCCGGCTTGCTGTGTGCCCAGCCGCTGATTCCCTGTTCAGCGTGGGCATTGTTGTGTGGTCGAAGGGGCTTAGCGCCGCTCTTATGTCGTCTTGTATCTAGACCGCTTCCGCGCCCGAGATAATTTCAATCAGTTCCTTGGTGATCTGTGCCTGACGTGACCGGTTATAGGTCAATGTCAGCTTGTCGATCATGTCACCAGCGTTGCGCGTTGCGTTGTCCATGGCGCTCATGCGGGCCCCTTGTTCAGACGCTGCGTTTTCCAGAAGTGCGCGGAACACCTGTGTCGTCAGGCTACGCGGCAGAAGATCATTCATGATCTCTGTTTCTTCCGGCTCATATTCGTATGGCACCGGCTCACCGGCATCCGCAGGACGCTCAGGAATAGAGGCCGGAATAATCTGCTGTTCTGTAGGAATCTGCGTCACAACATTCTGGAAGGCAGAATAGAAAATGGTTGCGACGTCAAACTCGCCAGCTTCAAACATGTCGAGGACACGCTTGGTCACAGTCTCCGCCTGCGCATAGCCGATGCGGCGCACATCAGTGAACTCAAACGTATCAACAATCAGATCAGCAAACTGACGCTTGAGAATGTCGCGGCCCTTGCGGCCAACGCACAGGATCTTCACTGTCTTGCCATCAGCCAGAAGGTCCTGAACCTTCAACCGGGCAATACGTGCGATGGATGAGTTAAAGCCACCGCACAGACCACGATCTGCTGTTGCAACCACCAGCAGGTGAACCTGCTCGCTGCCCGTGCCGATCAGCAGCGGTGATGCACCAGCTGACGTCAGCATGGATCCACCGAGGTTTGCCATCACGCTGTCCATACGCTCAGCATACGGACGAGCAGCTTCAGCAGCTTCCTGCGCCCGGCGCAGCTTTGACGCTGCCACCATCTGCATGGCCTTGGTGATCTTCTGCGTCGCCTTGACGCTTGCGATCCGGTTACGGAGTTCCTTGAGGCTCGCCATTGCTTGCTCTCGTATCCTTCTAGCGGCTCAGGCCGTTATGCGAACGACTTTGCGAAAGCTTCAACGCCTTCACGAAGCTTGGCATTGGTGTCGTCAGACAGGGCGCCAGTATCACGGATGCTCGTCATTACGTCAGCATGCTTTTCATGGAATGTGCGCAGCAGCTCTTCTTCAAAGCGCGCGATGTCATCAACCGGCAGATTGTCCAGGAAGCCCTGAGTACCCGCGAAGATCACAACAACCTGCTCTTCCATGGACAAGGGCGAGAACTGCGGCTGCTTGAGCAGCTCAGTCAGGCGCTCACCACGGTTGAGAAGACGCTGGGTCGTCGCATCAAGGTCAGAACCGAACTGCGCAAACGCCGCCATTTCACGGTACTGCGCCAGCTCACCCTTAATGGCACCAGCCACTTTCTTCATGGCCTTCGTCTGGGCAGAACCACCCACACGCGACACCGACAGACCTACATTCACAGCAGGACGGATGCCCTGGAAGAACAGATCTGTTTCAAGGAAGATCTGTCCGTCGGTGATCGAGATCACATTTGTCGGGATGTAGGCCGACACGTCGTTGGCCTGCGTTTCAATGATTGGCAGCGCCGTCATGGAACCAAGACCATTGTCTTCGTTCAGCTTGGCAGAACGCTCAAGCAGACGGGAGTGAAGGTAGAACACGTCACCCGGATACGCTTCACGTCCTGGAGGACGACGAAGCAGCAGGGACATCTGGCGATACGCCACAGCCTGCTTGGAAAGATCATCATACACGATCAGCGAGTGCATGCCGTTATCGCGGAAGTATTCCGCAATGGCGCAACCACCGAATGGTGCAAGGAACTGAAGCGGTGCAGGCTCGGACGCTGTCGCGGCCACAACCACGGAATATTCCATGGCGCCGTTTTCTTCGAGCGTCTTCACGATCTGAGCAACCGTTGAACGCTTCTGGCCGATGGCGACATAGACGCAGTAGAGCTTCTTGCTCTCGTCGTCGCCCTGGTTGACCTGCTTCTGGTTGAGGATGGCGTCAATCGCAACAGCCGTCTTGCCGGTCTGGCGGTCACCGATCACAAGCTCACGCTGGCCACGGCCAACGGGGATAAGAGCGTCAATCGCCTTGATGCCTGTCTGCATTGGCTCATGCACGGACTTACGTGGAATGATGCCAGGCGCTTTCACGTCAACGACGCGGCGCTCAGTGGCCTCAATCGGGCCCTTGCCGTCGATCGGGTTACCAAGCGGGTCAACCACGCGACCAAGCAGACCCTTGCCCACGGGCACATCCACAATGGCGCCGGTGCGCTTGACGGTGTCGCCTTCCTTGATCTGCTGGTCAGACCCAAAGATCACGATACCAACATTGTCGTCTTCCAGGTTGAGCGCCATGCCGCGCACACCATTGGGGAATTCGACCATTTCACCAGCCTGAACCTGGTCAAGACCGTAGACGCGGGCAATGCCGTCACCAACGGAAAGAACCTGGCCGATCTCGGTGACTTCAGCATCGGAGCCAAAGTTCTGGATCTGCGTTTTCAGGATCGAGGAAATCTCGGCGGCTTGAATGTCCATCAACCGGCCTCTTTCATAGCAAGCTTCATGCGATTGAGTTTTGTGCGCAGGGACGTGTCGACCATCCGGCTGCCAAGCTTGACCACGAGGCCGCCCAGAAGTCCGTTATCAACCTTGGTGCTGAGCGTTACGTCGCTGCCGGTAGCGGCTTTGAGCGTTTCAGTCAGTTTTTGCACCTGCACATCGGTGAGGGGGTGGGCAGAAGTCACTTCTGCCGAAACTTCGCCGCGATACTGCGCGACGAGAGCTTGGTAGGTCTTGATCATGCCATCCAGCGCAAACAGGCGCCGGTTGGTAGCCACAAGGCCGATAAATTTCTTTGTAAGGTCAGAAGCCCCGGCGCGCTCAAGGATCGCGCCCATGGCCTTCGTCTGGTCATCACGGCCAAAAAGCGGGCTTTTGACGAGATCGCGAAGGTCCGCGCTCTCACTCATCATCTGCTCAAGGCCCGCAAGATCACTGGCAACCGCATCAATGGCGCCAGCTTCCTTTGCGAGGTCAAACAGAGCACTCGCATATCGTCCGGCGACACCGGTAAAATTCGCGTCTTCGCCTGCCACGTAACCGCCCGCTAGAAATTACTGGTTGGATATTTCTCAACCCCGGGGCCGGACGATTGCCACAACCTGCCAAGGCGTTGAAATACTTAAGAAAATCGGGTGCAACCCAAGCGTTAAGAAATACCGCTTTCGGCCAAACCGCGCGTTAGGTAACACACCGTTTTCCGCTGTGCAACATAAGCTGCGCGGCGTGCTGACGCACTTGCCTCACAGGTAAGCGGATTCGGTCAGCGAGTGACCGTTTCAGCTACGTTCCCGCCAAAGTTGCACTTATTTAAGAACTTTTCGGCACTCTGACATACGCGGACAGAATGAGCCGCAGGGCGAGCCTGCTGTGTATGCAGGCTGGAGGGCGGCAGGGCATGCAGATACAGAATCTCTGGTCTATGAAGAGTGCCGCATTGGTGGTTCTCGCCACAGCACTTGGCGGCGCCCTGGCCACATACGCCGCCTATGAATTTGCCGTCAAAGCCGAACGCATGGCTGCCGAGCAGCGCTTCAAATTTGCCCGCGCCGAAACAGTGACTGCCATTGAAGCCCGCATGCGCAACTATGAATCGGTATTGCGCAGCTCGAATTCAGTCTTCGAGATCAATGAGGACCTGACCCGTCAGCAGTGGCAGGACTTCACACAGGGCCTTCAGCTCCACCGGAACTTCCCGGGCACCCAGGCGCTGGGATACTCCATCTGGGTGTCGCCCGAAAACAAGGCCGCCTATGAGGCATCGGTTCGGGCGGATGGCTTTCCGGACTTCAAGATCAAGCCGGATGGCCCACGTGAGGCCTACACGTCGATCACCTTCATCGAGCCGATGGATGTCCGCAACAGGCAGGCATTTGGTTACGACATGTGGTCTCAAGAGACCCGCCGCACTGCGATGTCCCGCGCGCGAGACACCGGCGAGATCACGATTTCAGGTCCGGTCAAGCTGGTCCAGGAAATCGATTCTGAAGTGCAGGCCGGCATTTTGATGTATCTGCCGCACTACACTACCAGCACTCTCGATGACGTCGTGGATCGCAGGGCCGCCAATACCGGATTTGTGTATGGCGCATTCCGCATGGGCGACCTGATGGCAGGCATCATCGGATCAGACCTCCGCGACATCGAAATTGAGATCTTCGATACCGATGGCAGTGACACTGCCAACTCGCTCTATTCCAGCATCGAGTCAGAAGACACCGCACAGCAAAACCCGCAGCTGACCGCGACCGATGCCATCACCATGTACGGGCGTACATGGCAGATGGCCTCACACAGCAAACCATCTCTCTTCGCCCGCGCGGGCGATGTCGGGCTTGGTCAGGCAGTGGTGATGGCGAGCGCGGGTGCAAGCCTCTTTGTCCTGATCCTTGTGCTGCTTGCCCTCAACACCCGCAGGCGCGCAGCGGAGATTGCAAGGCGCATGACCCGCGATCTCGACCAACGAACAGAAGAACTGTCTGCGTCCCTGCGCCGCCAGGTCCGCATTGAAGATGAGCTGCGTAGTCTGGTCACAACAGACACTCTTACAGGACTGGCCAACCGGAGCGCCTTCAATGTCTGGCTGAAAGAAGTAGGTAAGCAAAATCATCAGTCCGGCGTATTCCCCACCAAAGGCACAAATGGTGGTTACGGCATCATGATGATGGATCTGGACCGGTTCAAAACCATCAACGACACCCTGGGTCACATGAAGGGTGATGAACTTCTGACGGCCGTTGGCACCAAGCTCAAGAACGAACTGCCGGACACCTGCAAGCTGGCCAGGCTTGGCGGAGATGAGTTCGCCGTCATCGTTGCGGACGACGAGGATCAGACCCAGTCTCTCGAACTGGCCAATAGGATCCGCAATCTGTTTTCCGACCCCTTCGATTGCGATGGTCGCTACATCAAGACCACCTGCAGTATTGGTGTGGCCTATATCAGCGCGGACATGCCAAACCCGGAACGGGCCATGTCACAGGCCGACATTGCGCTCTACCGCGCCAAGGACAGCGGTCGCGGCGTCATCAAGGTGTTTGATGAAACGCTCGAGGCCGAATCCATTCGCCGCGCGACCATCGAAGACGCCTTGGACGGCGCCCTCGCCCGCCGGGAATTCCATCTGGAGTTCCAACCCAAAATCGGTAGCAACGGCGGCAGCGTTGTTGGAGCTGAGGTTCTTCTGCGGTGGATACATCCTGACATGGGGTTTATCCCGCCCGACATGTTCATCCAGACCGCGGAAGAAACAGGCTACATCGAATCCATCTCGGCATGGATCCTTGATGCGACCTGTAAACAGATCCGCACATGGATGGACAACGGCGTGACGGATATTCCGCTGGCCATCAACCTGTCGTCCCAACAGCTCCAGTCGCCTGAGCTGATTGCAACGATCACCAACACCCTGCGCCGACACAACATTCCGCCAGAAAAACTCGAAATCGAAATCACTGAAAGCATGCTCATCGACGACTTTGAGCAGGCCTGTCGGCGGCTCAAGCAGCTACGCGAGATCGGCATCAAGATTGCTCTTGATGATTTCGGAACCGGCTATTCGTCCCTGTCCTATCTCCACAAGCTGCAAGTGGACGTTCTGAAAATTGACCGGTCCTTTGTCGGCAGCCTCGACACGCCGCAATCCAAGACCATCGTTCAATCCATCATGACGCTTGCCAAGACGCTGGACTTGAGCACGGTTGGCGAAGGCGTTGAAACAGTCGAGCAGGCCCAATTCCTGAGGGCAAATGGCTGCGATGAAATGCAGGGCTGGCTGTTCGCCAAATCCCTGCGGGCAGAGGACTTCGAGCAGTGGATTGCCGATAGCGAAGCCATGTCCACCGCCGCAAAACTTGCCGTCGTCTGACATTCAAAGCGACGGCACCTGCCTACAAGAAACTCTGCGGGTCGACATCCACAGCAAGGCGCACGGCATTGGGCAGCTTCACTTGCGCCAGCCATGCGCGCACATATTTCTGCACCTGAAAATCACGCGTCGTCTTGATTAGGAACCGCACCCTGTGGCGGCCGCGCAGCAAGGCAATGGGCGCAGGTGCGGGCCCCAGCACGCGAACACCCTCGGCCGCAGGAACAGCACGCGCCAGGTAACGCGCCACCTCTGTCGCCTGCGGAAGTTCAGGAGCTGACAATATGAGAGAAACCAACCGGCCATAAGGCGGCATGCCCGCGTCTTCGCGCTCCCGTGCTTCCTGCTGCAGAAACTGGTCACGGTCTCCGGCCACCAGTGCCTGCATCACCTTGTGATGCGGCATGTATGTCTGAAGGATCACCCGGCCGGGTTTCTCGCCACGTCCGGCACGCCCGGAGACCTGATGCAAAAGCTGATAAGTCCGCTCAGCAGCCCGTAGGTCGCCGCCGGTCAGCCCAAGGTCAGCATCGACGACACCCACCAAGGTGAGATTGGGGAAGTTGTGTCCCTTGGCAACAACCTGCGTCCCGACGATGAGGTCCACTTCCTGCCGGGTGATCTGGCCAACGGCCTCCTGGGTTGCAGCCGGTCCGTGCAGATGGTCACTCGACAAAACACTCAACCGCGCGTCCGGGAACCGTTCAGCGGCTTCCTCCGCAATCCGTTCCACGCCGGGGCCGCAGGCAGCCAGTGAGTTTTCGCTCTGGCACTCAGGACATTTATAGGGCGTTGGAGCACGCGTGCCGCAATGGTGACACTGCAACTCTTTGCGAAAGCGGTGCTCGACCAGCCACGCATCGCAATTGGGACACTCAAACCGATGCCCGCAAGTGCGGCACAGCGTGAGCGGTGCATAACCGCGCCGGTTGAGGAACAGCATGGCCTGATTGCCAGCTTCCAACGTGTCCACAATGGCCGTCACCAATGACTGCGACAACCAGCGCCCGCGCTCAGGTGCATCAGCGCGCAGATCAATCGCGGTAACGTCCGGCAGTTCAGCTGCGCCGTGCCGCTCCGGCAAAACCAGCCGCTGATATCGCCCACGTTGCACATTGACGACGGTCTCAAGCGACGGCGTGGCAGATGCCAGCACAATGGGAATGTCGCCAAGAGACGCCCGCGCCACCGCCATGTCACGCGCGTTGTAGATGACGCCCTCTTCCTGCTTGAAAGCGGACTCATGTTCCTCATCAACAACAATGAGACCAAGATCTGCATACGGAAGAAATAGCGCAGACCGTGCACCGACAATCACGCGCGCACGACCTTCAGCGACACCACGCCAGATGCGTCGACGTTCTTTTTGGTTGAGATCAGAATGCCACGGGGCGGGAGGCGCGCCAAAGCGCGTTTCAAACCGCTTCAGCAATTGCGGCGTAAGCGCGATTTCCGGCAACATCACCAGAACCTGCTTGCCTTGCCGCAAAGCCGTCGCCACGGCTTCGAAATAGACTTCAGTCTTCCCGGCGCCCGTCACCCCATCAAGAAGCGTGGCGGAAAACCCATTACCCACATGAGCGCCAAGATCATGCGCTGCTAATGATTGCGCATCGCTCAGCTGCGGGCCTTCAAGGTCACCGTCGGGCTCAATGAAAGCCCTCTCTCCCGGCATCTCAACCACGTCAAGTGCACCTGCCTTGACCAGCCCACTCACGACGCTGGTTCCCACGCCGGCCATTTCGGCAATTTCACGGGCAGGCCGGGCGAGCTGCGGTCCGGTCTCGCGCAGCATTTCCAGGACCCGCTGACGCTGGGGCGTGGCGCGTAAGGGCTCTGCTCCACTCAGGCGATAGCCGGTAATGGTCGGAGCAGGTTCAAGGGCCTGGGGAACCCGCATGGCGAGACGTAAAACAGCGCCCGGTGGTGACAGCGTGTAGGCCGCGACCCAATCCACAAACTTGCGCAACACGTCTGGCATCGGCGGCGCGTCAAATCGACTCACAATTGCCTTGAGCTTTTTCGGGTCCACCGGCTTGGCCTCGACACCGTCTGGCAGCGGGTCCCAGACGACACCGGTCACTTCCCGCGGCCCCAAAGGCACCCGCACAAAGTCTCCCGGCCGCACGTCGAGATCATCCAGAACTGCATAGTCATAGGCGCCCGGCAGCGCGAGCGGCAGCAACACACGGGCTGTGACGACGTCAATATCCATATCTAGCGCGGGTTGGTCGGCCATTTGTTCTCAATGCCGGGTTGGCGGGGGCGAATCCCATACCGTACAGTCTACGATACGCAAAAGATTCGTTTTTGCAGTCTGTCGGAAGCCTGATTTTCCGCGCAGATGTCAGGGAAAAACACATGACGTCACCCACAGAAACCGGCGGTGGACCGAACACCGAAAGCACCGGCGAAAGCCCAGCCGAAAGCAATGGACCGCTCCAAAGCACCCTTGGTGGCGCTGGAGCGCTGCGCTCGGCCCTGACCCGCCCTGCGACAGACGGGGCGCTGACTGCTGAAACCGTCAAAGCCTTTTTGATGGCAAATCCGGGCACGCTGCATGACGAGCCGGACCTGCTCGCCAAACTGACACCGGATGCCCACCGCGAAGGCGACGGTGTGGTCGACTTTCAGGTCTTCACCATTGAACGTTTGCGCCAGGAGATCGAAGACCTCCGCGAGCTGCAACAGGCACTGGTGACGGCATCAGAAGAAAACGCCATTTCCCGTGACCGCATCTTTGCAGCCGTCCTCAAAGTCCTCGACGCCCGCAATTTTGAGCACCTGATCCACTACATAACCACTGAACTTGCCGACGACATCGAAGTTGATCTCGTGGCCATGGGTGTTGAAGCATCAGACTCGACCCGCAACATGGCCGGCATGCGCTCGCCAACCGACACACCCGGCGGCCCGTCCGTCATGGTGCTTGAATCCGGAATGGTCGATGCGTTGCTTGGCGTCCGGCCCGACGGCTCTCCGCGCCAACATGCGTTGCGCGACGATGTGGAAGGCGCACAGGAGCTGTTTGGGCCCCATGCGGTGCAGGTTCAGTCAGAAGCGCTGATCCGCATGACGTTCTCCCGCGCAGCACCTCCAGGCATTCTGGCGCTGGGCTCTACCCGGGCGAACCAGTTTTACCCAGAGCAGGCCGTAGACCATTTGAAGTTCCTGGCACAGGTGATCGAGCGTAATGTACGCCTGTGGCTTGATCTGCCGCCTGCCTAGAGCAAGAGCACCATCAGTGTGAGCGCATCTGACCCTGTTCGAGAGGCCCTGCCGCGTAAGACACGCGACGCTCTGGACGGCTGGCTTTCTTCTCTTGCTCTCGAGCGGCGCCTCAGCGCGCACACGGTCACCAACTACCAGCGCGACGTCCTTGGCTTTCTGAGCTTCACCGCCCACCACACGGGCGAATCCGTTTCTTTCAGCACGCTCAGCAAACTGCGGGCGGCTGACTTTCGCGCATGGCTTGCCCAGCGCCGCACACACGATGATGTCGGTCCGCGCACATTGGCACGCGGGCTGTCGGCTGTTCGCACCTTCTTTCGCTACCTCGCCCGCGAGGACATGGCCGACAACGCTCAAATCGCTCTGGTGCGCACGCCAAAGCAGCCAGTCTCTATACCCAAGGCGCTGAGCGTCGAGGCTGCTGACAAACTGCTCGACAATCTGGAACCCGACAAAAGCTGGACGCAGGCCCGGGATCTGGCGGTCCTGACGCTTCTGTATGGGGCTGGACTGCGCATCAGCGAGGCACTCTCGCTGGATGTAAGAGATTGGCCCAGGCGCGGCACGCCCCTGCGCGTCATCGGCAAGGGCAACAAGACGCGCGTCCTGCCCGTGATCGATGCCATTCATGACGCTGTGGAGGACTACCGCGAGCAGTGCCCGCATGGACTGGACCCGTCAGGTCCGCTCTTCGTTGGCGCACGCGGTGGGCGTCTTAACCCTCGAAGTCTTCAGGGCACGCTGGCACGCCTGCGCTCAGGACTGGGGCTACCGGACAGCGCGACACCGCATGCCCTTCGCCATTCCTTCGCAACACACCTGCTTGGAGCCGGGGGTGATCTGCGGACCATCCAGGAACTTCTGGGTCACGCGAGCCTGTCCACAACGCAAACCTACGCAGCTGTTGACACCGCACGGCTGATGGAAGTCTATGACGCCGCCCACCCAAGGGCAGGTTCAGGCTCAGCCGACAAAGGCTAACACCCTATCCGCTACATGCTCAGTGAGCGACCATCCACGGCAAGAGCTGCTTCCTTGACGGCTTCCGTCAATGTCGGGTGCGCATGGCAGGTCCGGGCGATGTCTTCGGACGACGCGCCAAACTCCATGGCCAACGCTGCTTCCGCGATCATCGTGCCGGCTTCCATACCGAGGATGTGGACGCCGAGAACGCGGTCAGTTTTTGCGTCGGCAAGGATTTTCACAAATCCATCCGCCTGCTTGTTGACCTTGGCACGACCATTGGCACTGAACGGGAACTTGCCGACCTTGTAGTCGACGCCTGCCTCTTTCAGTTCTTCTTCCGTCTTGCCGACCGTGGCCACTTCCGGAGCCGTGTAGATCACGCCGGGGATCACATCATAATTCACATGGCCGGATTGGCCCGCGAGGATTTCTGCGATCGCAACGCCTTCGTCTTCAGCCTTGTGCGCCAGCATCGGACCGATGATGGCGTCACCAATGGCGTAGATACCATCCACATTGGTTTTGAAATGGGCATCCGTCGCAATGCGTCCACGATCATCCATCTCAACACCCGCTTCTGCGAGGCCCAGACCGTCCGTGTAGGGGCGGCGTCCAATCGCCACGAGTGCGTAATCCGCTTCAATGACTTCTGTGTCCCCACCCTTGGCAGGTTCTACAGAAACCTTGAGACCGTTCTTTGTCTTGTCGATGCCAGTCACTTTTGTGCCCAGCTTGAAGTCAAAGCCCTGCTTCTTGAGAATGCGCTGGAACTGCTTGGCAACTTCATTGTCTGTGCCGGGAATGATGCGGTCGAGGAATTCAACCACCGTCACCTTGGCCCCCAGACGGGACCAGACCGAGCCGAGCTCAAGCCCGATGACACCACCGCCGACAACCAGCAGATGCTTGGGCACTTCCGGCAGTGTCAAAGCGCCGGTCGAGGAGACAATGCGTTCCTCGTCGATCTCCACACCCGGCAGAGGCATGACGTCAGACCCGGTGGCAATCACGATGTTCTTGGTCTCAAGCACACGTGTGCCGCCATCATTGAGCGCCACTTCGACCTTGCCGGGTGACAGTACCTTGCCGGTGCCAAAAACCGGCTCGACCTTGTTCTTCTTGAACAGGAACGCAATGCCTTTGGTGTTGCCATCCACACCTTCGTCCTTGAACGCCATCATCTTGGGCAGATCAAGCGACACCCCTTTGACGTTGATGCCCAGGTCAGCCATGTGGCCGGTGCTTTCCGCATAAAGCTCGGATGCATGCAGTAGGGCCTTTGAGGGAATGCAGCCAATGTTGAGGCAGGTGCCGCCAAGTGTTTCGCGCTTTTCAACGCACGCGACCTTGAGGCCGAGCTGGGCTGCACGAATGGCGCCGACATAGCCACCGGGGCCGGCACCGATCATCACAAGATCAAACTGGTCAGACACGGGCGTATTCTCCTTTGGCGCAGCCACTCAACGGCTGCCTGAATTAGTTTGCGGGTGGCACTATTTCGAAGGTGGCAAGGGTACCTTTGCACCGCTCAACCCTGTGTCACCTGGCGCAGCACTCTGCGACGGCATGTAAAAGGCGTGCTCTTCAGCCCAATAAAGGCGCTCATCAACACGCACACGAACAAACGGCCCACCAGGCGCCTTGGGCGCGCGACCAACCGGACCATAAAGGTCCATGTGCTTTTCAACGCGGACACATGCAGGCACATCAGTGCCCGACGCCACCGTCTGAAAGTCTTCAAGCTGCGGACAGACAAGCGCTGTTTCGGCAGACACCATCAGCGCGCTGGCTGGAGACGCAAGAAACACACTCAGTCCTGCAATGGTGAGCAGACGGATCACAGGTCAAGCAACAGGCGCTGTGGATCTTCGAGGCTTTCCTTGACGCGCACCAGGAAGGTCACAGCTTCGCGGCCATCCACAATGCGGTGATCATAGGAAAGCGCCAGATACATCATCGGACGGATTTCGATCTGGCCGTTCACCACCATCGGGCGTTCCTGGATCTTGTGCATACCCAGAATGCCGGACTGCGGCGCGTTGAGGATCGGCGTCGACATCAGCGAGCCGTACACTCCCCCATTGGAAATGGTGAAAGTGCCACCCTGCATCTCATCCATGGTGAGCTTGCCATCGCGGGCACGGCGACCAAAATCGTTGATCGTGCCTTCGATGTCCGCAACGGACATCTCATCTGCATTTCGCACCACCGGCACAACAAGACCGTTCGGCGTACCAACAGCAACACCCATGTGAACGAAATTCTTGAAGACGAGCTCTTCGCCATCAATCTCGGCATTGACCTGCGGCAGCTCTTTCAACGCATGGGTACATGCCTTGACGAAGAAGCCCATGAAGCCGAGGCGAACGCCATGCTTCTTTTCAAACAGTTCTTTGTACTGTTTGCGCAACTCCATCACCGGACCCATGTCCACCTCGTTGAAGGTGGTGAGCATCGCGGCGGTGTTCTGAGCTTCCTTGAGGCGGCGCGCGATTGTCTTGCGCAGACGCGTCATCTTCACGCGCTCTTCGCGTGGTGCATCTTCCGCAGACGAAGGCGCACGCGGCGCAGACGTTGGCGCCGGGGCTGCCGGGGCTTCCGCCTTGGCTTCAAGCGCTGCCTGAACGTCTGCTTTTACAAGCCGACCGCCCTTGCCTGTACCTTCGATTGTCGAGGGGTCCACATTGTTTTCTTCCACCATCTTGCGAACGGCAGGAGAAAGTGGCGGCTCATCTGATGCGGCGGCAGGAGCAGGCTCAGCCTTGGCCGGGGCCGGATCGGATTTCGCAGGAGCCGGTGCAGGTTCTGCTTTCTTCTCGGTTACTTTGACATCACCGGCGCCTTCGCCAATGGCACCAAGAAGCGCATCCACTTCAACCGTGTCGCCTTCCTCGGCGGTAATTTCAGCAAGCACACCGGCCGCAGGTGCAGGAACTTCCAGCGTCACCTTGTCGGTTTCAAGCTCCAGCAGAGGCTCGTCGGCAGCCACTGCATCGCCAGGTTTCTTGAACCACTGCGCCACCGTTGCTTCGGTAACGGATTCGCCAAGCGTGGGAACTCTGATTTCCGTGCTCATGTTATGGCCTCTTTGGTGCGGCTTTTGTCAGCCGTCGTGAAACGTAATGTGAAAACTAGATGGTGAGCGCTTCATCCAGGAACATGTTGAGTTCCTGCTTGTGCTTGCTCATCAAGCCGGTTGCTGTGGATGCTGTGGAGGCACGGCCCGCATAACGCGCACGCCGGTGCTTGGCATCAATGTGTTTCAGAACCCATTCGATGTTGGGCTCCATGAATGTCCACGCGCCCATATTCTTGGGTTCTTCCTGACACCACATCATGTCCGCATTCGCGAAGCGTTCCAGCTCCTTGATCATGGATTTGGCGGGAAATGGGTAGAGCTGCTCCACGCGCATCAGATAAATGTCATCAATGCCGCGCTTCTCACGCTCTTCCAGCAGATCGTAATAGACCTTGCCCGAGCACATGACCACGCGCCTGATCTTCTGCGACTCCACCAGTTTGACGGTCGAGCCGGGCATGTATTCCGCGTCATCCCACAACACCCGGTGGAAGGAAGAACCTTCGCCCATTTCCTTGAGTGTCGAGACGGCCTTCTTATGCCGCAACAGCGACTTGGGCGTCATGATGATCAGCGGCTTGCGGAACTTCCGATGCAGCTGACGGCGCAGGATGTGGAAGTAGTTTGCCGGCGTCGTGCAATTGGCAATCTGCAGATTGTCCTCTGCACACAGCTGCAGGTAACGCTCAAGGCGGGCCGAGGAATGCTCCGGACCCTGACCTTCATAACCATGCGGCAGCAGCATCACGAGACCCGACATGCGCAACCACTTGCGCTCACCCGATGAGATGAACTGATCAATGATGACCTGAGCACCGTTGGCAAAATCGCCGAACTGCGCTTCCCACAGGACAAGCGCATTGGGCTCGGCCAGCGAGTAGCCATACTCATAGCCAAGCACGGCAGCCTCAGACAGCATCGAATCGACCACGTCGTACTCGACTTGACCTTCTTTGAGATTGTTGAGCGGCATGTACCGCTCTTCGGTTTCCTGATCGATGATGGCGGAGTGGCGTTGCGAGAACGTGCCGCGCGTTGAGTCCTGACCCACAAGGCGGACAGGAAACCCTTCATCTATGAGGGAACCGAACGCGAGCGACTCAGCAGTGGCCCAGTCAATACCCTCACCAGCCTGCACCACATCCATGCGCGCCTTGAAAACGCGCTTCAGCGTGCGGTGCGCATTCACTTCTTCAGGAATGGTCGCAAGCTTGGTGCCGATCTCCTGCAGTGTCTGCACAGGCACCGCTGTTTCACCGCGACGGGCTTCGCCTTCGGCAACGGAAAGACCGCTCCAGCGCCCGTCCAGCCAGTCAGCCTTGTTGGTGCGGAAATTGTCAGCTGTGTCAAAGCTTTCGGAGAGCATCGCGTTGAAACTCTCCTTCATGCCGTCGATCTCAGCCTGATCCACCAGACCCTCAGCAATCAGACGCTCTGAATAGATCTGCAGCGTCGTCGGCTGCTTCTTGATGGTCTTGTACATCAGCGGCTGGGTGAACATGGGCTCGTCGCCCTCGTTGTGCCCAAAGCGCCGGTAGCAGAACATGTCGATGACCACGTCAGCGCCGAACTGCTGACGGTATTCCGTCGCGATCTTCGCCACGTGAACCACGGCTTCCGGATCATCCCCATTCACATGGAAGATCGGTGCCTGAACCATCTTGGCAACGTCAGACGGATAAGGCGACGAGCGCGAGAAACGCGGGCTGGTCGTAAAGCCAATCTGGTTGTTGACGATGAAGTGGATGGTGCCGCCATTGCGACCACCCTTAAGTTGCGACAGCCCAAAGCATTCAGCCACGATGCCCTGACCCGCAAAGGCCGCGTCGCCGTGCAACAGAATTGGCATGACCTTGGTACGGTCACGACCATGCTGCATGTCCTGCTTGGCGCGGGCCTTGCCCAGCACCACCGGGTTCACCGCTTCCAGGTGAGACGGGTTGGCCGTCAGTGACAGGTGAACCTTGTTGCCGTCAAACTCACGGTCAGACGACGTACCCAGATGGTACTTCACGTCTCCTGAGCCGGCGATGTCTTCGGGGTTGACCGAACCACCTTTGAACTCATGGAAGATCGCCTGGTACGGCTTGCCCATAACTGTCGCGAGCACATTGAGGCGACCACGGTGCGGCATGCCGAGGATGATTTCCTCAAGGCCCATATTGCCGCCGCGCTTGATGATCTGCTCCATGGCAGGGATGAGGCTTTCGCCACCATCCAGACCAAAGCGCTTTGTGCCCGTATATTTGACGTGCAGAAAATTCTCGAAGCCTTCAGACTCGATGAGTTTTTGAAGGATCGCCTTCTTGCCCATGTCCGTGAAAGACACTTCCTTGCCACGGCCCTCGATGCGCTCCTGGATCCAGCCTTTTTGTTCCGGATCAGCGATGTGCATGAACTCGACGCCGATGGTGTCGCAGTAGGTGCGCCATAGGATTTCCATCATCTCATTGATGGTAGCCGTCTCCAGACCCAGCACATGGTCGATGAAGATCGGACGATCCATGTCGTCGTCGGTAAAACCGTATGACATTGGGTTGAGTTCGGGATGATCTTTCGGCGGCTCAATGTTCAGCGGGTCAAGCTTGGCAATGAGGTGGCCACGAATACGGTAGGCACGGATCATCATGATCGCGCGGATGGAATCGAGGGTAGCTGCCCGCACCTGCTCGTCAGTCAGGCTGACGCCCGCACTGGATGCCTTGCCTTCGATTTTGCCCTTCAGGTGGGATTCGGCTTCACCCCAGTTGCTGTCCAGAGCCGAAACCAGGTCGCCATTGGCCAGCGGCGGCCAGTCGGCGCGCGCCCAGGAAGGCCCATTGGCTTCGGTTGCAACCGCACCCGGATCATCCTTCAGACCATCAAAATAGGCCCGCAGACGCGCATCCACAGAACTGGGGTTCTGGGCGTACCGGTGGTGCATCTGTTCGAGATATTGGGCGTTGCCGCCATAAAGGAATGACGTCTCGTCAAAGGCTTCATTTGCAGGCGTCCGCTGACGCCCCGAGCCATCTGCCATTTTGTGTCGCTCCCGCGCGGTCGCAAGGTGCTGTGGGGCTTATCGGCCCGCGCGCTTTCGAATACCAAAAGCCCCAAATTCCCCGCAGCTTCGCACGGGTTTGGTTAACGCGCTATTCAAAATGCCCCAAATTCCGGTGACATTTTGAGAATACTGGCCCCGCGAAACCGCATAGGGGTTCTCGCGGGGCCGGCATTCATTTTGTCTTCACGAAATCGATTAGCCCCCGGGTTAGCCCTTGAGCACATCCACAAGCGTGGAGCCCAGCGCTGCTGGAGACGGCGAGACCGTAATCCCGGCAGATTTCATTGCTTCGATCTTGCTGGCAGCATCGCCCTTGCCACCGGAAATGATGGCACCCGCATGGCCCATCCGGCGGCCCGGAGGCGCTGTCACACCAGCAATGAAGCCCACAACCGGCTTCTTGGTTTTGGACTGCTTGAGGAACTCGGCGGCATCTTCTTCAGCTGACCCACCAATTTCACCGATCATGATGATGGATTCGGTCTTGTCATCGCCCAGGAACATGTCCAGGCAATCAATGAAGTTGGTGCCGTTGACCGGGTCACCGCCGATGCCGATGCAGGTGGTCTGACCAAGGCCTGCAGCCGTCGTCTGGCCCACAGCCTCATAGGTCAGCGTGCCAGAGCGCGACACGATGCCGACCGTGCCCGGCTGGTGAATGTGGCCTGGCATGATGCCGATCTTGCACTCGCCCGGCGTTATGACGCCCGGGCAGTTGGGACCAACCAGCCGTGTCTTGGAGCCACACAGCGCCTTTTTGACCTTCACCATGTCGAGCACGGGAATGCCCTCGGTGATGCAGACCGCCAGCGGAATTTCCGCGTCGATCGCCTCAAGGATCGCATCCGCAGCGAAGGGAGGCGGCACGTAGATCATGGTCGCGTCAGCGCCGGTCTTTTCAACCGCCTCGCCGACTGTATCGAATACAGGCAGATCAAGATGCTTGGTGCCGCCCTTGCCCGGCGTTACGCCGCCAACAAGCTTGGTGCCATACTCAATCGCGGTTTCCGAATGGAACGTACCCTGAGCACCTGTGAAGCCCTGGGTGATAACCTTGGTGTTGCTGTCAATCAGAACGGCCATCTATTTGGCCTCCTTCACGGCTTTGACGATCTTCTCGGCGGCATCCGCCAGATTGTCAGCAGGAATAATGGCAAGGCCGCTATCGGCCATGATCTGCTTGCCAAGCTCAACATTGGTGCCTTCAAGGCGCACAACGAGCGGCACCGCAAGCGATGTCTCCTTGGCAGCGGCGATCACGCCTTCCGCGATGATATCGCAGCGCATGATGCCCCCGAAAATGTTGACCAGAATGCCTTCAACCGCAGGGTCAGACAGGATGATCTTGAAGGCTTCCGTCACCTTCTCCTTGGTGGCGCCGCCACCCACATCCAGGAAGTTGGCAGGCTCTTCGCCGTACAGCTTGATGATGTCCATCGTCGCCATGGCAAGGCCTGCGCCGTTGACCATGCAGCCAATGGTGCCATCGAGCTTGACGTAGGAGAGGTCATACTTGGCAGCTTCAAGCTCGGCTGCTTCTTCTTCGGCAGGGTCATGCAGGTCTGCAATTTCCTTGTGCCGGTACAGCGCGTTGGAGTCGAAGTTCATCTTGGCGTCGAGGCAAAGAACGTCGCCGCCCTTTGTGACCACCAGAGGGTTGATTTCAACGAGGCTGGCGTCAGTGCCGATGAACGCGTCATACAGGCCCTTGAAGAGCTTGGCGCCCGCCTTGGCTTCTGCGCCCTTGAGCTGCAGCGCATGAGCAAGTGCACGACCATGGAACGGCATGAAGCCGGAAGCCGGATCCACATCAATGGTGTGGATCTTCTCAGGCGTCTCAGCCGCCACTTCTTCGATGTTCATGCCACCTTCGGTTGACGCCACAAAGGCCACCCGGCTGGTTTCACGATCAACAAGGAGCGAGAGATAGAGCTCACGATCAATGTCGGAGCCTTCTTCCACGTAGAGCCGCTGAACCAGCTTGCCCTCGGGGCCGGTCTGGTGTGTCACGAGCGTCATGCCCAGCATGCGTTCGGCTTCGGCGCGGACTTCATCGATGGATTTCACCACCTTGACACCGCCGCCCTTGCCACGCCCACCTGCGTGGATTTGCGCTTTGACGACCCAAACGGGGCCGCCCATGTCTTCTGCAACCTTGACCGCTTCATCAACGGAGAAGGCGGGCTTGCCCTGGGCAACGGCAACGCCGAAGCCACCAAGCACGCCTTTGGCCTGATACTCGTGGATGTTCATGTTTTTCCGACTGGCTGGGGAAGTCTGATGGAACTCATCAAGATTCCAAGTGGAAGGAGAACTAGGATTCGCTTTTGGGTATAGCACCGGTAAGGGCGATGCCCAACAGGTGACACCTGACGTAATGTCAATGCTACGCTCACTTTCCTTAAGGGCAAGACAACGGAGATACCTCCATGAAATGGCGCGGCAGACGACGCAGCACCAACATGATCGACAAGCGCGGTCAGACGGCCTCTCGCGGTGGCGGGTTCGGCAGGTCCCGTGCCGGCGGCATGGGTCGGCATTTCCAGATACCCAGAGGCCGGGGCGGAAAAATCAGCTTTTCCGGCATCCTCATCATGATCGCCCTGTTTGCCATCACCTATTACCTGAACGGAGACGGGTCTGGCGGCGGCTTTTCCACCAGCGGGCCCTCACAGAACCTGACTGCCGAACAGCAGGCCGCCCAGGACGAAATGGCAGAATTCTCAGCCGTGGTCCTGGCCGATACCGAAGATGTTTGGAATTCTCTGCTGCCCGCCGCGTACGGGCAGGAATACCGCGAGCCAAAGATGGTGCTGTTCTCAGACGGCGTAAACTCCGGCTGTGGTTTTGCCAGCTCAGCCGTCGGGCCGTTCTACTGCCCGGCCGGCGAGAAGATCTATCTTGATCTCGACTTCTTTACCGAGCTGGTTCAGCGCTTTGGGGTCGAGGGCGATTTCGCTTCGGCCTATGTGATCGCCCATGAGGTCGGCCACCATATCCAGACGGTTCTGGGCATCTCGGCGCAGGTACGCCAGGCCCAGGGCGAAGTGGGCAAGGTTGCGGGCAACAAACTTTCCGTCATGCAGGAGCTACAGGCGGATTGCTTCGCGGGCGTGTGGGCCAATCGCGCCGACGGCATGAGCCAGATACTGGAGCCCGGCGACATTCAGGAAGCCATGAATGCAGCGTCAGCCATTGGCGATGACACGCTTCAGCGTCAGGCCGGCGGCCGCGTTATGCCGGACAGCTTCACCCATGGCACTTCTTCGCAAAGGCAGCGCTGGTTCATGAAAGGCTATCAGACCGGCGATCCGGTTCAGTGCGACACGTTTTCAGCCGCAACGCTGTAAATCGAAGGACTGCAGCAGACACGAAAGAGGCGCGGTCCCGGAAAGGAACCGCGCCTTTTTTGTTCTTTTGAAAGCTGTTGACCTAGCTCCAGAAAATCCACGCCGGCACCGCGAACATCGCGATCCAGAATGCGACCTTCAGGTAGAACTGCACCTATGCAAGATCCGGATTGATCTTCTTGCAGCTTTCAACGAGGCCTTCCACGGCGTCGACAGAGACCTTGAACATCTCTTTTTCAGCCGCGTCGAGTTCAATCTCGACAACTTTTTCAATGCCACCAGCACCGATAATTGTCGGCACGCCAACGTAACGATCATTGACGCCGTACTGGCCCGTCAGCTGAGCCGCGCATGGCAGCAAACGCTTCTTGTCCTTGAGGTAGCTCTCAGCCATGGAGATGGCAGAAGACGCTGGCGCGTAGAACGCAGAGCCTGTCTTCAGCAGACCAACAATTTCAGCACCGCCATCACGGGTGCGCTGAACGATCTGGTCGAGCTTCTCCTGTGAGGTCCAGCCCATCTTCACAAGATCTGGAAGCGGAATGCCGCCAACGGTTGAGTAGCGAACAGACGGCACCATCGTGTCGCCGTGGCCGCCGAGCACGAAGGCTGTGATGTCTTCAACGGAGACGTTGAATTCTTCAGCCAGGAAGTAGCGGAAACGTGCTGAGTCGAGCACGCCAGCCATGCCCACAACCTTGTTGGCAGGCAGACCGGAGAACTTCTGCAGCGCCCAGACCATAGCGTCGAGCGGGTTGGTGATGCAGATCACGAACGCGTCCGGGCAGTTGGCCTTGATGCCTTCGCCAACGGACTTCATGACCTTGAGGTTGGTTTCAACCAGATCATCGCGGCTCATGCCCGGCTTGCGGGGCACACCAGCCGTCACGATCACGACGTCGGAACCGGCAATGTCCTTGTAGTCGCTTGACCCGGACATGGCCGCGTCAAACCCTTCAACCGGGGACGCTTCGGCAATGTCCAGCGCCTTGCCCTGGGGCACGCCGTCCACGATGTCGAAAATGACGATATCGCCAAGTTCCTTGAGGCCTGCGAGCAGGGCGAGCGTGCCGCCGATCTGGCCGCCACCGATGAGAGCAATTTTCTTGCGAGACATTGGGGTACTCCGCTGTTGATGTGTGTTCTGGGCAGGCGCGGACTGCTGTTCAGTCTTGCCCCCACCACGTTTTTTGGGTGGACGCCCCATGAACCAGTTGAAAAAGCCACCGGACATTGCGGGTTCATCCAGGAAATTGAGGCCGCGGCACCAGGTACGTGCAGCCTGCGGTTAAGAATGCTGCGCTTCACCTATCTCATGGCCGGACATGGTGCAAGCGGATGCCCGTGGAACACCAAACCCTGCCGTTTCATTCCGGTTTTGGCGCGGCCCCGAAGCCTCGGACCGGCCCCCCGAATTGAGACATCACCGGACCCAAATGCGGTATCTGAGGTTATTCGGGCACACGCCATCCCAATCCGTTAACCCTCGTTAATCATATAACCGTTCCCGTTTGACACGCGGACCCTCAAAGAGTCACAGTTTCTTAGTCAATTCAGCCGATTATTGGCGGGTGTGACGCACAACAATACTCCATGCGGGAGATGTTCTGCGCCGTGCCCTGGATACGAATTTTGAACCCGTATCAAACCCGTTTTTAGCTGAGTTTGGCGCAAAATTGGGGGCAGGCAGCCACACCAATGACCCACCGCGCATCCGGGGGCTCAGAGTTAAAGAGCACCTAAAATGCGGATAGCGGGGAAAACCGGCCGGGAACCGGGGGTCTGATACGTGAGTGCCTGGCAGTCTTTTTGCAGTGAAACCGTCGAGATCCACACAGTGATCGGTAGTGGCACACGCAAGAAGGTATTTTGGGGGCGTATTTGATGAACCAGACTGTGTATCAGCTGGATGCGGCACAAAAAGTGGAAGCAGCGCCGACCGGGAACAAATCCGGGCACAGCCGTTTCCGCAAATTTGCTGCCCCGCTGGCAATCGTTGCCGGCACGCTGAGTTTGGGTGGCTGCGCCGCCCCCGTTATCGGCGCCATTACCGTGAGCCAGCTTTCCACAGCCGCGGGTATCGCCTCTTCCATCATGTCTGGCCGTGATCTGACAGAACATGTCGTCTCTGCCATCGTCGGCGAAGACTGCCGCTTCCTTGAAGCCATCCTGCGCGGACGCCCCATCTGCGTGCCTTACGGTTCACCGGAAGCAGATGATTCTTTTCAGGGCATCATCGTTGCCCTGCAGGACAACGATGACGACCAGCCGGACTTTGACCGCTCCGGCGAATATCAGGTGGCTGGCCTCGACCCAACCGCCATTCAGCTCGGCTTTGCGCCCATCGTCCCTGACTACGATCAGGCAACCGCTTCTCTTGAAGCCGTAGACCGTGACATTCGCGACAGCGACCGTGGCGACATGCGTCGCGTGTCCTTCGGCATGATGTCCGCCACATACGGCGCCAGCCATTCCATGGACGACCTGCTCGCTGCCCAGAACGGCAAGAACGAGCAACCCTTCCTAAAGGGAGCCGCCATTGAAGGCCCTGATGTGATGCCTGCTCCAGCAGCAGCGCCGCGCGTCATCATGGCGTCAGCCGCAACGCCAACCGTCATGCCGCAGCCGCTTGCATCCAAGCGCAGCGACGGTCAGACGATCGTGCCGCATCTGCCAGCCCAGAAAACGCGCATTCAGCAGATCATCGAACGCGCACAGATGGCACCGATCCCCGACTAGACACACGGGCACCATTCAAACAACAAGGCCGCAACTCACACGTTGCGGCCTTTTTTTGTCCATGCAGACAGAGATGCACTCGCTACTATCCACACCAGAATTCGCATGAACTTTTCCGGCAGGTAAAAATGGATACCTTCATGAGGCTTGTCATTGCAGGCAGCGCACTGTGCCTGAGCTTGATCGCCCCGAAAACAGCGGCCGCAGCCAACTGCAGTGAACCTGAACTGCTCGAAGACCATCATGAAGAATACAACAAGCTCATTTGTGACGGCGTCCGAGACGTCCAGGAACATGACTATTCAAGAGCAGTAGATTCTTTTGAAAACGCTCTTGCCATCAGGCTGCATGAGCAGCCCAATTTCCAGCTGTTCCCAAAGCTGGCATGGGCGTCCTTCAAGGCCGGTCAAACAGAAAAAGCCGAAGTCGCCCTGGAGAAAGCCAGACTGTCACTCTCGGTCTTCACAGGCATTCTGAAATGCGAGGAACACGAAGACGGATATCAGTTGATGAACCCGCATGGCGAACCCGTCACTGAAAGACTAAGTGACCAAGTCACCCTGGTGATGTGTGGTGCAGCTTACGACTACGTCTATCAGCGTCAATCACTCGAACGTGTGCTGGAAGAGGCAGCGATGGTTGAGCGCTATCTGGATGTGAAACACAGGATCGCGGACGTCAATGCCTCAGAGTAACAATCAGACTGCGTGCCCCACGGCCATATACGCTTCGCTTTGCATCTCAAACAGTCGTGACGCTGTCCGTTCAAATTCAAACGCGCCATCGCCGGCAGGATAAAGCTCCTCGGGCTCACTTGCGGCTGAACAGACAAGCTTAGTCTTGTTCTCATACAGCGCATCAATCAGCGTCACGAAGCGCTTGGCTTCATTGCGCGACTGCGGCCCCATCTTTGGAATCTCGTCGACCAGCACCGTATGAAAGCTACGGGCAATCTTAAGGTAGTCCGCAGGACCCAACGGGCGGCGACACAGATCATCAAAGTGAAAGCGCGCAATGCCCATGGCGGCGCGTGGCACCGTAACCTTGCGCCCCTTGACCTCCACCATGCACGGCGCCGGTTTGACACCGGCCGTCAGCCGGCCCCAGGCATCATCCATGGCCTGTGAGGACGCACCATTGAGCGGCGTATGATAGACCGGCGCACCGGCCAGATGCTTCAGGCGATAGTCAGCTGCCGCGACCAGCTCCATCACGTCCATCTGCTGGCGCAACAAATCAATGAACGGCACGAAGAGCTGACGGTTGAGGCCATTCTCATACAGCGTGCCCGGATCCCGGTTGGATGTCGCCACGACCACAAGACCGCGCTCAAACAAAGCGGTGAACAAACGACCAAGGATCATGGCGTCCGTGATGTCTGTTACCTGAAACTCGTCAAAGCACAAAAGCGTTGTCTGCTTCATGATGGCATCGACGACAGAGGGGATGGGATCACCGCCCGCGCTCTTGGAAACTTTGCCCTGCTTCTCGCGCTGTCGCCATTCATGCACGCGACCATGCACGTCCTGCATGAAGTCGTGAAAGTGAATACGCTGCTTCTGCTTCACTGGAGCATGGGCAAAGAACATGTCCATCAGCATGGACTTGCCGCGCCCCACACCGCCAAAGATGTAAAGGCCGCGTGGCGCCTCGACCATACCGCCCAGCCCGAACAGGCCGCGCTTCTTGCCGGGCTGATAGCCCTTGAGCGCGTCATGCAGCATCTGCAGTTGATCTGCCGCTGCTTCCTGCGCCGGATCATGCTCAATCGCCCCGGAAGCGACCAGCGCACGATAGGCATCAATGGTGGTTGAAGGTTTGGCCATATGAGCCGATTAGCGGCTTTGAGTGGCAGCGGCAAGTCACGGTCAGTAAAATCGAGATGACGGGCCTACTTGTTCGGCCATGTCCAGTCAGCCTTGCGCTTGCCCATCCAGGCGCGCACAGCTTCCTTGTAGTCACGTTCAGCCACCATTTCGTCCAGCAGCTTGTCCGCTTCGGCGACTGAAGACCCCACATCGCGATGCTGATCCACATAGATCTGTCGTTTTGTTGCCGCCAGAGAATGGGGGGCAACACCGTCCGCCAGCGTGCGGGCATAAGCCGTGACTTCGGTCATCAGGTCTTCATGGGGCACAAGCCGGTTGATGAGCCCCATATCATAGGCCTCGTCCGTCAGAAAAACCCGACTGGACATCAACAGATCATTTGCACGGGCAAGGCCGACAATGCGCGGCAGCAGCCATGAGAGGCCATACTCGGCAGGCATGTTGAAGCGCCCATGCGCTGTTGTGAGCTTGGCACCCGGCACCGCAAAACGAATATCTGCAAAACACGCGAGCACAAGCCCTACGCCCGCAGCCGCTCCGTTCATGGCCGCGATCACCGGCTTGGTGAGCCCGAAGTGATACGCAAAATTCTGGTCGAACTCAGGCCGCACGCCAAAGCCCGGCTTGGGAATGTCATCGCGCGTGCCTGAATCATAGCCGCCCTTCGCCGCATGACCTTCCAGGGCCTGCATGTCGGCCCCGGCACAAAAGGCGCGCCCCTCGCCGGTGACGATAACCACCCGCACGGACGCATCTGCTTCCGCCTGCTCAAGCGAGTAGCGGTATTCCGTATGCATCCGTCCGGTCCACGCATTCATGCGGTCGGGTCGATAGAGGGTGATTGTCGCGATGCCATCAGCGACGTCGTAGCGCGTTGATTTGAGTTCCATGTCCTCAGTTTGCACTGAGAGCCCGCCACCCGTCGAGATGGGGCGCGAGAATGGCGTCGCGCTCTGCAGCTGACAGATGCAGATCAAAGTGCTCCGCAAGCGCTGCTGCAATCTCATCAACCGTGGTGAGCTGGGTAACCTGTGCCACGCCGTCACGCCCACGGATCGTCAGTTCGGTGTTGAACAGCGTTACACGCCGGTCAGCTTCAGGACGCGCGGCAATCAGAAATTGCACGAAAATCGAACTTGGATGCGTCGCGGTGTACCAGTTCGACAATTCATAATCGGCAGCCGCCTGAGCTTCCATCGAGAACTGATAGACCGGTGCCCATGTGTCCCCAAGCTTTGCCTGCAACTCATATGTGTCCACCGCGCCGCCGACCGACAAAAGCCGACGAGGCTCGTGAGGTGTTTCAAGGACAGCGTCAGTTTTGAAAGGAATAGGTCCCGTCATGGTAATGCCGCCGAACCCGGCATCCGCCAGATACGGCCCTTCCGGCAACGCCACATGCAGCAGCATATGCGTTCGCCCGGTCGCCACGTCCTCAGGCGTTTTCCACCGCACGCGCCCCATAAGACGCGTCACTTCAAAGCCCAACGCATCAAGCGCGGATGCAAGAAGCGCATTCACCTCGAAACAGTACCCGCCTTGCCCACCATCAATAATCTTGCTGTGCAGGGAGGCAGCATCAAGTTTCGGGGGAGACTTGGCCAGCACCGTCAAATTTTCAAAAGGCACCTTGAGCGCCTGCGCATAGTGGATGGCCTTGAGCACATCCAGCGTGGGTGCACGCACGCCCGTGTAGCCGATACGGCCAAGATAGGCATCAAGATCAAATTCAGCGGACATGTCGCACCTTTCAGAAAACTCGGCACGGCACAAAGACAAACGGGCCTGTCCGGGGACAGAGCCATTTGCTCAAAACCTGTGTAGCCAATCAGAGGGGGTAACTACTTCATCGTGGGAATGACGAAGCTGGCGCCTTCATTGCCGCGTGACCAGCGGGCAGTCACTGTCTTGACCTTAGTCCAGAATTTCACGCCTTCAGTACCGTGCTGATTGGTGTCGCCAAAGGCGGACCGCTTCCAGCCGCCAAACGAGTGATAGGCCAGCGGCACAGGGATAGGCACATTGATGCCGACCATGCCCACATTCACCTTGGACGCGAAGTTGCGCGCCGCATTGCCGTCTTCCGTGAAGATCGCCACCCCGTTGCCGTACTGATGGTTGGAGGGAAGCGCGATCGCTTCTTCCGGTGTCTTGGCGCGGGCGATCTGCAGCACCGGTCCAAAAATCTCTTCCTGGTAGGACGTCATCTCCGGCGTCACTTTGTCGAAAAGCGATCCGCCCATGAAGAACCCGTCCTCATATCCCTGCAGGGAGAACTCGCGGCCATCAACCAGGAGCTCGGCGCCTTCTTTGACGCCCATATCGATATAGCTTTTGATTTTCTCGCGGTGCTCCGCCGTAACCACCGGACCATAATCCGCATCCGGATCAGTGGAGGTGCCGACCTTGAGCGCCTCAACACGCGGGATGAGTTTTTCAATCAGGCGGTCTGCTGTTTCGTCACCAACAGGCACAGCAACTGAAATTGCCATGCAGCGCTCGCCAGCCGAGCCGTAGCCTGCACCAATCAGATCGTTCACGACGCCGTCGAGGTCGGCATCCGGCAGGATGATGGCGTGGTTCTTGGCACCACCCATCGCCTGCACGCGCTTACCGTGGGCAGCACCTGTTGCGTAGATGTATTCCGCCGTCGTCGACGCGCCCACAAAGCTGATGGCTTCAACGCGCGGGTCGGTCAGCAGCGTATCCACCGCGTCCTTGCCGCCATTGACCACATTGAGCACGCCTTCGGGTGCGCCTGCTTCCATCATCATTTCCGCAAGCCGCAGCGGCACGCCGGGATCTTTTTCTGAGGGCTTGCATACGAATGTGTTGCCGCACGCGATGGCAACGCCAAACATCCACATCGGGATCATGGCAGGGAAGTTGAACGGCGTGATGCCGGCGCACACACCCAGCGGTTGGCGCATGGAATACATGTCGATGCCGGGGCCCGCGCCTTCGGTGAACTCACCTTTTTGCAGATGCGGAATGCCGCAGGCAAACTCGATGACTTCAATGCCGCGCTGAATGTCGCCCTTGCTATCGGCGATGACCTTGCCGTGCTGGTTGGACAGGATCTCGGCGAGCTCATTCATATTGGCTTCAACCAGGCGTTTGAACTCGAACATAACCCGGGCGCGGCGCTGCGGATTGACCTGCGACCAGCCGGGGAAAGCGGCTTCAGCGGCGGCGATGCCCGCGCGCGTTTCATCAGCTGACGCAAGCGGTGTCAGCGCCTGAACCTCGCCGGTGTTCGGGTTGAACACATCATAGAAATTGCCACTGGCGCCGGATACTTTGGCGCCATTGATGAAATGAGTGAGCTCTGTCGGCATTGCATTGACGCGGGTGATCTACCCAACGCCTCCCTGACTGTGACCTTATTGCAAGTCACTTAGCGCCATCGCGCCCCTGCCTGCAAGCCGGAGCACGCGCGCGCGCCAGGACTCCGCATCACAGATTACTTGCTCTTGTACATCCAGGCGAAGAAACCCACCGCTGACGCTGCGGCAATCAACTGGGCCGCAATGAAGGGTCCCACATCGTCAGGTCTGATGCCCGCAAATGTATCCGTAAAAGCACGGGCAATCGTCACGGCGGGATTGGCGAAGGACGTGGAAGACGTCCACCAGTAACCCGCAGTGATCACAAGGCCCACCGCATAGGGAATGGCCTCAGGGCGGGTCTTCAGGAGCGCCAGGATGGAAGCCAGCAGCGCAAAGGTGGCCAGAAACTCTCCGAGCCATTGGGGCGGACCTGCCCGCACATGGGTCGACGCCTGAACGATGTCGAGCTCAAACATGGCATGGGCAAGGCCGGTACCAACCAGCCCGCCAGTGACCTGCACAACAATGTATGCCAGCGCCGCCGCCAGCGTGATGTCACGCTTGAGCCAGAACGCAAAAGTCACCGCCGGATTAAAATGCGCACCGGACACCGGCCCGAAAACCATGATGAGAACGACCAGGATCGCGCCCGTCGCAATCGTATTGCCCAGAAGTGCAACGGCATCATTTCCCGACGCCAGGGCAACGCCCATGATGCCCGAGCCGACAACGGTGCCCACGAGAATGGCCGTACCTGCAGCCTCCGCTGCGAGGCGGCGGGCCATTGTGTAATCAGACATGTGCCGTTAGCCCGCCTCGGACAGATCGCGACCAATATCATCAAGGCGCTTCTGCAGAGTGAGTTTATCCAGCGACGCCAGGGGCAGGCTGACAAAGATTTCCAGCCGTCGCTCAATCTGCCCGTAAATCTCGGCAAACTTCTGTGCGATTTCAGCATCGGTGCCAGTGGCGGCTGCCGGGTCTTCAAAGCCCCAATGGGCCGTCATCGGCTGGCCCGGCCAGATCGGGCACACTTCGCCAGCCGCGTCATCACACAGCGTAAAGACGAAATCGAGTTCAGGCGCACCATCAGCAGCGAACTCGTCCCAGTTCTTGGATCGCAGCTCATTGGTTGGGTAGTTCAGTTTCTGGAGAAGCGTCATTGCCCCGGGGTTGATTGTCCCCTTGGGATGACTGCCCGCACTGAACGCCTTGAACTTTGGTTTGCCGGCACGATTGAGAATGCTCTCTGCCATCACACTGCGCGCGGAATTGCCGGTGCAGAGGAACAACACATTGTAGGTATCAGCCATCACTCTTTTCCCTGATGCATGTTGTCGTTATGAGTTCAGCAGCAACCGGCGCTCTTGCCCACAATTGGCGTTGGGATGTAGGTCTCAACGGGTGCTGCGTCCTGCGACGTTGGGACGTCGGTTTTTTCACCCTCACGTGACGTGCTGATGACATCGTCCTGAGCAACCGGCCCATCACCGAACGTGTCGGTGATCTCACTGGTGAGAAAGGCTTCCCAGCCCAGCCCCGCCGGATCCGTGACCCAGCTCTTTTCAGATTTGGCAAAGCAGCACTCGGTCTTGCCTTCCTCGCGCACATCATCAGATGCCGCCTCGAAGCGCTCATAGAGGGTGTGCAGTCCCGCTTCATCTTCCGTCTGGATGCCCAGATGATCGACACCTTCCGCCTTGCTGCCTTCATTGGCGACGAAGTTCACGCGGGGATCGTCCAGCATCCACTTGGCATAGCCCGGCCGCACGACGGTCGGGTCCGCGCCGAACATGGCTGCGTAAAACGTCTTGGCGTCTTCAATGTTGGGAACAGTGACGGATACATGTAAGCGGTTCATCGTCTTGTCTCCTTCAGTCAGTTACGCAGTTTGGGTCTGGGCTTGGGCCTCGGCCTGGGGTGTGGATGTACTGACGCAGACACCGCAGCGCCCTTCACAGCAATCCTCCAGCAGGAAGTTCGCAATCGCCGCGACCTTCTCGAACTGGACCCGGTAAATGATGGAGCGTCCGTCCTTGCGGCTCACCAGAAGCCCTGCCCGTGCCAGTTCCTTGAGATGAAAGGACAGCGTGGCCGGCGCGACCCCCATACGGGACGCAATCTCGCCCGCAGGAAGACCACCCTTGGAGGGGTCAGGATCATGCGCCTTCACCAGCAACCGAAACACGTCCAGACGTGTGTCCTGAGCAAGGGCGGCGAAGATATCAACTGCATCATTCGTTTTCATATTTCGAATATGGTTGAAATATAAAAATAAACAAGAGCCCTTTTTGCAGGCAGCCAAAAAACAAGACTCCGCCTGGGTTTCCGGTTAAAAATGACCCGGGGACATATATCGTCGTGCAGTCAAAGCCGCCCGGCGCATATGGGGAATTACATATGAACCGGTCTATTCGCTGCGTGAGCGCCACGCTGGCTGCGACATTGCTTTGGCTGCCTGGCCCTGCGCTGGCGATCAATATCCGCGATGACGTTGCAGCGAATGTTGGGGGGATAGGCAACTACGGCGATTTCACAAACAGCTTCCCAAATGTCGGCAACCTGATGGGCGCCGACGGCAACAATTTTTGCACCGGCACGCTGCTCAACGAGCGGACTGTTATCACAGCCGCCCATTGCTTCTATGAGAACGACAAGAGCATCACGCCGGGCCTCGATACTGCCCGCGTCAGTTTCGACGCAGTCTCAGTCTATGCCGACAGATGGTCTGAGTTCGCATCGATCACTTTGCATCCGCAGTATGGCCATGAGAACAATGTGGCGGACATGCAGGACGTGGCGATCATTACGCTGGCAACCCCCGTCACAACCATACCCTTTGCTGAGATAGCGACGCAGACACCGGTACCGGGTACCCAGATCACTCTTGTTGGCTACGGCACGTCAGGCACTGGCTCTAACGGCAGCAGCAACATCGACAACATCCGTCGCATCGCCACCAACACCCTGGACATAGTGGATGACATTGATCTCGACACCGGGGGCCCGACCAATTTTACGTCTGAAGGGGATACAGCGCTCATCTTTGACTTTGATGACCCGTTGACGCCCGGCGACAGTCAGACCGGACTCAGCACAGCACTGGCCCTTGAGGGCGCATCCGGCGGTGGCGACTCAGGAGGAGCCCTATGGGCCATGGTCGACGGTAGACTTATGATCATCGGCCTCAACAACTCGAGCATCAATTTGGTGGATGAGGCCCGCGACGGTGGCTACGGCGAGCTGATTGTTTTCACGACCGTAGCGCCCCTGACCCAATGGATAGACGAGAACAACCCGCTCATTGAGATTTCTGCCGTAGCAGGCAATGGCGACTGGTTCGATGCGGCCAGATGGCAGGACAACCTGATCCCGAACAACAGCGATACCGCCTTTCGTGTCGGCGATCCGTCCACCTTCTTCAACGTGATCCTGGACCAGCAGGGCGCAACAATCCTGAATGCGGATGCCACGATTGACCGTCTGACTCTTGCAAGTCCCCAGGCCAGACTACAGGTAAGGCCCGGCAACGAGTTGAAAACAGTCCTTGGCACGAACATCGACGCGGGTCGGCTGACACTGAACGGCACACTGCAATCGTCCGCACTGACACTGGCAGGCGGCATACTTTCAGGGGCGGGTATCGTGGCTGCCGAGGTGACAACAAACGCAGGCGGTCGGATTGCCCCCGGCAATTCCATCGGCACCCTGACGATCGACGGCAACTTCGTGCAGACGGCAAACGGTGTACTCGCCATCGAGATCGACCGCACGAGCGCCGACAAGCTTGAGGTCAACGGGACAGCCGCGCTCGATGGTGCTCTTGGCGTTCGGCTGGTGCCAGGGGGCGCCATCCCGCTTTCAGACACGGACTACGTGATTGTCACCGCGGCAGGAGGCATCACCGGCGGATTCTCCCAGGTGCGCGACGGACTTCCCGGCACACTGCGCGTCAGCAACGTGCAGGTAAACGCCAATGACGTGCGCCTCAGCATTGGCGCGCAAAGCTTTGCGGAAACGTCAAGCAGCGCCGCGGGCCGCAGCATAGGCGCGGCACTGGATTCTCTGCGCGGCACCGGGAACTCAACAGTGGACGCGGTGCTGTCGCAGCTCGCCGTACTCGACACCCCGGCCCGCGAGTTGTTGTTCGCGACGCTGGCGCCCTCTCAGAGCTTGTCGCAAAGCGCCAGTGGGTTTTCGTATGCAGCGACGCTTGCCAGTCAGCTTGGCATCCGAACTGCTGCGCTGCGCAACGGAACGCGCGGTGTTACCGTGGCCCAGCTTCGGCTGGCTGGCGCACAGCTCGCAAGTTCTAATGCAACCGGTGATGCTTTGAGGAGCGCGGCACAACGCGCCCGCGCCGCTGAGGAAGAAGCCAGAGCTTTCCCTCACGCACCGACCTTCTCGCTGCCCGATGACATTGGTGTCTTCATCGCCGGCGACGTCAGTTTCGGCGATACCGATGTTCTCGGCGGCACTCAGGACTTTACCACCAGCGGGCTCACAGCAGGCATCGACTACCGGGTCACGCCAGACCTCGCCATCGGGGTCGCCGCCAGTGTGTCAGCCACCAGCAGCGACATGTCGTTTGGTGGTGCCACGGAACAGCGGGCCTATGGCGGCAGCGTCTACGGCACATGGCGGTCAGCGCCAGATGCCCCTGTTTTTGACGGTGACATGTATGTAGACGCCTATGCAGGCGCTGCGACGACGTCGTCTGACACGTCTCGCATCGCGCGCATCGGCGCCACACAGATCAATGCGCAAAGCGACACATCCGGCACAACCATCTCCGCCGGTGTGCGCGCCGGGCACGTCACCCGCATCGGCCAGACGAGCATTGGCCCAGTCCTCGCGCTCGACTACGCCCACATCCATACAGACGCCTATAGCGAGCGTGGTGCCGGAGCCTTCGGCCTGAATGTCGCGGAGAGCAACGAGGCGTCAATCACTTCCACCCTGGGCATTCAGGCAGCGCACGAACTCTCCGTCCTGGGATGGGATGTTGCGCCCTATACAAGCGCTGGCTGGGTGCATGAATTTGAACACGACGCGCCGGTGGCGACCGCCAGCTTCGCGGGCGCGGCGGGTACAAGCTTCCAGACCACCGGTCTTGCACGAGACAAGGACTGGGTCCGGGCCGGCGGCGGTGTTGCCGTTCGTGCCGGATCGGCCACGTTGATCAATGCTGGTATAAACACCGACTTGGGGCGCAGCGGCGTCAATCGGACACAGGTAAGCCTGACCATGCGGTCCGCATTCTAGAGCGGTTGCAGAATTTCGATGCGGTTGCCGAAGGGGTCAGCCACGAAAAAGCGGCTGAAGCCTTCAAGGGCGTTGTCGTCCTTGACCTCAACGCCACCGGCGATCATCCGGTCGCGAATGGCTGCAAGGTCAGACACCTGAAAAGCCGGGTGGGCTTTCCTGGCCGGGCGGAAGTCTGCTTCCACACCCATATGGATGCGGATATCCCCGTCCTCGAACCAGCAACCGCCCCTCTTTGCGAGTTCGGCCGGCTTGGGAACTTCCGGAAGGCCCAGAAGCTCGCCGTAGAACCGGCGGGCCGCGTCTTCGCCACCGACGGGCATGGCAAGCTGGACGTGATGGAGGGCTGAGATGCTCATGAGGTCCTTCTATGCGGGCGCATGGCAGACCGCCTCAATGTTGTGGCCATCAAGATCGTGGACGAATGCCGCGTAGTAGCTTGCATGGTAGTCGGGCCTCAGACCCGGCGTTCCATTGTCACTGCCGCCTGCGGAAAGCGCTGCCGCATGGAAGGCGTCGACCGCCTCGCGGTCCTGCGCCCTGAAACACAAATGCAGGTCAGGCTGGACCACGCGATTGCCGTATAGCCAGAAATCAGCCCCCTGAGCATCTGTCGTATGCAAGTCATCGCTGAAGCCCGCATAGGGGCCTTCGTCGCGGTAGTCCAACACAAGCCGATATCCTAGCGGCCTGAGGGCGGCCGAATAGAACCGGATCGAAGCGTCGTAGTCGGAAACGGCGATGCCCACATGATCGAGCATTCGATCCCCCCTCGAACCTCCAGGCAAATACCCGCAGGACAATCCAGACGTTAAACCTGCCGCTCGACCATCATCTTCTTGATTTCGGCAATCGCCTTCGCCGGGGACAGACCCTTCGGGCAGGCCTTGGCGCAGTTCATGATGGTGTGGCAGCGATACAGCCGGAACGGGTCTTCCAGGTTGTCCAGACGCTCACCCTTGGCTTCATCGCGACTGTCCGCCAGCCAGCGATAGGCCTGCAGCAGGGCTGCCGGTCCAAGATACCGGTCCTGGTTCCACCAATAGCTGGGGCAGGCTGTTGAGCAGCACGCACACAGAATGCACTCGTAAAGACCATCCAGCTTGGCACGGTCTTCGTGGCTCTGCTTCCACTCCTTTTCAGGGGCGGGCGTATCCGTCTTGAGATAAGGCTCGATTGACGCGTGCTGCGCATAGAAGTTGGTCAGATCAGGCACCAGATCCTTGACCACCTGCATCTGCGGCAGCGGGTAGATCGCCACAGCGCCCTTCACGTCTTCAATGGCCTTGGTACAGGCCAGCGTGTTGGTGCCGTCGATATTCATGGCGCAGGACCCGCAGATCCCTTCGCGGCAGGAGCGCCGGAAGGTCAGCGTCGAATCCATCTCGTTTTTGATCTTGATGAGCGCGTCGAGCACCATCGGACCACAGGTGGACATGTCCACCTTGTAGGTATCCACCCGCGGGTTCTCATCATCGTCAGGCGACCAGCGATACACCTTGAAGGTCTTGACCTTCTTGGCTCCCTTGGGCGCGGCATGGGTCTTGCCCTTGCCGTTAACTCTGGAATTCTTTGGCAGCGTCAGTTCGACCATAGGTCCTGGTTCCCGCTTCGAGTAGTCACTTAAAACATCCGGACCATCGGTCCATCTTATTGGTTCAGCCCGCCTTGCAAGCTGTTGGCACGGTGGTCATGAACGTCATGACCTCCATGGCCTCGTCCCCTGATAGCTTCGAGGCAAAGCTGTTAGCAGCAGCATCTCCGGAAACGCTGGAGACAAAAAACGCATATTGCGTTTCGCTAAGCTCGGATTCAGACCGGTCTGCGACGCAGGCGCAGCCCGCCTCATCCAGTTGCAGGTTAGCGCGGCAGCTTTCCAGCACCGTATCGCGATCACCGGCCTGCACCGCACCAACCATGAGTGCGCAAACAAACACCGCTGCAACGCCAGTCGATTTCAAAACCTGCTTAAACATGTCCCCAAACCTTCCTTGGTTCGCCCGTCCGGGCGATGTTTTGCCAGCCCCTAGTAAACGCGCGCCTTGGGCGCAATGTATTCAATGTCGTTGCTCATGGTGAAGCTGTGCACAGGGCGGAAGTCGAGCGACACAGCGCCCTTGTCATCAACCCATGCCAGCGTGTGCTTCATCCACTCGTCATCATTGCGATCCGGATAGTCCTCACGGGCATGCCCGCCGCGGCTTTCCAGTCGGTTGGCAGCAGATGTCATGGTGACGGCTGCCTGTGAAATCAGATTGTCGAACTCAAGCGTTTCGATCAGGTCCGAGTTCCAGATCATCGAACGGTCCGTGACCTTGATGTCCGGCAGGCCGGAATAGATGTCAGCCATCTGCGTCACGCCTTCGTTCAGCGTTTCGCCGGTGCGGAACACAGCACAATTGGTCTGCATGTTCTTCTGCATCTTGAGGCGAAGCTCTGCTGTCATCGTGCCGCCATCCGCGTAGCGGAAACGGTCAAGACGATCGAGCGAGGCCTGACCTGCATCTGCAGGAAGCTCGCGCTGACGCTCACCCGGGGTAAGAATTTCAGCACAGCGCAGACCCGAAGCACGACCAAACACAACAAGGTCGATCAGCGAGTTGGAGCCAAGACGGTTTGCTCCGTGCACGGACACACAGGCTGCCTCACCAATGGCCATGAGACCCGGCACCACCGCATCAGGATCGCCATCCTTCGGCGCCACGACTTCGCCGTGATAGTTCGTCGGGATGCCGCCCATGTTGTAGTGCACCGTTGGCAGAACCGGGATCGGTTCCTTGGTCACATCAACGCCGGCAAAGATGCGCGCTGATTCAGAAATACCCGGCAGGCGTTCCGCCAGAATTTTCGGATCAAGGTGGTCAAGATGCAGGAAGATGTGATCTCCCTCATCGCCCACACCGCGGCCTTCGCGAATTTCCATGCTCATGGAGCGGGACACCACGTCGCGGGACGCAAGGTCCTTGGCGGAGGGCGCATAGCGTTCCATAAAGCGCTCACCTTCGGAGTTGGTGAGATAGCCACCTTCGCCGCGCGAGCCTTCTGTAATCAGGCAACCCGACCCGTAAATGCCGGTCGGATGGAACTGCACGAACTCCATGTCCTGCAGCGGCAGACCTGCGCGCAGAACCATCGCATTGCCGTCACCCGTGCAGGTGTGAGCGGACGTGCAGGAGAAGTATGTACGGCCATAACCGCCGGTCGCCAGGATCACCATATTCGCCTGGAACCGGTGAATGGTGCCGTCATCCATATTGAGAACCATGACACCGGCGCAACGGCCATCGACCATGATCAGGTCGAGCACGAAATACTCGATGAAGAATTCAGCGTTGTGGCGAACAGCCTGGCCATAGAGCGTATGCAGGATGGCGTGGCCGGTCCGGTCAGCAGCAGCACAGGTGCGCTGCGCAATGCCTTCACCGTAATTGGTGGTCATGCCACCAAACGGACGCTGATAAATCTTGCCTTCTTCGGTACGCGAGAACGGCACACCGAAATGCTCAAGCTCATACACAGCCTTGGGCGCATTGCGGCAGAGATACTCAATCGCGTCCTGGTCACCCAGCCAGTCAGACCCCTTGACGGTGTCGTACATGTGCCAGCGCCAGTCGTCGTCGCCCATATTGCCAAGAGACGCAGAGATGCCGCCCTGCGCTGCAACCGTGTGCGAGCGTGTGGGAAACACCTTGGAGATGCAGGCAGTCCGAAGACCCGCTTCCGCACAGCCCAGCGTGGCGCGAAGGCCCGAGCCCCCGGCGCCGACAACCACAACATCGAATGTGTGGTCTGTAACTTCATAGGCCGGTGCTGTAGATGCGCCGTTAGTTGACCCGTTCGTGCTCATACAAACTTTTCCTTATCCGAGCCGTGGCCCTTACGCGCCCAATGCCAGTTTCAGAACCGAGAAACCGGCAACGGCAGCGATAACAATCGCGAAAAACGTGCTGGCCAGAAGTGCCAGAACCTTGCGGACCTCGGTGTGCACGTAGTCTTCAATAACCACCTGCATTCCAAGGCGCATATGATAGGTGCCCGTGAAGATCAGCAGCAGGAAGCCGACAGCCACCAGCGGGTTACCCATGAAGGACTTAAAGCTTTCATGGTCGGCGCCAAGCTGCGAAATGACGGCTGCCACCAAAGCGATGCCAAGCGGCACCATGGCAATGGCTGTCACACGCTGGGCAATGAAGTGGCCGGTGCCGTCCTTGGCAGACCCAAGTCCGCGCACTTTGGCGCGGGGTGTACGAAGATCACTCATTACATGGCTCCCATCATGCGGAAGGTGGCAAACCAGATCACCAGCGTGAGGGACACCGACACGATCAGTGTGCCCCAGGCCATCAGATCAACCATGCCAAGGGCAAAGCCGCGCCCCGTGTCCCAGATGAAGTGGCGCAGGCCACCCAGCATGTGATGGATCAGCGCCCAGGTGTACCCGAAGAGCACGAGGCGACCGATGGTGCTGTCAGCCAGCGCCATGAAGCTCGCATAGGCATCCGGACCGATGGCAGCGGCCGCCAGCCACCAGGCCAGCAGGATCGTACCGAAGAACAGCGCCACGCCGGTCATCCGGTGAACGATGGACATCACCATCGACATCAGCGGCGTATAAATCTGCAGATGCGGCGACATCGGCCGCTCTCTCAGCGCCGGCTCCACCTGTGTGTCTGCCATTTGCGAATGCCTCTCAAAAACCTTGGAATCCTGAGGGAAAACCCCTTTGAGGGGTTACTTATCGCGGGTGCCCTCGCGAGGCAAACCGCCCGCGACCAAAAATCCGGCCGGCGCAGGGAAACAAAGACAGGAAAACTGCGTTCTTCAGGGGGTGCAAACAGGATCATCTGCCCCATTTCCCCAACGGCGGGCGACAATTTCTGGACACGAATGACCGCCAGTATCCAGGTCTGGAACGCTCGGCGGACAGTCCTGAACGCGGCGGACCGCACGATTTATTTGTTTATGTAGAGAGGTTTACCCATGGCTCGAGTTAATAGGCCCCTTTTTGTAAGCGCTCTGGGCGCAGCGATTTCGCTGGCGGCCTTTCCCGCGATGGCGCAGGAAAAAGTCGTAAACCTCGTCGTTGACCCGGCACTGACCACTCTTTCAGGTCCGCACCTGCAGGTCTGCCAGCAGGGATTTGAAAATCTCTTTGGCGTCCCCCCGGGCGTAGACCCCGACGAAGCCCTGATTATCCGCGGCGCACGCCAGACATATGTGAAGGACGAGCGCTATGGGGACGCCTTTGGCAGCACCCTTGAAATCGCCATGCCCTACGAGCGCGTGCTGCCTCCCGGGCCGCCTGACGGGGCGGTTCTGACCGGCAAAATCACATGCTACTTCGCAGCAAACGATGCAGGCGCCTTCCCCCTGGCACCCTACGCCGTTCTAATCGAAGAAGAAGATACAGTGCGCCGCGCCACCCCGACCGAACTTGGTGGCTTCAGGTAAGCCAAAGCAACGACGCGCAAACTGCGTTGCGGTTTCTGGCATTCCAGGCCGCGACGCAGCGTGCGCCTTGCCCGCCACGGGGCACGCAAAATGCGTTGCGCCGGGCACCTGTTGCACCCCGCGTTTCTGAGACAGACGTTGTGCCCGCAACCCCTCCAATGCGGGACACCATGACGCATGACCATTCAGGCACTCGACACCGAAACACTTTCCAAAGACCTCAGACGCGTCGCCACCACAGTTCTGGGCCAGCCCTTCACACAGCTTGTCGGGGCGCAGATGTCCGCCATCAGCGAAGGACATCTTGAGCTCTATGTGGACAACCGCGAGGACCTGAGCCAGCAAAACGGGTTCATCCACGGCGGCGTCATCGGCTACCTGGCAGACAACGCCAGCGCCGCCGTTGCGGGCACCATGCGCCCCGCAGGCGCGCTGGGTGCCGTCACCGCCGAATACAAGATCAACATCCTGCGCCCTTCCGTCGGCGACCGCGCCATCGTGCGCGCAAACATCATACGCCGCGGCAAAACCCAGGCCGTCACTGAAGCCAAGGTGTCGTGCATCAACAAGGGCGAAGAGAAACTCGTCGCCGTTGCGCTGGCCACCATCAGCTACCTCTACCCGTGAAGGACGCAGCCCATGACACACACCCCCCGCATAACCACCGAGACGAAAGACGGCGTGACAGCCATCACCATGGATGACGGCAAGGTCAACGTGATGTCCCCCGCCATGCTTGGCGATCTGCACGCGGCTTTCAGGGAAGCAGAAGCCAACAGGGACACCAAGGTCATCCTGCTGACCAGCACCGCAAAAGTGTTTTCTGCAGGCTTTGACATGGCAGTGTTTGCTGCCGGTGCGGATGCCTCTTTGGAAATGCTTGTGCTCGGCGCGGAGCTGGCAGAGCGCATTCTCAAATGTTCAAAGCCCGTGGTCACTGCATGCCGTGGCCATGCCTATCCCATGGGCGCCTTTTTGATGATGTGCGCGGATGTAAGGCTTGGTGCCGACAGCGACTACCGCATCGGCATGAATGAAGTGGCCATCGGCCTGACACTGCCAGCCTTCGCGATTGAGATTGCTCGCCAGCGTCTGACGCCCGCCTACTTCAACAGATGCCTCATGACCGGTGAAATGCTGGCGCCATCAGAAGCAGCGCTTGCCGGGTTCATCGACAAGGTGGTGCCCGCAGACACACTCGACGCACAGGCGCGCTATACCGCTCACAGCCTGACGCAGATCGACCTCAAAGCGCATGCAGGCACCAAGAAGAAAGCGCGCGACACAGCCGCGAAAGCCTTGCGGTGCGCGATAGAAAGCGAACTGACGCCGGACAATCTTGCCACATCAATGGGTGTCAATTAGCGCGGCACGGCCACCCACATATCAAGGTCCAGAATGACACCCTTTCCATCATCTGACTCTGGAAAGGTGGCACACGGAAGATCCTTGGTCGCGATCATGCGCAGGCGCAACAGGCCCGCATCATCGCGCCCTGCAATCTCCGCCTTGTCTTGCACCGCGCTCCAGGCAAAGACGGTATCGCCTGCAAACAGCGGCGCCACATGCCGCCCGCCATTCAGCGCCACCACCTTGACGGCGTTCGCCAGTCCGTTGAACGACAGCGACCGCGCCAGACTGATGACATGGCCGCCATAGATGAGCCGCTTGCCAAACCGGCCCTCGCTTTCGGCAAACTGATTGAAGTGAACACGGGCCGTGTTCTGATAAAGCCGCGTCGCCAGCTGGTGCTCGGCTTCTTCAATCGTCATGCCGTCCATGTGGTCGATCTTCTCGCCCACTTCATAATCGTCCCAGCGATGCGGTTCACCGCTCAAGCCACAATCAAAGTTTGAAAAGTCAGGCACCGAGCGCGACAGAATGCTCTCATGCGCCACGTGACCGGCCAGCACGGGCGGCGGGCTCGCCTCAATGACAGATGCCTCATCACGCTTGCGCACCATCACCCAGCGCACATAGGACAAGACCTCCTGATGGTTCTGATTGAGCCCCCGGGTGCGCACATACACAACGCCGGTCTTGCCGTTGGAGTTCTCCTTGATGCCAATCACCTCAGAGACAGCCCGCAACGTGTCGCCCGCATAGACCGGAACACCAAAGCGCCCTTCGGCATAGCCAAGATTGGCCACAGCATTGAGAGAGATGTCCGGCACCGTCTTGCCAAAGACGATATGGAACACCAGCCAGTCATCCAGCGGTGCCTGATGCAGTCCGCAGGATTGCGCGAAGATTTCAGAGGATTGAAGCGCAAACCGCGAGCCGTAGAGCGCCGTATACAGCGCAACATCGCCCGCTGTCACCGTGCGGGGCGTTGCATGCTCAAGAATCTGCCCGGCAGAAAAGTCTTCAAGAAAATTGCCGCCGCTGGATTTGGATTGGCTCATATCGCCGCCTCCTTGGCGGCAATGGCATCCGCCACGGCCACCAGGCGTCGCGACTCTTCTGCATGCAGCAGTTCGACCATCTTGCCGGCGACCGTGATGACGCCTTTGCCGCGCGCATCCGGCGTATCGAATGCTGCAATGATGTCCCGCGCCTCCGCCACGGCCTCAGCCGATGGCGCAAACACGTCGTTGCAGGGCGCAATCTGCGATGGGTGGATCAACGTCTTGCCGTCAAAACCAAAGTCGCGACCCTGTTCGCACTCCTCTGCAAAGCCGCTTTCATTTTTGATATCATTGTAGACACCATCAATCGCGATGCAGGCCGCATCGCGCGCTGCCAGCAATGACATCTGCAATGCCGTGAGCAACGGCGCGCGCCCGGGCACGCGTGCCGCCTTGAGTTCTTTCACAAGGTCGTTGGTGCCCATGACCAGAACACACATCAAGGGATGCTGCGCAATTTCTTGCGCTGCAAACATCGCAGCCGGTGTTTCCATCATCGCCCAGATCGGTTCGTTGGTGAGAAGGCCCGCCGCTGCATCAACGTCGCCTGGTCCGTTGACCTTGGGAACCAGAATCCCGTCAGCCCCAATGCCATTAACGGCGCGAAGATCATCGCCCCCCCACGGCGTGTCCAGACCATTGACGCGCACAATGACTTCGCGGGGGCCATAGCCGCCGGCCTTTACGGCTGCCACCACCTGCTCCCTGGCAAGGTCCTTGGCGTCCGGCGACACCGCATCCTCAAGATCAAGGATCAACGCATCCGCATCCAGCGTCCGGGCCTTTTCAAGCGCACGCGCATTGGCGCCGGGCATATACAAAACAGAGCGGCGGGGGCGGCCGGCATCAAACTGAGGTAGCATGGTGGTTCCAACGCATTAGAAATGGGCAATATTATCGGCCCGCACCTTATGTCCCAATCGGCAATCACGCCAACAGTCACCCATCTCACACAGGCTAGCCATCACATACAGGATGATCACAAGAGCCCGATGACTGTTCTCGCCATTTCATCTCAGGTCGTTGCCGGACATGTCGGCAATTCAGCAGCGCAATTCGTGCTGCAGACCCTTGGCCACGAGGTCTGGGCCATACCCACTGTCCTGCTGTCGCATCATCCCGGCCACGGCAAACCAGCTGGCCGCGGTACGCCTGCAACTGAGATCAAAGCACTGCTGGATAGTCTATGGGCCGGCGGCTGGATGGATCAGGTCACAGCCGTCATGACCGGCTATTTCACCAGCGATGATCAGATTGACGCTGCGGCAAACACCATCTCGCGCCTCAAACATGCGAAACCCGATCTCCCGGTGTTGATTGATCCCATACTTGGCGACAACGGCACGGTATATGTCCATGAGAGCGTCCCACCAGCCTTGCGCGATACGCTCATGCCCCTGGCCACTATCACCACGCCCAATCTGTTTGAGCTGACCACTCTGGCAGGCCTGCCCTGGCCCGTGGACGACAAGGCCAGGATTGCTGAGGCCGCGCTCAGCCTGAAAACCGCAGAACTGCTTGTGACGTCTGCTCCGGGCACGTCACGTGAGACAATCTCGACCCTTGTCTATGCACACGACGAACACATGACGTTGGAGACACCGCGCACGCCGTCACCGCCCAACGGGATTGGCGACGTCATGGCTTCATCCTATCTGGCCATGCGGCTTCGCGGGTCGGACCCCAGAGCAGCGGCAACAGCAGCATCACGGATTGTCAGCGGGTTGATCGAGACGGCAAGCCGTCAGGCTCTTGCGGAGTTGCCACTCGTGGGCGCAGGTAACATCATCAGGAAGATCGCAGACAGCGCTTAGGCAGCCGCTGTCTTGTTCATGACAATACGCTCAAGCGGGAAGCGGATCGTGATAGCGGTGCCGCGACCCGGTTCGCTATCCACCACCAGCGTTGCCTGATGACTGCGGGCCAGGGCTGCGGTCAACGGAAGACCAAGGCCTGTACCGTCAGCCTTGAACACCGTTGCATCTGCCTGCAGCTGGGCAAACGGCTCAAACGCCTTGGCAATGTCAGAGCGCGCAATGCCGACACCTGTGTCAGCGACCTCAAGGGCAATTCGCCCGTCGGCCTCACGGCGTGCCCGCAGCGTGATGTCACCCCCCTCTGGCGTGAACTTCACGGCGTTGGATACGAGGTTGATCAGCATCTGTTTGAGAGCACGTTCATCCGCGACAAGTCCGGGAAGGTTCGGCTCGATTTCGACAGCCAGGTTCAACTGCCCGCTTTGCGCCCGCGTCCGGATCATGCGTTCGCACGCGACCATGACGTCACCGACATTGAGGTCGTCTTCCGCCAGATCGTAGCTGTCTGCTTCAATCTTTGAGAGATCAAGAATGTCGTTGATGATCGACAGAAGATGGGATCCGGAGTCGTGAATGTCAGACACATACTCCTTGTACTGCTCGTTACCCAACGGACCGAACAGCTCGCTGTTGATGATTTCAGAAAATCCGATAATGGCATTGAGCGGCGTACGAAGTTCGTGGCTCATATTCGCCAGAAACTGTGACTTGGCGGCATTGGCGATCTCCGCCTGGTCGCGCGCCGTCCGCAGCTGCGCCGAAGTCTGTTCGCGCGCCGTCATCTCGCCATGCACGCGGTCCAGCACCTGATTGTACTGGGCAGCAATCTGCCCGGCTTCCGTGTAGGGCTCCACCGGCACGCGCATGGAGAAGTCACCGGTCTGCTTCTGCGTGTCCATGGCATTGATCAGGTCATGAATGGCTGTGGATGCGCCATGCTCGGATGCGTTTAGACCCATATGTTCGGCCTCGGCAGACACGCGCAGGGGGAAGAACCAGTTGATGACCGTCAATGCTGCATAGCCCACGCCGAACGCATAGATGCCGGCAACTGTGACGCCCATCGCCTGCACACCCAGCTGTTCAAGCCGTGTATGGCCCGTGCCCCACAAGGAGGCGTCACCCAGAAGGGCCACTGCCAGCGTGCCCCAGATCCCGGCAGCCAGATGAACCGGCACCGCGCTCACGGCATCATCAATGCGATAGCGCTTGAGCAGTGCCTGGCAGCCAAGTGCCACGGCTGCACCAATACCGCCAATCAGGATGGCCGTGCCGATCGTCGCCACATGAGCGGATGCTGTAATCGCAACAAGTCCGGCCAGGACGCCATTGAGAGAATCCACCGCGTTGGGCGCACCACGGCCGCTCCAGGTCATGCCCATAGCCGTTACACCACCTGCGGCAGCCGCAATCAGCGTGTGGACCATGATGTGCGGGACGGAGACATCCATCGCCAGCGTTGACCCGCCATTGAATCCGAACCAGCCGACCCACAGCAGAAACATGCCGAATACGGCAACCGGGGTATTGTGGGATTCCGTGGCCGAATTGTTTTCATCAAACTGGCCAAGGCGCGGACCAATGATGATCACCGCTGCCAGTGCGACCCAGCCACCGATGCTGTGCACCACAGTTGACCCGGCAAAATCGATAAACCCAAGCTCCTGCAGCCACCCCATCTGAGTATCAATGCCAAAGCCACCCCAGGCCCAGTGACCAAACACAGGGTAGATACAGGCACTCAGAATGACCGCAGTTATGAGATAGCCGCGAAAGCTCATGCGCTCAGCAACAGCGCCGGACACAATGGTCGTCGCCGTGCCGCAGAAAGCCAGCTGAAAGAAGAAGAACGCCATCAACCAGGCGCTGCTGGTGCCCTCAAAAGGGCCGGTATCAAAGAAGAAGAACGACGTGCCGAAGAGACCACCCGCCGTCGCACCGAACATGATGCCGAACCCAACTGCCCAGAAGGCAAGACTGGCAACGCAGAAGTCCGCTACGTTTTTAACGGCAACATTGATGGAGTTCTTGGCGCGAACAAGACCCGTTTCAAGACAGGTAAACCCTGCCTGCATGAGCAGCACCAAAACGGTGCAAACCAATAGCCAGATTGTATTATCCGTAGTGACGGGATCGCCCATACCAAACTCATCAAGACGCAGGTTGAAACAAATACCTGAGCGAGAGTTTGGTGGAAGAAGGTTAAGATTGACGGAACGTCAGTTGTGGAAATGAGACGGGTCCGGAGACTTTTCTTCGTCCGGACCCGTCATATCTTAACAAGTGCTTAGCAGCTACTGGGCTTCAAGCGGAACGAAGGACCCGATCTCAGCTGACGAATTTTCCATAAGCTTCTTTGCTGTCGGCGCTTCGCGCGGCAGCCGGCCCAGGGCCAGCTCCGGGGGGACCGTGTCCGGAATGTCCGGATTAGGCTGCGGTGGACTGAAGTAGCCAAGAGCGTAAGACCCCATGGTGTACCCAAGTAGCTCCTGAAGCTCTGGGGCCAGTGTCTTGGCAACCTCAGGGGGACAGGACAGATACTGGTTTTCTTCCGTCCGCAGCCAACCAAGGCAATAGGTGATGTTCATGCCCACGCGTGGTGCCTGCGACTTGTTTTCACCGCCACTGTGAATGACCGAGCCTGTATACAGCAGCACCGAGCCACGCGGCATCACTGCCTGACACACTTCCTCAGGTTCAGCCTGGCGCTTCTCGTCCCATTTGTGGCTGCCCGGCACCACCTGCGTCGCACCATTTTCCTCGGTGAAGTCCGTCAGTGCCCAGATCGTATTGAACTGCGGCTCGATGTCCGGCAGGTAGCCACCCCACGCAAGCCTGTCGCGATGAAGAGGCTGCTTGCCCTGCCCCGGCAACAGCCGGATGAGCTGCGTCAGATGCAACTGGATCCGATCGCAGTAAGGCAGCAGGAAGTTATTGGCCGCTTCAAGAACAGTAGAGTTCATGACAGCCTCACGACAGGCTGGCGAGCGCGAGACAAGCGCGCCCGTCCGCGTCGTATTGTGACCCGTGAACGCATCATTGCCTTTGGCGGACGCATCCATCAGCGGTTGCGTCTCCGCATCAATGCGCGCGAACAACCCATCATCAAGCGCACCCGTCAAAATCATCGCGCCATCGCGATCCATGATCTTGGCAATGTCTTCCTGCGAGGCCGTTGCCGGCAGGCTTGTCAGTTCAGGCATTGGTGTCTCCTATCTGAGCGAACTGTTTGGGTCATGCGCTGCCATCAGCGGCAGCATCAACGCTGAAACCGTTTTACGCATGCGCGTCATGTCCCAGGCGTCGGGCTCCATCGCCACCCGCACGGCGATGCCGTCCACGCCGGCAATCATGGCATCGGCAACGGTCTGCGGATCGCTAACACCGCCCGCTTCAAGCTCAAGACGCAGTGAGTAGGCAAGCGCCTCATACCCTGCGCGATGCCGCTCCCGAAACGCCGGATCACTGACCCCGCGTCCCCAGAATTGCAGGAACACCCGCCACTCCCGCGCAGTCTCTTCGTCATGCGGCAGATAGGTCATGGCGCGATCCACCGGGTCCATGCCGCGCGTTTGTTCAAGGCGCTCGGCATTGCGCAACCCAACCTGATCAAAGGCCGCCAGCAACACATCGTCCTTGTTGTTGAGATAGTGGACCACAGCTCCGGTGGTCAGCTTGGCCTCGCGGGCCACATCCACCAGCCGGACGCTGTCGAGCCCGTGGGTATCAATGGCAACAACTGCTGCTTCAGCAAGCTGGGAACGGCGCTGATTATGGTCGACTTGTTTTGGCATAATGGTAATTATATAAAAAGCATCTCGTCTCGCAACCCCAAAATGCGGCTGGGCCGATCCTGATCTCTCAGAACCGGCCCACCCAGATGTCGTCGACGGCAAAAGCGGCCTTAAGCAGCTTTCGCCAGATACTTCGTGTTCAGCAACTCGGCGATCTGCACCGCATTGAGCGCTGCGCCCTTGCGCAGATTGTCAGACACAACCCATAGCGCCAGACCATTGTCCACGGTCGGGTCCGTGCGGATGCGGCTGACGAATGTCGCAAAGTCACCCACGCACTCAACCGGCGTGACATAGCCGCCGTCTTCGCGCTTATCCACCACCAGGATGCCCGGCGCCTCACGCAGAATGTTGCGCGCTTCCTTGTCGGAGATCGGCTTGGCGAACTCGATATGAACCGCTTCGCCATGGCCCACAAATACCGGCACGCGCACGGACGTGGCCGTAAGCTTGATCTTGGGATCAAGGATCTTCTTGGTCTCGACGGTCATCTTCCACTCTTCAGTGGTGTAGCCGTCCTCCATGAAGTCGCCCCCATGGGGGATCACGTTGAACGCGATCTGCTTGGGATAGATCGACTTCTCGATCGGATCATTCACAAACACAGCGCGGGTCTGGTTGAACAGCTCATCCATCGCATCCTTGCCGGTGCCCGACACCGACTGATAGGTCGACACAACCACGCGCTCGATCTGGGCTGCGTCATGCAGCGGCTTCAGCGCCACCACCAGCTGCGCCGTTGAGCAGTTGGGATTGGCGATGATGTTCTTTTTGGCGTAGCCCGCAATCGCGTCCGCATTCACTTCCGGCACAATGAGGGGCACATCCGGGTCCGTCCGCCATGTGGATGAGTTGTCGATGACAACCGCCCCCTGCTTGGCGATTTTCGGTGACCATTCCTTCGACACACCGCCGCCTGCAGACATCATCACGATGTCCGTGTCGGAAAAGTCAAAATTCTCCAGCGCCTGACACTTCAGTGTCCTGTCGCCATAGGACACTTCCTTGCCCTGGCTACGGCGCGAGGCAATGGCCACAACTTCAGTGGCGGGAAACTGACGCTCTTCGAGAATATTGAGCATCTCATGCCCGACATTCCCTGTGGCGCCCACAACTGCAACTTTCAAACCCATCGGTTCTGTTCCTTAACGTCTCTGTCTCTTCCGCACCCGCCTGCTTCAACAGGCAAAGCCCCAACTCGTCTGCTCTTGCCTCAAGAGCCGGCAGAAGAGAGGACAAGCGGCGCAAGGGGCAGGATCAGACGGTGATACCCGTCTTGGTTTTGGTGGTCGGAGTGGTGATGGTGGCCGGCGAACACGCAAGATCGCCCGCAAGCGCGCCAACAAAACGGGCGTCTCGCGCGGTCAAAAACTCAGGGCTCATCTCATGCTTGGCCATCAAGGTCCAATTTCCATCAATTTCCGGCGCTTATATGTCACCGCACACCCATTCAGTCAATGAAAGGCGCGTGGGCTGCAGCCATGCCTAAAAGGCTGAGGTGCCACCAAATTTCAGCTTCCGTACGGTCCGTTCCAGCCCCTCGTCAAACACAGCCTCAATGCTCTTTTGAATCTGCTCCTGCTCGACATCCGTATAACTGGCTGGATTCTCCTTGAATTCGACCGGTAGCGGCATGCACGGGCCATCCCATGAGTTGAAGCCCCACTCCCATGCCAGCCGGTCGCCGGTGTCCGCATCAAGAACCCGAACGACAGTCTGCTGGTAGGCACAGTTCTGTCCCATTCCAAAAGTAGACTTACGGTAGACCCCATACCCCGGCGTCACATAGGGATAGTTGTCGTAGCCGGACGGGTGAATGACGGCGACAGCGTCAAAACCCTGCTCTTTGGCTGCCGCCAGAAGAGCCGCAGGCGAACTGGCGAAAAGATCCCGATCAAGACCTTCGGCATCGATGACGCCAACCCGCCCCGGCAACGGACCTGCATCAAGATATTTGGCAAGCGTCGCTTCCGCAAAGCCTGGAACATCCCAATCTGTTACGTCGACCTTCTGGCGTTTATTTTCAAAAATGAGCGTCCCGACAAAATCGTGTTGCCGCATGTTTGACAGGGCAGACGTGACACCCAGCCGCTGGATACCCGCGACATCCTCGGCATCCATCGTCCGGTCCAGCGTCGCACACCCCGCCACAAACATGGCCAGACCTGCGGCAATTGCCGTCTTCACATGATCAATCAATCCACTCACTCCCAAAAACTCAATCTGCCCAAATCACTCAACCTGATAATCGCACCATCATACCCAATCACCACTGCTCACCAACATATGATACGCTCAAGGCGCGCGGGGGTGGATAAGGTTGTGGTCCAAGGAGATGACCTCATGACACCAACGAAAACAGGCGCCCTGGCCCTCATCTGTACGCTGGGTCTAGCGCTATCAGCCTGTGCCGGCGACCGCTCCGAGCAGATCGCGGCACAAAACGAGATCGACCATCAAAACTGCCTCGAGCTTGGCTTCGAGGAAGGCACGGAAGCCTATGGCAACTGCCGCTTGAAACTGCGCGAGATCCGTGCCGCAGAAAGCCAGCGCGACAGTGGCGGCAATTTTGGTGTCGGCATCGGCATTGGCATCGGGCTTTAGGAGGCAATGATGACCCGCATCCTGCTCGCCGCAGCGCTTGCCCTCACCGTCTCAGCCTGCGCCACGGCTGAAGACCGCGCCGCCCGCGCCCAGGCACAACTGGCCGCCGACAAGGCCGAGTGCCAGACCCTCGGCTTCACGCCGGACACCGAAGCCTTCAGCAATTGCCTGCTCAAACTGCGCGAAATCCGCGCCGAGGAAGCCGCCGCCATCGAGCAGCGCCGCGCCAACAACCGCGCCATCTGGGGCCCCGACTGGCCGTGGTACTACAATCGCGGCTATCGGCACCGTCGCTGGTAGCGGCAATATCGCCCATCCAAATTCGGCCTTCCCTCCGGCGTGACCGGAGGAAGAGCGGAAAGGTGTGGATGCCTAGTTGGTCGCCATCTCTTCCACAACCGCGCGACCCATCTGCGATGTCGACACCTTGGTCATGCCGTCCTGCATGATGTCCCCGGTGCGCAGACCCTTGTCCAGCACGGACGTGATCGCGCCTTCCAGCTTGTCTGCCACGTCGCCCATGTTGAACGAATAGCGAAGACACATGGCCAGGCTCGACAGCATGGCGATGGGGTTGGCAATGCCGTTGCCCGCAATGTCAGGAGCTGACCCATGCACCGGCTCGTACAGCGACTTGCGTTTGCCATTGGCGTCCGCCGCACCCAGCGACGCGGACGGCAGCATGCCCAGCGAGCCGGTCAGCATGGCAGCCACATCCGACAGCATGTCACCGAACAGATTGTCCGTGACGATCACATCAAACTGCTTGGGCGCCCGCACCAGCTGCATGCCGCCCGCATCTGCCAGCATGTGGGTCAGCTCAACGTCCTGATAATCCCGCTTGTGCACTTCGGTCACGACTTCATTCCACAGCACGCCGGACTTCATGACGTTGCGCTTCTCCATGGAGCAGACGCGGTTGTCGCGGGTGCGCGCAATGTCAAAGGCTGCCGCAGCAATACGTTCAATCTCGTAGGTGTCATAGACCTGCGTATCGATGCCGCGGCGCTGACCGTTTTCAAGCTCGATGATTTCCTTGGGCTCACCGAAGTAAACCCCACCCGTCAGCTCACGGACGATCAGAATGTCGAGCCCCTCAACAAGCTCCTTCTTCAGCGAAGAGGCTTCCGCCAGCGCACCAAAGCAGATGGCCGGGCGCAGATTGGCAAACAGTTCCATGTCCTTGCGCAAACGCAAAAGACCGGCTTCCGGCCGCACATCGTAGGGCACGTCATCCCACTTGGGGCCGCCGACAGCACCAAACAGCACCGCATCCGCTGCCATGGCCCGCGCCATGTCGTCTTCGGAGATCGATAGCCCATGAGCGTCATAAGCGGCACCGCCGACGAGGCCTTCTTCCACCTCAAAGGACGTCAGCCCCTGGCTGTTCATCCACTCAATGGCGCGGCGCACTTCGCCCATGACTTCAGGGCCAATGCCGTCGCCGGGCAGAAGGAGGATTTTCTGGGTCGCCATGGGACTATGTCTCCGCACTAAAATATCGTGTTCCGTTGGCCGGGTTCCTAGCAGGGCACGAGGCCTGATGCCAGTACCCCCTTCCTCCGCCCCCTCAACCCCGCCATCCTCCGGCTTGACCGGGGGATCCATGCCACGCTCGTGACACGGGGAGGTGGATTGTCCGGTCGAGCCGGACAATGGCGTCGATAGGGCTAACCCATGCCTGACCACCTCACAGCCCCATGGCTGCAAGGAGAAAGATGGGATGGCAGGAGCACCGCCCAAAGGCAGCATGTCCGTGTCTGATGCATTCAGCGCAATCAAGCGCGTCCGGCTACCTGATGGCAGCGCTCCTGCGCGGATGGTCTTCGGCGCCGACCGTCTCCACCGGTGAGCCCGGGTGTTACCCGGTGACCCGCCCGATGCTGCTTTTGTACCGGTCTATCCCTCGTATGAGACGCGAGAACCGCCGGGGCCCGAGAGGACGCAAGGGCCAGCAGAGTCGTCACCGCCATATCGCTGAAGTCCGTTACCCTTCAGCACGCCTGATGACATCCCGCCCGTGTCCCTGTTGGGCAGTCATCACCACGCTCCATGGCATCCGCCCTCCCACCCAGCACCCGGACGGTCCGGACTGCCCAAAAGCAGGAGGCATGCGAGAAGTATGAGGCCCCGCGAGAGACCGGGGATAAGTTTTTGAACTTTTTTGAAACCAACCTGACACCAAGGCCGGACAGACAGGAGATCAGCTCCCGATCACCAGTTCCTGAGAGGGTGCAGTCGTGCCTGCCTGCTCGAGAATGTCATGGTTCTGCCACGGCATAGGGCCAATGGCAGCCAGTCGCTGAGGCTCATCCATCTGGCAGATATCCCCGTTGCGGCTGATGGTTGCCCGCTCCAGGCCTGGCTTGTCCTCGGCTGTTGCAACCACCGGATGCAGCGCGCCCAAGACCTTGCTGACCGAAAACACAAGAGCATCCGCCGGGAATGTGTTTTCCGGCTGCGCGGTCACTTCGATTTCGGCAGACGGCAACCCGCTCGCCGACCCCATCTGTTTTAAATGCGCTGGGTAGGAGTAGAAGCAGCGCATCGACAGGTGGATCTTATCGATAACGAAAACCGCGTTTCCCGAGGCCTGCGCCATTTCAGCCGCACGGGTAATCAGGATCGCAACCGCCCGCTCATATGAGGTCGCTCCAGAAGCAGCGACCTCGACCTTGAAACGGTTCGGAGCCAGGACCTCGTCTTTGTAACCGCCAGCGTAAGTCCAGAAGTTGTAAGGTTTGAGGACCACTGGCTGTATGGTGTCGACCTTGTACCGCCCGCCGCCCTTCGAGGTGCAGGCGACCAGCAATCCGCTGGCAAACACAATCAACCCAATCTTTAAGAGTCCTGACATTCTTCACCCCCAATGCGTGCAATAGCGGCCAGTCTGATCATGCAACTGGCATCGCGCAAGGCGTGCTAAATTAAATGTTTGAAAGCCCGTAACGGTTGCGGCCGGGCTAGAGCGCGCCCTTTTCAAGACCAAGCGCCATCGCAATCCGGTCCAGCGCGTGCTCTTCCTGCGGTGAAATTGCCTGATCCGCAATCACCGCCACCCGCGCTGCGTGCTTCACCGCCCGCCTTTCCACCTCGTGCTCCTTGATGGATGCAATGGACACCAACACATCGAGCGCAGTCGCTTCATAATCATCGGGAAAAGCCTGCATCAGCTCTGCCATCTCTGCCGCCAGGACCGCCTGATCAAAACGCTTGAACGCTTCATCCGCCGCCAGCTCACTGATCAGCCGCCCTTCTTCCACAGGCGCAAACTGACCATCGGAATAGGCGACCAGAAGATAAGCACCGCAGATGGCGTGAATGGCGATCTCAGCCTGTGAGCGGATCGCGGGCTTCTTGAAAGACGTCATAGGCGATGGCCTCAGTTGGATGCGGGGCGAGCGGGACGGGCGAGGATGTTGTAGGTATCCCATGGATAGACAGAACCACCAGTCAGGCGCGTTATGCCGCACGACTCCGCGTTTTTCAGGTACATCCACCGCCGCGATTTATCACTGGGTGTGTTCTGGCGGACCACATGGCGCATGATCGAATTGATCTTCTCGACAGACATGACGTTGAAATCATCGGGAAAATCGCCGGGTGTATCTGCCGCCATGAAGGTGACAGTCAGGCTCGTGTGGATCCCCGCTGTCGTACAGGGTGCGCGCGCGACTAGATCATTTGTCCCAAGGTAGGCAAAGCCATTCGCACTTGCCATGCCCGCTGCCTCTAGAACGGCCAACTGGGCCAGGCGGGATGGCTGTGTAAATCCCGTCGTCGCCGCACTCATTTCAATTCGCTGATCGGTCAACACATTCACCGTCAACGTCTCATCGAACATGATCGGTGAGGACAAACTGATCTCCTGGCCTTCCAATATATTGTAGTAGTGCCAAGGACGGAGCGTCTGCCGTTCAAACCCACCTGTACACAAACGGTGGTTCGCCCGCCCCACTTCCTTAGGCGGCAGACCGGTTACCTCTCCTTCGGTAACGGCGGGATAGAGATTAGCGAGCACCTTCTCCACCGAAATGACGACTGCATTATTGTCAAAACTATCCGGCGGACCAGCAATCCCGAGACCTTCTACATTGGCACTCCCACTCGGTCTGTTCGCATGCGAAGGCAAGCAGGTGATCTCGCTCTCAACGCTCTTGATGATGAAATGTGTGTGGCCGCGTTCGTTGGAAAGTTCTGCAACGCGCGTAACAAGGATCGACAGCATGTGGACATGCGAACTGATCGACACGCCACCGGTCCAGACCCTGAATGTATTCTCGTCGACAATGTCCTCCCGGTAGCCCGTTTCTGCACCAACCGTGATCATGCCGCGCTTCTTGTATTCATGAGCAGCATGGGCAGCCGTGGCGTGCGCGACCAGCCAGACCGCCGCCATCACCCCTGCACCAAGGCGCGACATGAGATCACCCATCAATCTGTCCCCACATTCTCAAAAAAACACCGCAACCAGTCACACGTTCACGGCAACGAGCTTTGTCGGCAGATGGAACCATGTCAATGCGGGCACCCGAAGCTTGATCCCGATCATGTACACAGACCTGGAAAACCCGTACCGTCATTTCCACACAGATATGAAACCAACACAGGAGAAATTTGTGACTGCCATTGTGCTCCAGCCCGCTGGTGGACCCACAGGATAAGACAGCACCCAACGCGTGCTTCTGGGTCAGGCATTTATGCTGACCGCCCTGTCACCAGCCCTTTTTGGAACGTCACCTCCGGACATTTCCGGCGGTGGACCTGTGTTCGCCCTGCGCCCGGCCATCCGGAGTTGCAGAAGCTGGTAGACCAACAATGACAACGCGAATTTCCACCCAAATCTCCACCTTGGCCGATCTCGGCTGGACCAATTTCTTTCTCTCTCAACTCGATGCCGATGAGCTGGCAGCCCCTGCCCGCGTCATGTCCGTGCATCGCACCAAGATGGACGTCATGGGATGCGGCCCGGATCAGGTGCCGTTTGAAAAAACCATCATGCCCTTCAGCGAACCTGACGACCCCGACGACGGGTCGCCGGGGCGCGCCGCAACCGTCGGCGACTGGGTGCTGCTTGATCCCGTTACCGGGCAGGCGCACCGGCTGCTGGACAGAACAAGCGTGTTCAAGCGCAAGGTGGCCGGTCATGAGCGTAAGGAGCAGCTCATCGCGGCCAATGTGGACACGCTCTTTGTCGTCACATCCTGCAATCAGGATTTTAACGTGGCGCGGCTGGAGCGATATCTGGCGCTTGCTCAGGATGCCGGCGTAACACCGGTCATCATCCTGACCAAAGCCGATCTGACAGACGATCCGCGCGACTATGAGCAGCAGGCCATGGGGCTGATGCCCGGCATCGTCGTGGAAATGCTTGATGCCCGCGATCCGGACCAGATCGCCAGTCTGCTGCCCTGGTGCACAACAGGTCAGACGGTGGCCTTTGTCGGGTCGTCCGGCGTTGGCAAGTCAACCCTGATCAACACCCTGACCGGCCAGGACTCCATTGAGACCGCAGGCATTCGCGAGGACGACGCCAAGGGACGCCACACAACCACCAGCAGGCAGTTTCACCGGCTGGCCTCCGGCGCGTGGTTACTGGACACCCCGGGCATGCGCGAGTTGCAGCTCACCGATGTGCAGGACGGCATTGATGCTGTGTTTGCAGATGTGGTGGCACTGGCCGAAGACTGCCGCTTCAAGGACTGTCAGCACGAGACCGAGCCCGGCTGTGCCGTCACGGCCGCCATTGACGCAGGCACCCTCGACCCCAAACGCCTGCACCGCTGGCGTAAGCTCGCCCTCGAAGACCAGCACAACACCCAGACCATCGCCGAGCGCCGCTCCCACGAAAAATCCTTCAAGAAAATGGTCAAGCGCACCGTCGCCCAGAAAAAACGGTTTCGCGACGACTGATTCACCCTCAAAAAAGGCGGCGCTCATCACGAGCGCCGCCTACCGGCAGATCAATAAACAGATACCTCTTACCGCTCTTCCTCCGGCTTGGTGACCCTTTAGCCCTCCGGCTTGACCGGAGGGGGAGGACCCATCTGACCCTCCGCATGGCCCCTCCGGTCAAGCCGGAGGGAAAGCGGGAGAGGGAGCAGGCGCTAGACCCAGCTACGCGCGGCTTTGTCCTTGCCTTCGAAGCTGTCGATGGCTTCGGCCTGCTGCATGGTGAGGCCGATGGCGTCCAGGCCGTTCAGCATGCAGTGCTTGCGGAAGGCATCGATCTCGAACGTGATCGTGCCGCCGTCCGGACCTTTGATTTCCTGAGCTTCGAGGTCGATGGACACAACCGCGTTGGAACCGCGCTCCGCGTCGTCCATCAGCTTGTCCACATCCGCCTTGGGCAGAACAATCGGCAGGATGCCGTTCTGGAAACAGTTGTTGTAGAAAATGTCTGCAAACGATGTGGAGATGATGCAGCGAATACCGAAATCCATCAGCGCCCACGGCGCGTGTTCGCGCGACGAGCCACAACCAAAGTTGTCGCCCGCCACCAGAATCTTGGCGTCGCGATAGGCCGGCTGGTTGAGCACGAAGTCTTCAACTTCCGAGCCATCATCCTTGTAGCGCATCTCGTCAAACAGATTGACCCCCAGCCCCGTCCGCTTGATCGTCTTGAGGAACTGCTTGGGAATGATCATGTCCGTATCAACATTGGTGATCGGCATCGGCGCCGCAACGCCTGAAAGTTTGTCGAATTTATCCATCGTATGTTGCTTCCTTGGCTGCAGTTCTAGTCGCCGGCAGGCACGCTGGCCTGCACGAGCTCTACGCGGCGGTTCTGCCCGCGTCCCGCATCGCTGGCGTTGGTAAAGACAGGCACCAGCGGGCCGACGCCGTGCGGCGACAAGCGCGCAGGATCAATCCCGTGGCCGGAGACGAGCGCATCCGCCACGGCAGCGGCCCGATCACGCGACAGGGCGCTGTTGTAGTCAAACCCGCCGGTCAGGTCTGTGTGCCCCACGACGAAGAATTTCGTATCGCCCGCCGATGTCAAAAATTTCGCGATCTCCACCAGCGACGGCTCCGAAGCCGAAGTCAGCGTGGCCTTGTTGTGGTCAAAGTAAAGTCCATCCAAAACAACGCGGCCAAACTCGGTCATGTCCTTGCCGATGGCCTCTGCGTTGGCGGTCACAAGCCCGGTCTCGGCGGCTTCTTCCTCGATCACGTCAACAAGCGTCGACACCTGCTCGGCGCTGTACTGATAGACGCTCACCACCAGATAGAGCGGGCCTTCCGCACGGTCCTTTTTGGCCACAACCACACCGCGTCCGCCGGAACTCGACGTGCCCTTCACGATCTCGCCCACCGGCTCGCCAGTGCCGCCGTCCCACGGGTTCTCGCGGTAAAGCGTACCCGTCCAGCTGCGGCCACCCGGTTCTGTCGACTTTGCATCCAGACCCACCGCCAGAATTTCAAAGCCCGCCGCCTCAATGGCATCGCGGTAGTTCTTCCAGATTTCCTGATAGGTCCGTTCACCTGTGGTGCGGTAATAGATGCGTGTGACGCGACCCTCGGTCTCAACCCAGTCTTCAATGGCGCGGTAGCCCGTCTCCGGCCCCACCGGGACCCGGTATGGCATGTAGTTCTCAATGTCGTACCAGGCGATGACAGACCCCGGATAGCGCGACAGCGCCGGGTGATCTTCCGATCCATCAACGTCTTCCGCAGCCGCAACGACAGCCATCAACGGCAGCGCGACAAGGGCGAACAGACCCACAAAGGCACTGCGCAAAAAAGTATCAGGTCTATTCATCGGTTCCGCCTCCTGTTCAAGCCATTTCATCCGTACACTGCGTGTCAGTGAACTGATGCATTTTGCGGCCAATTGGACTTGGTGGCCGTGAGGAACTGCCAGGGAATGATCATGTCCGTATCAACATTGGTGATCGGCATCGGCGCCGCAACGCCTGAGTGTCTGTCGAATTTATCCATCTTCATTCTTGCCATCAGTGTTTGCGGCTTCATAGGCTTCGACGCCGCTCGCAAGAGCCCAAACCAACTGGGCACCATAACCGCTCTCGAAAACTCTCATCATAGGCGCCGGTGCTTCAAGCTCACCAAGAGTACTCCAAGCTTGTCGAACAACAGATGAGAATGCGCGGATTCGACTTTGCAGAGAAATGGAGTCCATGCCGGCAACCCAAACGCGTTCCCGATCCCACCAGTTGGGATTTCGATGCAACTCCTCCAGAAGTTGAGCCATTACATGCTCGCGGTCTCCCTGCTCAAATCTCTCCCAAATTCGGGACAACTGGAAGTCAATAAGTCGCTTTCCATCGCTCCAAGGATACGCTTGTGTCCGATCTTGCCAAAATATGTAGAAGTACAAATCACTGGCGTGAGTTGATGCAGTGTTTAGGTAGTTGTTGTGCACATGCCAGCGAATTTCTTCTTTCGTATATTTTTCCGAAGCGGACAAAGATGCTGCCTGTTCTCCTGCATGCTTAACAGACTCGTGTAACTCTTTAGCTTGCAATCGCAGTTCTTCGCCTTGCTGAAAGAACCCAAGCACCAGCCACAACAAAGCCAATGGTGCAAAAAGGCCAGCCAAGAAATCACCAAGCTCATTTAGCTCTAAACCCGAAGCATCATCCCATCGCACTACAACTAGCAGGACAAAAACGGCCGCATAGCCAGCAGACAAGCCAAACCCAATGGTCTTCCACCTTGTTCGCAGTTTGGTGTCAGTAGCCATTCTTGCCTACTTCACATCCCGCACATCAACGAAGTGACCGGCAATCGCAGCGGCTGCCGCCATCGCCGGCGACACCAGGTGTGTACGACCGCCGCGGCCCTGACGGCCTTCGAAATTGCGGTTGGAGGTGGAGGCGGAGCGTTCGCCCGGCGCCAGCTTGTCGGCGTTCATGGCGAGGCACATGGAGCAGCCCGGCTCGCGCCAGTCAAAGCCTGCGTCGATCAGCACCTTGTCGATGCCTTCGGCTTCCGCCTGTTCTTTCACCAGACCAGACCCCGGCACAACCAGCGTGCGGATGCCGTCCTTGACCTTCTTGCCCTTGGCCACTTCTGCGACGGCGCGCAGGTCTTCGATGCGACCATTGGTGCATGAGCCGATGAACACCGTGTCGATGGCGACATCGGTCATCTTGGTGTTGGGCTTGAGCCCCATATACTCAAGCGCGCGCTCGACGGAGCGCGCCTTGTCCGCGTCTTCAATCTTGGCGGGGTCCGGTGTCGACCCGGTGATCGCCACCACGTCCTGCGGGCTCGTGCCCCAGGTCACGATCGGCGACAGATTGTTGACGTCCAGCGTCAGTTCACGATCGAACGTGGCGCCGTCATCAGATGGCAGCGACCGCCAGTAGGCTTCCGCCGCATCCCACGCTTCGCCCTGGGGCGCACGCGGGCGACCCTTGAAGTATTCGATGGTCTTTTCGTCTGGCGCGATGAGGCCAGCGCGCGCGCCACCTTCAATCGTCATGTTGCAGACGGTCATGCGGCCTTCCATGGAAAGCGCGCGGATCGCAGGACCGGCAAACTCAATCACATAGCCCGTGCCGCCCGCCGTGCCGATCTCACCGATGATCGCCAGGATGATGTCCTTGGCAGTCAGGTGTTCCGGCAGTGTGCCTTCCACATTGACGCGGAAATTCTTGGCTTTCTTCTGGATCAGCGTCTGCGTGGCGAGCACATGCTCAACTTCCGACGTACCGATGCCGTGCGCCAGCGCCCCGAATGCGCCGTGGGTGGATGTGTGGCTGTCGCCGCACACAATGGTTGTGCCCGGCAGCGTAAAGCCCTGCTCGGGCCCGACGATGTGAACGATGCCCTGGCGGATATCGTCCGTCGCCAGATACTCGATGCCGAATTCCTTGCAGTTGGCCTCAAGGGTCTCGACCTGAATGCGGCTTTCTTCATCCGCAATGCCCTTGGAGCGATCGGACGTGGGGATGTTGTGGTCGGCTACCGCCAGCGTCTTTTCAGGACGGCGCACTTTGCGGTCCGTCATGCGCAGACCTTCAAAGGCCTGCGGGCTGGTCACTTCGTGAACAAGATGGCGGTCAATATAAAGCAGGCCCGTGCCGTCTTCGCGGGTTTCAACAATGTGATCATCCCAGATCTTGTCGTACATCGTGCGCGGGCCGGACATCAGCTTGCTTCCTTCTTGTTCAAACAACGAAATATGCCTGCGTCGCTCAGGCAACCGCATGGAACAGGGCACACCTGTCCATGCGGATCGGTCATATAGGCATCAAAGGCGGCAACAGGAACCCTGCTGCCAGTAGGGAAGAAGCACTTACGCTTTCTTCTTTTTACCCTTGGGGCCGTTCTTGTGGTCGACGCGTTCTGCGATACGTGCAGATTTACCGCGACGGCCGCGCAGGTAGTAAAGCTTGGCGCGACGCACCTTACCCGTACGGACCAGCTCGATTGAGTCGATCAGCGGGGAGAAGATCGGGAACACACGCTCCACACCTTCATTGTACGAAATCTTCCGTACCGTGAAGTTCTGGTTCAGGCCATCGCCTGAGCGCGCGATGCACACGCCTTCATAGGCCTGGACACGCTCGCGTGAGCCTTCCACAACCTTTACGTTGACGCGCACCGTGTCGCCGGGGCGAAAGTCAGGAACTTTCTTGGTTTCGCCCAGTTTCGCGGCCTGCTCGGCGTTGATTTCTTCGATGATATTCATGGGATGAACCCTCGTTTCTATTCGTCAGTCAATTATCAGGTCGGGCGCGCTTACCGTAACGGCGCACCCGCATCTTTCGTCTCATAGGCCGCCCACAGATCAGGCCGCCGTTCCTTCGTAATGCGCTCGGCTTCATGCAGCCGCCACTCACGCACTTTTTCATGGTGGCCGGAGGTTAAAACCGCCGGTATCTCCATGCCGTCAAACTCCTGCGGCCGCGTGTAGTGCGGGTACTCCAGAAGTCCGTTCTCAAAACTCTCATCGTCGCCGGAGGCCTGCGCCCCCATGACGCCAGGCAACAACCGAACGCAAGCATCGATCATGGTCAGCGCGGCTGCTTCACCGCCCGACAGAACAAAATCCCCAAGGCTCACTTCCAGCCCCGGCCGTGTGGCGAACACGCGCTCGTCCACACCTTCAAACCGTCCGCACACAAACCGTGCGCCGGGTCCCGCCGCAATCTCGCGGACAAGACCCTGGGTCAGCGGCACGCCGCGCGGCGTCAGATACACCAGCGGGCCTGGTGCATCAGAAGACGCATCAATCGCCGCGCACATCACATCCGCCCGCATCACCATGCCCGGGCCACCGCCCGCCGGCGTGTCGTCCACCGTGCGGTGCTTGTCGTCGGCATGGTCACGGATGTTGCGTGCATCCAGCGCCCACTTGCCCTCTTCCAGCGCCCGGCCCGCAAGGCTCAGCCCCAGCGGCCCCGGAAACATGTCCGGGTACAGCGTCAGAACGGTGGCGGTCCAGACCGAAGAAGAAGCAGCGTCAGTCACGAGACTCTCCTTCTCCCAACTCTTCTTCAAGAGGTTCCGCCTCATCGAGGAGACCAACCGGCGGCACACACACGATCCGGCGCGCGGCAATATCAACCTCGGGACATACCGCGCGCGTGAACGGCACCAGCACGGTTTTACCCGCGCCTTCCGCATCACTGCGCAGCACATCAAGCAAGTCGCCCGCGCCAAAATCGTGAACGGCAGTCACCCGTCCAATCTCCTCGTTCTGCTCACTCACCAAAACGCAGTCCACAAGGTCTGCATGGAAGTAAGCCTCGTCACCGTCATCGTCCGCACCAAGCCCATCACTGGGATGGCCGAGCGCCTCCCGAGACACATAAAGGCGCGTGCCTTTAAGAGCCTCTGCCTGATCGCGGTCCGTGACCCCATCAAGCTTTGCGGCCATGCCGCCTTTCACCGGTTTGGTGACTTTCAGGGTGAACACCCGTCCGTCTTCCGTATGCACCGGTCCGTAATCACCGATGGCTGCAGGGTCTTCCGTAAACGTCTTGAGCCGCACATCGCCGCGCACCCCATGGGCACCGGACACCGCACCAAGAAGTACGTCCGTGGGCAAGACACCGTCAGAGCCACCAGCCATCAAGCAACCGCCCTAGGACGCAGCTTCTTCGGTTGCTGCTTCTTCAGCCGGAGCTTCTTCTGCAGGGGCTTCCTCAGCGGGAGCCTCTTCAGCAGCCTTGGCAGCTTCAGCAGCATCTTCTTCAGCAATGCGCTTGGCTTCGATGCGCTCCTGCGCCTTCTTGCCGGGCAGTGCCTTCTGCGGGTTGTTGCGTGGCTCACGCTTGCCAATGCCTTCGATCTCCAGCAGACGCGATACGCGGTCTGTCGGCAGGGCACCCTGGCCGAGCCAGTACTTGGCACGATCCACATCGAGCTTCAGACGCGCGTCGTCGTCCTTGGCCAGCAGCGGGTTCAGTGTGCCGATCTTTTCAACAAAACGGCCATCGCGCGGGCTGCGGACATCCGCAACAACGATGCGATAAAATGGACGCTTCTTGGCGCCACCACGGGCAAGCCGGATCTTCAATCCCATAACAATAGTCTCCTTAGGTTGTCTCTTTGACCGGCGCGTCGCACGCATCCGGAAATCTCAATTAATCCGTAGTCGTCATATTTCCGGGCTGCTCTTATTGGTTGTTCTTTGCCCGGCACTCAAAAACTCTATTTCTTCTTTGGTCCACCAAGGCCGGGGAGCGTTGGAGCGCCCAGTCCCGGCAATCCTGTTCCACCGCCAAGCCCCGGAGGCATTCCACCGCCCAGTCCGGGCATGCCGCCGCCCATGGGACCACCAAGGCCGCCGCCCATTCCTCCGGGGGGTGTCACACCGGGAGGCAGGCCGCCGCCGCCACCCATAGCGCCCATCATGGCGGCAAGGCCTTTCTTGCCGCCCTTCTTGCCCATCATCTTGAAGACGTCGGCCATCTGCCGGTGCATCTTCAACACGCGGTTCACTTCCTGAACCTGGGTGCCCGAGCCTTTGGCCACACGCTTCTTGCGGCTGGCATTCAATACTTTGGGGTTGCGGCGCTCGGCTTTCGTCATTGACGAAATGATCGCCCCCTGCCGCTTGAGGACGTTGTCGTCCATGCCCGCGGCATCCATCTGCTTCTTGGCCTTGCCCATGCCCGGCATCATCGCCATCACGCCGGACATGCCGCCCAGCTTGGCCATCTGCTTGAGCTGTTCAGCCAGATCATCCAGGTCGAACTGACCCTTCTTCATCTTGGCAGCCATCTTCTCGGCTTTTTCAGCGTCGAGGGTTTCAGCCGCCTTCTCCACGAGCGACACCACGTCGCCCATGCCCAGAATGCGTCCGGCGATCCGCTCGGCGCGGAACACTTCCATCTCGTCCAGCTTTTCGCCGGTGCCCAGCAGCTTGATCGGCTTGCCGGTCACAGCGCGCATGGAGAGCGCCGCCCCGCCGCGCCCGTCACCATCGGCACGGGTCAGCACAATGCCGGTGAGGCCGACGCGCTTGTTGAACAGGTCAGCGGTGGTAACTGCGTCCTGACCCGTCAGACTGTCCGCCACCAGCAGAATTTCATGCGGGTTGGCAGCTGACTTGATCTCGGCCATCTCGGCCATCAGCGCTTCATCAACGGACAGACGGCCCGCCGTATCCAGCATCACCACGTCGTAACCGCCCAGGCGACCCGCATCCATGGCGCGCTTGGAGATCGCCACGGGGTCCTGGCCCGCCACGATCGGCAGCGTATCGATACCCGCCTGCTCGCCCAGCACCTTGAGCTGTTCCTGAGCTGCGGGACGGCGCACATCAAGCGACGCCATCAACACCTTGCGCTTGGCCTTGTCGCGCAGCCGAATGGCCACCTTGGCGGTTGATGTGGTCTTACCGGACCCCTGAAGCCCCACCATCATCACCGGCACCGGCGCAACGGCCCCAAGATCGATGCCCGCCATATCATCCGGCGAGCCTTCTTCGGCTCCGGACGCAGGCGCATCACCGGCCAACATCGAAATCATCTCGTCATGGACGATCTTGATGACCTGCTGGCCCGGCGTCACCGAGCGCAGAACGTCCTGGCCGACGGCCCGCTCCGTGACCTTCTTGATGAAGTCACGCGCCACCGGCAGCGCCACGTCCGCCTCGAGCAGCGCCCGGCGCACCTCACGCATCGCCTCGGAGACATCTTTCTCCGACAGCGCCCCGCGCTTGGTCAGCCCCTCAAATATGGAGCCCAGACGATCCTGAAGGTTGTCAAACATTTATGCGCAAAATCCGCAGTTTTAAGCCGTTTTTGCCGAAAACACCGCCCAACATCCATCAGCCAAACGAAAAACGCACCCGTGGGCGCAACGCGCTGACGGGTGGCGACGTGCGGGCGCGAAAGCCCGCTGGCCGAAGGAGACAGGAGATGTCTCGGAAATGAGCCGGTGTTTTAGGGGGAAAGAGGGTGGATGGTCAAGCGAGCGCTTGAGAGGACAATTCCTTAACCGGCAAGATCAATGTCCACAAAAACCCGCTCACCATCCTCCGCAGGCTCACCAAAGTACCGGTACGCCCACTCCAATGCCGCAGATCTTTCACCGTCGCTGAGCCGGGCCGCCACCGCATCACGGTCTGCCTCAACGGCTTCGCCCTCCTCCACCGCGACCATCAACATCGCATAGGCATATTGGTCATCCGTGAGCGGAGTATCCTGGGCTATGAAATCCCACCGCCGCTCGGCCAGGTATCTGGGCTCGGTGCCGTCCAGTATTTTACGCGCATAGAGCGCAAGCGATGGGCCATAGGCAGTGTCCAGGCTGACACCGAAGGTAACAAACAGGTCCTCATATTGCTTTGCGACCGCTGCCTCATCCTGCATATCCACAAACCACGGCCAGACGCCATGCACCAGTGGGCGCGCCGCGTAGACATAGTCTCCCCTTGGCAGCCACCGCGCGTGATGCAGCATAACGTCTAGCGCGCGGCCTTTGCCGCCAGTCGCGCCGATCCCGACACTGTCAACCAGTGACAGCACTGCACTTGCGCAGTTTTCCGCAACCTGCTGCCAAGGGCCGTTTGAAAGTGTTGTCTCCGGATCATCCACCGCCCATGCCTCGACAAAGCGCCAGTCGGGTCGACCCGAGCCGCGCACCGGATCGCATTTGAGAACCGCCCACGCAGCCCTGAAACGGTCACTCACCGACAAATCCACAAAGTCAGGCTCGTAGCGGGCACGATCGCCTTCATATCCGGTTTCGACCCAGAACCCGTTCAGCGCAGCCCACACAGTTCCCAACCGGCTGACGGCAAGGTCGGCACGTGGGGGTTGGGGGGCGGATGCCTGCGTCCGCAAATCCTCCATTGCTGCAGCAACCAGATCATCGGGCGTATCAGGTGCCCCAAACAATGCTTCCCATGACGGCGCACAAGGCGGCGGTTCGTTGGCAGCGATCAGGGCCCCATAGGTGTCGTGCCAAAACTCAAACCCGCCGGGCACCCCTGCGCCACTGACGACCACAGCAATTGTATAGGCCCGACTGCAATTATCCGCCGCGCGCGCTGCGTAATAGGCCGCGCGCCAGTCCGGCGGCGGTGGCAGGCGCAGTTGCACATAAAGCAACCCGGACATCAGCAAAAAAATCAGAGCCGTTCCGGTCAGGACAGGCCGCCTGCGGGTCCATGCCATCAGAGTATTCACGAGCTTATCCCCGGTCCGTCAGGTCATGAGAAACTACAAACTCAACCTAACACACGGAATTTGACATGCCACATATCTCAAACACGGGCCCAGGGATTGAAACCAAGGCTGCTTCTCCTTGCGACAACATCCTGAGCGAGCTCAATTTTATCTCCCGGGAACTCAATACCCTCAGCATTCAACGCGCGCGCATCGTGACAGCCCTGGAAGGGGCGAATATCCGACGGCGAGCAGCTGAAATCGAACGTGATCGTCAGCGGACGTCTCCGACGATGCCCGGCAGACCGTCGAGCCGTCGGCGCAGATTGACCGATTGGTTGTCAGATGCTGGCGATGCAGCCGTTGCTCAGGATAACCAGCGACGGCTGGCACAGGCCGAAGCGCGGGTGCAGCAGGCACAGCGCCAGATACCGGCTCTCAGGGTTCAACTCAGCCAGATCGATCGCAAGATCAGTCAAAAGACGCAAAACGACGATCGCTTGCGCGAAAACTGGACAAGGCTGGGGTGCAGCCGCACAAGTGGAAAAAGGCTTCCGTGGCGATTGCATCCGCCAAAGACCCCATCAGCTGGCGACTTTATCGTCTAGCCCCTCACCGCACCTCTTCGACGAAGTAAAACTCCTTGTCGAAGAAGCTGTAGAGCACATTCGCAGGCACGAGATAGGTCTCTTCCACATAGTCGCGCTGGCTTTCGTGGATGTCCCAGCCGCGCAGTTTGGCGTCGGCGTTGCTTGGCATGGAATGGGTCGGGTCTGGCTGGTTCTCCGCTACAAAGTCGCCGCGCTCACCGCCCAGCCGCTGCATGACGCCGCGCGGCATCAGCGTGTAGGCGATATTGCTGGGGCCCTGATAGACGTGAATGCCCTCGAACTGCCGCACCGCATGTTGGGCTGCCAGACCGATACGCATGTGATCACGATGGCCTGTCGCGCCGGACTCAGGCCAGAACGTGACGACGAGATCCGGCTCGAAGCGATGAAACGCCTTGGTGATTTCAGCCGCCAGCGACAGGAACGGCACATCGCGTTCCAGTGCCCCGTCCGGCATCGGCCACACTTCGTGGGCATCGATGCCCAGCGCATAGCTGTTCTTGAGCGCTTCCGCCATGCGGATGATGCCCAGATGCTGCTGGTGCACGATCTTCGGCATCTGCGTGCCTGCTTCGCCGCGCGTGGCGGTAATCATGCCCAGGTCCGCCCCTTCGGCCTTGGCCGCCACCAGCAGACCCGCCACCAGCTGCTCATCATCGGGATGCGCGAAAATCGCCATGACGCGCTTGGCACCCAGCTCCTGGGTCAGCGACGTCACGTGCTTGACCCCCGGCTCTTCAAACAGGGAATCCAGCCAGATCGCGCCCACCATGCTCACCAGGAGCGCAATTCCGCCGACAATTGCACCGATGCGCCCCAGAAGCTTGAGCATGCGACCTCTCCCGATTTCACGGGTCTGCTATTCAGACCCTGCCGTGTTTCTGGCATTTCGACGCCAAAAGCGCCATATAGGCGCCCATGAACGTGCAGTTTCACAAGATGAACGGCCTCGGCAACGAGATCGTGGTGATCGACGCCCGCGACGGGGGCTTTGCCCTCGACGCCGATGCTGCACGCCTGATCGGCAATCCCGCGACCGGCCCCGGCTGCGACCAGATCATGGTGATTGAGCCAGGAAGAAAGGGCGCCGACGTCTGGACGTCCATCTGGAACAATTCCGGCGAGGAAGTGGAAGCCTGCGGCAACGGCGCCCGCTGTGTCGCCGCCTACCTTTTTAAGGCCGATCTCTTCCAGGAAAGCGGCGCGACGCAGCTCACCATGGGCACCCTGGGCGGCACAATCGTCGCGACGGACGCCGGCGACGGCAACATCACCATCGACATGGGGCGCCCACGCTTTGACTGGCAGGACATTCCGCTGTCTGAAGAAATCCGCGACACCCGTGCCATCGAACTGCAGATCGGCCCCATCGATGACCCGATCCTGCACTCGCCATCGGTCGCCAATGTGGGCAACCCGCACGCGATCTTCTGGGTGACGGACGCAGACGCCTACGATCTGGAAAAGATCGGGCCGATGCTCGAGAACCATCCGATCTTCCCCGAGCGGGCCAACATTTCGCTGGCTCAGGTGATCGACGACAAGACCATCCGCACCCGCGTGTGGGAACGCGGCGCCGGGGCAACGCGCGCCTGTGGCACAGCCGCCTGCGCCATTGGCGTCAGCGCCGCGCGCACCGGCCGCACCGGTCGCGATGTCTCCGTGCACCTGCCCGGCGGCCCCCTGCGCATCCAGTGGCGCGAGGCGGACGACCATATTTTGATGACCGGTCCCGCGGAGTTTGAATTCTCCGGCGACATTGATCTGTCGGGAACTGCCGCATGAGCGCCCCCGAAATAGTAACCTTCGGCTGCCGCCTCAACGCCTATGAGAGCGAGGTCATGCGTGACCACGCCCGCGCCGGCGGCATCGACAACGCCATCATCTTCAATACCTGCGCTGTCACCGGCGAAGCCGTGCGCCAGGCCCGTCAGGCCATCCGCAAGGCCCACCGCGATCATCCGGATGCGGAGATTATCGTCACCGGATGCGCTGCCCAGATCGAGCCCGAGACGTTTGCCAACATGCCGGAGGTGTCCCGCATCGTCGGCAACGCGGAAAAGACAAAGGCCGAAACCTTCCTCAAGGGCTCCAACGCCCCGCGTATCGCCGTGGCTGACATCATGGAGGTGCGCGAAACCGCGAGCCATCTCATTGCGGGTTTCGAAGCCCGCGCCCGCGCCTTCGTGGAAGTGCAAAACGGCTGCGACCATCGCTGCACGTTCTGCGTCATCCCCTATGGCCGCGGCAACTCCCGCTCTGTGGCGGCAGGCGAAGTCGTGACGCAGATCCGTCAGCTTGTTGAAAACGGCACCCAGGAGATCGTCCTCACCGGCGTTGACCTCACATCCTGGGGCAGTGACCTGCCCGGCACGCCGCCGCTGGGCAATCTCGTGCAGCGCATCCTCAAGCTGGTGCCCGAGCTGCCGCGCCTGCGCCTCTCATCAATCGACAGCATCGAAGCAGACCCGGACCTCATGCGCGCCATCGCCGACGAGGAACGTCTGATGCCGCATCTCCACCTGTCCCTGCAGCACGGCCACGACATGATCCTCAAGCGCATGAAGCGCCGCCACTCGCGCGCCGACGCCATTGCCTTTTGTGACGAAGCCCGCCGCCTGCGCCCCGAAATTGCCTTTGGTGCTGACATCATGGCCGGCTTCCCGACCGAGACCGACGGGATGCACGCCGCCAATCTGTCGCTCATCGATGCCTGCGGTCTCACCCATGTGCACGTCTTCCCCTATTCGCCCCGCCCCATGACGCCTGCCGCCAAGATGCCGCCAGTGGATGGCGCCACCATCAAGGCCCGCGCCGCAGACCTGCGTGCCCGCGGCACAGCAGCACTGGCTGCAAGCCTCGATACCCATGTGGGTCACACCGTCCGCCTTCTCGCTGAACGCGAGACCGAAGGGCATACGGATGATTTTGCTTCCATCCGGCTCACCCATGCGGTGACGCCGGGCAGCATCATCGAAGCGCAGGTGACAGGCCGCGACGGCACAACCCTTATCGCAACACCAAAAGTATCCGCCGCCGCATGACCAGCACCCCCCGCATCCCCCGGATTATCGATCTGGGCGCCAACGCGCCTGCACAGCCAGACGAGCCTGAGAAGAAAGGCCTCTTCAAACGCCTGCGCGAGGGTCTGAGCCGCTCCACATCCAGCATGACCACCGGCATCGCGTCGGTGTTCACCAAGCGCAAACTCGACGGCACCACCATCGAAGAGCTGGAAGACCTGCTGATCCAGGCAGACCTCGGCGTGGACACAGCGACCGCCATCACTGACGCTGTGAGTGATGGGCGCTACGACAAGGAAGTGGACGAAGCCGAAGTCCGCGCCATCGTCGCCAGCGAAGTTGCCAAGGTGCTGGAGCCGGTAGAGGCGCCTTTGCTGCTGGACGGCACCCACAAGCCGCACATCATTTTGGTCGTTGGCGTCAATGGCGCAGGCAAAACCACCACCATCGGCAAGCTCGCCAAGAAGATGTCAGCTGCCGGTAAATCCGTTGTGCTCGGAGCCGGCGACACTTTTCGTGCTGCTGCCATCGACCAGCTGAAGATCTGGGGCGAGCGCATCGGGGCACCCGTCGTCGCCCACAATGTCGGCGCGGATTCAGCCGGCCTCGCCTTCGACACCATCACCAAGGCCGAAGAAGTCGGCGCAGACATTGTGATGATCGACACAGCCGGACGCCTGCAGAACAAGACCGAGCTGATGTCCGAGCTTGAAAAAGTCGTGCGCGTCATCAAGAAGCGCAACGAGACAGCCCCACATTCCGTTTTGCTGGTGCTTGATGCCACCACCGGCCAGAACGCCCTCAACCAGGTTGAGGTCTTCACCAAGGCTGTTGGCGTCACCGGCCTCGTCATGACCAAGCTCGACGGCACGGCGCGTGGTGGCATTCTTGTCGCCATCGCCAAAAAGTCCGGCCTCCCCGTTCACGCAATTGGGGTTGGCGAAGGCGAAGACGATCTGCAACCCTTCATCGCCTCGAACTTTGCCCAGGCCATAGCCGGTCTAGATGACACGCAAACGCCAACCGCCGCCCTCGACGCATCGGCTGAAGCCGCAGCCACATCCGAAAGCACCTCATGAGCGACGCCGCCGTAAAAAAAGAACCTTTAAGCCCGACCGTCCGCCTGCTGATCGAGATCGGACCGCTGGCGGTGTTCTTCATCGCCAACTGGCGGTTCGACATTTTTACGGCCACCGGCGCGTTCATGGTTGCCATTACGGCATCCCTCGCGGCGTCGTGGATACTGGCCCGCCATATCGCCACCATGCCGCTCGTCACCGGCGTCTTCGTGCTCGTGTTCGGCGCCCTCACGCTCTACCTGAACGATGATCTATTCATCAAGGTGAAGCCGACACTGGTAAACGGGCTTTTCGCCGCCATCCTGTTCAGCGGCTTGTTCTTCGGCAAATCACTGCTGAAGATCGTGTTTGACGGCACCTTCCGCCTGACACCCGAAGGCTGGCGCAAGCTCACCTGGCGCTGGGCCTTTTTCTTCGTGTTTCTCGGCATCCTCAACGAAATCATCTGGCGCAACTTCTCCACCGATTTCTGGGTGAGCTTCAAGGTCTTCGGGAACATGCCCATCACCATGGTATTCGCCGTCGCACAGGTCGGCCTGCTGCAGAAATACGCCCTGCCCGAACCCAAGACAGAAGCCGAGCAGGAAGCCGAAGCCGAACGCCAGAACGAAACGCTGTAGTTTCCACCACCCCACCATTTGTCATTCCGTGGCTTGACCACGGGGTAACACCCTTTTTTGGGGGAGGAAGCCTCACTTGCCCTCTAGTTGAAGTTCTGAACCAGTTCCGGGCTGGCGAGACGCCGCCCGTTGTCCCACCCCAGCCAGCCGATCTGCGTGCCGTGGGGATGGGAGTCAGCCAGGACGCGCGCATCACACGTCCCATCACCGCGCCACAGGGCCAATGCGACATGCATGGGCTTGTTGTTTGTTTCAGGTTCAAGCCGCAGCCACGCAACGGGCGCATCCAGTGTCGCTGCCTCACCTGCCTTCACAATGGCTGCATACGCCCGGTCCTGAACGTGCGTGGGCATGTACTGCCACATCACCGAATGCAGCACGCATCTCGCCTGACCGGGTACTACGGATGCACCCAGCACATCTTCAAGCCACGCATCGGCCGACGCATTCTCGACGACCGGCTTCACCTCCTGCGCAATGGCAATCGCCGCATCCAGCCGGGCGAGACGCTCAGGCATGTCCGTCCAGATGTAAGACCGCACCTTGAGGGCATTGTCCGAATTGAGAATATCAATCGGCGCCGCATCACACGCCCGCCGGGCCGCGATCGTCAAAGGCGCGTCCACCGGCGGCGTTAATGGCAGTGTCCAATCCGGCGTCATGCGGCAGTCGGACGTGTCATCCCCCCATGTGGCCGCCCCAAAGGTGTAGTGAAACCGGTCAAGCCCCTGCAGCAACCCGGCGCTGGCGCCCAGTTCAAATGTGGCGACCGGCATCTGCACCAGTCGGGCGAGTTCCAGCAGTCCCGGAACCAGTGAGCCGGACCGGGCCACTTCGTTGGTCTGCGGCGGCTGGGTGACATAGTCCATGGTGAAGGCCGTGTGCGCGGCAAAAGCCTCAAGGACGTGTGTCCAGACGCCATCCGCCACACCATCGCCGCCACATGAGGGATAATGCCGGGCAAGCACCGGAACATCGCCGCTCAGAGCCAGCGCATGCGCGCAGCCCAAAAACCGCAACGGCAAAACATCTGTTGCCACATAGGCCGCCGTAGACCCTTCCCACCACGGCATGTAGGTCGCGACGATATCGTCTCCTGCTTCAAACGCATCCGCTGCCTGTTCAAGCAGGGCAGCTGAAAAAGGTGATCCAAGCAAATGGCAAAACTCGGCCTGCTTGCGAAAACCAACTGCGAAAGCTTCAAGACGATCACTCATGCGACGCTCCGTTATGAACCCTGCGAATTGAGGGCGGGCGAACGGTGCGGGCTAACCCTGCCGCAAGGGAAGTCCATTGACGCAAGGCTGATATCCGTCAGTCCGGCTTGCCAGCATCCTCAACTGGGTTGGTGAAAGGGGCAAAAACCGGCGTTTGCGCAACTTCCTGAAACTGTGTGAGCGCCCAGCGCACGCTTGGAAAAGCCAACTCGTCCCAGGGGATGTCTTCCTTGCGGAACAAAGCCACCTCCAGACTTTCCTCACCTACATCAATGTCAGGAGATAGCAGGGTTGCTTTGTACATCAGCTGCACCTGAGAGATATGCGCCAGGGAATAGACCGCCAGCAGCGCATCAATGCGAATGTCCGCACACGCTTCTTCGAGCGCTTCGCGCCGGGCGCCCGCATCAGTCGTTTCCCCGTTCTCCAGATAGCCCGCCGGCAGCGTCCAGAACCCCTTGCGTGGCTCAATGGCACGACGGCACATCAAATACCGCACGTCACCATCTTCCGCGCAGTGCCACGTAACAACAGACCCCACAACAATCTTGGGATTTGTGTAGTGGATGTACCCGCAGTCATTGCACACGTGCCGCGCATGGGTATCACCATCGGGAACCCTCAACGTGAATGCGTGTTTGTCATCTATCGACCGCGGCAACAAAGCCGCATTACGTTCCGCATCCGACACAACAGGCTGCGCGGGATCAGGAGTCTTGCTTGATTTGGTCATTGTAGAATTGGCACTCCGCATGCGGATTGTTGCAAGGCGTCGCGGCTACGCATTGCAGCCCGGCTGAAACCGTAAAACTAGATCATGGTGCGGATTGAGCCAGCGCAAAACTGCATGCAATTTGGCATCGAATTACGCCCATGCTCTTGCGTCCCATTCTGAATGGTGCACTGTTAGCGTGTTGGAAAACTTTGTGCGGTCTAACGCACCAACTTGCTCTGCGCTCAACGTCACCAAATTACGCGACGCAAAATGGACGCAAAGACAAAATACGTATGTACCCGGACGACATTTGAAATACCCGTGCCACGCCGCCCCGATCCCCGATCGCAAGCCCCATTGAAGGCAAGCAGTCCGAGGCGGAAATATTCCCAAGGCGCGGACCCGGCAAACCGAAGACAAAGGAAGCAAGCACCATGGCCAAGAAGCTAGACCTCGAACAATCCCCCGGACATCTGCTCCGCCGCGCCACGCAGTTCGCGCAGGACCTCTTCACCAAGGAAGTTGGCGCCGGCGGTCTGACCGCGCGTCAGTTTGCTGTGCTCGTGACTGTCGAACGCGATGAAGGCCTGAGCCAGACCGATCTGGTGAAACAGACCGGCATCGACCGCTCGACCCTCGCAGACATGATCAGCCGCATGATTTCCCGCGGACTTCTGCAGCGCAAGCGCACCAAGACGGACCGTCGCGCAAACTCCGTGAACCTCACAGCAGCCGGCCGCCGCGCCCTGAACGCCACAATGCCTCAGGCCGTGCGCGCTGAAAAAATGGTGATGGATGCCCTGAGCCCCAAGCAGCGTGAAAACCTGTTTGAAATCCTCGGCGTCATCGCAAATCTCGGCAACGACGCCATGGAAGCCGTGAGTGCTGCAACGGGTCGCAAGCCTGCCGCCAAGAAGAAGGCCGCAGCTAAAAAGAAACCTGCCGCAAAGAAGAAGGCAGCACCCAAGCGCAAGGCAGCCGCCAAGAAAACGACGGCCAAAAAGAAAACAGCCGCCAAAAAGAAGGCTGCTCCCAAGCGTAAGACAGCAGCCAAGAAGAAGACAGCAGCAAAACGCCGCTAGTCAGCCGGTCTGGCCTGAGCCGGACTTAAATTTGAATATCAAGATTGGTGCCGGGGCGCGAGTTGCGTGTCCCAGCATTTTGCTGCGCGTCCCTTAGGGGCGCTTCGCGGGCAAATTCACGTGCCAAATCACGTGCCAAGTCGTTTGTCCGCGCATCTGCCGCATCACGCCGCTCATCGGCTCGCTTGTCGTCATCATTGCGCGTTTCAAACCGCGCCTGCTCCGCCTTGCGGGCTTCTGCTGAAATTTCCACCTGAACCGCATTGCTGCTGCCCCGCGCCGCCAGTTTTTCCACCGGCGGAGGCGCATAGGCGCGCACATTTTTGGGCGCAGCATAGGTCTGCGCCTGTGCGGCAATCAGCGATGAGGTGATGGGCAAAGCCATAAAAGCGCGCAAATCCTCGAAAGAAGGAAAAAACGGTCCTACCGGTTTAGGCCGTCCAGGGTTGCCGCAAAGTTAATCTGAAAGCTCAGATACGGGGGTTCTGGCGGATTCGAGCTCCGGCAGGATCACGTTTTCGATATCCGCCGGCGCAATCGGGCCCACATATTTGAAGCGGATGATCCCGTTGCCATCAACGATGAAGGTCTCCGGCACCCCATAGACGCCCCAATCAATGGCCGTGCGCCCGGTTCTGTCCGCCCCCACCGCCTGAAACGGGTTGCCCAGCGTGCCCAGGAACCGCCGGGCATTCTGAGGCGCATCCTTGTAGTTCAGCCCCACAAGCCGCACGTCGTCGCGTTCGGCCAGCTGCATCAACACCGGATGCTCGACCCGGCACGGCCCGCACCACGAGGCCCACACATTCACGATGGTCGGTGCGCCGGTCTTGAGATCGTCGGAAGCAAGGCCGGGCATGTTCTGCAGGCCGTCCACCGGCGGCATCACAAAGTCAGGAACCGGCTTGTCCTTGAGTGCCGTGGGGATTTCGCTGGGGTCTCCCCAGAACAGCGCCAGATAGAGCAAGGCGGCAAGGGCTGCAAAAACCGCAACGGGTACAAGCGCCCCATAGCGACGCCCTGCAGGCGCATCCTCGCTCATGACGCTTGCTCGCTCATGACCCGGGCCTGTCTGCCTGCGCTTCAAGCAGGGCGACGCGCGCCTTCACCGCACGGTGCGCCTGCGCGCTCCACACAATCAGGCCAACAACCACAAGTGCCGTCACCCCGTAAGCGGGCCACACAAAACTTCCATACCCACCCATGGCGAGAAAATCAGCCATCACGCACCTCCCGCCTGCGCCTGCTGCATTTCAAGCGCAGCCGCCCGGCGTTGCATGATTTCCGTCCGCGTGCGCACCAAAGTGAGCACGATGAACAATAGCGTAAAGCCAACCGCCATCACCAGCAGCGGCGTCAGGATGGACGAATGAATGGCCGGACCGTCGAGCCGGGCAACAGATGCGGGTTGATGCAACGTGTTCCACCAGTCGACCGAAAACCGGATGACCGGCAGATTGACCGCGCCGGCAAGACAAAAGACCGATGTCGCCCGCGCCGCGCGGCCAAAGTCCTCAATCACTTCCCACAGGGCCATGTAGCCCAGATAGATGAAAAACAGCACCAGCACAGACGTCAGCCGCGCGTCCCACACCCAGTAGGCCCCCCACATGGGCTTGCCCCACAGGGAGCCCGTGACCAGCGCCAGAAACGTGAACGCAGCCCCCAGCGGGGCCATCGCCTTGGCAGAGGCAAAGGCCAGCGGATGCCGCCAGATCAGCCCAACCGCACAGGCAAGCGCCATGGAGGCATAGCCTGCGGACGCCAGCCACGCTGACGGCACATGCACATACATCATGCGCACGGTCTCTCCCTGCTGATAGTCCGGGGGCGACGCAATCAGCGCCAGATACAGCCCGACACTCAGCGTCAGCGCCGTGGCGGCAATGGCCCACGGCAAAACTGCGCCGGAAAGCGCCATGAAGCGCGCCGGATTTGCAAACCGCTGTATGGATTTAGCCATATGATTTTTTATCCCCGCCACGCATCCGCAGCAAGAAAAGCTCCCTGCGGCGAAATAGCGTTTTCGTGAGGGGTGCGGACCAAAGTCATGACACCGAAATCCGCAACGCCGCCGCAGCCGCAAAGGGCGCCAGCGCCAGGGAGGCCAGCGAGAAAGCCCCCAGAAACAGCATGGGTGTTCCCATCAGGTCGCCGGTGCCCGCCGCCGCGCCGAAAATCAGCGCCGGGACATACAGCGGCAGCACAATCAGGGACAGCACAAGTCCGCCCCGGCGCACGCCCACCGTGAGGGCAGCGCCAAGGGCACCAATAAAACTCAGCGACGGGGTCCCCACCAGCAGGCTCACAAGGAGGGGCAGCAGAATGTCGGTATCCAGATTGACCAGAAACGCGACCGCCGGCATCGCAATGATCAGCGGCACGGTGTTGGTGATCCAGTGCGCCAGACACTTGGCAAGCACCTGCGCTTCCACCGGCAGCGGTGACATCAAGAACAGGTCCAGCGACCCGTCCTCGAAGTCCGCCTGAAACAGCCGGTCCAGCGACAACAAGGTTGCCAGCAGCACCGCCACCCACAAAACGCCCGGCCCGATGCGCGACAGGAGATCCAGATCAGCGCCCACACCAAACGGCACCATGGTCACGACGATGATGAAAAAGCCAAGCCCCACAAACGGTCCACCGCCCAGCCTTCCAGCGAGCTTGATGTCGCGCGCCACCAGCGCCCAGAACGCGCTCATGACCCCATCCCCAGTTCACCGATATTGAGTTCGCCCATTTTGAGTTCAGTGGCGTCAATGCCCAGGCCCCGATGGGTTGCCGCCAGCACTACACCGCCAAGGGACAGGTGCTCGGCGAGCAGCTCGTCCAGCAACCCGCGCCCGGCATCGTCCAGCGCGCTGTCAGGCTCATCCATCAACCAGATCGGCCGTGCGCTATCGCCACCCAAAAAGCAGGAGAACCGCGCCAGCGTCAGCCGCCGCCGCTGCCCGGCCGACAGAACGCCTGCCGTCAGGTCAGGAATATGCCCAAGCCCGAACCGCGTGAGGGCCGTATGCAAATCGCCGGTACCGCCAAAAAGCGCGACCCAGAACCGCAGATTTTCCATGACACTCATCTGCGGCTTCAGCGCGTCCAGATGCCCCAGATACAGCATCTCGTCGTCATGACTGATTTCGCCGTCTTCTTCCTCAAGAAGCCCCGCCAGAATGCGCAACAGGCTCGACTTTCCGGTGCCGTTTGGACCGGTGATCACCAGCGCTTCGCCGCGCCCAAGCGAAAAGGACACGTCTTCAAACAGAAGACGCGCTCCACGCTGGCAGGCCAGATCGATCACTTGAAGACATGTAGTCATATGCGGTCGTAGCTCTCAACTATTTGCCAAGTCCGGTTATGAAATCGCGACATACCGCGTTCCAAGCATAAATGAGGGAGTTTCTAACCTGGCAAGTTTTTGGGCAGCTTGAGAAATGTCTTCGGCGTTTCACGGCCAGCCCGCTTGTAGAAATAGGCCCAGAACGCCGTCGCCACGGCAATACCAAGAATGGCAAAAAGAAAAATGCGATGTTCGACGGAGACAACCTCTGGCAAATCAAGGTCGTAAAAAAGAGCAAGTCCCAAATGAATCACGGCTAAAGACAGCAAGCCACCAAAATGAACTAGACACACCGTGAGGAAAACAAACGTCGTAACCCAGTTTGCCCACACGATGACCATGGTTGGGAGCATGTACATGATTCCCAATCCAGCTAGCCATACGACGACCGTTGCAAACGCCACCTGCGGCGCAGACAGTCCAATCTCAAACGCCAGCCAAAATCCAATTCCGATACTTGGCAGAAAAACGGGCAGTGCCAGCATCACGAACCGGTCCAGCATCGAAAAGTCACGGCGCACGTACAACGCACGCTGACCGCTCCCCAATGCCACCATGATAAGAAATCGGTCAGATGTCTTCAAAGTTTCCCCCGCGCCCCTTGCCCGCCGCAAAGCGCGCGGCGCCTTCGCGGGTGGCACCGGATGCCAGCGTCACCCGGCCAAGGCGGAACTCGTTGGCCATGGCCTGATCGTAGGGCATGTCCCACTGCATGTATGCGGACATTCTGTCGCCGCGCATACAGCCCTGGGGGAATTTCGCCAGCTGCTGCGCAATCTTGATGGCTTCCGCCCGTGCCTCACCTTCCGGCACCACGCGATTTGCCAACCCAAGCTGCAGGGCCTCCTTCGCATCCACCGGACGGCCCGTCAAAATCAAATCCATGGCCCGGCCATGACCGATGATGCGCGGCAGCCGCACCGTACCGCCGTCAATGAGCGGCACGCCCCAGCGCCTGCAGAAAACACCAAAGATCGCGCTCTCGCTTGCCACCCGCATGTCCGCCCAGCAGGCCAGCTCAAGCCCGCCGGCCACCGCATGACCTTCGACGGCGGCAATCACCGGCTTTGACAGCAACATGCGCGACGGCCCCATGGGTCCGTCATCTGCCAGCGGGTCGGCCACAATGCCGGTTTTGGGGAATACGCCCTGGTTGGCGCGCGATGTATCTCCGCCTGCCACCGCCTTGAGGTCAGCGCCTGCGCAGAACGTGCCGCGTGCACCGGTAAACACTGCCGCACTGGCATCTTCATCGCGCTCAAAGGCCAGAAACGCGTCCACCAGCGCATCTGCCGTTGGCCGGTCAACGGCGTTGCGCGCCTGCGGTCGGTCGATGGTGATAATTGTGACGGGTCCGTCTTTTTCAACGATGACAGGCTGGGTTGCGGTGTCGGCTGGTCCGGATTCGGTCATTTAGTGTGTTTCTCCCGTGCTTTAGCGCACTCAAACGGCCTAGTTGCTCTAGGCGCGCATACCTGTTCGGAGTATAAAGCGCCCGCACACTCCCGCACGCCCAGAATGCGCGAACTCGTTTGCGCCGCCTGAGGGTCACAACCCCGGTGCCAGAAAAAAACAAAACCGCGCGCGGATCACTGTCTTTTTCGCGCTGATGCATGCCCCGACATCGCATGCGTTTGCGCTCAAGGACGCTGTCCTAAAATTGCCTGATGAGGAGGATCTCTCTTGGCACCTGCAAAGAAAAAAGCAGCAAAAAAATCGGCGACCCCAGCCAAAACCCCAAAAGGCGTGGCACCGGTCTCTCTCGACAGCTTCAAATGCCGCAAGACCCTCAAGGTCGGCAATAAGAGCTATGAATATTTCTCGCTGAAAGACGCTGAGAAAAACGGCCTCAAGAACATCACGCGCCTGCCCTACTCGTTGAAGGTGCTGCTGGAAAACCTCCTGCGCTACGAAGACGGCCGCTCCGTCAAGAAAGCCGACATCGAAGCGATGGCCAAGTGGCTGACGCGCCGCAAGTCGAGCAAGGAAATCGCGTTCCGCCCGGCCCGCGTTCTGATGCAGGACTTCACCGGCGTGCCCGGCGTGGTTGACCTCGCCGCCATGCGCGACGCCATGGCTGCCGCAGGCGGTAACCCGGACAAGATCAACCCACTGGCCCCTGTTGATCTGGTGATTGACCACTCTGTGATGGTTGACCACTTCGGCGGCAAGGATTCGTTCAAGAAGAACGTGAACGTTGAATATGAGCGCAACGGCGAACGTTACGAGTTCCTGCGCTGGGGCTCTGAAGCCTTCAACAACCTCCGCGTTGTTCCTCCTGGAACCGGCATCTGCCACCAGGTGAACCTGGAATATCTGGCCCAGACCGTCTGGACCAAGAAGGAAAAGCGCGCAGCAGCGGGCGGCAAGACCAAGACCGTTGAAGTTGCCTATCCTGACAGCCTCGTCGGCACAGACAGCCACACCACCATGGTCAATGGTCTGTCCGTTCTGGGGTGGGGCGTTGGCGGCATCGAAGCTGAAGCAGCCATGCTCGGCCAGCCGATCTCCATGCTGATCCCTGAAGTCATCGGCATGAAGCTCACCGGCAAGATGGCCGAAGGCATCACCGCCACTGACCTCGTGCTGACTGTCACCGAAATGCTCCGCGCCCGTGGCGTGGTTGGCAAGTTCGTTGAGTTCTATGGCCCGGGCCTGGATCACCTGTCTCTCGAAGATCAGGCGACGCTCTCCAACATGGCACCGGAATATGGCGCCACGTGCGGCTTCTTCCCGATTGACGCCGAAACACTCCGCTACCTCAAGGCCACAGGCCGCAAGAAGGCCCGCGTGGACCTTGTTGAAGCCTACGCCAAGAAGCAGGGCATGTTCCGCACGTCCAAGTCGGAAGACCCGATCTTCACAGACAGCCTACACCTTGATCTCAGCAGTGTGGTCCCAAGCCTTGCAGGTCCAAAGCGCCCGCAGGACCGCGTGGCTCTCTCCGACATTGCAGACAGCTTTGCTGGCTCGATGGTCAACGAGTTCAAGAAGGCAGATGACGGCTTCCAGCGCGCCAAGGTTGACGGCACCGATTACACGATCGGTCACGGCGACGTTGTGATTGCAGCCATCACGTCATGCACCAACACCTCCAACCCCTCTGTGCTCATGGCCGCCGGCCTCGTCGCGCAGAAGGCCAACAAGCTGGGTCTCAAGACCAAGCCATGGGTGAAGCCGTCACTGGCTCCGGGCTCACAGGTCGTGACGGAATATTTGAAGGACGCCGGTCTCCAGAAGGAACTCGACAAGCTCGGCTTCAATCTGGTCGGTTACGGTTGCACAACCTGCATCGGTAACTCCGGTCCACTGCCCGCGCCAATCTCCAAGGCCATTCACGAGGCTGACCTGGTTGCGACGTCTGTTCTGTCAGGCAACCGTAACTTCGAAGGCCGCGTGTCTCCGGATGTGCGCGCCAACTACCTGGCCTCACCGCCGCTGGTTGTCGCCTACGCGCTGGCCGGTTCCGTCAATGTGAACCTCACAAAGGAACCCATTGGTCAGGACAAGAAGGGCAATGATGTCTATCTCAAGGACATCTGGCCGACCTCTCTCGAGATTGCCGAAGCTGTGCGCAAGTCCGTGACCCAGAAGATGTTCCGCGAACGCTATGCGGACGTGTTCAAGGGCGACCCGCAGTGGCGCAAGATCAAGGTCACCGGTGGCAAGACCTACAACTGGAACAAGAAGAGCACCTACGTGCAGAACCCGCCTTACTTTGAAGGCATGACGGCCGACCCCGCAGCGGTCGAGCCGATCAAGGATGCCCGCATCCTGGGCCTGTTCGGTGACTCGATCACCACCGACCACATCTCTCCCGCCGGCTCCATCAAGGCGGACAGCCCGGCTGGTGACTACCTCAAGGCCAACAAGGTCAAGCCTGCTGACTTCAACTCCTACGGCTCGCGCCGAGGCAACCACGAAGTCATGATGCGCGGCACCTTTGCCAACATCCGCATCAAGAACCAGATGGTTCCCGGTGTTGAAGGCGGCGTGACGGTCCACTATCCGTCAGGCGATGGCATGCCGATCTACGACGCGGCCATGAAGTACGCCGAGTCAGGCAACAAGCTTGTGGTCTTCGGTGGCAAGGAATACGGCACCGGCTCATCCCGTGACTGGGCGGCCAAGGGCACCAAGCTCCTGGGCGTTGAAGCTGTGATCGTGGAAAGCTTCGAGCGTATCCACCGGTCCAACCTCGTCGGCATGGGCGTTCTGCCCCTGCAGTTCGAAGATGGCATGAGCTGGAGCAAGCTGGGTTTGAACGGCTCTGAAACCGTGACGATCACCGGCAACGAAAAGGGCATCAAGCCCCGCATGACGCTCACCCTTGAGATCACCGATACCAAGGGCGCGACCAAGAAAGTACCGGTGCTGTGCCGCATCGATACCGCAGATGAAGTCGATTACTACGAAAACGGCGGCATCCTGCACTTCGTGCTTCGGAACCTGATGGCGTCGTAAGACACCACCAGCACCGATAAGAAAGCCCGGAAGCCACTACGGTTTCCGGGCTTTTTTGTGCCTGATCACCTGAAAAACAGCGGTTTTTCGCCGTGATCACGCAGCCCCTCACACTCTCTTGAGTGGATCATGAGCCGGCAAATCCCTAGGTTGATCCTTAGGGAGCCCCACCCTCCAACGCGAAGAGACTGCAATGACCGCCCTGCCACAGATCACCTCACGCGCCTCTATGCGCATTGCTGCACCCGCGTTGCTGGCTGCCGCCATGCTGATGCCCGCATCCGCCCAGGCGCGGCCTGCTGTCGTGGAACTCTTCACAAGTCAGGGCTGCTCCTCCTGCCCCCCGGCTGACGCGCTGATCAACGAAGTCGCCCCCCGCGACGACGTCATCGCGCTGACCTACAACATTACCTATTGGGACTATCTGGGCTGGCGCGACACCCTGGGCCGCGAAGAACACACGCAGCGCCAGGAAGCCTATGCGCAGCACTTCATGGACCGGAAATATACGCCGCAGCTGATCATCGACGGCGAGACCCATATGCCCGGCAGCCGCCAGCAGGCGTCCCGCAAAGCCATCAATGATCAGGTGGACAGCGTCGAAGGCGCAGGGGCCCTCGTCACCACCCCGACAGATGATGGATTTGCCGTCACAGCCGATGCCACGGCGGGGTCCCAGACAGCCGCCGTCTGGCTCGTCCAGTACGATGTCGCCCATGAAGTGATGATCACCCGCGGCGAAAACGCCGGTGAGACCATTACCTACTCAAACGTGGTGCGGGATATCATCCGCCTGGACGACTGGGACACGTCAAAGCCGCTGAGCATCGATCTCGCCAAGGACATGCTGATGGAAGGCGACCATGACGGCTGCGCCATCATCGTGCAGCAGGCCGGTGAGTACGGCGTCGGCAAGGTCCTCACAGCCGCCCGCATCGACATGGCCCTGATGAACTAATACCGTCCCAATTCTCGCCTTCTTCAAATGGAATCTCGGCATTCCACCTGGCAGCAGACATTGGTTTGGCAAGATGAAAAACGTTTACATACTTTGGCACACGCATGTCTTTGATGATGGGAGCGAAGATGACAAGCAATGCGGGGTGTATTCATCGAGAGAGGCAGCAGAAGCAGCAAAGACGCGTCTACTGCTGCAGCCAGGTTTCAAAGACCACCCAGATGGCTTTATGATCGACACTCCGGAGATCGACAAGGATCAATGGACCGAAGGCTTCATAACAGTGCTGCATGGCGACGAATAGCCAGCTGCGCTTCTCTATTGCACTTCGTTCGCGCTTTCCACAGCTTCCAGATCGACCTCAGCACCTTCCACAGGCTTGGCTTCTGTCAGCGTCTCGAATGACCGCGTCAAATCCGCCCCGCGAGGTGTCGGCAGCGCAAAGGCATAGGGCGCAAAGCCCGCCGCAAGCCGGGCTGCTTCCTGCACCACGGCCTCATCCGCATCGTCAACAGCGCGCGCATCAAGCACCGCATAGTAGCTGCCGCCCTGCTTTTCAGCCTGCACGGTGACCTGCAACCCGTCATCCGTGTGATAGACCGACGACACGGGCGCTTCGAGGGTTATGTTGGCCTGCGGCAAAACATCCGTGAACTGAAGACCGACCAGACCATTGCCGATGCCATCAATCGCATAGTCCGTCACCACCTGAAGATCATCAGGCAGATCATCCAGCTGGTAGGCCGGCTTGCTGGCGCCGTCCCCGTCCGCCAGTGACACCGTGTAAGACGGGCCTTCCTGCGGCAGCACATCCACCCGCGTGACACGGCCGGACGCCAGATCAACCACACGCGTGTCGAGCCAGGGGACCTGCTTTTGTTCAAGATTGAAGGACCCGCGGGCCACATAGGACTGATCTTCATCGGGACGCCGCACATAAATCGTGCCGGTCCCATCAATGTCAGCGGAGCCTTCCAGCTTGCCTACAATGAGGGACGCCAGTTCCTCGCCCGCATTGTCAAAGACCGAAACACGCACGCCGGTTCCCTTGTCGGCAGGGTCGGTCAGGTTGATGTGCTTGTGCCAGTCCGGCAGCGCCGTGCGCGCTTCGACCAGTTCCAGATCAGCCAGACCCACCACCGTCCGCTTCACAAGGTCGGCCCGCGCGGGATGATTGTCTTTTTCAACCAGGCGCCATGTGTCACCGGTGTCCCCGTCACGCACCACCGTCACCGCCGTCAGTCGATTGACGATCTCGATACGCGCCGCATCGTTCACCTGTTCACTGAGATCAGGAAACATCAGCCGGGTTTCAAAGTCCGAGGTCAGCGCCCGCCGCTGCATAGAGACCGCAAAGATAGCCAGCGCCACGAGCAGCACCGTCACCACACCAAGCATGGTCAGCGTGCGTGCCTGTCCGCCGCGCAAAAGCACATCCCTCATGACGCAGCTCCCGTGTTTGTATCAGCACTCATCACAGAGCGACCCGCCGCCTGCGCCCGCGTTGCGCGTTTACGCCGGCGTGTCCAGCTCAGCACCAGCCAGACGGCCCCGACGAGCAGCGGCACCAGCGCCATATTGAGGAACGCAATCCGTGCACCCAGCGCATCAACGTCCCGGCGCAGGTCCCCCTGCACATCACGCAACGCCCGGCGACCTTCGGCCAGCTCGCGTTGAAGCGACGCCATTTCAGCTTCCTGTGCATCCGTCAGCAGTGCCGCAGCACCGGCCCCTTCGGGCAACTCGGCGCGCAGGGCAGCAAGGCGCGCTTCTGTTTCATCAATGCGGGTCTGCAGGCGGGTTTCTTCTGCCAGGAACTTTTCTTCCGCATCACGGCGAATGTCTTCCACCACCGTGAACGGCCTGTCAGCCGGTTCTCGGGCCCGCAATGAAATCAGGTCGTTGGACCCCATGAGGTTCTCAACGGCATTGACCACAAAGGACGCGTTGTCCGCCGTCGGCACCGCGATGCGGTCGCCCAGGAAGTTTTGAACCTGTACCCAGAACCGGTCATCAAAGATGTCGCTGTCCGCAAAGATCACGATGTTGGCGTCATCGATGCTTTCAACCAGATGCTTGGAGGACTTGAGCGCAGTGGGCACTTCTTCTTCATCGTCCGCCAGAGGGCGTCCATCGGGAAAGGCTGTCTTCACAGGACCGGAGATGCGCGCAGCAATCGTGAAGCGTTCACCCGCAGGCTCAAAGGCCCGCAGCAGATCATCCGGCGACGGCGCGGACTTGACCCGTTCCAGATCAAGGATCATCGCTTCAGGAGACGACTGCACAATCGGTGTAAAGATTGTCGTCGCGTCCGCTGTTGGTTCAAGAATACCCGCAGACCCCGTATGCAGCGCATCAAGCGGGGCGGTGATCGGGTCATCGCTGGCAAAGTCTTCCGGCAAGAGGCGCTGCCACAGAACATAGTCCGTCAACTGACGCCGCTGCCGCGCACCGGCGGCAACGCGTTGTGCGCGCAGTTTGTCTGCCAGCACTTCGTTGGGGTTCATTTCAACGCCCCAGCTTTTCATCAGCTCGGGCATGTTGGAGGCTTCCGTATAGCCTTGCACCGGCTTGCCGGCGGGGCCTGCGGTAAGGCTCACTTCAGAGTGCGGATCAAGAAACGCAATCACCCTCCCGCCACGCATGACGAACTGGTCAATGGCGTAGAGCGTCTGTGGATCCATCGGTTTGGGGTGCACCAGCGCCAGTACCTTGATCTCATTGGCAATGCGATCGAAGTCCTGCTCGAGGAAGTCCACCGTGAAGGAGTTCTTCAGCTCTTGATAGATCATGAAGGGTTCCGAGCGCCCTTCCATGGCCAGCAGCAAACCGCCCGCCCCCGTATCAAGCGGCAGGTTGGACACAACACCCAGCAACGGCTTTTCGGGGTTGGCGAGCGAGAAGATCAGCCGCGCCAGATCATATTCCAGATAGGTCGCCCGCTCCGGTGACAGGAAGCCGATGACTTCGCGGCCATCAACCGTGTTGGTGCCGACGACACCCAGAAACACCTTGTCGCCTGTGCGCAGGGGTACGCCTGTGAGCCCGGCATCCGTTGCCTGATCTTCTTCAATCGAGAACGACTGCGGATTGATTTCTTCCACCCGCACATTGCCATTGGAGGCCGAAGAAATTTCCTGCAGCAGATCCCGCACCCGCTGGGCATGGGCCCGCAGCGCCGGGATCTCCGTCACAACGTCTTCGGAATAATAAAACCGCAGCGTGATCGGTTCGCGCAGACCGTTGACCATATTGCGCGTGCCGTCGGCCAGGGTGAACAGACTGCGGTCCGTCAGGTCCAGCCGGGCATTCTGAAAGCCCACGGTCGAGAAGGTGTTGAGGGCCACAAACGCAATCGTGCTCAGAACCAGAATGCTGGTCGCAAACACGGCACGGCTGAAAACGGGTCTGACTTTTTTCTGGATCATGGCCGTTACCCCGCCCGCTTCAGGTCAATGACAATGCCCGTCGCCACCAGCCATACAGCGATGAGGGAGGCGAAATAGACAAGGTCACGAAGGTCGATCACACCATCCATGATGGCATCGAAGTGGGTGACAAAGCTGAACGACGCAATGGTATTAAGCACCGCCTGCGGCACCCAGCCCGCAAAGAAGTCCAGCACCAGCGGCAGGCCCGACAGCGTGAACAGGAAACACACCACCACCGACAGCACAAACGCAATCACCTGATTGGTTGTGACCGCCGACATGCACGAACCAATGGCGAGATAGCCACCGGCCATCAGCAGGCTGCCGATATAACTTGCAAAAATCACCCCGTTGTCCGGCTCACCCAGATAGTTGACCGTGATCCAGATCGGGAACGTCAAAAACAGCGCAATGGCAGCAAAGGCCCAGGCGGCAAGATACTTGCCGACAACGCTCGCCCAGAACGGTGCAGGCAATGTCAGCAGCAGTTCCATCGTGCCGGACTTGCGCTCCTCCGCCCACATCCGCATGGAAATGGCCGGGATCAAAAACAGATAGAGCCATGGGTGGAACCCGAAGAAGCCACGCAGCGATGCTTCGCCTGCTTCGTACCATTGGCCCAGATAGAATGTGAAAGCCCCGATCGCCAGCAGAAAAATGACGATGAAGACATACGCCAGCGGTGTCACAAAAAACGACCCCAGCTCGCGTTTGAAGATCGCATACATCTGCCTCATGCGCTGATCTCCCCGCGATCGACCGTATTGTGCGCAACCGTGTCCGGCTTGCTGCCGTCCGGCGCGTCTGAATGCGTCAGCATACGGAAGACTTCATCAAGCCTGCCTTTTTCAGCGTAAAGCGCCTTTACCTGCCAGCCCTTGTCTTGTGCCAGCACGGCAACCTGTTCAGCCAACGGTGCGCTTGTGTCATCCGTGCGCGGGGCTGCAAACACTGTGAATGTGCTCAAAGGTCCGGCGCTTTCAGAACGCTCGACACTTGATGTCCCCGGCAAAGACCGCAGGGCAGCCTCAGCCGCCCCCGCATCATCCGGTGTCGAGAACTGCGCCGTCATCGTCACCGCATCCTGCCAGCGTGACCGGCCCATCAGCTGCGCCGGTGTGCCGTCTGCAACAATGCGTCCGCGGTCAATGATCAGCGCGCGGTCACACACCGCTTCAACTTCTTCAAGAATATGCGTCGAGATGATGATCGCCTTGTCCTGCGCCATTTCCTGGATCAGCAGCCGAACCTGATGCTTCTGGTTTGGATCCAGACCATCCGTCGGCTCGTCCATGATCAGGACGTCCGGGTCATGCAAGATCGCCTGCGCCAGACCAACCCGGCGCTTGAAGCCCTTGGAGAGGGTTTCAATCGGCTGATCCAGAACCGGTGCCAGCGTCGTGCGCTCAACAGCAAGGCCAACAGCATTGGCAGCATCTGCACCGCGCAACCCACGGATCTCGGCAATGAACCGCAAAAAGTCGATCGGCGTCATTTCGCCATAGGCAGGCGCGCCTTCGGGCAGATAGCCCATCAGCCGCTGCGCCGACATCGGATCGGTTTCCACATCATGACCGCACACCCGCACATCCCCCGCCGTCATGGCGAGGAAGCCGGTGATCATTTTCATGCTGGTGGACTTGCCCGCACCATTGGGGCCGAGAAAACCAAGCACCTGCCCCTTGGGGACATCGAAGCTCACATTGTCGACCGCCACAAACGGCCCAAACCGCTTGGTCAGGCCGCTGATCTCGATCATCGGAGCTGAAGAATCCGAACCGCTCATAGTCTCTCCCGGATGCGCGCGGATACAATTGCCCACGCGGCCTTTTTGGTTCCTTCGTGCATAGAAATCTGCGCGACAAGGCGCAAGTGACTTTTCGGAAAGAATTATGCCCAAACCGTGACGTGCGGCCCTGCATATACAGGCAATCCGGCCACATGTCTTGAACATGAGCCCGGCTTGGACCGACAGAGAATAGAGCTGGGGAGAAAAGGCGGGCCGGGCGAAGCGCACCTTCATGTGAGAAGGGTCTTCACGCACCATCCACGAGGCTCGTAAGCCTGGGGGGATGGGGACGGGATGGTGGGAAGACGAGAAAGTCCGCCTCCACCCGGCACCGCAAAAGGGGCCCCCGCAAGGGCCCATACGTTGGATACGCGGGTCATGCGGGGGGTCGCGGAAGCGGGCCTTGAACGGCTGCCCCGACGGGGGCTGGGGGGCTTGGGGGGTGCCGGAGAAACCGTTAACCCAAGGCCGCCTTGCGACAGAATGAATATGGGTACGGTTTGGGGCGCACCAACGGCTGAATTGGGGCCATTTTGTGAATTCGGATCACAGGATCGAGAGCCTGAAAAATCCCGAGCCTGAGCCGAAAATGGTTAACGCCGCAGCTTCTATAAGGCCCGCCGCCCCGGCGCGCGCCAAGCCCCTTGCACCCGCGCGCCATGAGGGAAACAATGGCGGTAATGAGCGAACCAACACACCTTACTGTTGTATCCACACAGCAGCCTCAGTCATCCCGCCAGTCTGGCCGCCAATCCGGTCACAAGTCCAACGCACCCAAATCCGTTTTCTGGGACCGTCGGGAGCTGGACGCCATCCTCAACATCTATGGCAGGCGTGTCGCCGCCGGCGACTGGCGCGACTACGCCATGAGCGGCCTCAAGGACTGTGCGGTATTCAACGTGTATCGCCGGGCCAGCGAAATGCCCCTCTACCGCATCGAGAAACGCCCCAAACTGCGCAACAAGCAGGGTGCCTATTCCGTCATTTCTGCCTCCGGTATGATCCTCAAGCGCGGCCATGAGCTCAAACAGGTCCTCAAGGTCCTGGAGCCAAAGCAGCTGTCGCTGGTCACCGACCTCTAGCCCCTACCGTTTTTTCGGTCGCAACAGCACGCCCAGCGCAATCGGCGCAATCAGCGTCGTCGCAATGGCCATCAGCACCAGAGCCGACGGCATGGCGGCAACCACTCGGTCAGTTGCGCCCACGGCAAACAGCCCGTGCTCCACGGCAATGGAGATCACCACAAGTTCCACCGCCCCGCGTGAACTCATGCCCATGCCAATGGCGGAGGCTTCCCGCGTGGTGAACCCCATAAGCCGCGCCGGCACACCAGCCCCAATGAGCTTGCCTGCAATCGCCAGAGCAACAAGGGCCGCCAGAAACATGGGCGCATGCACAACCGCCGTCAGATCCACCGCAAGCCCGATGGAGGCAAAGAACACCGGCCCCAGAAATCCGGCTGTAATGCCGCCGGTCATGATTTTCATGCCTGCATAGGGTCGCGTACCAACGCGCGCCGGTTCAAAGAAGAGCCCGGCCATGAACACGCCGATAATCCAGTGCATGCCAAAGACTTCCGCCAGCACGCCATAGCCAAGGGCAACGGCCATGAGAATGGCGAACTCGGCGGATGCGATCTGCAGCACATGCAGACGCCGCGAAATCCGCGGATAGACATGCGCGCCCAGAAGTCCCGTCACCACAAAGAACGCCGCAGCCTTGGCGAGCATCAAAACGAACTCGAGAATGCTCGGCACTTCGCCGGTGGCAATCAGCGCCGTAATCACCGCCAGCAGGACCAGACCGATCACATCATCAAAGATTGCGGCTGCCACCATGGTCTGTCCGAGGCGCGTGGACAAAAGCCCCATTTCAGCCAGCACCCGCACGGTGGTAGGGATTGCTGTGATCGCCAGCGCCACGCCCACGAAGGCCGCCTGTACCGCCCGCATCTCCGTCTCCGGCAAAAACACCCAGGCAAGCCATGTGCCCGCTGCAAGAGGTACGACTGCGCCGCCGACAGCCACGAGAAACGAAGTGGTGCTGTTCGCGGCGATCTGCGTCGGCTTCATGTCGATGCCTGCAGACAGCAACAAAAAGAAGATGCCCGCTTCCGCCACCAGCTGGATCAACTCTGAGTCCAGATGCACAACGCGGGAAATGTCAGCAGCAAGTCCGCCGAACGCCCCAAGCAATGCCAGCGTCAGGCCGATCAGCAGCCCGGCGAGGAGCTCCCCCACAGCAGCCGGTTGCCCCACCCGTTCAGCCCCTTCACCGAACAGGCGCGCTACCACAAAGACCACAAAGAGACCCGCAAGCGCTTCCATACCCAATGCAGTACGAAAAACCCCCGGGCGCTGTAAAGCGTCCGGGGGTTTGTATCTTTACCTGTGCCGTCAGGCGCTGTGCGCAGACGCTACTCGCGGTTGCCGAACAGCTGCAGCAGCATGATGAAGAGGTTGATGAAGTCGAGATACAGACGCAGCGCACCCATGATCGACTTGCGACCGGATACCGTGCCGTCATCATTGACGTCATACATCTCTTTGATCTGCTGCGTGTCGTAGGCGGTAAGGCCGGCAAACACGAGCACACCAATCACTGAGATCGCGAACTGCAGGGCAGACGAGCCCACAAAGATGTTCACGACGGAGGCAATGATGATGCCGATCAGGCCCATGAACAGGAACGATCCCCAGCCGGAGATGTCCTTCTTGGTAGTGTAGCCCCACAGGCTCAGCGCACCGAAGGATGCTGCCGTGATCAGGAATACCTGGAAGATGCTGCCGCCCGTATAGACCAGGAAGATCGACGACAAGGACAGGCCCATCAGCGCCGCAAAGGTCCAGAACGAAAACTGTGCAGTCCCGACACTCATCTTGTGGACGCGGAAACTCAGGAAGAAGACCATGCCCAGCGGTGCCAGCATCACAACCCACTTGAGCGGGCTGTTGAACAGCAGATTGCCGAACGCTGAAAGCATCAGGCCTTCCGGGGTCTGGACCACAGCCATCGAGTAGGCGAGATACGCAATGACGCCTGTTATCGCCAAACCGCCGGCCATGTAGTTGTAAACGCCCAGCATGTAGCTGCGCAGGCCGGCATCAATATCGGCGCCGCGAGCTTGCGCGGGGCTACGGCCACGAAGGACTTCGCTGTCGTAGTCAGCCATGGTGTTTATGATCCTCTCAAGGTTGATCAATCGAAACGTCGATAAACGAAACTCTGGCACATAATATCGGCTGGAATTATGCCAGTTTCAAGGCGTTCTAAGGTGTCTCAAGAGGAAATTCGTTGAATATTCAAACACTTAAAATGGATGTGGTTACTTTGAACGCGTTTTTGCAGCGCGAATTCCCTCAATGGAACAGCGAAACCGGCTCACAGGTGATGGATGTCACCGCTGACGGGGTCATCTGCCGCCTGCCTTTCAACGATAGCCAGCTGCGGCCCGGTGGCACGGTGTCCGGCCCCACCATGATGGGTCTCGCCGACAGCGCCATGTATGCCGCGGTCCTGTCGCGCATCGGCCCGGTGGCCCTGGCCGTCACCACCAACCTCAACATCAACTTCATGCGCAAGCCCGAGCCCCGCGCCATTGTTGCCACCCGCCGCATCCTCAAACTCGGCAAGCGCCTCGCCATTGGCGATGTCTCCATCGTCAGCGAAGGCGATACGGATCTGGTGGCCCACGCAACCGTCACCTACTCGATCCCGCCGCAGCGTTGAATCCAGCCTCACCATCCCGCGTCTTTGGACTTGATCCGGAGCCTACTCGCAAACGACCAACCGCATGGCCAACAAGAGTGGACCCCGGATCAAGTCCGGGGCTGCGGTTGAGAGTGCCTGGCACTTTTGGACTTGGAAAAAGTGAGACGCCTACGGCGCCCGCGAATACCGCTCTGCCCCTTCGGACATGTCACCAGTGGCAGACAGGCCAAGCCGTTTGGCGAGAGCAATTGAGCGGCCATTGATCGGTTCCACAAACGCATCAATGCGCGTCACGTCCTGGTCAGCCAACCGCCAGTCGAGCGCAGCCTCGCACCCCTCCAGCATCAGACCCTGTCCCCAATAGTCCGGATGCAGATGATAGGCGATTTCAGCCGCCGGGCGCAGCGCGTTGAAGCCGACCATGCCCGCAAAAGCCTGCGCGGACCCCAGCAACATCGCCCAGCGATTGCCCCAGCCATCCGCCTGCGACTTCAGCCAGAACGCAATCAGCCGGTCTGCATCATCAAGAGACGTCATCGGCATCATGATGGGAATGCCGAACTGATCCAGCACCCGGCCCGAGTGCCGCACTACAGCAGGCTGCGACCACAGGGCCCGCACACCGTCGCGATGATCATCGCATAGAGGCGCGAGGGTCATCCGCTCTGTTTCAAGGACCGGAACCTCAAGCATGTCTATTCGGAACGCAGGATCGGCGCTGCCTTGCGGCTCAGGGCTGACCACGTGCCCACGAGGCCAAAGCCCATGGTGATGACCGTCGCCCCGATCACTGTGATGGCCAGCGTCACCGGCAGGAACGCCCACTCCGCCTGCATCACCTGCGTGATCACCAGATAGGCTGCCAGCGTCCCGGCACTCGCGGCAATCAGTGCCGTGCCGAAGCCAAGCAGCGCATACTCAAGCGCATAGGCGCCCAGCACCTTGGCCCGCGTGGCACCCAGCACCTTGAGGACGACTGAGTCATACACACGATGCCGATGACCGGCCGCCATGGCGCCCGCCAGCACAAGAATGCCGGCAATGATCGTCACGACGCTCGTTGCGCGCACTGCCAGCACAAGGTCTTCCAGCAAGGCGGACACGGAACTGATGGCTTCCTTGACGCGAATACTCGTCACATTGGGGAACGCATCCGTCACCTGCCGCTGAAGCTCAAGCTCACCGGCTTCATCCATTGTCACCGTGGACAAAATGGTCTGCGGTGCGTTGTCGAGCACGCCGGGTGAGAACACGAGAATGAAATTGATGCCGCCCGTCTGCCACGTCACTTCGCGCAGGGAGGCAATCTCGGCGGTGATCTCACGACCCAGCACATCAATGGTCAGCGTGTCGCCAATGCCAATGCCCCAGCCGTCTGCCAGATCCTTGACGAAAGACACCAGCGGCGGGCCCGCATAGTCTTCAGGCCACCACTCGCCTTCAAGAATGTCCGAGCCCGGCGGAAGGGCTGCAGAATAGGTAAAGCCGCGATCACCGCGCAGCGCCCAGCGCGAGTCCGGTGTCGCTTCCACGTCACCCGCACGCACATCATTCACCGCAACAATCGGCCCACGGATCATCGGCACACGATTGACGTCAGCAATGCCATCCGTCTGATCGAGAATGGTGTTGAACCCGTCGAGCTGACCCTTTTGCAGATCAAGGAAGAAGAACGACGGCGCCCGGTCCGGCAGCTGCGTTGAGACCTGCCGGGTGATGTTGCCATCAATCAGCGAGATCGTGACCAGCAGCGTCAGCCCGAGACCCAGCGACAGAACAACAGAGCCCGTAGGCGCGCCCGGCCGATAGAGATTGGCCAGCGCAATGCGCAACGACGGCATCTTCGGACGCCCGACGCGTTTGGCGACCCACATCATCAGGTCTGCGGTGAGCAGCAGCACACCAAAGGCTGCCGCCGTGCCCACCAGGAACCAGACAGCGAACAGCCGCTGATAATCTTCCGTCAGCGCCACGGCCAAGACCGCCAGCGTGGCAAGCGATCCAAGCGTCAGGAAAATGTAGAAGGGTCGCGGCCAGCGGCTGGCGGGCGCAACAATGTCCCGGAACAGTCCGGCAGCAGGAATGTCCCGCGCCCGCGCCAGCGGCCACACGGCAAATGCAATGGCAGTGACAATGCCGTAGATCGCAGCCAGCACCAGCGGGCCCGTATGAACCGCAAACTCCGTTGGCACCGGTAGCAATTCTGCCAGTGACGCTTGGGCAATCATCGGCACCATGGCCCCGATCCCAAGCCCGATGGCCACACCCACCAGAGCAATCGCCATCACTTGCAGGAAATAGATCTGGAAGATCAGCCCCCCCGGCGCGCCAAGACATTTGAAGGTCGCAATCACTTCGCGCTTCTTGTCGATGTAACTCTTGATGGCGTTACCAACGCCAACACCACCAACGATCAGCGCCGTCAGGCCAACCAGCGTCAGGAACAACGCCACCTGCCCGACCGTGCGCCGAATACCCGGTGCAGAGTTTGAGCGGTCGCGGATGCGCCAGCCGGACTCCGGCAGCGCTTCCTTGGTCTCTTCCACAAAGGCTGCGACCGCCTCATTGGTCTGTTCAGCAGCAGGTAACCGCAGCCGGTACTCGTAATCCACAAGGCTACCGATGGTCACAAGACCCGTTTCAGCCAGCGCCTCGTCGGAAATCATCACTCGTGGCCCAATGGCAAAACCACCCGCGACACGATCAGGTTCATTGTCAATCGCCGAGCGAATGACAAAGGTAAGATTGCCCACATTCAGCTCGTCGCCGGTCTCAAGACCAAGACGTTCCAGTAGCACCGGCTCAACCACCGCGCCGAAGGCCCCATCACTGCCGCGCGCCAACGCACTGTCCAGCGACTGGCCGGAGGCAAGCGTGACTTCGCCATACAGCGGATAGAAATCATCAACGGCCTTGAGCTCAACGAGTGTGCGCTCGGTGTTTTTCACCGCCCGGCCCATGGCCCGCATGTCCGCTGTCTTGGACAGGGCCCCGCCACGCTCCACTACTGCGTTCAGCCAGGCGCGTTCATCTGCGTTGGTTTCGCGATGGACGATCTCAAAGCCCACATCCCCGCCCAGAATGGTCTGGCCTTCTTCAGCCAGCCCACGCATCAGCGCTGACGACACCGAGCCGACGGACGCAATGGCCGCGACGCCAAGCGTCAGACAGGCCAGAAAAATCCGAAAGCCTTTCAGGCCACCGCGTAATTCGCGCGACGCAATCCTGAAGGGCAAAGGCAGCCTGCTGGAGCCGCCGCCACGAACGGAAGCCGCCAGGGCAGGAGATGTTTCAGCGATATCGCTCAAGAGGCCGCTCCTACAAGGAGATCAGATTTGTTGCGCGTGCCTTTGGCCGTCTTTTCAACAAGACCGTCGCGCAGATGCACAACGTCGTCGCACAGCTCTGCCAGATGCATGTCATGGGTAATCAGCACCAGTGTCGTATCGCGGCGCGAGTGCAGGTCAAACATCAGGTCAATAATCGCATCACCCGTCGTACCATCCAGATTACCGGTCGGCTCGTCCGCCAGCAAAATGGCCGGGTTGGGGGCCACGGCGCGGGCCAGAGCCACACGCTGCTGCTCACCACCGGACAGCTGGCCAGGGTAATGATCCAGCCGGTGCGCCAGCCCAACAGCCTTCAATTCTTCCGCTGCCACATCAAAAGCGTCTGCCCGCCCGGCAAATTCCAACGGGATCGCGACATTTTCCAGGGCCGTCATGGTTGGAACCAGGTGGAAAGACTGGAACACAATCCCCACATTATCCCGGCGGAACAGGGCCAGTTGGTCTTCGTTCATCGTGGTTAGTTCACGATTGGCCACCTTGATAGAGCCGGATGTGGGTTTTTCGAGCCCCGCCAGCACCATCAGGAGCGTGGATTTGCCGGATCCAGATGGTCCCACAAGGCCTGCAGCCTTGCCGGGTGATACATCCAGGCCGATACCGCGTAGAATATGCACCGGGCCCGCCGTGCTCGGCAGCGTCAGATGGACGTCACTAAGAGAGATGATCGGATCAGATATGGACTTGCCGGCAGAAGCATCGGTCACGCGGATTTTCCAGACATTGTTTGGCGGCGCCCGTCAAAACCCCTTAACAGGCCGCGCATCCTTGGCATATGGCAGTTTGAGGCAGTTATACAACCGCCGGTCAGATAAGAGTCGTACGCGCCCTCTGGCAAGCTGGATCATGGCGGCAGCGCTATTGGCGCTCCCTGGCATCCCGTATGCCGCCGCCCAGGAAGCTCAGGCGGCCCCTGCGGCAACCACCGATACAGCCGTTGAGTCCATTAAAGTCGTGGCGCTGGGCACAAGCCTGACCGCCGGATATGGCCTGGAGCAAGGCCAGGGCTTTGTGCCTCAACTGCAGTCAGCCCTTGATAAAGCAGGCATCAGCGTCCTGATTGAAAATGCCGGCGTCTCGGGAGATACGTCCGCCGGTGGTCTGGCGCGCCTCGACTGGTCTTTGAACGAGGATGTGGACGCTGTCATCGTGGAACTTGGCTCAAACGACGCTCTGCGTGGCTTTGAACCCCAGCAGACCCGTGAGAACCTCACAGCCATCCTCGAAGCCCTCAAGGCCCGCGGTCTGCCTGTGCTGCTGACCGGCATGCTGGCCCCGCCAAATCTGGGTGAGGAATATGGCGAGGAGTTCGCCTCGATCTATCCAGACCTTGCAGCGGAATACGACGTGTTGTTTTATCCCTTCTTCCTGGAAGGAGTGGCCGCCGAGGCATCGCTCAATCAGGCGGACGGCATTCATCCCAACCCGGATGGTGTGGCAGTGATTGTGGAGGCGATCACGCCCTATGCGGTTCAGCTTGTAGAACATGCCCGCAAGGACAATTCTTCCTGACCGACATCTAAGTTCCTGCGCGCTGCATCTGGGGAGAGGGCGCGCTTTCCACCACTGCACAGTTTTTCCGTGGCCGAACGCCGTTCGCGCCACGTCATCCACATTCGCTTTATCGAAAAGATCGCACCCAAGGAAGCAACGCATGGCTATGGACTATCGCCAACTCGGCACCACGGATCTCAAAGTCTCTTCAATCTGCCTGGGCACCATGACCTGGGGCGAGCAGAACACGGAAGCCGAAGGCCACGAGCAGATGGACTACGCGCTGGAGCGTGGCATCAATTTCTTCGACACCGCAGAAATGTACGCCGTGCCGCCCAAGCCCGAGACACAGGGCTCGACAGAAACCATCATCGGCACCTGGTTCAAGGAACGCGGCAACCGCGACAAGGTCATTCTGGCCACCAAGGTGGCAGGCCGTGCGCCCTTCCACTGGCTGCGAGACAATACCGACGAAACAGACCACACCGCTGCCCAGATCGAAGAAGCCGTCAACAAGAGCCTCAAGCGTCTGCAGACGGATTATATCGACCTCTACCAGCTGCATTGGCCGGACCGTCCCATCAACCTGTTTGGTGGCCTGGGATACACCCATATCGACAAGCCCGGCACCCCGCTGGATGAAATCCTCGAAGCCCTCGACAAGATCGTGAAAGCCGGCAAGGTCCGCCATGTGGGTCTGTCCAACGAAACCCCATGGGGCACCATGAAGTTCCTTCAGTATGCTGAGGAACGCGGCTTGCCACGCATGCAGTCAATCCAGAATGCCTACAACCTGATCAACCGCACATTTGAACAGGGCGGCTCCGAGATTGCCCACCGCGAAAAAGTCGGCCTGCTGGCCTATTCACCGCTGGCCCAGGGCTACCTCACAGGCAAGTACCGCAATGGCGCCAACCCCAAGGGCTCGCGCAGGCAGCTCTTCAACCGCTTGCAGCGCTATGAAACACCGGCGGCCGATCGCGCCATGGAAAGCTACTTCAAGATCGCTGAAAAGCATGGCATCGACGCGTCCCAGATGGCCCTGCAATACGTGACGCTCAAGCCGTTCGTCACCTCCAACATCATTGGTGCGACGACCATGGAGCAGCTCAAGACCGACATCGACAGTGTGGATCTCGACATGAGCGAAGAACTACTGGCCGAGATCGAAGCAGCGCATCTCGAACAGCCCAACCCCTGCCCGTAAGGCTCACTGGATTGGCAAAGCTCTATCCGTGTCCCCGGGCTTGACCCGGGGCCTACTCGCAGACGTTTCACACCGCAGCGTAAGCGAGTGGACCCCGGGTCAAGCCCGGGGATACGGCAGGTGGGACACATAGAATGCAAAAGCGGGTGGGCAGAAATGCCCGCCCGCTTTTTGTTACTCGCTTTTTGCTAAGCGGCATTGCCTTCCAACTGACACAAGACTCAGCTACGCCTGAGGCATGATAAGACTGTTTGTTGCGCTTGGACTGCCTCACGCCACCTGCATTGACCTCGCCATGATGTGCGGCGGCGGCCTGCCCGGCGCGCGCTGGGTACCGATGGAAAATTACCACATCACCCTGCGCTTCATCGGCGAAGTGGCAGAACCTCAGGCCGAAGATATTGATTCAGCCCTTGCCGCCCTGTCGTGCAAACCCTTCGACCTGCAGATCAAGGGATGCGGCGTCTTTGGTCAGGACCAGCCGCGCGCCCTGTGGGCAGGCATTGAGCCGAACGAAGCCCTGACAAACCTGCAAAAGAAGATCGAGCGCGCCTTCCAGCGCATTGGTCTTGCACCGGACAAGCGCAAGTTTGCCCCGCATATCACTCTGGCCCGCCTGCGCAACGCCGAACCCCTCAAGGTTCAGCAATTCATCCAGGATCACAGCCTCTACAAGGCCCCGCCCATCGCCATCGACAGCTTTGGGCTGTACTCAAGCGATCTGAGCCATTCAGGTTCGATCTACCACCTGGAACAAAGCTACACGCTTGCCCGCGTCAAAGCCTGAGCCTAGGTAGAAGGCAACAACGCTCATCCAGGAGGCCACCATGACCGCAAAACTCGAAGGTGACGCCCGCGCCACCGCACTCGCCACCCTTACCGGCTGGACGCAAGTTGCCGACCGCGATGCGATCAACAAGGTCTTCAAGTTCAAGGACTTCTCGCAGGCTTTTGCCTTCATGACCCGCGTTGCCCTGAAGGCTGAGGTCATGGACCACCACCCTGAATGGTTCAATGTCTACAACAAGGTGGACGTCACCCTCACCACCCACGATGCCGACGGCCTGAGCCAGAAGGACATCGACCTGGCGACAGCCATGGAAGACTACGCGGGCTGACCGGTCACTATTTCTCAAGTCCCGCCACGCTCGAAAATCGCAACCGCCGCCACTAGTTTGCCGGCCGGTTCCTGCGTGACGTCCACCACGCTGAACCCAGCCTGCTTGGCCGCATCAACCGCCCGCTCCACCCGGTCCCAGCCACCCTCGGCGCCGGCAAAATTGCTCGTGGTGTCTGCGCCTGCCGATCTTTGGACAATGACAAGCCGCCCGCCAGGTTTCAGAACCCGGGCCAGCTCTACCAGACCTTCATGGGGCTTTGGCCAGAACTGAAAGCTGTTAACGGCATATGCCTTGTCAAACCCGGCGGCCTCAAACGGCAGATCTTCAGCACTCGCCTGTAGTACCTGCGCCCGCCCGCGACTGATCATCCAGTGCAGCTTGTGCCGGGCCATACGCACCGCCAAGGGTGCATGATCCGCACCGGCAACGGCCCCATCGCGACCAACAGTCCGCGCCACCTTGCGCAACGAAACTCCCGGCCCACAGCCAATTTCCAGCACCTTATCGCCGGGTTGCAGATCCAGCGCCAGCCGCGCGGCGCCATTGTATCGGCCGTTCTTGTAGGCCATGGAGGTCAGCGCCAGCCGACCCAGAAATCCTCGTGGATTGCCGAACTGCGATGCCACCGAGCGGATCTCGGTGGCCGCATTTGGCATCACACCTGTCTTTGCCTTCGTCACAACGTCACCCTCCTGTCATAAATCTCAAAACGACAACTAAATTGTCATATAAGAGATCAATTGCCCCCTTCAAGAGGCTGGCACGGGGGAGTAGAGTCCGCGCTTCGTTTCGCACAGCACATCCAGGGGGGCGCACGTGGCCAAGGACAATGGCGGCAAGAAGAAGCCCGGCAAAGGCGCTAAGAAACTCGTCAAAGCCGTGTCGCCCGCCAAGGCAATGGGCCGCCGGGACCTATCTCTCGCTGTCATGAATTGCGTGCCTTGGCTGTATTTCCGCCTGCAGGCGGAAGGCCAGGAAATAGGTGCCGTCAACGCCCAGCGCGGCGGCACCTGGGGCATGCTGAACTCGGTCATTACCCAAGGCCCGCAGACCGTGCCGCAGCTTGCCCGCGCCCGTCCGGTGTCGCGCCAGCATATCCAGAAGCTCGCCAATGAAATGGTCGCCGAAGGCCTGATCCGCTTCGTGCCGAACCCGGCCCACCGCCGCTCTCAGCTGATTGAAGCAACGCCCAAGGGCCTCGACGCCTATGCCCGCATGAATTCAAGCCTCGGCGAACTTGCAGATACGCTGGGCGACGGGTTTTCAAAGGAAGAGTTGTTTGTTGCCGCCAGCGTGCTGGAACGCATGCGCGCCAAGCTGGCCGAGAACCAGGGCGGGGGCGGTGCACCCGGGGCATTGCCGGTGGCACTCGCAGCTGAATGAAACAACGCGTCCTCCATTCCATCGCGCACAACTACGCTGACTCACTTGCATCAGGAATCGGCTTGGTAGTTGGGGTATGCGTGTCATCTGTTTTCGATGATGTCAGGAAATCGCCTGAGGGGTGGATCACAGTGAATTTTCTTTCTGGGGAAATCAGAGGCGGTCGACCATCGGGCCAACTCCAAACAGCTGTGACACTTTATCGAAACTTCTTCCCGCAATTCTGCGCCAAGCACGGAGCGTCGGTTCACGATTTCAAGCACTTCACCACAAGGTATGAAGCAGACCTGAACCCGAGCTCCACACACAGTGTTCTCGATGAACTGCGCTTTGAAGTCACCATTTGCGACCGGTATGGCCGAGCATCATCTGCTCAATACGCTGGTTTGCCGGGAAGCCGCAGAACCCTTTCGGACGCGAGAGGGCGTCGAAAGAAGGCGCCAATGAAGCGCCGGGCGGTGCTCTTGACCTAGAAAAAGGGCCGCTCTGATCAGGGCGGCCCTTTCTATCATTGGAAATTCGACCTGCGCATTAGCCCAAGTGGAACGCGCAGATCTTGTTGCCGTCCAGGTCACGGAAATACGCGCCGTAAAATCCCTGTCCGCGATCGCCAGGCGCGCCTTCGTCGGCACTGCCAAGTTCCATCGCTTTGGCGTGGATCGCATCCACCGCCTCTTTGCTGCCCGGCGACAGGGCAAGCATGGTGCCGTTCCCCGGTGTCGCGGCTTTTCCATCATAGGGCTTGGTGACCATGATCATGGCGCCGGTCCCACCGCCATAGACACGCATATTGCCCTCTTCTTCCATGACAACCTGCGGATTGAGGTCCGCAAGCAGCGCATCGTAATAGGCAAGAGCCTTGGGCAGGTCATTGGTTCCAACAGTGGCATAAGCAAGCATGTTTCTCTCCCTGAGAGGCTGAATATGCGCCCACTAAATCTCAATCCACGCGTATGGGCACCTATGTTGGAGGTAGGCGCCAACCGGAAAACAAAAAAGGGCCGCTCCCTACGGAGCGACCCTTTAACTGTCGTCAATTCAGGCTTACGCCCTAACCCATGTGAAACGCGCAGATCTTGTTGCCGTCCAGGTCGCGGAAATACGCGCCATAGAAACCAGGCATCCGCTCGCCGGGGCCGCCTTCATCGGCACTGCCAAGGTCCATGGCCTTTTTGTAGAGCGCATCAACGCCTTCACGGCTGCCGCCGGGGATCGCGATCATGCAGCCATTGCCGACTGTTGCTTCGCCGCCGTCAGCAGGCTTGGTCACCATCAGCATGCCGCCCTGGCCATTGCTGTAAATCCGCATCCGCCCCGGATCTTCCATCACCATGTTGGGATTGTGATCGGCCAGCAAAGTCTCGTAGTAGGTCAGCGCTTTGGGCAGGTCGTTGGTGCCTACACAGGTATATCCAAGCATCGAAATCTCCTCCGGGAGTAATTTGTTATGGGGTGTTTGTAAGGGCAAACGCACCCCGGTGCACTTACGTTTTCGTGATCATCCGCAAAGAAAAAGGGCCGCCCGGCATCACCGGACGGCCCTTCTTTGAATGCGCTCTTTAGGGTCTACCGCGGAGCCATGCGGCCCCGCGCCGCGTTTACCGCGGCGCCATGCGAATTGCGCCGTCGAGACGAACGCTCTCACCGTTGAAGTAGCCGTTTTCGATCATGGTCTTGGCGAGATGCGCGTATTCATCCGGCGCACCAAGACGTGCGGGGAAAGGAACCTGTGCACCAAGCGCCTGACGGACCTTTTCAGGAGCACCGGCCAGGAGCGGCGTATCAAAGATACCCGGCAGGATCGTGTTGATGCGGATGCCTTCGCGGGAGAGGTCACGAGCGATCGGCAATGTCATACCAACAACGCCGGCCTTGGATGCAGAGTAAGCCGCCTGGCCGATCTGGCCGTCCTGTGCCGCAACGGATGCCGTGTTGATCATCGCACCGCGATCACCATTTTCCAGCGGGTCCAGTGTCATCATGCCGGCAGCGGACTTGGCGATGCAGCGGAACGTGCCGACCAGGTTGATCTGGATGATCAGGTCGAACTTGTCCGTTGGGAAAGCGGTGATCTCACCGGTTTCGCGGTTGCGGCCGGCCGTCTTGATGGCGTTACCGATACCGGCACAGTTCACCAGGATGCGCTCCTGGCCGATGGCCTCGCGAGACTTGGCAAAAGCCGCGTCCACGCCTGCTTCGTCGGTCACATTGCACTGGGCGAACACGCCGCCGAGTTCTTTTGCCAGGGCTTCGCCCTTTTCAGCATTGAGATCGAAAATGCCGACCTTGACGCCGTCAGCGGCCAGCGCACGGGCTGTCGCTTCACCCAGACCGGATGCACCGCCAGTGATGACGGCTGAAATTGAACTGTCGAGCTTCATGGAACAAAGCCTCCCTTTTGAGCCTTTAAGTGTGTGGTTTTGATCGTCTTGAACTTTGATTGGGCGCGGGTGTACCACGAAGAAAGGCCCGTGTCACAAGGGGTTCCAAGCCTATTGCGTGCCCCAGAATTGCCGTTGATGTGACGTAGGGGAATTATGGCCGTGTCGCGCAGATTGCTTGCGCAGCCCGGTTGGAAGCCCCATCTTTGGCTTCAGGACACCTTGGATTTTGTACATTTTGGGCCCCACCAGCAGGATCACATGACCAGCAGTTCCGCCGACAACGACGCCGTGACGCTCATCGAAGACCCCCGCATTCAGTTGCCGGTGGTCGCCGAGCGCAATGAACGCGTTGCCCGCAAGGGTTTCTGGCGCAAGCTCGCGCGCGTGGCCGGCAAAGTCCCCTTCGCCGAGGACGCCACTGCCGCCTATTACTGCGCCATTGATCCCGGCACCCCCATGCGGGTGCGCGCAACGCTGTTTGCGGCCATCACCTATTTCATTGTGCCAACAGACCTGATCCCGGATGTCATCGCAGCGCTTGGCTTCACCGACGACGCAACGGTTCTCACCACCGCCATCGCCATTGTCGGCAGCCACATCAAGGACCACCACCGCATCCGTGCCCAGCGCACCTTGAAACAGGGTGAGTTCGAAGACGCATGAGCCTAGGCAATGGCCATACGGATTTGCACTTCGGCGCGCCCATCGTGCCAGTGCGCAACGTCGCGGAAGCGATCGGGTTTTATGAAACACATCTTGGTTTCACCAAAGGCTTTGCCTCCGATGACGGAGCCTATGGCATCGTCAACAACGGGCCGGTCTGCATCCATCTGCAATGGACCGATGATGCCTCCACGCTTGCTGTGACCGCATCCAACATGTCCATGTATATCGGCACCAGTGACGTTGATGAGCTGTACCGGAAAGTGATGGCAACCAAGCCGGACACCCAGACCCGCGCGCCGTTCGATCAGCCTTACGGCATGCGCGAGTTCCATATCAAGGACCCGAATGGTTTTCTGATCTTCTTTGGCCAGGACCTGTTGCAGCGCTAGGAAATATCCTGAGCAGCGGCCCGCCGCGCTTTCGCCTCAACTGCCTCTCGGCGCGCGATATACAGCGTGGTCGCCACAATGATGACGGCGCCGGCAATGGTCAGCCAGTCCGGCACATCCCCAAAAATCAGGAAACCGGCAATCGCGGCAAACACCAGCCGTGAATAATCAAACGGCACAATGGCGGATGCGTCTCCCTCGCGGTAACCGCGGATGAAGCAGTTATGCGCCCCCGCTGCGAACACACCCATCAACACCAGCAACCCCATCTCGTTCCACGTTGGTGTGATCCACACAAAGGCCGCCGGAATGCCCGCCACCACAGTGCCAACGACGCCCGTGTAAAACATCAATGTCACCGGTGCGTCCTTCACAACGATCTTTACAAAGATGGTTGCCATCGCGACGCACAGCGCACCAGCAAGCGCCACCAGTGCAGCGGGATCAATTTCGACCGTCGGCCGCAGCATCACCAGCACGCCGACAAACCCGATCAGCACTGCCCCAATGCGGCGCGGACCCGCAGGCTCTTTCAAAATGAAGTAAGCCAGTGGCACCACGAACAAGGCCTTGGTGAAGTTGTACGCCAGCGCATCCGCCAGCGGCAGATGAACCAAGGCATAGAACCCGCACATCATGGCGGTTGAGCCGACGACACCACGGGCAATCTGCAGCAGCGGGTAGTGTGTCTTGATCGACGCCATGCCACCGCGAATGAGGAACGGCACAATCACCAGCAGCGCAATGAACATGCGAAAGAACGCCAGCTGCAAACTGTCCAGCCGATCACCCAGTGTCTTTGCCAGCACCGCCATCGCCGTAAAGCATGTGGCCGACAACAACAGCCATAAAGCGCCGCGCACATTGGGAGGCAATGTCACCCAATAGGCCGCCGCCCGCTCACGCTGGGACGCGACACTCATGCGGACTTGCTTTCGTCAGCAGCCAGCGCCGCCTTGGCGCGCGCCACCGCTGATTCACGCTGCGCAATATAGAAACTCGTGGCGGCAATGATGACTGCACCCACAATCGTGTAGATGTCCGGCACCGTGCCAAAGAACAAAAACCCGGCAACGCCTGCGAACAGCAACCGGGTGTAATCAATCGGGGCCATCGCCGTGGCTTCACCCACCCGGTAAGCCCGCAGAAAACAGTTATGCGCACCGGCGCCAACAATGCCCATGCCGGCCAGCATTGCCCACTCATAAGGCGTGGGGTCGATCCAGTTCAGCACCATGGGTACGACAGTCATGGCGCAGCCAAAGACACCGGAGAACAGCATCATGGTGAGCGGCCCGTCCTTGTCGGACACGAGCTTGACCATGATCGCCGCCCCCGCAATCAGCAGGGCGCCGAACAGCGCCACGAAGGCCGCCGGTTCAAAGTCGCCGGACGGCCGCAGCATGACCAGTACTCCCAGGAAGCCGATGATTACCGCCGTGATGCGTCGCCACCCGGGCACCTCGCCCAGAAAGATGATCGCCAAGGGCACCATGAACAGCGCCTGTGCAAACTGGATCGCCTGCGCATCTGCTAGTGGCAGTTTCACAAACGCATAGACCATGCAGATCATCGCGCCACCGCCGATAATGCCGCGCAGGGTCATCAGGCGTGGATGGTTGGGAATGAAGCCACCATCCTTGATGAGCCACGGCATGATGATGGCGGTTGCAAAGAACAGACGAAAGAATGCCACCTGCATGGGGTCGAGCCGCGTCCCCAGAAATTTCGTGAGAACCGCCATGACCGTGAACAGCGACATGGACATCAACAGCCACACCGCGCCGCGCGTGTTCGGCGCAAGCGTGAACCACCACGACGTCAGGCGGTCACGGCGCGCCGAATAGGCGGTTGGTGTGTCGTGATCAGTCACGCGAGAGGTCATCCTGACGGGAATACAGCAGCCCCAGCACCACTGTGGATATGCCCAACCTAGGTGCCAGCAGCGGCAGCTACAAGATGACTCGGCGTCATTTAATTTGAAACCTGTTGTGCGTGTTCGGGCATTGCCAGAAAAAGGCCAATGGCCCCACACACTTAGAACCTATGGCGCAGGAACCGCCTGATCCAGCGGATCAACTGTCGGAGACGGGGCAGATCGCAATCGGTCGCCCAGATCCACCATCAACCGCTGACGGATGGCCCTCCCGATAACCGCGTACCCTTCCTCGTTGAAGGCAAGCCCGTCCCAGCGAAACAGGCTTTCATCCATCTGGCCATCATCCGTCGCGATGAGCGACGCGGTATCAACGAAATGCACGCCGGCATTGGCGTCCGCCAGCGCCTTGAGCTGCGTATTGGCCTGCGCAAAGGCTAGCCAGCGCGCAGACCGCATGGGCGATGGCGTGATGGAAAGAATGTAAACCTGCGGCGCATCGCGTGGCCGCAACTCGGCTGGACGCAGCAACGCAACCAGCTCCGCCATATCCGCTTCCACCTGATCCGGTGGCTTGCCGCCCACGTCAGCCAGATCATCCGCGCCCGCCGAAATGACAACGGCAATCGGCTCATAGGGTTGAATGATACGCGGCGCATACGCCGTCACATGGGCAACATGCGCCCCGCCGAAGCCGCGCTTGATCACCGGCAGGGGAGCCAGCGTCTGCTCCAGCGTGTCCCACTGGCGAATGGTGCCGCCACCGGCAAACACGATCTGGTTTTTTTCAGGAGGGTTTGAAATATCCAGCCGTTCAAACTCGGCTATATCACCGGCCCAATAGACCGGGTCGCTGGAGGCCAGCAATACATAGACAAGAAACGCAAAGACGATAACCACCAGCCCAGCCACAATGGCGGCGGCGCGAAGTGCTGCGCGCCGCCACCCCCGTGGATCACGATCATCGACCCTGTTCAGTGACACTTATTCAGTAACAAGAACAATCTTGCCCTTCACTTTGCGTGCCGCCATGTCGTTCAGCGCGGAGGCTGCATCCGACAGGGGATAGGTCTTGGACACCAGCGGCTTGATCTTGCCGGCTTTGAACCAGGCCATCAGCTCGGCCAGGTTTTCCTTGTTGCGTTCCGGTTCGCGCGCCGTGAAGGCACCCCAGAACACACCAACAATCTGGCAGCCTTTGAGCAGCGCAAGATTGAGCGGCACCTTGGGGATCGGGCCGGAGGCAAAACCGACAACCAGAAAGCGACCTTCCCAGTTGGTCGCGCGGATGGCTGGCTCTGAATAGTCGCCACCCACCGGGTCATAAACAACGTCCGCACCCTGACCACCCGTCAGTTCCTTGATCTTTTCCGACAGCGCCTTTTGCTGTGCGCGATCAAGCTCACCGGTCGGATAGACAAACCCGTCATCCGCACCATGGTCTTTGGCGACCTGCACCTTGTCTTCGGTAGACGCAGCCGCAATCACGCGTGCGCCCATGGCTTTGCCAAGCTCAACGGCAGCAAGGCCAACACCACCAGCCGCACCCAGCACCAGAAGCGTTTCGCCCGGCTGGATCTTTGCACGGTCCTTGAGAGCGTGATGGGACGTGCCGTAGGTCATCAGGAAGGCAGACGCGGATGTGAAATCCATTTCGTCAGGAAACGGAGTGCAGCGCGCAGCTTCCAGAACGATCTCTTCAGCAAAACCACCCCAGCCGCATGAGCCGATGACCCGGTCACCTTCCTTGAGCGTGGTGACGCCCGGACCAACCTTGTCAACGATGCCGGCCACTTCACCGCCCGGTGAGAACGGCAGCGGCGGCTTGAACTGATATTTGTTTTCAATGATCAGCACGTCAGGGAAATTGACGGCAGCAGATTTGACCGCGATGCGCACCTGGCCCTCGCCTGGCTCGGGCGACGCCACATCTTCCAGCACCAGCGTTTCCGGCGGCCCATACTCCTTACACAAAACAGCCTTCATGACGCTCTCCCTTGCTTCGTTGTTGTATCGATTATGGCAATTGCACATGCGTGCAGCTTCGCCACGGGATGTACCATGGAGAGCGCGTCAAAGCCAAAAGAAGTGAGAGGATTGGCGTGTGTAGCTCAGGACCTAGGAGCCGGCGCGGCGCGCAGCCGTCAGATTGCGCACCGTGATTTCAATGGCGGTTGCCCCATCGGCAACGCTCACCGCGGCATCTTCAAAATCCGGCGCTGAAAACACCGGCACAACACCATTTGAAAAGCCAATCGGCTCCAGCGGAATGCCGAACAAACCACGATCCAGCTCGCCATTGCCGTTGATATCCTGATAGGCGACCACCGCATACTTGCCCGGTGCCAGATCACTGAAAACCACCTGCGAGGTGCCTTCATCTGGAACAGTCACCTCAGCCTGCTCGTCTTCCTGCTTCAAAAAGGAAGCCGTGGAGGCATACAGATTGACCCGAACCGTGCCAACGCCTGCGGTTGTACCGTCCACGGCAATTTCAAGCTGCCCGGGCAGTGCAGAAGCAGTCGGGGTGTCAGCGGTCGCAAGGCCTTCATTGGCCTGGACGGGTGCCGCCGGGACAATCGCCAGCGCGAACGCAAAAGGAACCGCCATCACGAGACCGGCCAGCAGTTTCGACGCGTTTTTTGTTGTTTTCTGCCAATCAGTCACAAACGGCCCCAGTGCTACTCATGCCCCCACGGGGGCTGTCCTTCACAAAGTCTAACGCGCTTTGTGCCGCTAAACCGTTGCGTATATGACGCTTTTTCGCCCAATAGCAAATGCACTTCCCCGTGAGGCACATGTGAGGCACATGTGAGGCACCAGTGATCGTGACATGCTATGCAGGGTCATATGTCCACGCATGACCTCAAGCAGACCACAGCCCGGCTGACATCACGATGAACACAAACGTCACCACCACGCGCCCCAAAGGATTCTTTGCCATCGGCGCAGAACGCATTTCAAAACCTGGAAATCTGGGAAATCTGGTGCGTTCAGCCCATGCGTTCGGCGCCAGCTTCTTCTTCACGGTGGATGCCCATAAGCGCATCAGATCCGGCCGGTCAGACACCTCCGACGCCAGCAGCAACATTCCCTATTACGGCTGGGACAGCGTCGATCAGATGCAAATGCCCGAAGGCTGCGACCTGGTAGGGATTGAGCTGATGGACGACGCGGTTGACCTGCCCAGCTTCTATCACCCCAGAAAGGCCGCCTACGTCCTGGGGCCTGAAGCAGGGTCCCTGTCGCCGGAAATGCGCGAGCAATGCACCAGCTTCATCCGCATCCCGACTGCCTTTTGCATCAATGTGGCCATGGCTGGCGCCATCGTCATGTATGACCGGGTCAAAACCCTGGGCAATTTCCCTGCCCGTCCCGTCTCATCAATGGGAATGCCCGAAGGCGCAGCGCCTCCGCTTGGCAGCTACGCTGAAAAACGCTCATCACCGCGCGGACGCGGATCAACCGCAACATCGCCAAAGGGCGGGGGTGCTAGTCGGAGCCGCCTAGGGACAGAGCGCGCTGCACGAGTCCGAGTGCCCCGGTAAGCTGCAGCGGGGCGTCGGTAATCGCCAGCGCAAAACAGGTGTCTCCGGCTTCTGCAATCGGGCGATGGGTAATTTCAGGCGAGGCGACAGACACTTCACCCGGCCCAAAGCGGTCCCGGCCATCCGCAAATGCGCCCGTCAGCACCAAAGTCACCTCACTGCCCTTATGGGTATGCGTCGGCACGCCCTTGCCCTGCTCCAGCCGGTACAGCTTCACTTCGCCCGGCGCTGAGTCCGCACTGCCCTGGGGCGCCTCAAATCCAAGGTCCATGGCCTTGACGCCCGGTGTCACGAAGGACCACTTGCCGCCACACGCCGCAATGCGGTCCTGAATGACCTGCGGCAGAGCGGAAAGCTCATCGTCAATTACTCGGCCCGCCTGCGCATCCGTTGGCTGCCGCTCGATCAAAGCCATCACCGCGTCAAACGCACCGTCGCGCATGGCCACAGGCTCTGCCTCATCCAGCAGCGCACCGCCGACCCGTGTCATCAGATCAACAGTCTCCCGCGCGTCCGGGCACAAATCGAGATGGGCCGCCACCATAAGCGCTGTGGCTTCATCCAGAGAACCGGTTACGTAATCGAGCAGAATCTCTTCGCCAAACCGCCGGTCTGGAGCAGGAGCCTCTGTCTGTGTCGTCTCGATATTGGTCATCGTCTAAACAGTTCCCTCAAGTCCGCCTTTGAGTTTGCGGAAGGCAAGCCGCAGTCTCGATTTTACAGTTCCCAACGGAAGATCTTGATCTATGGCGATCTCGCTGTGCGACCACCCCTTGAAGAAGGCCAGCTTTATCAATTCAGCCTGCTCCTCTGGCAAGGTCTCAAGCGCCGCCCGCACTTTGATTTCTCGCTCGCCCGCCGCCACAGCCTCATCGGGCTGTTCGGCCTCTGAGGGCAAGAGCAGCGGATCATCCGGGTCATAATCAGGAAATCTGTCACGCCGCAGCACATCGATGCGCCGGTTGCGGGCAATCGTATAGAGCCACGTGGATACCGATGATTGCTTGCGATCAAACTGCCCGGCCTTGCGCCAGAGCGTAATCATCACTTCCTGGGACAGCTCTTCTGCCAGTGGCTCGCCAGAGCCCAGTTTCATCAAATAGCCTTTGAGGCGGGGCGCGAAATAGTCAAACAGGGTCGCAAAAGCCTGCTTGTCCTGCCGCGCCGCAACCGCCTCAATGCAGTCTGCCATGGCCTCACGGTCATAGCCGCCGGTCTTCCCCGCGCCTGCCGATTTGGCACTTATCTGTGACGTCGCCACGTTCACCCGTCGTTTATCCTCATCAACCGCCTGCCCTGCATCGTGCCCGACACAGTCGGGGCCAGGACACCGGCACTTACTCAAACGTCACACAGAGCCACGAAAACGCCATGTTCCCTGCGCACAATTCATCATTCAACGCCACTCTTGTAGCAGACGCAACGCCCCAATACTCGGCATACTCACTATCTTGGCCCGGCATACTTACCATCTTGCTACCGCAATCTCCCGATCCGTCATCCGGGGTGTTGAGGGCAGGATTGTCGGGTGCTGGTGACATTGACCGCCGAACAGCGATAAGAAGGGGCAATTGATGGCAAATGCCCTTGGTTTACGAGCATGTTTAAGAGGATGTTTCCGCGCATGACACGCCCAGCCTTTCCGATCCGTTCTGTCCGCGCCTCAGCACTGGGGGCTGCTCTGATAGGCGCCGCCTTGATGCTGCTCCCCGCCACCGGAGCTCTTGCAGCAGAGCCCGTTCCCCTCGGCACCTTCACAGACTGGCGCGCCTACAAGGTCACCAATGGCCCCAACACCATCTGCTATGCCCTCAGCCAGCCCAAGGACACAGCGCCCAAAAACGTCAAGCGCGGCCAGATTTACGTCATGGTCGCCAACTGGCCGGGCCGCAATGTGAAGGGCGAAGTCAGCGTTGTTGCCGGCTATCCCTACAAGAAGGGCAGCAATGTCACAGCTGATGTGGACGGCGCCAAGCACACCCTCTTTACGGAGAACGACGCCCAGAACGAAGGCGGCGCATGGGTCCAGGACCGTGCCAGCGAGCGCAAGCTGATTTCAGCCATGAAACGCGGCAACTCCCTGCGGGTTCAGGGCACATCAGGCCGTGGCACCCTCACAACTGACCGCTATTCCCTGTCCGGCGTGACTGCTGCCATCAAAGCCATCGACGACGGCTGCAAGTAAGGCACCCAGATAAGGCACCCATGTCCACCCAGCCGCTTGATATTGCCCGCGCCAATCCCAACGCCCCCACCATCACCGGTGGCGTGGCAACCGCACCGGCGCGTCCATCCCTGATCGGGCAATCCAAAAAGGCATTGGTCAAGACGCTGGAACGCATTGGTCTCACAAACCGAGAAAGCCGCATGCGCGCCAGCCAGATCTACAACTGGCTTTATGTGCGTGGCGTCACGTCCTTCGACGACATGACGAACATCTCCAAGGCTGTGCGGGCACAACTTGCTGACGCGTTCGACATCAGCCGCATGGAAATCGTCAGTGAACAGATTTCCACCGACGGCACCCGCAAATGGCTGATCCGCCTCGCAGACGGCAATGAAGTCGAGACCGTGTTCATTCCTGAGCCCGGCCGCGGCACGCTGTGCGTTTCCTCGCAGGTCGGCTGCACCCTCACCTGCACCTTCTGCCACACGGGCACCCAGCGTCTCGTACGCAACCTGACGGCTGGCGAGATCGTCGGTCAGGTGCTGATTGCCCGTGACAGCCTGGGTGAATGGCCGGAAGTGAATACATCGCTCACTAACCAGCCCCGCACGCTGACAAACGTCGTGATGATGGGCATGGGCGAACCGCTCTATAATTTCGACAATGTGCGCGATGCGCTGGAACTCGTGTCAGACGGCGACGGCCTGTCCATCTCCAAGCGCCGCATCACCCTGTCAACGTCCGGTGTCGTGCCGGAGATTGAACGCTGCGGTGCCGAGATGGGTGTCATGCTCGCCATCTCGCTACATGCCGCCCGCGATGAGGTGCGTGACGTTCTCGTGCCCATCAACAAGAAGTACCCGATCAAGGAACTTCTGCGCGCCTGCCGTCACTATCCGGGTCTCTCCAATGCCCGCCGCATTACGTTTGAATATGTGATGCTGAAGGATATCAACGACAGCAACCAAGACGCCCGAGACCTGGTCAAACTTCTCAGGGGCATCCCGGCGAAGATCAACCTGATCCCGTTCAACCCGTGGCCGGGCTCCGACTATGAATGCTCTGACTGGGACCGGATCGAAGCCTTTGCGGACATCATCAACAATGCGGGCTACGCCAGCCCCGTCCGCACACCCCGCGGCCGAGACATCCTCGCCGCCTGCGGTCAGCTCAAGTCCGAAAGCGAAAAAGAACGCGCATCGGTCCGCCACGCCCGCGAGCGCGCTGAAGCAGCCCAGGCCGCTGACATGACCGCTGCTGACACTCCTGCATAAGCCCTTGGCGTCCGACGCCTCCCCTCCTAAAGTCCACATATGAACTAAGGCCTTGCAAAGAGGCCGAGCGACCGGGGGGATCGTTGTCCATGGCTGACCCAATCAAGCACATCACCATTGTGGGCGGCGGCACGGCAGGCTGGTTTACCGCCAACATGCTGTCGGTGTTTTTCGGCATGCAGAAGAACCATCCGGCCAATCGGATGCGCATCACCCTTATTGAAAGCCCGAACATCCCCACCGTTGGCGTCGGAGAAGCCACCGTCCCCTCCATGTCCCTGTCGCTCCAGCAAACAGGCATCTCCGAGACGGACTTCTTCAAGACCTGCAATGCATCATTCAAGCTCGGTGTGGATTTCGCCGGCTGGAACGTGGACGCCAAGGGCAAACCCTTCAGCTACATCAACCCGTTCAACACCGGCCACCGCGTCGGCGGTATTGACCCCGGCTACTATTACGGGCGCTTTGGCGGCAGCGGCGCGAGCTTTGTGCAGACGATCTCCCCGGCACAGGATTTGGGCATGATGCGCAAGGGCCCCCGCCCGCTGGGCTCCAAGCCGTTCACCGAGCCCGTCAACTACGCCTACCATCTGGATGCGGGCCTGTTCGCCAAGATGATGCAGGGCATCAGCGTTGGCCGAGGCGTCGAACATGTGCTCGACGACATGGTGGATGTGGAGCGCGCCGAAGACGGCAGCATCGCCGCCATCAACCTGAAAGAAGCAGGCCGCCACGAGGTAGAGCTGGTGATCGACTGCACCGGCTTCAAAGGCCTGTTGATCAACGGCGCGCTGGATGAACCCTTCATCTCCTACGACAAATATCTCGCCAATGACCGCGCCATGGCCGTGCAGATCCCCCACCCGGAGCAAACCGCAAACGGACCAAAATTCATTGAGCCCGTCACCCGCTCGACAGCACTTGGCGCCGGCTGGAGCTGGCGCGTGCCGCTCTACAACCGCATTGGTACGGGCTATGTCTACTCATCCGCCCACCGCAGCGATGACGAAGCGCGAGACGAGTTCCTCAAGCATCTGGGCGACGCGGGCAAGGACGCAGAACCCCGTGTCATCCCCATGCGTGTGGGCCGTACCCGCAACAGCTGGGTAAAAAACTGCATCGCCATCGGCCTGTCCGGCGGCTTCATCGAGCCACTTGAGTCCACCGCCATCTACATGATCGAGATGGCCGTGCGCTGGCTCATCGCCTACTTCCCGGATAATTCGTACCCGGACAGTCTGCGCAATCGGTACAATGATGTGGCGTCAGGCCTGTATGACGAAGTGCGTGACTTCATCTGCCTGCATTATGCCCTGGGCAACCGCACGGACAGTCAGTACTGGATCGATGCCCGCGAAGAGCTGGAGGTACCGGACTCGCTGGCAGAGAACATGGAGGTCTGGAAACACGCCATGCCGGTGATGACCGACCTCAAGTCACAGCATCTGTTTTCACCGGAAGTCTATACCGCCGTCCTGCAGGGCAAGCGCATCTACCAGATGCGCGATGACTGGAACGCCGGGCTGAGCCTCAACCTCAACCGCGACATGTGGCGCAAGCATGTAAGCGGCCAGCGCCACAAGATCAGCCAGTTCGTCAAAGCCATGCCGGACCATGTGGCCCTGCTGCGCCAGATACGAGGCGAGACCGCCCAACAGGACGCACCAAGCCCGCTGATGGGCAACATGCAGGGGCTACCCGGCCAGCAGGCGCCCCTTCCGCAAGGCTCCGTGCCGCTGCCGGGCCTTGGCACCCGCCGCACTCCGGTCATCAAGACGCCCATCGCCCCCGCTGACGCAGGCGACGGCAACCTGCTCTGAGCCCAGAGGCGCGCGCATCTGCCCACCTTGCGCTTGCAGCCGCAATCCGTATGATCCCGCGCTTCATGTTGCGCCGCACAATTCATCCGGATTGAGCCGCGCAGCCCCCCGAACCGCCAGTCGCAGGACCATGACCCCATGCCGGGCCTTCGCCCCATGACCGCACACCCGCTGCGCCAGCAGCTCAATGACGAGGTGCATTCGCGCCCGTCAGCGGATGTGCATGCGCCCATGATGGTGACGCAGATTGCGGTCATCACCGGGGAAACCGGTGTGGAGGCTGAACGCGCTTTGCTGCGTGAGTTGGCGCAGGAAATGGGGGTCGAGGCCCCTGAGACCTTCGGCAACCACCTGGCCATCGACCTGGGGGCTGATGAAACCGCGGTGCATCTTGTGTGGGAGCGCCATACCGAGTTTTCGACTTATGCCTTCTCCAGACGATGCCTGCACGCATCGGACGAGGAGATCGCCGACCTGAGCCTGCCCTTCTCAACACCGCCCCTGTCCGGCATTCCTGAAGGCTGGCGCGCGCGCATTCCCGGCGAAGTGCTCGTCGGCATCAATCTGCTGGCCCTGCCCGGCAACCCGTCCGACATAGAAGCGCGCTTGCCCGAAGCCTTTGGCTACAGCAAATGCGTTGGCGCCGGCATGTCCGGTGGTCGCGCCGCGGCCTGGACCGACTTTCAGCTGCACCAGGACGGCATGAGCCGCATTCTTGTGGCCAACCAGACATTGCGCCCCGGGCGCCTTGGCCGCCTTATCCAGCGCCTTTTGGACGTTGAGACCTACCGCATGATGGCCCTGCTGGCCTTTCCCCTCGCCCGCGATCTGACACCGGACTTGGGCTCCATTGAAACCGAGCTGTCGACGCTGGCGGCAGAAACTGCCCGCATTCAAAACCTTGAGGACGAGCAACGCCTGCTGGCGCAGCTGTCCACCCTCGCCGCCCGTGCTGAGGACCTGGCCGCCCGCAGCCACTACCGTTTCTCCGCCGCCCGCGCCTACCACCAGCTTGTGGAGCGCCGCATCAGCGAGCTGGACGAGGTAAAGCGCGAAGGCCTGCAGCAGATCGGCACCTTCATGGAACGCCGTCTTGGCCCGGCCATGCGGACCTGCACTGCCGTGGCAGACCGGCTGGAAGCTGTATCCGTCCGCATTTCCCGCGCGTCCAGCCTGCTCAACACCCGGGTGGAAGTAGCCCTGCAGGAACAAAACCAGAGCCTGTTGCGCTCCATGGAAGGCCGCGCCCGCCTGCAACTGCGTTTGCAGGAAACAGTCGAAGGCCTGTCCGCGGTCGCCATCACATATTATTTGGTCGGCCTCATTGCCTATGTGCTCAAGGCACTGGAGAAGGCAGGCCAGCCGATCAATCCGACGCTGGCAACGGGCGTACTCGCCCCCTTCGTGCTCATGGGCGCGTATATTGCCGTGCGCCAGATCCGCAAGCGCGTCACGCGCAGCGGCGTTGGAGGCGATCTATAAAGGATCGCCCCCAACCGCCTGTGTGGTTGGCTTACTTCGGAGCCGCTGCTTCCGAGTACTGGGCGGCGAACTCGGCAGATGGCGGAATGATCTTGATCACATCCACAAGATTGCCGTCCGGGTCCTGCATGATGAAGTGGCGCTGGCCAAAATCCTCGTCCCGCAATGTCAGCAGGATCGGTGCCCCCTGCACCTTCAGGGTGTCGTAGAGCGCATCCACATCATCCGTCTCAAAATTCATCAGCCGGGGAGCCGCGACACCGCGATGGCCCTCGGGCATGGTTTCATGGCCCTCAACAATGATCGCCAGATTGCCCGGTCCTGCGCCTGTGCCGTCACCGGCCGTCAGATGCACATACCAATCTGATTCAAACGCCGTGTGGAGCCCAAAGGCGTCCCGGTAAAAGGCCGTCAGTCGGGCCACATCCTTGGTGGCGATCACAGGGTAGATGCTTGCAATGGTCATGTTGGGTCTCCTGCTTGGACCCGCCCCAAGGTCGAATCTGGGGTGAGGGTCGGGGTCAATTTCAAGAAACAGACAGACTGTTTGTTTTATTGATATACAAACAGGCAGACTGTTTGTAAAGTGGCGCAGTTGAATTTTCTCAAAGATGCACCTCCCCATGGCCAGCAACGAACAACGCACCGCAAAAACCCGCGCCGCCCTCCTCAAGGCGGCCCGCGCTGAATTTGCCGCCAACGGCTACGCAGACGCCGCAACCAACGCTATCGTTGCCCGCGCAGGCGCAACACGCGGTGCCATGTATCACCACTTCAAGGACAAGCTGGCGCTGTTTGATGCTGTGGTGGAAGCGGAGGACGCCCGTCTTGCCGCCCTGATTGATTCAGAAACCGTGGACATGCCGGACGCCTACAAGAGCCTGATGCACGGCATCGGCATCTATCTGGACAACGCCACAAGCCCCGCCACCCGCCGCATCCTCATGCTCGACGGCCCGTCTGCATTGGGCTGGAAGCGCTGGCGCGAGATCCAGTCGCACAATTCCCTGCGCACCCTGCACGAAGGTCTCGACGCCGCCCAGGCCCAAGGCACCCTCAACAAGAAACTGTCCGTACCGGTTGCAGCATCGCTCTTTGCAGCCGCCCTCGACGAAGCCGTGCACGTCATCGCCGAAGCAAAGACCCGCAAGACCGCACGAACCGACGCCATCAATGCGGCAGATGCAATGCTGCAAGGGATGCGGGCCTAAACAGCATCCCCGCAGATACGCGGCATCTGTGCACGCAACGCCTCAGACATGTGATCCATGAAGGCGCGCACCCGTGCCGTCTTGCGCAGGTCCGAGTGGGTGAGTAGCCAGATGTCGTAAGCCTGCTCGCTCCTGTCGGGGAACACCCGCGTCAGGGCGGGGTCATCAAGGGCTGACATGAAGGGAAGCCGCGCAATGCCCCCACCGGCACGCACCAGCCCGGCGATGTGCAGGGGGTCGCTGGCGGTCAGTGTGGCGCGGGATTCCGGCAGCTCCGCGCGCAGCCACGGCACATCCACCGCATTGTCGCGCCGGCCATTGTAGCCGAGCATCGGCGGCATGGTCGCCAGATAGGCGTCAACGCCCCCGGCCGCCTCCACCGCCTTGGTACCGGCAAAAAAGCCATAGCCAATCGGCCCGAACTTCTGCCCCACAAGTGTTTCCGGCGGACTGTTCGTGACGCGGACCACCACATCAGCCTCTCGCCGGTCCAGGTTGGCGGATATTGAGGTTCCAAGAACTTCAATAGTCACCTCGGGATAGGCCTCACTGAACCCAACAATCGCATCCTGAAGGAGGCTCAGACCGACCAGCGGATTGATTGACACCCGCAAGGTGCCCGTAAGCGCCAGGTCGCGGCCGGCGATACGTCGCAATGCCACCGCCGCCGCATCATCCATCCGCGCCGCCGACACGGCCAGGTCTTCACCCGCTGCCGTCAGTTCAACGGCACCTGATGCGGGCCGGTCAAACAGGCGGACGCCCAGCTGCTGTTCCAGACGGCCCAGCCGTCGCGACAGGGTGGCGTGCCCGAGCCCAAGGGTAATGGCCGCCTTACGCAAACTGCCCGACCGCCCGACGGCCAGAACCAGTTTAAGGTCATCCCATGATGGATCGACGCGCGCATGCGTTCCGGTTTGTTTTTGGACCATAATGGTGCTCTTTTTCTGTCTTATGGACTGAAAACGAAACACCTACATCGGTGGTCCGGGGCGGTCCATCAAGTGACGCACCCCAAAAAGGCTCATTTCAAGGAGGTCCGGCCCATGCCAGACGCAATGACCACAACCATGACACTTCCCGTCATCTCAGCTGCCCTCGCAGGCGTCATTATCATCCTTCAGCAGATTCTGATGCTTGCCACCGGCACCCGCCGCGGCAAAACCGGACAAGGTGTCGGTGTCGCCGGAGATGTCCAGCTTGAGCGGTTGGCCCGGCGCCATGGCAATCTGGCGGAGAACTCGGGCATCTTTATCGCCTCGCTGGCATTGCTTGAGCTGCTGATCGGCTCCGGCATGACCGTGCAAATCTTCGCCCTCGTCTTCCTGGTTGCACGGCTATCCCACGCCGCAGGCTTCAGTACCCTGCGTGGCTCCCATGGCAAGATCGACGGCGAAACAGCGCCGGGTTCAGCCCTTTTTGTAGGTCTGCGGGCGGGCGGTGCCACCCTCACAGCGCTGTCGGGCATTGCCCTTGGCGGCTTCATTCTGGTCAATGTCTGGGGCTATCTGCCTTTCTAGGGCGCAGACGCAGTTCAGACCCGACATTTCGGCGGACCCAATGCGTTTTCAGGATGAGAGGGCACCGGTTATCCGGTTCGAAAACACGGCAAACAAAGAATCTGGGGCCGGTTTTGATCAATCAAAACCGAAACCGCCCCAGACCCTTTGACAAACGCCGCCAGACGCGCAAAACCCCGCGCACGGACATCGTTTCCGATAGACTTTTATTTCCGATGCGCGGGGCAAGACCAAAAATGAGCGTGACCGACGTCAAGAAGGTGGTGCTGGCCTATTCAGGCGGGCTCGACACTTCAATCATGCTGAAATGGCTGAAGGAGACCTACGATTGTGAGGTCGTGACCTTCACCGCTGATCTGGGCCAGGGCGAAGAGCTGGAACCAGCCCGCCAGAAGGCCGAGATGGCCGGCATCAAGGACATCTACATCGAGGATCTGCGCGAAGACTTCGTGGCGGACTACGTCTATCCAATGATGCGGGCAAATGCCCTCTATGAAGGGCTGTATCTGCTCGGCACCTCCATCGCCCGGCCTCTGATTGCCAAACGCCAGATCGAGATCGCCCGTGAAACCGGGGCCGATGCCGTGTGCCACGGCGCAACCGGCAAAGGCAATGATCAGGTCCGTTTCGAGCTGGCATATTATGCGCTGCAGCCGGACATCAAAGTCATCGCCCCGTGGCGCGACTGGGAACTCAAGTCCCGCGAAGCACTGATCGACTTTGCTGAAAAGCACCAGATCCCCATCGCCAAGGACAAACGCGGCGAGGCACCCTTCTCTGTGGACGCCAACCTGCTGCACACATCCTCTGAAGGCAAAGCCCTGGAAGACCCGGCCGTAGAAGCACCGGAATATGTCTACCAGCGCACCATCTCGCCTGAGGCAGCACCGGACACTCCGACATACATCGAAATCGGCTTTGAAAAAGGCGATCCCGTTTCCATCAACGGCGTTGCCATGTCTCCGGCCACGATGCTCACCGAGCTGAACCGCTACGGCCACGACAACGGCATCGGCCGGCTGGACCTGGTCGAAAACCGGTTCGTCGGCATGAAAAGCCGTGGCATCTACGAAACCCCCGGCGGCACCATCATGCTCATGGCCCATCGCGGCATCGAGCAGATCACGCTCGACCGCGGCGCGGCCCATCTCAAAGACGAGCTGATGCCAAAATATGCGGAGCTTGTATATTTCGGCATGTGGTTCTCGCCCGAGCGCGAAATGCTGCAGGCGCTGATCGACAAAAGCCAGGAGCGGGTCAACGGCACCGTCCGGCTCAAGCTCTACAAGGGCTCGGTCGATGTCGTCGGCCGCTGGTCGGATGATTCCCTCTACTCAATGGAACACGTCACTTTTGAAGAAGACGACGTCTACGATCAGGCAGACGCGTCCGGCTTCATCAAGATCAACGCCCTGCGCCTGCGTCTCCTCGCAGATCGCAACAACCGCTCCAAGTAGCAGCAAACACAAGGCTCACAGTTATGCGTATCGAAGCCCTGTCCATCGGTGACAACCCGCCCTACGACGTCAACGTCATTGTTGAAGTGCCCGTCGGTGGCGCACCGATCAAATATGAGTTCGACAAGCCGTCCGGCGCGCTTGTGGTGGATCGTTTCCTGAACGCCTCCATGCGCTACCCGTGCAACTACGGATTCGTGCCCCACACGCTCTCCATGGATGGGGACCCGGTAGACGTGCTCGTAGCCGGCACACCGGCCGTGGTCCCCGGTGCCGTCATGGCCTGCCGCCCGGTCGGCGTTCTCATGATGGAAGACGAAGCCGGCATGGACGAAAAGATCGTCGCCGTGCCGCCCTCACGCCTCAACACCTATTATGACAGTGTCCAGAACTACACGGACCTGCCCAAGATGCTGCTCGATCAGATCGAGCACTTCTTCAACCACTACAAGGCCCTTGAAAAAGACAAGTGGGTGAAGCTCAACGGCTGGGGCGATGCCAGCAAGGCCCGCGGCCTTATCGAAGACGCCATCGCCAAGGCAAAGTCGTAAACGGCCATAGGTGCCTTGCGTCCTAAGACAGAAGCGGAAACAGGCTCACACCTGTTTCCGCAACTGCACTATCTGCAACGCCATTGGTCTGAGCATCTGACCTGGACCAGTCGCCTAGTCGGCACGATGCTCTGACAATGACCCGAGCATGAGCTGCGTCAGCACAGAGACAGCTGTCTTGCGCGGCATCCGACCGGCAGCCGCATCGGCACCCAGCGCATCCGCAGCCCCTAAAAATCCCACAATCAGTGCACGTGCCTTCGAGGGCGACAGCGTCACAAATGGCTTGATGGCGTCGTGGCAGGTGCGGATGTAAATCTCCCGCAGCTCCGCCTTCACCGCATGCATTTCGTCGCTGCCTTCCAGTGCCGCAGAGATGGCCCCAAAGGCTGGCCCGGCCTTCACGCAGCAATCGACATAAGACGTGGCCACGATCTCGCACACCGCATCCAACGTGCCCGGCGCTTGTGCAAGTGCATCCCGCGCGGCATTGATCTGGTCGGTGTCCATGCGCCGGTAAAGCGCGATCAGCGCACCGTCCCGGGAGCCGAAATGTTCATAGGCAATCGGCTTGGTCACGCCTGCCCGCTCGGCCAGCTTCTGCAGGGTCAGCGCATCCGTCCCAGCCTCGCTCACAATACCCTGCGCCGTCTCCAGCAGCTGTTGCCGCCGGTCTGCCTTGGACAGCCTTTTTTGTCCCGTCGCCACGTTCGTGCTCTTTCTCGCTCTTGACTCGACTGGTTCTGTATATATCTTACTTTTCGTAACTTACGAATAGTAATTTATTGGATCATAGTCATGACCGCCCATACCCAGACGCCTGCCCTGACGCCCGCAACGACCCGCGCCCCAACCGCTGAGATTGCCAGCCTCGTTCACATGACCGGCCCGCAGTCCTACGACTACATTTTCGGGTCACAGAGCAAGCTCGAGAAATTCATCGCCAAGGCATGGCCCATGACCGGCACGCTGTATTCCCACGACGCGACAACGCTCGTCGAGGAAATCGGCACCATTATCGGCATCGAACTGGGCTATCCCGGCAAAGAGTTCTACAGCCGCCGCAACGCCTCCCTGCAGGCCTCCATCAAGGCTGCCGAAGATGGCAGCCTTACCGAGCAGGACCTCTACGGCATTGGCGACCGCGCCGACAAAGCCAGCTATCTCAACGCCTGGGTGCCGGAGGATGTTTATTACCTCATGGCCCTTGCGGTGCCGGACACCCAGCGCGGGCGTGGCATTGGCAAACATCTTCTTGCCTCCGCCATCGACAAGGCCCGCGCAGATGGCTTTCGCGCCCTGCACCTTGATGTCCTGTCCGACAACCCGGCCATTGGCCTCTACACCGCCATGGGCCTTACCTGCCTTGCAGAAACAATCGCACCAGAACCCTGCCGCGACCATGGCATCCCCATGGAAATGCGCATGGGGATCACGCTCTAACTTACAAGTTTCAAGGAAACGCACATGTCCAAGACCATTCTCGTTGCTGGCGGCTACGGCCTCGTCGGCAGCCACATCGCACGGCACCTGCGCCGCATCATGCCGGACGCCAAGCTCATCATTGCTGGGCGCAACCCGGACAAGGCCGCAGACATCGTCAGCGAACTCGGCAACGCAGACGCGCTGGGTCTTGAAACAACGGACCCTGTCGCGGCGCTGCAAAGCGTCGGCAAAATGGATGCCCTGATCGCAGCCCTGCAGGACCCCCACGACAAGATGCTGACCCATGCCATCAACAATGGCATTGCCCATCTCAGCATCACCCGCTCCGTGCTGGACATGTCCGGCTTTGTAGGACATGTGGCCCACGCCAATCTGACAGCACCCGTTGTGCCCACCGCCCACTGGCAGGCGGGCATCCTGTCGCTCGCAGCTCTCGACCTCGCATCGCAGTTCAAGACCGTTGACAGCATCGCCCTGTCTGCCCTCTTCGACATGACGGACCCCATTGGCCCCATGACCGTGGAGGATGCAGGCCACTTCTTCGGCAAGGCCCTGCTGGTCAGGGATGGCCTGTGGACGTGGGTCGATCCGGATGCGGAAGTCACCAGCATCACCATTGATGGCGAAACATTTGATGCCCGCCCCATGAGCAACCTGGACACCATGAGCCTGCGCTCGGCCACAAACGCGGCGGACATCACCTTCCATCTCGGCATCGCCAATTCACGCGGAACGCGCGCCGGTGGTGCGGCTTCCCATGACATGCAGATCATCATGAAGGGCACGGATGCCAACGGCAGCGCCATCACCCGCACCCGCCTCGTGTCGGACCCCCGCGGCCAGGCGCAACTCACAGCAACCGGGGCAGCGCTTGCTGTCCAGCGCGCCATCGGCGGCGACGGCAAGCCCGCCCCCACAGCGACGCTCCACATGCCCGAAACAATCCTGGATGCAGCGGACTACACCGCGCGGCTGCAATCAGAATTCGGCATTCTGGTTCAGGACGCGTAGGGGACCACACCAATGGCTGAGATCATGAAAGCAGCAACATGGCCCGCCACCGGCGGCGCCATGCAGATCATCGACGCGCCAGTGCCAAAGCCCAGATCCGGCGAAGTGCTGGTGCAGGTCAAGGTGGCAGCCATCAACGAGATGGATGTTCAAACGCGCGCCGGAGGCTGGCAGAAGGAAGTGAAGACTTTCCGCAAGGCGGGTCCCGTCGTCACCGGCTTCGAGTTTGCCGGCATTGCGGCCACCAGCAACGCCCACATCAAGGCCGGCATGCGCGTCGTCGCCTATAGTCCTGTCCTCAAGGGCCCCCGCGCGCATGCACAATTTGCCGTGGTACCGGCGCATTCTCTGGCGGAGATTCCAAACGAGATGAGTTTCGCCGACGCCGCGGCCCTGTGCGTGATGGGTCTGACGGCCATTGAGGTGGTGGATGACATCGCGAAGATCGTGCCGGGTCAAAAAGTCTGTGTGCTGGGAGCCGCCGGTGGCCTGGGCGCCTATACGGTCCAACTGGCGAAGGCACGCGGCGCTCATGTGACGGCTGTCGCGTCGGCCTCCAACGAGGCTTTTGTCATTGCACAGGGTGCCGATGTGTTTCGCGCAAGAAGTGACACACCTGTTCTGCACAGGGATGACAGCTTCAACCTCATTCTGGACGTGCCGGCGAAATTCAGTTTTGCGGGCACCCGCAGGCACCTGGCTCCCGGCGGTGTGTTCGTCTCATCAAACCCGTTGAACGACCTCGCAGGCTTTCCCCGCGCGCTGCTGTCGCGACGCAAAGCCGGGTGGCTGCTGATGCTGAGTACAACACCGCAGAAACTGAAACGTCTTTTTGAAACGGCGACCGCAAGGGCCCTGACGCCGGTGATTGACGCCACCTATGGGCTGCCGGAGATCGATGCAGCCTTTGACAGGTTCGCCACGCCGGGCAAGCAGGGCCGCGTCTTGGTGGATATGGAAGCAGGAAGCTAGAGCGCCCTAGAAGTTTGGTGCAACAGCCGCAAAAGGCACGATCCAGGATTCATCGCGCTCCAACTCAACGAGGCCGCCGAACACATGCGCACCGAGTTCCTGGACCAGGCGCCCACCGGATTGCGAGTTTGTTAGCACAACCAGCGCGGCTCGGCTGCGCGGTTCAATCACCAGCAGACTTGAGTAGCCCGGGTTGGAGCCCCACTGCCAAAGTGTCCGCTGCGTGTCGCCGTCACTCAGCCGCCGGTCCCGCACACCAATGCCAAGGCCCCAGGCCAACCCGTCCGGCGCACCGTGACCGACCGGCACGCGAGGCCGTGTCATCTCGCGCATGTCCGAGCGTTCGAGCAGGCGGGGGTCAATGATTTCCTGCGCAAACAGTGCGATCTCACCCGCCGAGCCACGAAGCGACGCCGCCGGATGCACATCACCTGCTGCTCGCAACGGCAAAGGCACGCTCATGAACATCAACGGCAACAAGGAGACAACCGCCAAGACCACAGCTATCCGTGTCCAGAAACTGCCTGACACTTCTTCACGCCGCATCACGGTGCCCGGTCGGGCCCGCGTGAACCCCAGAAGGTGAAACACCAGCCGCCACAACACCGCTGCAAGCGCCACACACAAAACAAAGATGAAGGCCACGAGCAACACAGCCGTGAGAAGGCCCAGACCAACCAGTTCCAGCAACACAACGATTGTGGCGATGCCAGCCAGAATGCCCGGTAGAACCAGATGTCGGCTTTCCATATGTGGCTGCTGCAGAACCAGCCGCACCACCAGGAAGGCAAGCAACGCGCCAATCACAAACACCGCAATGAACGGCACGAACACCATTGCCAGCGGCATCCACAGACCCGTGTGACCCGTTGCCACCAGTGCCATCTGCACGTCCTCAAGGGCAAAGCCTGTCGCAGCCATGCCCAGCGGCTCCAGCAACCTGACGCGGGCAACGTCAGCGAAAGGCCGCTGCTCATGCGCGGTGATCGTATAGCCAAGATATCCAAACCCCTCACCGGCGTAAGAAAACGCGCCGCCGGGAGGCGCGATGAGCCTGTGCGACGTGCGGCGAATATCATTCGATAGTCCCGACGTATGGGTCAGGACCTGTTCAAGGGTAATCTGCGGAATGCTGCCGTCAGCCCCCGGCGCGAGCCAGGGCGGCTCAAGCCCCAGACCAATGTCCTTGTCGAGCCGTAACTTGCCTGCGGCCACAAGCTGCAGGGCCACATGGGCCGCCACCGGCTTTGAGATGGAGGCCGCTTCAAAAATTGTCTCGGTGGTCACCGGCGCGCGACCGATGACATTGCGCACGCCAAACGCACGTTCATAGACCATGCGCCCATCACGAATGAACGCGACCTGGGCGCCGGGCACATTTTCTTCGTCCATCAGGCGCGGCATGAACGCATCAAGCGCCTGCGCAATCTCGCGATCTTCCCAGTCCAGCATGCCCGTGTCGGCGCGCGCCGCACCGCTCACCGCAACAATGCCGATCAAGATCACTGCAAGATATGACCGGACCCGATGCATCAGTGCCGTGTGTCCTTGCCGTCATCCCCGGCCATCGCCGCCAGAGCCTCCATCGAAAACTCTTCAAGTGGAATACGCGGTTTCTGAAGGGCCAACCGCAACGCATCGATGCGGTCACGCACATCCTCTTCCAATGGCCCGCGCGCTTCTGCGTCCACCAGCTGCTTCAACTCATCGCGGTTTTTGACACCCAGAATGACACTGTCCACACCTTCCATGCCAAGCGCATATCGGTGCGCCACCACCGCCGGGTCTTCACCCATCTCCTTGCACAGCGCCCGAAACGGCTCGGCCTTGGCGTAGTCGGTCACCTGCGCATTGTCGTCCGGCAGCACACGGTCAATCGCGGATGTCAGCGCCCCGGCCTGCACGGCCCGGATGCCAAGTACACCCACATCGTTGTTCTTTGCGGTCCGGATGATGTTGCGCGGTTCGGCAGGTTCTTCGTACTGACGCATGTCGCCGGGGGAGTCCATCAGATTGGCCACCGCCTGAACAACAGCAGGCTTCACGTCATGGCGCAGCGCATCCATGACTGTACGCGGCAACCCCACCCCCGTGATGCCCCAGGCACCGATCAGTCCACGCTCGACGAGGGACTCCATCGCAGGGACTACATAATCCGTATACGTCCCGAACCGCGTGGCCCATTTGTGCTGGGTCTCCGCATGTTGCGCATATTCATAATCATCCGGGCAGATATTGGAGTGCAGCACAAAGATATCCGCCTGCTCCACCTTCATGGTCTCCAACGAGCGTACAAGCCGCCGTTCAAGCTCAGACGCAATTTTGTCCGCAGGCGGCGTGCCGAGCTGGCACTTGGTCGTCACCCGCACACCCTCAGGCAACCGGCCCTCAAAGGCCTCCGCCACAACGGTTTCCGCTTCTCCGCGCCCATAGGCCGGAGCCATATCGAGAAGAGTGATGCCCGCATCAACCGCAGCACGCACCGTAGCAACGGCTTCGTCGCGGGTCGTCTCGCCCCACAATTGTCCAAGGCCGCCGCCGCCAAGGGTCAGGGTGCTGACGGGCCACAGAGTGCCCAGTTGCCGTGTCTGCATGTCCCGTCTCCCTGTTGAAAGTGGTTGAGGCCTAGACCGCGGGGTCCGGCAATCCAGCCTGGCGGTGAGCCGCAATCAGCGTGTTGCGCATCAGGCAGGCGACAGTCATGAGACCGACACCGCCCGGCACCGGCGTAATCGCACCTGCAATGTCTGAAGCCGCCGCAAAGTCCACGTCACCCACCAGCCGCGTCTTGCCTTCACCCTTCTCAGGTGCCGGAATACGATTGATGCCAACGTCAATGACCAGCGCACCGGGCTTCACCCAGTCGCCTTGGACAAAATTCGGTTTGCCAATGGCTGCGACCAGCACATCAGCAGCACGGGCCTCAGCCCGCAGATCCTTTGTGCGTGAGTGCGCCATGGTCACGGTGCAGTTTTCCCGCAGCAACAACTGCGCAACCGGCTTGCCGACAAGGTTGGAGCGGCCGACTACCAGCGCCTTCAACCCGGATAAATCCTCCCGCACGCCCTTGAGCATGAGATAGGCACCATAGGGCGTGCACGGCACCATGGCATCCAGACCACTGGCCAGCCGTCCCGCATTGAGCGGGTGCAGTCCATCGACATCCTTCACCGGATCAATCGTGTCGATGACTGCCTGCTGGGAAATCTGATCCGGCACCGGGAACTGCACCAGAATGCCGTTCACCTCCGGGTCTGCATTGAGCGACCGGACAAGCTGCAGCAGATCATCCTGTGACGTGGTGGCCGGGAGCTTGTGCTCAATCGACCGGATGCCGACCTCGCCGCTGACCCGGGCCTTGGACGCCACATAGACCTTGCTCGCAGGGTCCTCCCCAACCAGCACCACCGCAAGTCCGGGCGACGTGCCGGTCTTTGCCTTGAAAGCCTCTACCCCCGCAGTGACCTGCTCCTTCACCTTGGAAGCATAGGTCTTGCCGTCAATCAACCGTGCTGGCATGGGGCGTCAATCACTCTAGTAGTAGGTGGGTGCAAGAACATAAACGACGATGATTCGCTGCAGCGCGAAAATCAGGATGAGGACAATCAACGGGGAGAAGTCGATGCCGCCCATATTCGGCAGGAAATTTCGGATGGGCCGATAGATCGGCTCCGTCATCCGGTAAAACATATCCGCCACCTGCGCCACAAACTGGTTGCGCGTATCGATCACATTGAACGCGATCAGCCAGCTGAGGATGACGCCGACAATGACGATCCACCAGGCAATGTTGAGAACAAGAAGCGCGACTTCGGCAATGACCTGCATCTGCATATCCAAATCGTGTTTCGGGACGGTATCAGATGTACTTGCGCCGCCTTCCATACGCAAGGACCAGCTGCCCTGTTGGGCGCAATATGGCGGCAGCTACCCCCGGTGGGAGCGGAATTTGACCCAGCCCATGACCATCACACACACCCAGACCAGAATATTGTTGATGATGATCGACGGCGCCTCGAGCACCACCCCATAGGCCGCCCACAGGGCAACACCGGCCCCAAAGGCCGCAAGCCACCCCCACGAAAAATCATCCGCATGGCGCGTTTTCACGGTCTTCCAGACCTGCGGCAGAAACGACGCCGACGTGAGGACGGCGGCAATCGCACCAATGATCTCGGCGTAGGGGACAAGGGCAGCAAGAGACATCAATCACAACTCCAGAAAACCGCCCGCTGGCACCCATGCCAGCGTGACGCGCATCACCCATACCTGCCAGACCGTTCGACTGAAAGCGCCCAGTGCGGAAGCATGCCCGCCACCGCCATGGACAAATGGCATTATGAATGCCAATTTATCATCGAGGCTGACGTGACAAAAAGGAACGCGAGATGAAAAAGTTTGGCGCAGGGACCTGGATCTGGGGCACCGCTGTCGTTTTGTCTCTGGCCTTCTCCGCCTGGTACAATAACTGGCGTGGTCCACTGACGGCTACTGAGATCGATACCTATATGGAGCAGCTGCAGGCACGACCAGACAACAATCCCGCAGCCCTGAAGGACCTCAGAGCCTTCCTTGAAGCAGATGATGGTCGCGAGTTCATTATGCTCAACGTCATCAAGCTTCATGCAGACCCTCAGCCGCATCCCCAGACAGGCGAACCGACCGACGCGTCCAAGCTACTCACAACCTATTCCGACGCCTTCATGGGTCGTCTCTTCTTCAGCGCCGGCCATCCAATGTTTCTGTCGGACAGAGTGGGGCCCTATCTGGACACCTTCGGTGTCACGGAAAGACCTGATTGGACCTGGACGTCCATGGTGCGATATCGCTCCCGCCGGGACCTGGCAGACGCAGCCACGTTCGAGGGCTTCCCCGGCGCACACCTGTTCAAGACCGCCGCCATTGAACAGACATTCAACTTCCCGACCCAGACACGGGTTCAGTTTTTCATGAGCCCGGCATTGCTGGTGCCATTCCTTCTGCTTTTTGCAGCTTCACTGGCACACCTGGTCGTAACGCTGCGGGCGACCCGGGCCTAGGCGCCGGTCAACACAAAAAGCGGGTCGCTGTCTTCGACCATCGCAATGAGGCCCTGCACATCGGGCAGGTCGATGCGGCCATACCCCAGCTGCACCATCCCGTCGCGCTCAAGCCGCTTGAGCGCTTTGCCGGTTGCCACCCGCGACACACCCATCATGACCGCAAGGTCCTCCTGCCGGCACTCAACCGTGTCGGAGGAGGCCTTGGGATCAACAGACGTCAGCAGCAGCTGTGCGATCCGGATGGGCAGTGTCAGCCGTCTTTGGGCATCCAGGAATTCCAGAAGTTCATGATTGCGTAGCAGCGCAATCGTCAGCAGCGCGTGACCAATCTCCGGTTCCTCATTCATCAGCCGCTTCATGAGCGCTCCCTTGATGAAAGTGACGGTCGTCTCTCCCTGGGACCACAACGTGTGGGTGTGGGGCAGCCCTGCCATGACCGTGAACTCACCAAATGTCTCGCCCGGCCGCAAAAGCGCTGACACCAGAAACGAGCCGTCCGCCCCCGCATTGCCGGCCACAATCTGCCCGGATGTCAGGATGGAGACGCCCTGCCGCTCATCCCCGCGCTGCTGAATGATCTGGCCGTCTTTGAATTTGCGTGATGTGCCCGTCGCCAGCATCAGGTCCAGCAAGGGCTGCGGCAGCAGGTCATAGAGTGTTCTGGTCTTCGCCCGCAGCACCCGCATGGTGGCCCCTCAACAAATTGCCCCAAATGTAACTTGTTAGCATTCTAGATGCATTGACCCCCGTACTGTCAAAATGCGGCCAACAGAAAAACAGGCGACACAAAACAAGCGACGAGGGACGACGATGATCAAGCTCTGGGGCATTTCGGTTTCCTACTACACCGGCAAACTTGAGGCGTATCTGCGTTACAAGGGCATTCCCTACGAGATGGACAACCCGTTTGCCCATCAGGATTACATCAAGAAAAACGCCGGTGCCGTGCAGGTCCCGATCATCGAGCGCGAGGACGGCGCCTTTCTGTCCGACAGCACGCCCATTATCCAGCACATGGAAACGGAACTCCCCGACAGGCCGGTTTTCCCGACCGACCCGGTGGTCCGCTTCATTGCCCTGCTGATTGAAGACTACGCTGACGAATGGCTGTGGCGCTCCGCCATGAACTACCGGTGGAGCAACGAGAACGACCGCGAGTTACTGAGCAGCATCCTTGCCGATGAGGTTGCCGGTCATCTCAAGGCGCCACGCTTCGTGCGCCGCCGCATGGTCAAGCGGCGGCAGCTGGCTCGCTACATCAAGGGCGATGGCGTGACCCCCGAAACCAGAAGCCACGTCGACGCAGGCTATTTCGCTGCCCTGCGCAGTATGGCGTCCATGTTGGAAACGAGGCCCTTCCTGCTCGGCAACGCGCCTTCCATCGCGGACTTTGGTTTGATGGGTCCGATGTTGCGCCACTACGGGCAGGACCCCACGCCCGCCGCCATCATGCGCAACGACTGGCCCGCCATCGCCGAATGGGTCGCGCGCGTATGGAATGCCAGCTCACTCACCGTCGAGCCTGATCTGGTCAACATGGTGCCTGACGATGCCGCTCCCATGTTGCAGGAAGTGGCCCAGACCCATCTGGTACAGCTGCGCGAAAACGCCCGTGCCTTCTCCGCAGGACACACGAAATTCAAGATGACCGTGCAGGGCTGCCACTACAAGAACCTGCCTGTCACGCAGTACAGGGTCTATTGCCTTGAGCGCCTGCGCGAGGAGTTCGACAACCTGAGTGACGAGCACAAGGCGAAGGTCAAGGCACTGCTCCCCTATGAAGGCTGTGAGCTGCTCTGGGATCACACGGTCGAAGCAAAGTCCGGTCACGATGTGGACCGCAAGGCCCCCTTTGCCCACGGCATCAACATCGTCTAGCAGCGGAACTTGAAGGCGCTGGCTCCGGCAGCTTGCTTGCCACCCATAGGACCACTGGTCACTATGGCGCGAACCATAACCATTGCAGGCAGCACACATGACCGCGCCGATCACGCTTTACACGGGCCCCACGCCCAATGGCCGCAAGGTCTCCATTGCGCTGGAAGAGATGGGCCTGCCCTACACGCTTGAGTATGTGGACATTCTGGAAGGCGACCAGCACACGCCAGCCTTCCGCGCGCTCAACCCCAACAACAAGTTCCCCGTCATCATCGACCCGGACGGGCCCGGTGGTGAGGAACTCGTGTTGTGGGAGTCCGGGGCCATCCTGTGGTACCTCGCAGAAAAGACCGGCCGGTTCCTGCCCGCCTCCGGTACGGCTCGGCACCTCGCGCATCAATGGCTGATGTTTCAGATGGCCAGCGTCGGGCCGATGTTTGGCCAGTTCGCGCATTTCTTCTTCTACGCCAAGGACAAACACCCCTACTCCATCGAGCGCTATCAGTCCGAGATGCGCCGCCTGCTGGACGTCATGGAAGAGCACCTGTCACAGCACACCTGGTTCGCAGGCGACGACTACACCATCGCCGACATGGCTGTGCTGCCCTGGGTCGAGGGCACCGTGGATGTGCCGGGCATTGAAAACGTGGATAGCCTGCGCGCCTGGGTGCATCGCCTGAAGGCGCGCCCCGCCGTCACGAAGGCCCTCGACGTCGCCCGCGAAAAGGTGCGCAAAGAAACCGTCGAAGGTGGCATGAAAGACCTCGACGACACCCACCGCTCACAGCTTTTCGGCGAGGCGCAATACACACGCTAGGGTCAATCAGCGGTTCCGCTCTTGAAAACAAACCGACATCCCCCTAGCTAATTGACCAGCGGTCATTAATATGCCCAAAGGCAGGTTTTGACCTGTGACACTGGGCCCAAGGGGAGTGATGGACATGTCTGACCAGATCAACAAAGACGCACCGGTACTTGTGACCGGGGCCTCCGGTTACATCGCCCAGCAGGTGATCTTGTTGCTGCTGGACAAAGGCTACAAAGTCCGCGGCACCATCCGCTCCCTGGACAAGGGCCCGGCACTCAAAAACCTGTTGGCAACACAGGACCCGCGCGCCGCAGACATTGAACTCTTTGCCGCCGATCTGACATCGGACGCGGGCTGGGACGACGCTGTGGCTGGCTGCACCTATGTGCACCACATCGCGTCCCCCATTCCACCGGAACTGCCAAAAGATCCCAACGAGCTCATCGTTCCCGCGCGCGACGGCGCCCTGCGGGCCCTCAAGGCCTCTAAGGCTGCGGGCGTCAAACGTGTGATCATGACGTCGTCGGTGGCATCCGTGGCCTACGGATATGACAATCAACCCGACGTGCTGTCGGAAGAAGACTGGTCCAACCCGGACAACCTCAAGGACAACACGGCCTACACCCGCTCCAAGACCATCGCCGAAAAAGCCGCTTGGGAATATCTCTCTGGCCCCGGCCAGGGCCTTGAGCTGGCGACAGTCAATCCATCCGCCGTGCTCGGCCCGGTATTGAGCGGCGACTTTTCAGCCTCTGTTGAAATCCTCACCCAGCTCATGGGCGGTCAGCTGCCCGCCACTCCGAAGGTTGGATTTCAGATCGTCGATGTGCGCGACGTGGCAGCAACCCACGTGGCTGCGATGGAAACACCGGGCGCCGCGGGCCACCGGTTCATCGCCGCGAGCGACTATTACTGGTTCGAGGACATCGCCAAATTGCTGCGCGAGGAATTCCCGGCCCAGAAGAAGAAGATTCCGCACCGCAAATTGCCCAGCTTCCTGCTGCGGCTGCTATCGATCTTCAACCCGGTCATGAAACAGGTGGTACCCGAACTCGACAAGAAGCGCTTTGTCTCCAACGACAAGGCCCAGTCCATCCTCGGCGTCACCTTCCGCCCCGGCAAGGAAGCCATCCTCGCCGGCGCGCAGTCGCTCATCGACCACAAGGTGGTGTAACGCATTTACGCACAATGAACGTACCCGCTAGTCCCGGCGGGTGCGTTCCAGGCGTTTTTCGATTTCGCGCTTTTCCCAGTCCGGGCTGAACAGCGACATCACTTCAAAGACCGACAGGCCGTGCGCAGCGACGCCTACCCCCCAGCCGAGCATCGGCCAGATGAACCACGGCGTCGTGATGCCCGTGAACAGGTTGATGATAAACAGCCCGAAAATCACGACAGCATAGGTCGCTGCATGGCTGTAAAATGCCTTGAGGTCGCGCACATAGCGGATCGCCCGGCGCTCTTCTTTCGACAATTCGTTAGGGGTGTACATGGGAGCCTCCGGTGCCTCCGTTGACAGGGTGGATACATCCACCTCGAAGACCGCAGCCAGCGCCGTAAGAGTTTCCAGGCTCGCCTTGTCGCCTCGCTCGAGCCGCTGAATGGTGCGCACGCTCAATCCACTGACTTCCGCCAGCGTCTCCTGCGACCACCCCTTGTCGATCCGTAGCTTGCGAATAAGCACCTGAACCCTCTCCATCGTGCGCCCGTTGCGGTGCTGCCAATCTGTGAAGTCTCACAGACCATCACCACGTCACCACCCCGTCACCAACCTGACAGCGACGCGTCACACACCTCAAAACCCGCAGAAAATAGGAGTTTCTGCGTTAGAGACCCAGCACCCGCTTGGCGATGATGTTTTTCTGGATCTCATTGGTGCCGCCATAGATCGATTGCGCGCGGCCAGCGAAATAGGCGGACACAGACGGCGGCGCATAGCTCGTCAGCGCATCCTGCGACCAGTCCGGCGACGCACAATCGGGGCTGCCGATCTGCGCTGCACGGCCACAGGCTTCCACCATCAGCTCGGTGATCCGCTGATGGGTTTCCGTCGCCAGAATTTTCACTGTCGACGCTTCATTGCCCGGCGACCCGCCCTCGGCAACGGACGACAGAATGCGCAGCACGGTTGTTTCCAACCCGTCCACGCGCATCTCCGTGTCGGCAATCTTCAGCTTGAACACTTCGTCATCATAAAGCGCCTCATTGCCGCCCATGGGCGCCGCCTTGGCGATCTCCTTGAGATCGGACAGCATCTTCCGCTTGGCGCCGATGCGCGCGTAAGACGTGCGTTCATTGCCGAGAAGGTAGGTCGAGTATTCCCAGCCCTTGCCTTCTTCGCCGATCATGTAATCCACCGGCACGCGCACATCTTCAAACACAACCTGATTGAGATAATGCTTGCCGTCGATGCCGATGATCGGCACTAGCGTCACGCCTTTGCGGGTCATTTCACAGCACACAAAGCTGATGCCCTGCTGCTTGCGTTCACCCTTGGAGGTGCGCGCCAGCAGAAAAATCCAGTCCGCATGCTGAGCAGCCGACGTCCAGATCTTCGTGCCGTTGAGCACAAACTCGTCGCCATCACGCACCGCAGAAAACTGCAGGGATGCCAGGTCAGACCCCGAGCCCGGCTCACTGTAGCCCTGCGCCCAACCCATTTCGCCCGAGCGTGTCGGGCCCAGCCATTTTTCCTTCTGGGCATCACTGCCGAAATTGAAAATCACCGGCCCCACATAGATCACGCCCATGGGCGTCACGGTTGGGGCCCCGGCGCGCTCAAGTTCTTCATCAAAGATGTACTGTTCTTCGATGGACCAGCCCGGCCCGCCGAACTCCTGCGGCCACGCTGATGCCAGCCAGCCTTTGGCGCCCAATGCCATTTCGGCCTTGCGCACTTCCGGTGTTGTCAGCGAGTGACCGCCACGCACCTTTTCCAGAATGTCCTGGGGGTAGTCATTGGCGAAGAAGCTGCGCACTTCCTGCCGAAACGGCTCAAGGTCCGCGCTGAAGCTCATATCCATGGGGTCGTCTCCCGAATAGCAGGGCCCCGCTTGCTCGCGCGGCCCTCAATATCTGTTCGGGTCTACTTTACCGCATGCATCTCATAAATCACGCCACCATCTCCCGCATGGACAGGTGGATGATCATGTCCGATTTCGGCCAGCGCATTGCCGGTCTGTGCGCTAGTCTTGGACATCGCCACCAACTACCCGAGACCCCCATGCACATTCTCAAACGCGAGCTGCGCTACACTTACATTCCAAGCCCCATCGGTGACCTGCTGGTGGCCGGTGACGCAGATAGTCTGCACCTCATCAGCTTCCCTACCGGCAGCAAAACGATCCGCCACGCAGAGCACTGGCAGCGGGATGATGATGGGTTTAGGGACGTCGCGGAACAGCTGGCCGCCTACTTCGCAGGCGACCTGACCCAATTCAACCTGCCCTTGACCCTGGATGGCACTGACTTCCAGAACGAGATCTGGCGCAACCTTGCCACCATCCCCTACGGCCAGACCGCATCTTATGGGGAAATGGCAAAGAAGGCCGGTCGGCCAAAAGCCAGCCGTGCCGTCGGCGCCGCCAATGGCGCCAACCCATTGCCCATCGTGCTGCCCTGCCACCGTGTCATTGGCTCAACCGGTGCCCTGACAGGGTTTGGTGGTGGCATGGATGCCAAGAAGTTCTTGTTGAGTCTGGAAGGCGCCCTGCCAGCGCAGGGCGCATTGCTCTAGCGCCGCGCGATGATCCAGATGGCGTGAACGATGCCCGGGATGTACCCAAGCAGTGTCAGCAGAATGTTGATCCAGAACTGCGCGCCGATACCCACCTGAAGAAACACACCGAGAGGTGGCAGCAGGATCGACAGGATGATGCGAATAAGGTCCACGGGAAAATCTCCAGTCGGCTTATGTCAGGCCGCCAGGTATGTGTCGGAGTCAACCGGCAGGCGGGATGAGCCTCAATAACCCGCAGCTCCCTTGGAAGTTCCGTCGCAGCCGCAACTACGATCCGTAAATCGCCGCGTTCCATATCTCAGCGGAGACCTTGCCGATTGCTGCCGGGTCGTCAGGCTCCTCGCGCGTCAGGTTGTCATTTGCCAATGCATTGTTCATCAGAATAAGGCTGCGGGCGGTCAGGTCGGGGTTTTCGACCTTGGATCGCCCAAGCATGATCTGCTGCCGGATGAAGCGGGCTGTGAGATCAATGAAATAGTCGATCACCCGCGAGCGCCATTCATCATGCACCTGTTCGCTGCTGTTGGAGGCGCGCGCAAGCGCCATCATGCCGGTGCGATGGTTTTCCATGGCTGCAAACATGGTTGTGAGGTGGGTATGCGTATCCGCCAGATAGTCGTCTGACCCCTGGCCGTTGAGCCAGTCATCCACGGTTTCGCGGATAGCCCCTTCAAGGCGGCCCAGAAACCCCAGTGCCAGCTCATCCACGCTTTTGAAGTAGTGATAGAACGACGAGCGCGTCATGCCCGTGCGCTGCATCACCGCATCCACCGTCAGGGCGTTGAAATCCATTTCCGCCAGCGCAGCCTGCGTCGCGTCAATAATCTCTTCGCGCGCCATTTCCGGGGTACGGCGGATGCGCTGGGCTCTTTCAGACATGACGGACTTTCTAATGCGTGTGATGACTTCTCTTACCGCGCCTGAGTCTACGTGTGCAATTCCTTATTGACAACCCGTCAATAAGATACCATGTTAGCGTCAACAAGCAGAACCTAGGGCGCCGAAAAGGCGGGATCGGGAGAGGGTCGTCATGAACATGCACACCAATGAGTTTGCATCTGGTGGATCAAGCGGCTGGGCCAAGGCCGGCACACAACCGCGCATCGCCATTGTGGGTGCGGGCATGTCTGGCATTGCTGCCGTCGTGAAGCTCCGCGAAGCCGGCTACACCGACCTCACCGTTTACGAAAAGTCTGACAAGGTCGGCGGCACCTGGCGTGAGAACCAGTATCCGGGCCTCTCCTGCGATGTGCCCTCCCGCTGGTACTCCTTCACGTTCAACCTCAACCCCGACTGGTCTCACCGGTTTTCCTACGGCCCCGAAATCCAGGCCTATATGGAAGAGACCGCTGAGAAGTTCGGCGTCACGAAAATCGTCAGGTTCAACACGCCCGTCACCGACCTCACCTATGAGGGCCCCCAGTGGAAACTGACCGACGGCAATGGCGACGTTGAGCACTATGACGTGGTGATTTCCGCGACAGGCGTTCTGCACAAACCGACCCTGCCAAACATCGACGGTCTGGACAGCTTTGAAGGCGATATGTTCCACACCGCCCGCTGGGACCACTCGGTGAAACTTGAAGGCCGCAAGGTCGGCATCATTGGTACCGGCTCCACAGCCGCTCAGATCATCGGCGCCATCACCCACAAGGTCGGCACCATGAATGTCTTCCAGCGCACACCGCAATGGATGATCCCGCTACCGCAAAAGGAATATGCCTCCGGCTGGAAATGGCTGATGCGCAAGTTCCCGGCGCTGCAAAAAGCCAGCTTCAACTTTTACTACAAGACCATGGTCAAGAATTTTGGTGCCGCCACCACCGGCGATCAGGAAAAGCTGGCCGAAGTACAAAAGGCGTGCACGGAGCATCTCGAAGAAGCCATCGCAGATCCCGTGCTGCGCGCCAAGCTGACACCCAGCTACCAGGCTGCATGTAAGCGCCTGATTTTCTGCTCCGAGTTTTACCCCGCCATCAGCCGCGACAATGCCAACCTGATTACAGAAGGCATCACGCGCATTACGCCCAAGGGCATTGAAACCGAAGACGGCAAGCTGCATGAGTTGGATGTGCTCATTCTTGCCACAGGCTTTGATGCATCGGCCTTTATCCTGCCCACCAAAGTAACCGGCGAGAACGGTCAGGACCTTGGCGAAAGCTGGGATGGCTCGCCGCGCGCCCACCGCGCCGTCGGCATGCCGGGCTTCCCGAATTTCTGGATGCTGGAAGGCCCGACCGGCCCCGTCGGCAATTTGTCCCTGATTACAATTTCAGAACGTCAGGTCGATTATGTCATCAGCATGCTGAACAAGATGCGCGACGAGGGTCTTGAAGCCATTGCACCCAAGCAGGCGTCCTTCGACGCCTACAACAAGAGCATGGCCGAACGCGCTCCGCAGACAGTGTGGGCATCCGGCGGCTGTGACAGCTGGTACTTTGACAAGTCCGGCACGCCGAACCTCTATCCCTTCCCGCCGCAGCAATATCTCGAAGACATGCACAACCCGGATTTCTCCGAGTTCCGTCTGATTGCTGATGTGAAGGAAGGGGATGCGGTCACAGGCTCTGCCTAGCATCCCAATTGCGACTAGACGATCGTATCCAGAAGTGTCTCGACAACTTCGGCCTGAGCCTTAAAGGCTTGGGCCGTTGCCTTATAGGCAAACTCCGCACGCGTCAGATTGACCGTCGCGACAGCAAGGTCAGGTGACTGGGCCTGTGTTGAAGGTGCCAGCGGCGGCGTATAGCGCGGTGCCGCACCGCCCGAAGAGGGAGCTGATGTCCGGTTCGCTGCTGATGCTGTTTGTTGATAGGCATTGCTCGCGGATTGCGCCGAGCGCACCACATCGCTGGCCGCCCTACCCACACCAACGCGGGCTGACCGCAAGCCTTCTGCTGCACTGGTCAATGATCCGATCATCACGTCGACTCTAGCGGCCAAGAATTCCCCGCGCACGTCAAAGCGCGCGGGAAACCTAATGAACCGTTAAGCGTGTACCAATCTCGAACACGACACGCGAGACACAGCTACATGGCGGAGATGCCGCCATCGATCTTGAGCTCGGAGCCTGTCACAAAGCGGCTTTCGTCACTGGCAAGATACAAAACCGCATACGCCACATCATCGGGTTCGCCAATGCGTCCAAGCGGCACCTGCTTGGCAAGCTTGGTCTCAGCATCTTCAGCCCGCGCCAGCAGGCTTTCCAGAATAGGTGTGCGGATGAATGTCGGGTGCACCGAGTTGGAACGAATGTCATAGCCCCGCTTGGCGCAATGCAGCGCGACGGATTTCGAGAACAGCCACACACCCGCCTTGGCCGCATTGTAGGCGCCCATGTTGTGCCCCGCGATCAGGCCGGCAATGGAGGAGATATTGACGATGGACCCGGGCTGATGTGCCTTCATGTGACCAAGCGCATATTTGCAGCCCAGGAACACGCTATCGAGATCAACGGACTGGATCTTTTTCCAGTTCTCGAAGGTCTCGTCTTCAACCGGGGCCGAGCCGCCAATGCCTGCATTGTTCACCAGGATGTTGAGCCCGCCCATGAAGGCCACGGCCTCATCGAGCGCGGTCTGCCAGCCACTTTCCGATGTCACATCAAGCTCAATGGCCTTGGCACTGCCTGGCGCATCCTTGTTGATGGCATCCGCGACGTCCTGTGCGCCTTTGAGATTGATGTCGGCAACAACAACCTTGGCACCTTCGGCAACAAGCAGCTTGCACGTCGCGGTTCCAAGCCCCGAAGCACCGCCCGTTACCATCGCCATTTTTCCGTCTACACGTCCGGCCATGTCAGACCCTCCTGTTTTTGATGTTGTATGTGATTGGTCGTCAGGCGCTATTCGCCCGTGAATTTCGGTGTGCGCTTTTCAAGAAACGCCGTGATCGCCTCGCGCTGATCCTTGCCGGTTGCAGCCAGCGCAAACTGATCCCGGTCCATATAGGTCGAGACCGGGTTGAGCGCCTTGGCTGCCATCTCGATGGACTGCTTTGACATGCGCAGTGGGACCGGCGGCACGGCCGCTGCGCGACGGGCGAGATCAAACGCCGCATCCAATGCACCACCATCCGCAACCACATCTTCAACCAGTCGCCAGTCCAGCGCATCAGGCGCCTTGAGCACTTCACCCAAAATGACAAACAGCTTCGCGCGCGCCGGGCCCATCAAATTGACCAGCCGCGGATTGGAATGCCAGCTCATGTTCATGCCGAGCGGAATCTCCGGAAGTCTGAAACCTGCGGACTGACCGGCAATACGAATGTCGCAGGACCCGACAAGGGCCACACCGCCGCCAATGCAATGACCTTCAATGGCGCAGATGGTCAGCTGTTCCAGGTCTTCCCATGCATCGCACATGTCGGGACCGACCTTGAGACCGTGACGGCGCGCCAGCAGCCCCTCTTGGCCGCCGGCCATTTCGGGATCCTTGAGATCGGCACCGGCACTGAAAATCTTTGCGGTGCCTGTCAGCACGATCACATGGGTATCGATGTCATCGCGAAAGTCGCGTGCAATCTGCGTCAGTTCACGCATGGCGGCCCGCGACAAGGCGTTCAGTCCATCGCCACGGTCGTAGCGTACGATGGCCACCGGACCATCGCGCTCGATGGTTGCGAAATCTCGTTTTTCGATAGCCACGTTCTGTCCGCCCACCCTGTTACTGCCATTGGTGACAATTTTGGCGACACGCTAGCCGATAGACCGCGGGCGGGAAAGGTGGGCATGAGATGACGGGCAGGCCTAGGCACGCAGGGCGTCCCACAGACTTGTTTCCGCGTGAGCGATGGCAGATTCTTCAATGGTGAGATGGCCGTCACCTGCCATCTTCAACATGCCAAGCGCCCCGCCCCAGACGAGAGCAACCGCAAGGGCAGGCGGCATGTTCCTGATCTCACCGGATGCCACAGCGCCTTCGACAAAACGCGCCACGCCCTGCACGAAGACGCGATCCGCTTCCTGGCTTTTCTCATCAAGCAGGGGCTTGTGATAGTGCTGATCCAGAAATGTGGCTTGCACCGGATACCCTGCAAGCCAGCCAGTGAGCCGACGCCATATGACGCCAAACACCTCTCGGGCAGAAGAACCCTGGGGTAGGGGAGCAAACACACTCGCGTTCAGCTCGCCTCTCCACCGCTGATACAGCACGTTCAGCAATACGTCCTTGGTGTCGAAATACCGATAGATTGTGCCGGTCGCCACACCGGCAGCCTTGGCGATTTCCGGCACGGCCGTCGCCTGATACCCGCGCAGGGCAAACAGCTCCAGCGCGGCCGTCAGAATGCGCTCCTGCTTGTTGCGCGCCTCCAGAGGCACATCGAGTGCGGGACGAACGGCTTGCTCGGCGGCGTGAGGGCTACCGACTGATACATTCGGAGAGTTGGCCATTCAATCAAATTGAATGAACATTCATTCTCCGTCAAATGAGTTGGGGGCTCTGGCGTAGGACCAACCGGCGTGGATGGAAATCAGCCGCTCAAAGCGTGGCGGTATCCGTCTCCAGTCCAAACAGAAGCCTTCCGGTCAGTTCCCAGGTCGCAGGCGCCGTCATCATGTGCTGTGTGGCCACATGCACATCCCGGAAGGCCCGTTGCAGCGGAGACGTCCGGTGGACGGAGCTACCACCGCCCAGCAGATACATCCGGTCCACCACCCTGGCAGATGCTGTCGTGGCGTGGGTCGCAGCAAGACGCAGGTCGCGGCGATGGTCCACGCCGATGGACCCGTCCGCAGCGGCGGCATCCCATGCCGCCCCGACTGCGTTCTCCAAAAAGGCATGCGCCGCCCGCAGCTCCGCTTCACCCTGCGCAAGCTCGGACTGCGCCTGTGGCCGATGGGCAAGTGTCTTGCGGCTTCCCTGAGGGACCTTGCCGCCACCAATTTCAATGATCTCGTCGATCGCCTGGCGGGCCAGTCCTGTCGCGACGGAGGCAATGCCCACCGCAAGCAGCCCGAACACCGGAAAGGCATAGAGTGGATTTGTGAGACCTGGGGGCCTGGTAATGTCCGCCCCGTGCCCAAGAGGCACCACCACGTCATTGGCTTCAAAGTCGCTGCTGCCGCTGCCGGCAAGTCCGGACGGGTCCCAGTTGTCATGCAGCTTCAAATCCTGAACCGGCATGGCGAACATTTGCGTCCGCGGCCGCCCGGCATCGTCCATGACCGGTGCCCCGTCTGACATCAAACGTGCGCCGCCAAAGACCCATTGCGCGTTGTGCGAGCCAGAGCCCCATGCCCAACGCCCTTTGACCGTTGCACTGTCTGTGGACATGTCCGCCGTGCCCATGGGCGCAAAGACACCTGCCGTAATGGTATTGGGATCATCGCCATAAATGCGCGTGGCCGCCGCCGGATCCAGATAGGCCGCTGTCAGGCCGGTCGTGGATCCGATCATCACACACCATGCCGCGGACCCATCCGCCTGGGCCAGTGCATCGATCACACCGGCGATCTGCTGCGGTGTCGCTTCAAGCCCACCCAGCGCCTTGGGAACAGCCATGCGGTAGAAGCCCGCTGCCGCAAATCGGTCCGCAATGTCCTGCGGCAATTGACGCCCGGACTCGATCTCCGCAGCACGCTCGCGCAGTTCACCGGCAAACGCATGGGCGGCAGCGATGAGACCGTCCCCGCCCGTGGGGTGGTCTACCATCTGCGCTGTGTCACTGGGCATGATGATTTCCCTCTTCGATCCTGGGCATCCTACGTTGGCTCGTAGGCCTATGTGCCGGTAAAGGTCGGCCGCCTCTTTTCAAGAAACGCCGACACGGCCTCGCGATGGTCGTCCCGCGTGAACGAGATCATCTCATAGGCAAGCGACGCGTCAAACACTGTAGCCGCGAGCCGCTTGAGCTCCATGTTGACCGCTGCCTTGGTGTGCTGGATGGCCTGTGGCGCACCTGCGGCCAGCTTGGTCGCAAAGGCAAGCGCTTCAGCGTGCAGCTCATCATCGCTGACCACGTAGTTGACCAGCCCGATGCGCTCAGCTTCCGCAGCGCGCACAGGATCACCGGTCATCAGATACTCCTTGGCACGCGCATAGCCCACAAGCTGTGGCCAGATGACGGCACCACCGTCCCCGGCGACGAGGCCGACGCGCACATGGGGATCTGCAACCTGCGCCCCCTCGCCCATGAAAATGACGTCACAAAACAAGGCAATGGTTGCCCCAAGACCAACCGCCGGGCCGTTGATGGCAGCGACAATCGGCTTTTCCACATCGAGAAGCGTCGTGACGATGCGGCGCCCTTCAGACGCACTGGGACTGGCTGCTTTGCCTTCAAGCCCTGCCTTCATCCAGGCAATGTCGCCCCCGGCGCAAAATGCATCACCGTCCGGATCGCCGGTGAGCAGAATGACGTGGGTCTGATCATCTTCCTGAGCATCGACGAATATGTCCGCCAGTTCATGATGCATCTGCTCGTCCACTGCATTGCGCAGCTTCGGATTGGACAGCATGAGCGTCAGGATCCCGGCATCGCGCGATGCCTTGATGCGTGTGTACCGGTCGAAACGGTCAGTCATTGGTCACCCCAGCTTGCACGTCCCGTGCGGACGTAGTGCGAAAGACGTTCAGACAAAAAAGTACCGCCGCCCTGCCCATGACGTAAACCTCAATTCAGGTCTGTCAGGGCGGGACGGCGGCTATGTCGCGATCTGCTGTCGGCAGTCTTAGGTTCCGCTGCGGAAGGCCTCAGCCGTGTCAGGATGCTTTACAACACCAGGCTCACCAAAGATGAGAACACTGCCGTCGGGGCCATCTACAACAGCCGAGTAGCCCTTACGGTCTGGACGGTCGACAACGTCAAATGACTTGCCGCCATCTGTGCTGTAGGCAACGCCGCCATTCAGGCCGGCAAGAACGATGGTTCCATCATCCAGCTGGATGCCGCCACCGAAGGATTTCTTCGAGCCGGTTTCAACCTGCGTCCATGTTGTGCCCTGGTCGTCGGAGCGCCACACATTGCCACGCATGCCGTAAATCAGAATGTTGCCATCGTTGAGCGTCATGCCACCCCAGAACGACCCGAAATAGGGTGTCTTGATGGGTTCCCAATTCGCACCATTATCGAGGGACCGGAACACAAAGCCGGTCTCAGCCGCAATGAACATGGTCCCGTCGGGGCCTTCAAAGAGCGCATTGAGATGTGGTTCATACTCAAGACCTTCCAGCGGCGGCGGAGGATCTGGAATGACCGACTGGAGGTTCCATGTCTCGCCACCATCTGTGGTTGAAAGGGCGGTGGAAAACGCGCCGACGGCAACGCCGTTGTCGGCGTCTGCGAACCGAACAGAGAACAGAGGCATTTCAGCCTCTGGGTCGTCATATTTCAGGTCCCAGTTTTCGCCACCGTCTTCCGTCTTGATGATGACGGCATCATGGCCGACGGCATAGCCGACTTTGTCATCTGCGAAATAGACAGCTGTCAGCAGTGCCTGGGTGGGAACCGACGCGGCCTGCCGCCAGGTCGCGCCTTCATCATCGGAAATTACAATGTGTCCGAACTGGCCAACGGCAACGATGCGTTCGCCAAGATCAGCGGCCGCAACAAGAAGTGTTTTGGCAGCAAGGTCGGACGGTGTGGCGTAGCCTTTGGTTTCCAGCTCGCGAATTACCGCAGCTTCTGCCGGATCAACCGTTGGCACGGCCTGGGCAGGCACGGATGCAACGCCGGCAAGAACCAGCGCGGCAACGCCGCCTTTAAGTGCTGTGCGTAGTGTGCTCATGGGTCTAACTCAATCCACTCATTCGCCTCTCACACAAGAGGCCTATACGTGCAGGTCCGGCATACAGATAAAAAGGTTGCCGCCGGTCTGACACTCGATTGTGTGTCAAATTCTCTGTCTATCCTACACCCTGACACGGTTTCACCTAGCGTCAAATCGACCTCAAATCACGATGCTGAAACTATGGCTAACAGCCACAGTCAGGCGTCGGCAGGGCGATGAGACCGGGTGTCAATGCGCCGGTCCTGGTTGGGTTTGGATGGACAGTAACAAACGGGCCGGACCTCGGGTATGAGGACCGGCCCGCCGTTGGATCGTACTTAGGCGTACAGCGACTTAGCGCACACCGAGCTGACGGATAGCCGAAGGCGTATACCGGTCAGGGTTGAGCTCATCGGCGAAGTAGTTCACGCCTGGCTCTTCGTTCTGCATGGCGAGTGACAGGTAACGACCGTTACCGGTGTCGTACACCACTTCAGTACCTGAACCACAGAGCGGTACGTTGTAACGCTGGATCGTGTGCAGTTCCTGCACGCGCCACAGCTCACCACGGCCGTCATAGAGTTCCGCCTGCGACAGCTGCCATGAGTCCTCATTGAGGTGCTTCACACGACGGCTGTAGATGTGACGGTTTTCAGCACGCAGATTCGCTTCGATCGTCCACACGCGGTGGAGTTCGTAGCGGATATTGTCCTGGTTCAGGTGACGGGCCTGAATGTACTGGTCGTACGGTGCGGATTCCGCATCATACGCATTGTAGGCGATGAGTTTTTCGCTCTTGCCTTTGACAGTCCAGTCAAAACGGTCCGGCGCGCCATTGTAGCCGTCGAACGAGTCTGAAGTGGACAGGCCGTCTGAGTTCGTGCCCGGGTTGTCATATGCAATATTCGGAGCACGACGCACGCGACGTGTACCTGGTGAATACTGCCATGCCTTACGAGCATCGAGAGCACGGTTGAGGGTCTCGTGCACCAGGATCACACTACCAGCCGCACGTGCCGGAGCAGTGGTGTTGGCGATGTAGTAGATCGAGATGTTGTCGAGTTCCTCGGCTGAGCCCTTGGACGGGTCAGACCACTGAAGGATGGCTTCATCCTGCACTGTCTGCAGCGTGTAGTCGCCGGTTGCCGTAACAGGAGCAGCCGTAAACTGACGTGTCACCTTGAACGCACGATAGCGAAGGGTGTGGTTCCAGATCGCTTCCAGACCGGAATTGATAATCGGGAACGGTGAACCCATGATGCCTTTGCCGACACCATTGCCGCCACCAACAAGTTCAGAAACGACAGCGTTCTTCTTGTTGGCTTCGTAAACGTATTCAGGGAACGCGCATGAGCGACGTGTCTGATAGACGTTCATTTTGTAGGTGTCATACGTAGAGAGCAGCTTTTTGTAGCCCTCTGTCAGCACGCCGTCATACTGGCCCATATTGGCCGGCGTAACAGTGTACTGAACCGCGTCACCCGAGAACGGGTTCTGCAGACGGTCACCTGCATTGTACGTAACACCCGGAGGGGGTGTCGGCAGACCACCGGTCCATGCCGGGATCGCCCCGCCATTGCCGGCCTTCTCGCCACCCATCGGGTTGAGATCATTACCCAGACGATCTGCCTGGGCCTGCGGGACTGCTGCGAGAGCGGCTGACGCGCCGAGCGCTACACCACCTGCAATAGTAGCCGCAAGAATGCCACTGGTTTTCATTGAGAATCTTCCTCCACTGAAGAGTTCGTTTGGCGGTCGTCCGGTTCGCAGCATCACCTACGCCATCTGACCAATCGTGTTCCCCACGAGTTTTTGGTGTGACGCCCGGACCGCCTCAGGATTGAGACGGTCCGGTGTCAAAGTCGTATTCAGTCTAACCTTAGAACGAGTAGCTCGCTGTGAGCGACACAAAGTCGTCGTCAAGGTTGTTCTGGTAGGTCTCGGAACCCATGAAGTCCGTGTAGCTCAGGCCAACGCGCCATGTGTTCTGCAGATTTGCAGTAACGCTGAGGCCGATTGAACGACGGTCTTCAACAAAGTTGCCAAGCGGTGCCGGAGTGAAACCCTCCAGATCGTGACGGTACACGAGCTGTGGTGAGAGCGTCCAAGGCGTGCCGAAGGCATTGTTGTAGTCGAGACGTGTCAGGAGGATACCACCGTATGACGTTTCAGTCGGACGGCAACCCTGACGGCTGTCGAGGTTGAGGATGCCACCAAGCGGCAGATCAGTACCTGAGCGGCACACTGCAGACAGACGGTTGAATTCAACCACCGTACCAGCAGCCTGCGTAGCAGGTGACTCATCCGGAACACCAGGAACGTGCACGACGCCAAATTCCGTCACCAGGATACCGATGTCGGCACCCAGGAAGTTGATGAGCGGGTTGGAGTTTGTGTACGTAGCCGTCGTACCGATCTGGAAGGTAAACACTTCCTCACGAACGAAGGCAGTTGGTGTGCGACCGAAGTTGCCTGGAATACAACCGGTTGTGTCGGTTGCAGCAGGCTGTGTACCCGGCTCTGTGGAAAGCGGCGAAATGGCCGTCCGCAGAACGTCACCGAAGGTGATGATACCCACACACTGTGCACCGGCGGCAGAAATTGTCTGCTGCGTGGTGTCAACCTGCAGTGGCTGGTTTGGACGGTAAGAGAATTCACCCTGTACGCCCCAGTCGCCGACTGTGGTGTTGAAGCTGATACCCCAAAGCTCAATGTCTTCTGGGTAGATCAGTGTGGTGGACAGGTTCTGCGTAACAGCGACGTTTTCAACGCCATCCGGAGAGTATGGGATAGCACCCAGACCCGGGATTACAATCGTCGTGGACGTACCGATGAAGATACCGCACTTGACGAGGGCAACCTGACGCATGTTCACCGTGGACTGACCAGCCGTAATGGTGGCGAGATCAGCAACAGCTGTTGCGTTACCAAGCGCACCGTAAACAGCAGCAGCTGTAGAAGCCATTGCCGCAGTCGTCGCGTTCGGGTCAGCAACATTCACACCTTCGAGGAAGCCGCCGTTCTGGAGTGATGTATCCGCAAAGTCACGCGGACCAGCACCGAGAAGGGCGCCACATGCCTGAGCACCAGAGGCAATAGCTGTGCCTGTTGTGCCTGGAGCCTGAATGCTTGTTTCAACCTGGGCGATGCCGTCTGGCTTCACCTGGGCGATTGGCAGACGGGAGTGGTACTTCATGTAGTAGAAGCCAAACTCGGTTGAGTTCAGAGCTTCAGAGTACCAACGAAGAGCAACACCGAACTGACCTTCGTCCTTGGCATTGATGTCACGACCACGGGTCGTGCCTTCAAGAGCATGAACGTTGGACACATCGTCGACGATGCCGCCATTGCCGTCAGCATAACCGTTCAGAAGAATTGTCTGAGCGGAGCCGTCTGTCGGCAGGTCTGTCAGATAGTGCTGTGACGAAGCTGTCGAGCAGCCCGTACCAACAAGTGCTGAGTAACGGGCAGCCTGACCAAGAGCAGCCGCAAGGTTGCGGGTTGCGTTGGTCGTGTTGTCACAGTTACGCAGGTTTGGACCGGAGCGCAGGGAACCGGAGTAGAAACCGACACCCTGGTTACCACCAACGCTGGAGTTGGCATTCGCCACGTCTGAACCAGCAAACGGCGTACCGGCTGGATCAAGCTGGAATGGTTCCCAGTCGAGCTGGTAGAACGCTTCCAAAGACAGGTCGAATGGCAGTCCAACAGAACCGTACAAGGCCCAGACCGGAATCAGGCCTTCCTTGATTTCCACGCCTGGACGACGGAATGCGCTGACGTCAACCGGGTTGACCGAGTTGATGCCGTTGAAGATGAAGGTACCTTCACCCCAGGAGATAACCTGCTTACCAGCGCGGAAGTTGATCGGCAGGCTGCCGAGATCAAAGTCAGCTGACAGGTAAAGGTCGAGCAGGCGAACGTCGCGGCCCACTTCTTCCCGGTTGTTGTCGTCGATACCGAACCGATTGTATGAACCGGAGCTGTTCAGCACCGCATCATAGAATTCCGTGGCACGGGCAAACAACGTGAAGTTGCGCCATGTCATCTGGAGATCGTGGTTGGCTTTGATGTTGGCAGACGTCAGGTCGCCAGCACCGAAGTTCAGGAACCGGTCATCCGTGTTGGGTGAATCGTCAAAGTTGAACGGAACAGCCGTGCCACCAAGCGCGGTGTTGTTCGTTGACGTCGCCGGAGCAACCGAAGCCGGGAAACCAAACAGGTTGGCAGTACCAGTCGGCACCAGCGTTGTAACGCCGGTTGTGCCCGGGATCGTGCCACTTGTGCTGTTTTCACGTGGGTCGCGGTTACCACCGTTGAACTCAGTCAGAAACTGACTGCGAGCATCTTTGGTCTTCATCTGAACACCGACGGAAACCGTCGTGTCAAAGAAGATTTTCAGTTCGCCGAACTCAGTAGACAAAGCATGTGCTTGTCCCCCTGAGACCAGCAGACCCACACCCACGGCACTGCCTAGGAGTGCGGATCGCAAATTGCGAGTAGTCATTTGAGCGATCCTCCTCGATCCTCGCTTATTAGACGTAATGACGAAGCTAGGAGGAGTAGGGGCCCTAAAATATAGAGCACGATCCCTGTCCCCCCGGCCAGTCAGCATCCCTCGCGCCTAGACCACTGGATGACCCCTTGTGAGTCAACCCGATTGTGATGGAATGTGACGCCGCGATAACATCATTGGGTGCGGGTATGGCTTTTTGGTCACGTTTTGAGCAGTTTTGTTAACGATACGATAATCATTCACCCCATGCTGCAGTGCAATATATCCATAGCTTCAGTCGCTTAGCGGGTTGGCGGTCACGCCCTTGGGACGAATCAAAACTGCCCCTTTTAACGCCAGAGAGGCATGCAAATCAGCAACAGCCACCCTCAGCAAAACGCACTCAGTGCAGATTTTTCCGGCGCTGATCTCAGCTGCCCGCTCCGCCTCCGGGCACCGCCCGGCGGCAGCTATTTCACCCTCGAAGTGACCCGCAATCCCGGGTTTACTTCGTGTTCAGGCCTGCCGGGCCACTTTTAAGCCGCAAGCTCTCTTGGGCGCGCCTGATCTGCCTCAAGGCCAAATCTCATCTTCCTGCCAATCTTCCTGTCAGGGGAGCGGGATGTCGAGTTACGGTTTGGACAGACACACCGGCCCCCAAACCGGCCCCCAAACCGGCCCCACGGCCAAAAATCAATCTCGGCGTGCCAGGCCGGCATGCACAAAGGATCGCCTGATGACCGCAACGCGACAGCAGCCCACCCCCCTCCAGCTCACTCTCAGCCTGTTTGCGGCGCTGACTGTCACTGCCGCCGTGCCAGCCATCGCGCAGCCAGCTGATGCAGCCCAGACCCCAGCCACCGCGGAAGACAGCGCCCCAGATAGTGCCGCATCCGAAATGACCGCAGCTCCGGATGCCTACACAGCCATTCAGCAGGCCTTGATGATGGCCGAGCCCGGCGCCGTCATCGAACTGGGCCCAGGCCGGTACGAATTGACCGAAGGGCTTTCCCTCAACGTGGACGATGTCACCATCAAGGGCGCAGGCATGGATCAGACCATCCTGTCCTTCCGCACCCAGGAAAGTGGTGCCGAGGGTCTTTTGGTGGAATCCTCCGGCGTTGTCCTGATGGATTTTGCCGTGGAAGACGCCAAGGGTGACGCCATCAAGGTCATTGGTGCCGATGGCATCTCCTTCATCCGCGTGCGCACCGAATGGACCAATGGTCCCGACCCGCTCAACGGGGCCTATGGCCTTTATCCGGTCGCCTCCAAGAATGTGCTGATTGATGGCGCCATTGCCCGCGGCGCTTCTGACGCCGGCATTTACGTGGGCCAGTCAGACAACATCGTCGTGCGCAATTCATTGGCCGAATACAACGTGGCCGGCATCGAGATTGAGAACAGCTACGTTGCCGACGTCTATGACAATGTGGCCCAGCACAACACCGGCGGTGTTCTGGTGTTTGATCTGCCGAACCTGCCGCAGCAGGGCGGACACTCCGTCCGCGTCTTCAACAACAAGATCATCAATAATGACACCCCCAACTTTGCCCCAGCCGGCAACATCGTTGGCGGCGTGCCCATGGGCACCGGCGTGATGGTGATGGCCAATTCAAAGGTGGAAGTCTTCGACAATGAGATTGCCAACAACGTGACCGCCGGCGTGATGATTGTCGCCTATCCCAATGAATACGAAGACGAAAACTATTATCCGTACCCGGAAGGCATTGCCGTGTGGGACAATACTTTCACCAACAATGGCACAGCACCCGACAATGACATCGGAGACCTGATTGCCTCCATCTCCGGCACGCCTGTTCCCGACATCGTGTGGGACGGCAACATTCCCTTGTGGCATTACTTCACCGGCATCCCTGAAAACCGGGGCGTCTATATCGGCGACAACACGGGCAGCGATCCTGAAACCGGGCAGGCCACATTCATCGATGCCGATGTGATCGGCTACTTCGCCTGGAACTGGTTCCATTCTCCAAGCCGCGAGTTGCCAAACCATGCAGGCGGTGTAGCGCGTCTGACGGGCGCAAATGTTCCGATGCCCGATGCGGCGGCTGCCTCCAGTGAGGCATCCCAGCAGTGACCATCCGGCGTGCAAGTAAATGGCTCGTGGCCCTGGGTATGGCATGGGCTGCTGCATCATCAGCGCAGGCTGCCGTCAACGACGCCGCCATAACCGGCAGCGCCGCGCCCAAGGCTCTGTCTGAGTACGGCTTCTTTGACGACCTCAGCGCACAGACACCAGCAGATCGCGTGCTGCCCTACGATCTCATCACACCGCTGTTCACGGACTACGCTGAGAAACTGCGCTTCGTCTATGTGCCTGACGGTGAGACCGCGCAGTACAATCCTGATGACGTCTTCGCATTGCCCGTCGGCTCTGCCCTTATCAAGACATTCGCCTACCCGCAGGACGCCCGTGCACCCGGTGAAGACCTCCGTCTGATCGAAACGCGTATTCTGGCGCACACGCCCAAGGGCTGGCGCACCTACCCCTATGTCTGGAATGCCGACATGACCGACGCTGTGCTGTCTCCCCTTGGAGCCAAGCTCGACGTCTCATGGATAACCGCAGACGGCACCAGCCGCACCATCCGCTATGCGGTGCCGAACATGAACCAGTGCCGGTCCTGCCACGTCAAAGGTACAGGCCGCGACCGCGTGACAGTCCCCATCGGACCAGAAGCCAAGCACCTCAACAAGGACTATTCGTATACGGATGGTATAACCAACCAGCTCTTGAAGTGGACCGAGGCAGGCATCCTGACAGGCACGCCGGACGATCCTGACGATGCACCACGCATCGCAAGGTGGGACGATGCCACACTGCCGATTGCTGATCGCGCCCGCGGCTATCTGGACATCAACTGCGCCCACTGCCACGCGCCCGACGGCCCGGCTCATACATCCGGCCTTTATCTGGACACCCGCGCCACCACACCTGCCCAATACGGCATCTTCAAACGGCCGGTGGCAGCCGGCCGCGGATCAGGCGGACATGATTTTTCCATCAACCCCGGTGACCCGGATTCGTCCATCATCGTCTACCGCATGGACTCGACCGATCCGGGCATCATGATGCCGGAGCTGGGCCGCTCCACGATCCACCGCGAAGGCGTTGCCCTGATCCGCGAGTGGATCGCGGGCATGGACAATTAGCGCCAGCCCCACACCCTTGCAGCTGTCGGCATCAAGGAAAGCGACTGGCAGAAAATCGCGGAGATGGCGATGCAGAATTTCGTCGTGCTCTCAAACCTACGACCCGTTACGGGTCCGGACGACATCTTTAAGATACTGAAGATTGCTGCCTAGGGAGCGAAACGACGATCAGCTTTCGCCGTCCATCTCATCCCAGACTTCAGTCAAGACGGTATTGGCCGTCACAGCTGTGGGCCAGCCGCTGTAGTGCGCAAGATGAAGAATGACTTCTTCGATTTTGGCTTTCGAGATCCCCAGGTTGCGCGCGCCACGAAAATGCAGGCGCAGCTCGTGCTCCCTGTTGAGAGAGATCAAGGATGCGAGCGTAATGAGGCTGCGTTCCTGGAGTTCCAGACCCTCGCGCGTCCAGATCGTGCCAAAGAGCGCGGTCACCGTATGCATTCGCAGATCATCGCTGAGCGCCGGATTGGCCTTGGCCAGCAGGCCGAGCTTTTCGACCACCTGCATGCCTGCCGTTAGAGTCTTCTCGTCTGCGTCATAAGCCATCCGCTCATCCCTTCTTCAGCGCCTGTTGAAAACCGGTTCCTCGCGACTGACGAAGGCCAGAACACCGGCCTTGTGGTCATCGCTCTTGGCTAGGGGCGCAACCTCCCGACCAATCGCCGTCGCCGCCTCTTGGGGATCAAGATCAAAAGCCTGCCCGACCATGCGCTTGGTTGCTTCAACGGAAAGCGGTGCCCGCGAGGCAATGCGGTCGGCAATAGCCAGGGCTTCATCCAGCAGACTCTCGTGGGGATGAACCGCTGTTACCAGGCCATAGGTCAAAGCTGTCTGGGCCTGTGTTCTAAGCCCCGTCAACAACATGGCTTTCGCCTGGGCGATACCTATCAGCCGCGGCAGACGATAAACGGAAGCCATCAGCCCCACATTCACACCGGCACCGATAAAGAATGCTTTTTCGCTGGCGACACGCACGTCACAACACAAGGCAAGCTCAAGCCCACCGCCGACACAGGCACCGTTCACCCCGGCAATGACCGGCACCCTCAGAGCTTCAATCTTGTCGAGCAACCGGCCAAACTGACTGAGGCTGGCAAGGGCGTCCTCGCCACGCGTCATTGCTTCCCGCAAATCGTCTCCGGCACAGAAACTCTTGCCACGCCCGCTCAGAACCACAGCGCGCACGGACAGGTCCGTCTCGATACCATCCAACACCGCTTCGAGCCGGGTGCGGGTTGCCAGATCAAGCGCATTGGCCGGAGGACGGTCGATCTCAATCAGCACAACGCCGTTGTCACGGTGCTCCACATGCAGAGTGTCGCCTGTATCAGCAGCGCTTTTGGGGGTGGTGCCTGCAGGTACGTCGCTCATAGGCCGATTACCCTTTTGGAAGAAAGACTTTCAATGTCAGCAGCCGAGAAGCCTGCATCGCGAAGCACATCGCTTGTGTGCTCACCGATGGCAGCCGGCCCTCGTTTCAGCGACACCGGTGTCTGCGACATGGTGATTGGCGCACGCGGAAACGTCCGGCCATCTACTTCCTGCAGGAAGCCGCGATCATTTGCCTGCGGATCTTCAAGCGCCTGCGTGATCGTGTTGATCGGTCCGCAGGGCACTCCCTGCGCTGTAATCAATTCCACCCAATGCGCCACCGGGTGCACCGCCAGAATGGCTTCCAGCTTCGCCTGCAACGCATCGCGGTTTTCCACACGCAGATGGTTCTCGGCAAATGCCGGGTCGTCTTTGAGTTCCGGTGCCCCGATCACATCGCAGAAACGACTCCAGAGTTTTTGACTGTTGACCCCAACGACCAGAAAGCCGTCTGCAGCCTTGAGGGCCTCATAAGGCGCGGCAAGCCGGTGCCGCGTTCCCGCGGGTTCAGCAACAACTCCCATGGTGAGTGCCATGCCGGTTTCCCACATCGTGTAGGCCATGGCGGACTCAAACAGGGAGGTTTCCAGATACTGCCCCTCGCCCGTATTGGTTCGGTGATTGACCGCTGAAACGATCCCAAGCGCTGTAAAAACACCTGAGTTGAGATCGGACAGGGGCACGCCGGCCGCGACGGGACGCTCCGTCCCGATTTCGCCGGTGAAACTCATGATGCCGCTCATCGCCTGGGCAACAAGGTCAAGCCCACCGCGATTGCGATAGGGGCCCGTCTGCCCAAAGCCGGAGATCGATGCATAAATCAGTTCTGGATTGACCGCTTTGAGCTGCTCATACCCAAGGCCCATCCGGTCCAGGGCACCCGGACGATAGTTCTCCACAAATATGTCAGAGGTCTTGGCCAGCTTTTGGATGATCTCTGCGCCCTCAGGTGTGGCCATGTCCACAGCGATTGCGCGCTTGTTCCGATTAACGAAGTCATAGGGCTTGAACGGGATTTCCGCCCGCCCACGCGTCACTTCACCGCCAAGCGGTTCGATCTTGATGACATCCGCACCAAGGTCCGCCAGCAGCATCGAACAATAGGCACCTGCAATCACGTGGGTGCAGTCCAACACCTTCAGGCCATTGAGCGCACCTTGTGAGGAAGCCATGTGATCAATCCTGCCCTGACACGTGAAAATATATTGTTCCATATTGTGGAACGTTTCATTCTGTATTATGGAACGTAAGACACGCGCCCATTTCTGTAAAGGGTTGAGCATGGAAAGCGTACGCACCGCCCTGAGCCTGCTTGAGCTTGTGGCAGAACATGGTGAAGTGGGCGTCAGTGAGTTGGCGCGCCAAAGCGGCGAACCCAAGACAACGGTTCAGCGCAATCTCGTGACACTGCATGAGGCCGGTTGGCTGCGCCCGGTGCAAAAAGGCAGCCGCCGCAACTGGGCCGTCTCATCGAAGATTTTGACCGTCGCAAGCCACGTGGAGCCGGTCGCCGACCTGCGCCCGCTGGCCTTGCCGGTTATGGAGGACCTGCGCCAGAAAACAGCGGAGACAATTCACCTCATGCAGCGTGACGGCAAAGAGGTGGTGCTGATAGAGCGTCTGGATTCACCGCAAGCGCTGCGCACCGTCCGCGCCATAGGCTTGCGCGCGCCTTTGCATGTGGCATCAAACGGCAAAGCCGTGCTGGCAAATCTGGAACCGGATCAGATCGAAGACTATCTGAGCGAAGAACTGGTCGCATGGACGCCGTCATCCCATACCGACCCAGCCAGGCTGCGTCGTCATCTCAAGCTCGTTCAAAAGCAGGGCTATGCATTCAACGATGGAGAACTCGATCGCGATGTAAGGGCGATCGCAGCACCGGTGTTCGACCCGAATGCAGTGCCCATCGCCGCCCTGTCCATTTCGTGCCCGGCGACCCGCTTCCCAAAATCAAAGATCGAGACCTATGGACGGCTGGTGAAAGATGCCGCTGCCACAATCACTCGATCTATCGCCTCAGGCGCTTAGCCGCGCTAGACTGACGGCGGAGGAAAATCCATGGCTGCCAGTCTCATACGCAAAACCAAGGCACGTCGTCCGAAAAGATCATTGCTCGCCGCAGAGCGCGCGAAACGTGATCTGGCTGCGCGCGAATCCGGCCTTGTCATCCCGGTGAGCGAGTGGCTTGGCCACAACAACGGCCCCTCCCTTTTCACGCCATCCGCCTATCTCACATACATCTGGCGCAAGGCATACGATGCCGCATGGTCTGAACCCAATGCCGGTATCGTCATGCATCGCATGAGACGCGCTGCTGCACTGGGACTTTCATACAATGATTACGTCCTCGAATTGCTGGAGCGCGGCGGACATCCTGAATCATCGGCTATACGCCCTGCATGAAATAGAGATTGCCCGACGCATTGTCTGCGCGTAGCGCAACAATGGCTTGGTACATGTCAGACGTGTACCAGGCGCGTGCCGTTTCCATATCCGGAAACTCAAGCATGACGCGGCCCGTGTGCTCGCCCAGTGATCCCTCGCGCAGATCCGTCTCGCCAAGACGTACAAGATAGCGACCGCCATAGGCTTCCAGCGTCGCACCCACCTTCTCCGCATAGGCCTGCATCTTCCCCATGTCGGGAATGGTTGCTTCCCACACCACATATGCTGTCATCGCATCACCGGCCTTTCCAAAAATGAAGTGAGGGCTGCCAGCACCTCGTCGGGCCGCTGTTCCATCACATAATGATCAGCACCCTTGATGGGGACCATCTGCGCACCTGGAATACGGGCCGCAAGGTCGCAACCAATCTCGACGGGACAATATGGGTCCTTGTCACCCCAGATGATCGTTGTCGGGCAGACAATGCGTTCGATCGCACGATCAAGGTCGCGACGCGCTGGCATTTGATAATAGCGAAAGAAATGTGTCATCCAACGGCGCCCTTGGGCCGTGTCCATCCAGCCCACATAGTGGTCCAGCAGCGCATCGTCAAAGCAACCCTGCCTGACGTGTCGCTGGAGCAGCGCCTTGTTAAGCCGGCCAAGCGGAACCTGATGCACAAGCTGCCGCAAGCCGGGCACACGGGCCATGGCACACAGGATGGCAAACTGTGCGTAGGTTGGCTGCGGGAATGTCCGGTGCGCCCGCGAGTTGATGATGGACAGCCGGTCCACCCTATCCGGGTGCTGGATGGCAAAGCCAAGCCCGAGAAAGCCACCATAGTCGTGGCCCACAAGGGTGCACCGCTCCACATCCAGCGCATCAAGCAGCAGCCCGATGCGTCCTACCTCGTCCCAGTATCGCGCAGGCGTCGCAAACCCGCGCTCGGACAGGCCCCAGCCAAACCAGTCTGGCGCGATCACCCGCGCGCGCTGCGACAGGTGCGGAATCTGATGACGCCATGTAAGCAGGCTCTGGGGATACCCGTGCAGGAGCAGCACGACCTCCCCTTCACCTTCATCAATGATCGACAGACGCGTGTTCGCCACATGCATGTCACGGCGAAGAGGTAGCGATGCTGCAATTAAGTGTGGAACCTCGGTCATGAGGTCAGCCTGCCGGGACACCGGACGCCGCCCAATTACCCCTCAGGTAGCCATCTGGACCCAGCCCCCTGACTCCGAAGACACCACGGGCTAGACTGCCGCCAACAAGAAAACACGACAGGGGAACAGGAATGACCAACACAGCAACCGGTGGCTGCCTTTGCGGCGACGTAACCTACTCATTTGATCGCGATCAGGTGGTCTCCAGCCATCATTGCCATTGCACGGATTGTCAAAAATCCACAGGCAGCGGCAAAGCGACGATCGTGTTCGTGCCATCTGCTGCGGTCGACATGAAGGGTGATCTCAAGACCTACACGGTTGAGGGAACAGCCGGCAGTCACGTCAAGCGCGGGTTCTGCGGCAAGTGTGGCTCGCCCCTAGTGAGTTTCATTGAGGAAAACCCCGGCCTGACCATCGTCAAGGCCGGCTCCCTGTCCGACAGCAGCTGGGTAAAGGTTGCTTCAAGCTTCTGGTCTGACTCCGCCCAGCCCTGGTCACCGGTTGATCCAAACTGCGACTCCGTTCCCCAGAACCCGGCCATGGGTTAACGAACCGCATATCGGGCAGACAGACACGGCAAGGAAGACACCCATGACGTACGACCTCATCATCCGCGGCGGCACCATCGCCGACGGCACCGGCAACGCCACATTTACCGGCGACATCGCCATCAAGGACGATGTGATCATCGAGGTCGGCAAAATCACGGCCAGTGCTGCTCGCGAGATTGATGCCACAGGTGCCCTTGTCACGCCGGGCTGGGTTGATATCCACACTCACTATGATGCCCAGGCCACCTGGGACACTGCCCTTGCGCCTTCGTCATGGCACGGCGTAACAACCGCCGTCATGGGCAATTGCGGTGTCGGTTTTGCCCCCGCCGCTCCTGACAAGCACGACTGGCTCATCGGCCTGATGGAGGGCGTGGAAGACATTCCCGGCGCCGCCATGACCGAAGGCCTGACGTGGGGCTGGGAAGACTTCCCCGGCTATCTGGATGCCCTGGATCGCCGCAATTACGCCATCGACATCGCAGCCCAGGTGCCCCACGGCGCAGTGCGTGGCTACGTCATGGGCGAACGCGGCGCCAAGAACGAAGAAGCCTCCGCAGAAGACATCGCCCGCATGGCACAGATCGTCGAAGACGGTGTACGTGCCGGTGCTGTTGGCTTCTCCACCTCGCGCACCTTCTTGCACAAAGCGACCGATGGCGAATACGTGCCCGGCACATTTGCCAAGGAAGACGAACTCTTCGGCATTGGCGATGCGCTGAAGCGCGTTGGCCATGGCGTGTTCCAGATGACATCCAACCACAAGGACATGGACAAGGAGTTCGGCTGGATGGAGCGCATGGCGCGTGACCTTGGTGTCACCGTCACGTTCAATCTCGTCCAGACCGACGAAGCGCCCGAGCTGTGGAAAAAGATGCTCGGCCTTCTGGACAAGGTCGACGCTGAAGACCTGCCGCTCTACGCACAGGTCGCAGGCCGCCCGGCGGGCATCCTCATGGGCTGGGAATGCACGGTGCATCCGTTCATTGCCTTCCCAAGCTGGGCCGAACTTGCCGCGCTGTCACCAGAAGACCGCCGCACCCGCGTCGCTGATCCTGATTTCCGCACACGGATGATTGGCGAAACCCCTGCCGACATGCAGGGCTTCGGCCTCTTCGTCACCCGTAGCTTTGAAAAGATGTTTGTACTGGATGCAGGCGATGGCTCTGCCCCGGACTACGAACCAACACCTGAACAAAGCGTGGCTGCCATCGCCACGGCGCAGGGCATCAAGCCCGAGCAGGTGATCTACGACGCCATGTGCGCCAATGGTGGAGAAGGCCTCTTGTACTTCCCACTGTTCAACTACACGTCCGGCGCCATGGACCCGATCCACACCATGCTGCAGCACCCGCGCACCAATATCGGCCTGGGCGACGGCGGCGCGCACTGTGGTGCCATCTGCGACGCGTCCATTCCAACCTTCATGCTGACTCATTGGGTCAAGGGCCGCACGCGCGGTGACAAGCTGCCGCTCGAATTCATCGTCAAGCGCCAGACCCGCGACACTGCCCTGCTCTACGGCTTTGCCGACCGCGGCCTCCTCAAGCCGGGCATGAAAGCCGACATCAACATCATCGACCTGGACAAGCTGGCAATCCCCGCTCCACACATGGCCCACGACCTCCCCGCCAATGGCAGACGCCTGGTGCAGGAAGCCACCGGCTACATCGCAACTCTCAAGTCAGGCATCGTGACATTTGAAAACGGCAAGGACACCGGCGCGCGGCCGGGTAGTTTGTTGCGCGGGCCTCAGTCTGCCTAGGCACCATCTTTAGGAGCGTCAGCCCGTCGGGACGTCACTTGTATCACCCAACGCACAGTAACTTGGTGCGTTGTCGAAGGGCGGGTCCTCCACACCCTTTGTTTTTGCAACTCTCTGTGCTTCTTCTGCCCCAAGTTGGGTAAACTCTTCGCGAAACTCTGATGGAAACACCTTCGGCAATCCTTGCGCTCGTAAAGCTCTGTTCCTGTCCCAAGCCGCCTGAGAGGGCGGCGTACGTACTGCACCGTAAATTACGTTTCGCCAAAAGAAACCGACATCAGATTCTTGCATCGCGATGAGAAAGATGTTGTCGGCCTGTTGTTTTGAGCATGACTGTGTCCAGTACAGGAAATCATGCACGACCGCCGCACTGCTATAGAGATCGGTAGATGATAGAGCCGGACGTGCAAACGCCGGAATGCTGGCAAAGTCCGTAACAAAACCAGCGGGCACGACAATTTCCTCGCTTGTTGTGCCAATTCGATAGACCAAGTCCTGTTCCAGAACCCAATCCTGATAGAATCTGTCGGGTCTCACAGTTGGTGTGGGAATAGCTTGGCAAGCCGAAAAAGACACAAGAACGAAAAGTGTCACAATAGCCCGCATACTCACCCCTCCAATAGAACAACCAAATGCATCTAATGGTAGATTTGCGACTATGACAAGGCACAAATTGCTCGAATAGCCTTGGTCAGCTAGGTGCGAAATATCTACCGCACCTAGTTCACTAAGCAGACACCCGCGCCATCTCAGACTCAAACGTCTTGAGATCAAAATAGTCGCGCCATTTGCGGATGATGTTGCCGTCCATCTCGAACGCGCCCATAACCGGCAGGGTCATCCATTGACGGTTGATGAGGAACTTGTCGCTGCGCTCGGTCAGCACGGTGCCATCGGCGGTTTCCGAGATGGCGTGCACCACCCAGTCAATGTCGCTGGCGGAATTGAAGAAGGCTTCAAGCACACCTCGAATGGCAGCGGTGCCGGTGACCGGGTCCATGGGCAGATTGTGATAGAAGCTGTCCTCATCGAAGAAGCTCATGATCCTGTCGAAGTCGCGCGCGTTCCACGCATCGACAAAGTCCATCACCACCTGCGTGTTCGCTGACATGGCGCCCGCTCCTATTTGCCCATCAAGGCAAACAGCTTAGAGCGGACTTCGTCGCGGTAATAGTCCGGCACCCGCAGCAGGTTGGACGCGCGGTTCATGAGGTTTTCCTCAAACACATCCACTTTGCCGTCTGCGGCGACAATCTCGAACATCATGTCCAGCACCGAGATGCGCCCGTCGCGGTCCATCTTGTCCGTCACAACATTTGTGAATTTGAAGAGGTCCGTCGCATCGCGCTCTGCCGCCTTGGCTTCCTTGAACAGGTCTTCGGCTTCACGGTCAGACAGCTCGAACTGGCCTTTGAGAAGATCAACCAGCTTCATCGCTTCCTCGATGGTTTCTTCCCCATCGATCACCAGTGAGCGCACCAGCAGCGTGGCAATGGCCTTTTGCAGCTGCTGGTCTTCCGCCGCGGCCTCTTCCTCGTCCCCGATGAGGGATTTGAAGCGGGCGGTAATGTCATCAAGAAAACCCATGGGACGCATTTCCTTCTGCCGTCAGGCGTAACTTCACATTGGCGACCACATATAAGGCGAAACGCCAAGAGGTGAAACAACGCAGATACCAGCGGAACAATACGCCGACAGACTGGTTCTGCCTGTCGAAGCCCATTCGACTTTGCCTGAAAGGACGCAGACCCCATGGCTGATATCTACAGCGAAATCGAAACCGAGCACGACAAGCACCGCAACCTGCTTGAGCGGCTTGTTGAGACATCCGGTGACACAACGGACCGCAAGGCCCTGTTTGCAGAACTGAAGGCGGACCTCACCGCCCACGCCAACGCCGAAGAGCAGACCCTGTATGCCGCCCTGCTGGAAGACTCTGACACCCAGGAGCAGGCCCGCCACTCCATTGCCGAGCACAAAACGGTTGATGATCTGCTTGAGGATCTGGACGAAACAGATTTCTCAAACCCCGGCTGGCTCGCCAACGCCAAGAAGCTGCGCCACAAGCTCGAGCACCACATGGAAGAAGAGGAGAAAGACGTCTTCTCCATCGCCCGCGATGCCCTGTCAGAAGCCGAGGCAGACAAGCTGGGCGCCGACTTCCGTCAGCGCAAGGCTCAGGAGTTGAAGGACGCCGCCTGACCGCAGACCCCGCTCCCTGGAGTCAGCTTCGCGCCATGATGCGAAGCCCGTTTCCATCAGGATCCTTGACATCAAGGCTGCGTGAGCCGTCATCGTTTTCAACGATGGCGGCTGTTGCCGTGAGCGGTGTCAGCCGCGCCAGCAATGCTTCCAGGTCGTCGGCTGCCAGATGAAAATCCCGGTCCTGCCCGGGAACGCCGTCTCCGCCCCCTTTGCCCGCCACGTACAGCGCCATCCCCATGTCAGCGCCGCCAAGCTGTGCCCAGCCATATTCATCGGACACGAAATCTGCCGTAAGGCCAAAACCCGTGCAGTAAAAATCAACCGCCCGGCCAAGGTCGGTCACGGGAATTTTCAGAAAAGCCAATCCAAGGGTCATCTGCCTGCCTGATGAAAAGAGGACCTGAAAGAGACAAGACAGCCTACACCGGTCTCACACCGCTCCGACAGATGGCCATCCGTTTTTTGCAGACAGGATGCACCGACGGACAACCGCCGCCACTTTCCAAGGACCGGATGCAAAAGGGCCGGTGGTGCCGCTTAGGTGACTTGAACACCTGACCCCGTCATTACGAATGACGTGCTCTACCAGCTGAGCTAAAGCGGCTTAACCATTGTGAGGCTGGCCCGCGAAAAGCGGGGTGACCTGACCGGCGGGCGCGGAAGATAGGGGGAATACGGCCCCGCTGCAAGTCATGAAGCAGAGCAAATCCACCCATCGCCAACGCGCGCTGAGCCTACCCTTTGATGGTTAAGAGAACCTTGGCCATGCGCCGCCGGCCTGGTGTCTGCCTTACCAAGCAAAACGGGGAAGACGCGTCAGCCGCATCTTCCCCGTTTGACGTCTTGAATGGTCGACAACTGCCTTACTCGGCGGCCTCCTCAGCCACGTCCTCTTGGGCGTCCTCGACAACGTCGCCTTCAGCCGCGTCTTCTGCGGCCTCCACAGTCAGGGAGCCGTCGTCTTCGACGGTGACGGTTGCCTCAAGAGGCGGCATCACCGGCGCAGCAGGCGCGGCCGCAGCGGCTGCACTGGCCGCCATGAAAGCCCGCACGTCATTGGCGCTGACATCGGCCACTTCTTCCATGGGGATATGACCAACATTCTCGTAGACCACCAAGGTGGAGTTGGGCAGCAGTTCATCAAACCGGTAGCCAACGGAGACAGGGATCAGCGGGTCCTTGTCGCCCCACATCACGAGGGTCGGCATCTCCAGTGACTGCACGGTTTCAGCAGGCACCTGGACACGCGGCGTGCCGAAGCGCACCCGCGTCGCTTCCCGTGTGCCCGCCATCACATTGAGCTCGATGTAGCGATCCACCATGTCGTCTGTGACGACCGACTGATCCACGAACACACCACGCAGACCATCTTCAAAAATGAAGCGCGGCGTCAGCCAGCGCAGCGCCGTGCTGACCACAGGCATGTTCACCAGGGAGAACGATCTCGCTGCATCGCCGGAAGATGTTTCAGCTTCTTCCCGCGCAATGCCGGAAGAGCACACAAGAATGAGCCCATCAAGATCATCCGGATAAGCCACCGCATAGTTGAGCGCCACCGCACCACCCATGGAGTTGCCGGCGAGCGTGAATTTCTCGACGCCCAGCTTGCGCACCACCTCATGGGTAAACGCCGCCATCCCCGTGACGGAATAATCCGCCTCCGGTGTTGCGCCGGTCAGGCCGTGGGCCGGCATGTCCAGCGAGATCACTCGGTAGGTATCCCCAAGGCGGGCAACCCAGGGCTCCCAGGTGTGGAGCGACGCGTTGGAGCCATGCACGAGCACGAGGACATCGCCATCCGGGTTGCCTTCGTCGCGCACATGCGCAACGGCACCCGACCGCAACTCAATGTATTGGGATGCGTCGCTGCCATATTTGGCCTGAAGCTCTTCACGCGGAATATCAAACCGCAGCCACGCGGCAATGATGACCGCGACCGCCACCAGAATGAGCGCCACAACGCCCAGAAAAAGCCTCTTAAGCATCAATCTATCCCCCTATGGTCGGCGCAGCGTTGCTCGCTGCATCCCATGCAGGCGCCATCCAGTCTGGCTTTACCAGGAGGCGCGCCGGTCTTCGTCTTCATCGTCAAACGGTGCCGGACCGGGATCATCCGGGCGCGGCGGCATGAAATCAATTTCTTCGTGAATATCCATCAGCTCTGGTGCCGGGGCTGCGACTTTGGCGGGCGCCGCCGGCTGTTCATTTGAATTGTCCGCAGACGCCACCTGTGCAGGCGTGATGTCCGTCGACGCCGGCCGGTTCACTGGTGCATCTTCCACAGGAGCGGGCGGCGTGGGCGGTGCGGGGACTTCAACCGGTGCCGGCAGCACAACGGCTTCAGCCGCCTGCGCCATGGCTTCTTCCGTGGACGAACTGCCAATCGGCATGACGGCGTTCGTTGGTGCACGCCACTCAAAGGCATCAAACGCCCCGGTGGTCGGCACCACAGGGGCCCAATTGGTGGTGCGATAACCATCAGCCACCCACTGAGCATCTGCCGGTGCCTTGACCGACCGCGACAACCATTCGCGCGTCGCACCCATGTCACCCATGCCCTCAGACAGTTCCGCCATCAACATGCAGATGCGACGGCTGGGGAAGGGTTCGGCATACGCAATGAGCTGTTCGCGCGCATCGTCAAAGCGGCGCGCGGCGATGGCAGCCCGGGCCACAAGCACGTGGCTTTCCACATGGTCCGGATTGCGGCCAGCCAGAGCGCGTGCCCGCTTGAGGCGTTGCTCCGCAGCTTCAACAGGGAAAATATCAAGAAAGACATCGGCAAGGTCAGGATGTGGCGACCGTGCCCAGGCGTCTTCAATGATCTTCTGCGCGCGGCGGGCGCGCCCATCTTCAAAGACAAGCCGTGAAGCCAGCGCGGCGGCAGGCACAAGGTCGGGAGCCAGGTCACGCGCTTCAATGGCATGGCGAAGGGCGCCGGCTCGGATGGCATGAACCGAAGGTGTATCAGCGCCATCAATGTCTTCTTCGTCACGCGGTCCGTCCGGCACTTCAATCTTGGCGGCTTCTGACTGCGCCAACCCAGTCAAAAGCACAGCACGCCGGCGGCGCGCATCGGTGCGCTCAACCAGCCCCTGCCCCAGACCCTTGTCCAGCGTCTCAAGGGCCGCTTCGTAGTCGCCCTGTCGCGCCTCAATGGCAAACTTGCCTTCAAAGGCCCAGGGTGTTGCGGGTGAGGCATCAAGCGCCCGCGCCGCATGGACCCGCGCCTGGTCAAGATCACCGGACGTCATGGCATGCTCAAACAATCCCTTGAGCGCCAGTCCATGGGTTTCAGGTGCGGCAAGCATTGCCCTGAAGGCTTTGCCGCTGGCCACTTCGTCGCCATTGAGTTTCGCTGCCTGGGCAGACAGCAGCAATGTCATGGCCGGCTGGTCCAGCAGCTTGTCTGCCTTGTCCGCATAGCGGCGTGCGGACTGGCCATCCCCGGATGCCACCGCCAGGAGGCCCCGCGACAACGCCTCGTAGCCGCGCACTTCCTTGCGCGACTGCCAGAAGCTCACAGCGTTTCCTGGTCCATGCATCACAAAGCTGAGAATGCGCTCTGCGAAGATTGCGAGCCCCACCAGCAAAGCAACCAGCCCAAGTGCGGTTGCAACACTCATGGCGATCTGCCGGTCGCCCACCGTCGCCACAATGTCGCCGGGGACCCCGGCAATGGCAGCCGTCAGCGCTGCCAGAACAGCTACAATGAAAAAATACCAAAGGGCGCGGATCATTGCGCAGCGCCCCCATCTTCAGCCGCAGGGGCTTCGGGAACCAAGGTCTCCGCCGCAGGAAGGTCTGCGTCCGGCTTGTGTGCCGTTGCCAGATCTGTCAGCAGCGATTTGCGCATGTCTGTGATCAATCCATTCACATCCGCCCGCGCACGCGCTGTTTCCAGCCACGGTGCCAGCGCCTCTGCCGCCGGGCCTTCAATGGCCGCGGCTTCTGCCACAGCAGCTGATACATCACCGTCACTCAGGGCGGCTTCTGTGCGGCCCAGCCGTGCTTCCAACCCATCGCCTTCAATAGCGCCGGTCTGGCGCACGGTTATTAGTGACAGGGCGTTGCCGGTAAATCGTTCCCACACACCATCAGCAGAGCCCGCAGCCTCGGCACGCAATGCCTCGCGCGCTGCCGGTTGGAAAGACCGCAACAGCGAGGACGCATCTGCAACACCGGTTGACGCCGCCTGTTCCAGGGCGGCCACTTGCTCCGCACCCGGAGCAAGCTGATCGACGGCGGCAAGCTCGCTCTCAAACGGCTTGCCCTCATTGGCTGCGCCCGCAAGGCTTGCCAGGGCAATACCAAGGGCGGCGCGACGGGCAGCTTCGGGGCGGTCAACCCGCGCCTCGACCGTTGCAAGCCGCGCTTCTGTCGCTTCGTCAGCGGCTGCCAGTGACGAGAGGCGATCGCTCTGCGCCGCCAGCGTGTCCTTTGTGGCATCGGCCCGCGCGCTCAAGGCGCCGAGCTCAGCCTGCACCGTACCAAGCTGTGTTCCCTGCGTTGTTTGCTGAGACCCAATGGCAGCGACGCCCGCCTCCATGGCGGCCACGCGACGCTCGGCAGAAGCAACGTCCTGCACAGCTTCTTCGGCGGCAGCGACCCGCGTCTCAAGTGTCGTGATGATTGCCTGAAGCGCCTCGATCTGGTCCGGCTGAACCGCCGTTGCCGCAACGCTTGCCGCGGTTTCCGTATCGGCCAGGCGACCGTCAATTTCCGTAATCAGACGCAAAGCTGCATCAAGGTCTTCTGCTCGTGCCAGCGTGTCCACATCCGAGCCCGTGGCAACGGACAGCTGCGCTTCCACATCATTGAGTTTGGTTTCAAGCGCGCCCCGGGCGTCGTCGGCCTCACGAAGCTCACCGCCCAGACGCTCCACGTCGCGAAGCAGCGCTGCAATGCGCGTGTCTGCTGACTCAAGCTGCGCGCTGACATCCGTTGGAACAGTGCCGCCATTGAGCACAGCTTGCCCGGTTTGTTCATTCAGCAGACCCGCCTGCCAAAGGACCGCCGCCAGAACAGCCGCACCGCCAAAAAACGCCGCGATCGGCGCAGCAACGGCCAAGGCCGATCCGCCCCCCTTGGAAGAGGACGTGGCCGGCGCATCCGTCACATCTTCCGCCGTGCCGTCAATAACGCGGGCCTTGCGTTTCTCCTCACCCGAGGAGGCGCTTGTGGTGGTGTCGGCAGGCTTTTCGTCGGGAGTGTCGCTGCTGCTCATGAGGTCGCAAAAAACTCTTGTGTTAGGGGGCCAAAACAAAGGCGCCTTCAGGCCAAAACAGATGGCCCATACGGGTCGCAAAGACTAGAGGGCACTTAAGGAGACAACAAGGCAATGAGATGCGGTGTTTCCGGCGCAGTTGCAACCTTGCACTTTACCGATTCAGGCGCAGAAATCCGCGCCGTGAGCGCATCTGCCACCGCCGGAGACAGGCAATAGGCATCAATGGCCGCCAGTTTGCCCGAAAGACCTGCTTTTTCCGCCAGATCGGCAAGCACTCGCGCGCTTCTCGGCGAAAACAGCAGTACACCGTCCAGATCACCGGCCGACAGTCGGCCCGCGACACTCTCCGGCAGGATCTCCGCAAGGCGCGCCTCATAGCCAACCACACGATTGACCGTGAAGCCCTGCGCAGTCAGCGCCCCCGCCAGATCACCTGCGGCTGCTTTGCCTGAGACATGAAGGAGAGACCCATCATCAGGCGCCAGCTTGGCGGTCACCAGCGCGGCCAGGGCATCAACATCCCCGTCAGCTGCCTCCACCTGCATCCAGCCAGCGTCTCGGGCCAACTGGGCACTGGCCTTGCCAACGGCAAAGGCCGTCATGCCATCCGGCGGCGCACCGATCTGCTCAGCAAACGCCCTCACCCCATTGGCACTGGTGAACAGCACCGCCTGCACGCCTGCCAGCTCAATGGAAAAATCGCGAACAACAACCTGCATCAGCGGCGCGACGAGTACCTTGTGTCCAAGCGCCCGCAAAGTGTCCGCCAGCAAGGACGCATCAGGCTCTGGACGTGTGACAAGAAGATGCATGGGCGTTTAGCCCATATTGGCGACGAAGTCCGCGCCAGCGTCTTGTTTCAGCGTAAGGCCTGCGCGGGTGCCAAGCTCACGTGCATCTGCCACAGCTGCATCGTCTTCAAAGCGGAAGGCTTGTGAGCCATCTTCGGCCAGCAGAACCGCTGTGAGTTTTATCCGTCCCCCGGGCATCAAAACCGCATGGCCGCCAATGGGCGTCCGGCAGGTGCCATCCAGTTCAGCGAGCATGGCCCGTTCACATCCAACGCACAGGCTGGTGTCGGCATCATCCAGCACCGCCACCGCCGCCCGCACATCTTCTGCATCCTTGCGGATCTCAATGCCGATGGCGCCCTGCCCCACGGCAGCAATCATCTCCGGCGCATCAAGAAGACAGGTTGCCTTGTCCTCAAGGCCCAGACGCTTGAGGCCCGCCAGCGCCAGCAGCGTACCCTGAACCTCGCCGCGCGCCAGTTTGCCCATACGCGTCTGCACATTGCCGCGAAAATTGATGACCTCGACATCCGGTCGCATAGCCTTGACCTGCGCACCCCGCCGCAGCGACGCGGTGCCCACCACAGCCCCCTGCGGCAGATCGCGCGGATGCGCTGCCACCGGGCTCAGCCAGGCATCCCGCGTGTCTTCGCGCGGAAGCATGGCAACGATCTCGAACGCGTCATGCAGAACCGTCTCCACATCCTTCATGGAATGGACAGCCAGATGAATTTCGCCTTCATGGAGGGCTGTTTCCAGCTCCACCGCAAACAGCCCCTTGCCGCCAATCTCCGCCAGCGGGCGCGACTGCTCGCGGTCGCCGCTGGTAACAATCGGCACGATCTCGACTGCTGCGTCCGCAAGCCCGTGAGCCTCGCGCAGGCGCCGGGCCACTTCGTTGGCCTGCACCAGCGCAAGCGGGCTGCCGCGCGTGCCAAGGCGCAAGGGGTGGTCAGCAGAAAACGGGGCGGATGCCATGAAACCTCGACGAAACAAGAACTTGTGTGCTTTATGCGCTCTTTCCCGGAAACGGGCCCGGACGCCAGCGCCGCAATGCGCGGGCATGGATAGCACATCAACGGCAATGACCAACCACATGGACGCCCACACACCAACGGCAGCCCGGTTTACAGTCCTCGGCATTGAAACAAGCTGCGACGAAACCGCCGCGGCCATTGTGCGCGGCACGCCGGGTCAGCCCGGTGAGATTCTGTCCAATCTGGTGCTGTCCCAGTTTGACGAGCATGCGCCTTATGGGGGCGTGGTCCCGGAAATTGCCGCCCGCGCTCATATTGACCATCTTGATTCGCTGGTCGCCTCCGCCCTGCGCGAAGCCAACCTGACCCTCGCAGATGTCGATGCCATTGCTGCCACGTCCGGCCCCGGCCTTGTGGGCGGCCTGATGGTCGGGCTCGTAACGGGCAAGTCACTGGCCTTTGCCGCTGACAAACCCTTCGTCGCGGTCAATCACCTGGAAGCCCACGCCCTGACGGCCCGCCTCGTTGCCGCCACGCCCTTTCCCTATCTCGTCCTGCTGGTCTCCGGCGGCCACAGCCAGCTTCTCGAAGCCTGCGGCGTTGGAGATTACATATTGCTGGGCACGACCCTGGACGATGCCGTCGGCGAAGCCTTCGACAAGACGGCAAAGCTCATGGGGCTTGGCTATCCCGGGGGACCGAATGTAGAAAAATGGGCCCTGAAGGGTGATCCCACGCGTTTTGACCTGCCGCGCCCCATGAAAGGCCGTCCGGGTTCGGACTTTTCGTTTGCCGGCCTCAAAACCGCCCTACGTCAGACCGTGACAAAGCTGGCACCCCTGACCGAAACCGATCTCGCCGATGCCGCCGCCTCGTTTCAGGCGGCCGCCGCTGACACCATTGAGGACCGCACACGCAATGCCATGCGCACCATGCGCGACGCATCCGATGCCGATGGCCCCATCCCCTTTGTGGTGGCCGGTGGCGTGGCCTCCAACAAGATGCTCCGAGCCCGGCTTGAAGATCTCGCAACATCTGAGGGCTTCTCGCTGACAGCACCACCGCTGCCGCTGTGCACAGACAATGCTGCCATGGTTGCATGGGCCGGCGTAGAGCGTATGGCCATCGGCTCGACCGACGGCCTTAATACGGGGCCACGTCCGCGCTGGCCGCTCGCTGACCTCTCTTAGCCAGGAAAGACCGACGGGATGGAGACAAAGCAGGCCGCACTAATTTCAAACCGGAAGCTCTTTGTTTTTTGGCTGATGGCGTGGATGCCGACAGTCGTGCTGCGCTCTCTTGGTATCTCAAATGAGGTTTCTGGTTTTCCGGTCTTTAGTGCGCTCATCACGATCTTCTTTTGCCTGTTTGCATGGCTGTCTTCTGAAAGCTCCAAGCCGCTTGTACGGGTTCTGATACTTGTTCAAATCGCAGTTTTGGCAATCCAGTTCGCCTTAATGAGCATTTTTTTGTCCGCAGCTGTGCTTCTAGTGGATCCAGGAACGGAGCAGCACTCCGCAGTTGAAGGCGGTTGGATAGCCACATGGGGTCCATGGATCTTTTTGCTATGCGCAACCCTCGAGGTAACGGTCTTTGAGAAGTTCCGTCGAAGCACAAAGGAGCCAAGATAAAAAAATGGGGCCGCACACGAAATGCGGCCCCAGTTGGAAACCCTTCACCTGTGCCCGGGGATGTGAGCGTCAGCAAAGGGAGGAAGAAGGGTGCGGACAGTCCGGCCAGGTCCCCGGAGGAGGAAAGGAACCCGACGGGTCTGTCCGAATTCTTGATTAGATGACGTTTGCCGCCTGTGCGAGCAGCGCCACCACATAGGCTGCGAGGACAGCTGCGCCCACAAACACACCGATCTTGGTGCTGAGTGAAGTAGGCAGAAGTTCTGGAAGCTGGTTGGTCTGGTTTGCTGTGTTGCTCATTGGTCGTCTCCATCACACGCTGTGTCAGCGAAACGGAATGTCAGGATCATCCTGTGGGTGAGATTTTGGCTGACGGGAGGCGTCAGACAATTACCCCGCGGGTCAGGACTTCAGCGATCAACGCCACTGCATAAACAGTGACTGCCACTACTGGCAGATGGCGACTGATTGGACTGGCAAGTCTGAATGATGCGTACCGCATGATGTGCCCTCAATTCCCTAGCTGGTGTCCCCAAGGCCCCTATGGCCTGGATGCGAACACCGCCGAACCCCGTCCGGCTCACTCGATATAGGGGCACCCTAAACGGAAAACAATGAACGTTTTGCAAAATGTTCATTGTTTAGACGCGCTCGAATGACGCCCGTAAAGCACTGATAAATAAGGAATAATTGGTCGAGAACGCCGATTCCGCATATGGACCACAGCGGACCATGCATGGCTGAAATGCATAAAATGCCGATTTTTCAGCCGGAATTGAGCCCCGACCAAATCTCAGGCACATCGCAAAATTAGGTGTCAGCCGGTCTTCTGAATGTCGTCTTCTTCGGCCTGCGGGCGTTCGCCACCCACAAACAGGGTGCGATCCGGGCAAAGCCCCCCCAGCACCAGGTCAAAGACCCCGGCCAGTTCCCGCTCCAGACTATCCAGTGTCAGCCGCGACCAGAGCTGCGGATAGCTGAATTTCATGGTGGCAGACTGAATCATCTCGGCTGTGAAGTTCACGTCATTGGTCGCAAATTCGCCAAGCTCACGCCCATTGGCGATGATCTCCATCATGATGGAGCGTTCACGCTGCAGCATGTCGGTGGAGAATGTCGGCCGCTCCGCCGACACGGTGTGTGCCAGCTCAATGATCTTCGGGTCTTTTTCAAGATTGGTGTAGGTCATGCGCAGCTTGCCAAACAGATAGTCCCGCATGGCCTGCGTCGCGCTCTTGCCCGGTGCACGAATGGCTTTGGCAAGCTCTTCCATGGTCTCGACCGTCGCCCGGCTTGCGATTTCCTCGGCAAGATCGAGCTTGCCCTGAAAAAAGCGATAGAGATTGCCCGGTGACATGTCACAGTCCCGCGCGATCTCAGCCATTGTGGTCTTGCCGTACCCGTAATGGAGAAACCGCTCCCGCGCCGCCTCCAAAATCCGTTCCCTGATGTCGTCTTTTTCTGTCATGACCTGCGAGTGTAAGGTGCGAGAATGAATAATCAACGAACCATTCAGTCAAAACAGGTTTCATCCCCCCAATGACCGGCGCAGACACCAAAATTCAAAGCATCGGCATCATCGGCGCCGGCGCCTGGGGCACTGCCCTGGCAAGCATTGCAGCGCGGGCTGGCCGGGACGTGACCCTGTGGGCCTATGAGCCTGAAGTGGCCGACGCGATCAACACGCGCCACGAAAACAGTGTCTACCTCCCCGGCATTGCATTGGACGAGAATATTCGCGCCACAACCGATCATGAAGCGGTGGCCAAAGCCGACGTTGTTCTACTGGTATGCCCGGCGCAAACCCTGCGCAGTGTCACAACGCAACTCGCTGACCGCATACGCCCCGGCACGCCCGTCGCGATCTGCGCCAAGGGGATTGAACAATCCACCGGCAAACTGATGACGCAGGTTCTCGAAGAAACAACGCCCCATGCCATCCCCGCAGTGTTGTCAGGGCCATCCTTCGCCGCAGACGTCGCACGCGGATTGCCCACAGCTGTTACCCTGGCGTGCGCCGACGAAGATGTGGGCACCGCCCTGGTTGACGCCATAGGCATTCAGACATTCCGCCCCTACCAGGCCGCTGATCTTGTCGGCGCGGAAATCGGTGGCTCGGTCAAGAATGTGCTGGCCATCGCCTGCGGCATCGTTGAAGGCAAGAAACTTGGCGCGTCCGCTGCCGCCGCCCTGACGGCGCGCGGCTTTGCAGAACTCACCCGGCTTGGCGTGGCGCTGGGGGCCCGGGCAGAAACCCTCGGCGGCCTGTCAGGCCTTGGCGATCTCATCCTCACCTGCGGGTCCCTGCAAAGCCGCAACATGTCTCTTGGCGCGGCGCTGGGCGAAGGAAGACCCCTTGCCGAAATCCTGGGAGAACGTGTGTCCGTTGCCGAAGGTGTTGCAACCGCCCCCGCTGTCGTGGCCCTGGCACGCAAACATGGCGTTGAAATGCCCATCTGCGAGGCCGTTGCTTCCGTGGTCACGGGAACTGCAACGGTCGACGATGCCATCACCGCCCTGCTGTCGCGGCCCTTCCGCCGCGAGAGCTGACCGGCTGCCCTGCTAGGTTTTCGCCGGCCGCCACAGGGGGCCGACAATCATCAGCAGCACCAGCACATTCCACAGCACATTGGGCCAGGCCCCCGACGCGTAGGAGCCGGCGCTGTCCAGGAAGAACCATGCCAGCGCGCCGGTCAGCACAGACTTGCGGACGCCTTCGGGGGCAAGATCATGCACCCACACAGACAGGCACCAGATCATCACGCCCCAGCCAAACAGAAACCCGCCCAGAAGCGCCGACATGAAATGCATGGTCGGCCCTTCATAGGTCTGCTGGCCATCAAGCGGCCAATCCAGCAGATCCAGCGAAAAGCGCGCTGCTTCAGAGTATTCAGGCATGGTTGCCAGAAAGGCTACCGGCCCGAACGAGGCGATCACGATCGCTGAAATCTTGAGCCAGAACTTGTGAAATTCCTGAGACATTGCCGCCCTCCAGTTTTCTGAAAGGGAAATATGTAGCGCTCGCTACAGTTTGTCCAGTCCGCTTTCACGCATCCGTCTGCCGCATTGGCGCAACGCAATGCTTGCCACCACGCGGTCGCTCGCGCATCTTGCCGCCAAACCGCATCTCAAAGGATAGCCCACCATGCTTTTTGCCCTCACTTGCATCGACAAACCCGACAGCGAAGCACTGCGCCTTGCCAATCGCGACGCGCACCTCGCGTATTGGGGCGAGACCGGCAAGGTCAAGCTGGGCGGCCCCTACACGGATGATGCGGGCGAACACATGGAAGGGTCGTTTCTGGTCATCGATGTGGCAGACCGTGCAGAAGCAGAACACCTTCAGGCCGAGGACCCCTATCAGACAGCCGGGCTGTTTGCGCGCGTCGACATCCGCGCGTGGAAGTGGCTGCTGGGCAACTAGCCATGACACAGACCAACCGCCTGTGGATCGTGCTGGGCACCGACTATCCCGACAATCTTGAAAAACGCATGGCCGCGCGGGCAGCACACTTCGCCTATTGGGAAAGTCAGAAGGATGCAGACGGCAAAGCCATCATGCAGATGGGCGGCCCCGTCACTGATGAAGCCGGTGAGCGGATGATCGGCTCGATGTTCCTATTGCGCCTGCCCACCTTGGCTCAGGCGCAGGCCCTGCTGGCAGAAGATCCCTATGTCACACAGGGCGTATTTGAAACCTATGAGATCAGACCGTGGAAATGGCTGGTCGGAACACCGGAGACTATCTGATGGCCTATTGGCTCTTTAAATCCGAACCCGGAACATGGTCATGGGATGATCAGGTCAAATGCGGCGCCAAGGGCACCGAATGGGACGGCGTACGCAACTACATGGCCAACAACTTCATGAAAGACATGAAGATTGGCGACAAGGGCTTCTTCTATCACTCGGTAAATGAGAAGCAGGTGGTCGGCATTGTGGAAGTGATCGGCGAGCACGTGATGGACCCGTCCGACCCCAAGGGCAAGTTCGGCATGGTCCAGCTCAAGGCCGTTGAGCCCATGCCTACCTTCGTGACCCTCGCTGACATCAAGGGCGACCCTGCCCTTGAAGACATGGTGCTGGTCAAGAACTCACGCCTCTCCGTCCAGCCGGTCACACCAGCTGAATGGAAAAAAGTCTGCGCCATGGGCGGGCTGAAGAAAGCGCCTAAGTAGCAGGGCGATCACCGAGACACTCAAAGAGCCGCAGCAGATACCCGTCAGGATCAGCAACCGCAAACTGCCGGTTGCCGCGTTCGATGTCGTCGACCCGATACCACTTGTCTTCGAGCGGCAGGTAAAGCGCGACACCGGCCTCCGCAAGCCTTGCCAGTATCGGTGTCACAGCATCAACCCTGATCTGAAAATTCACACCACGCCCGAACGGCGTTTCAAGCGGCGCGCCGCCCACCGCAAATGTTCGCCCCAGATCCGCCTGGTCGAGCATCAATTGCGCGTCCGAGAGCTCCAGAAATCCAAAGCCTTCTTCCATCCGCTCATAGCGGACGGCAAATCCCAGCAGGTCACGATAAAAAGCAACGCTGGCCGCGTAGTCGCTGACAGTGAGCTCTGGCACAAGGGCATTTTGCACGGCGTCGGTTCCTGATGTCATATGAGCAGCCTATGGTGGCGCTCCTATTGATCGGACACTTATCTCAGCATGGCAAAGCTCACACCACCCTCTTTACCCCTCACCGGCGGCTGCCAGTGCGGCGCTGTGCGCTACACGATTTCAGGCGCGCCGGTCGTTTTCTATCTGTGTCATTGCACCGAGTGCCAGAAGCAGACCTCGAGTGCCTTCGGCGAAAGCCTGCGGGTGCAACTTGCGGATTTTGACATTGCGGGACCGACAAAAGTCTTTCTGCGCCCCATCTCAAAGGGCGGTCATCAGACCTGCACATTCTGCGACACCTGCGGCACGCGACTGACCCATCAACGCCCCGGCTATGGCGACAAACTGAACGTCAAGGCCGGCACCCTAGACGACGCGGCATGGCTCGTGCCCGCCGGACATATCTGGACGTCCTCAAAGCAGGCCCACGTCACGATTCGTAGCGATGAACTTGCCTATCCACACCAGCCCGAAACAGACGTTGATCTGGAAGCCCAGTGGCAGGCAATGACCCCGAACTGGGTCCCGACCACATGACAATGGAACCGTGGCATAGCCGCGTGGGCGCCCCGGCGCCCGGCACACAGCTTTGCGCCCTGTCGGAAATTCGCGAGCCCGGCGCACGCGGCTTTTTGTTCGGTGAAGGCAAGGAGCGGTTCGACATGTTCGTCGTGCGGCATGGAGACAGCGTCACGGCTTATGTCAATGAATGTCCCCACGCCTTCACGCCCCTGGAAACCTGGCCGGACAAGTTTCTGACCATGGCCGAAGATGAGATCATCTGCTCCACCCACGGGGCGATCTTCAACATAGGCGATGGCTTGTGCACATCCGGCCCGTGTACCGGCAAATCCCTCATTGCCATTCCGGTCATCATAGACAATGGTATGATCACCATCAGCCAATAGATATAATGCTGCTAGGGGACATATTTCATGGATATTCTCACCAATCTGAACTGGCTGGCCGTGCTTGCTGCCGCCGTCGCAGGCTTCGCCACAGGTGCCATCTGGTACGGCGTTTTCGCCAAGCCCTGGATGGCAGCCGCCGGCCTCACCGATGACGACATTCAGCAAGAAGCCTCCACCTACATCTTCGCAGGCGTCCTGCAGATCGTCATGGCAATCACACTTGCAGTCGTCATCGCACAGACAGGCATCGCCTCATGGCTCGGAGGCGCTATCCTCGGCTTTGTAATCGGTATCAGCCTCGTGACGGCGAACAAGGCATTGAACGCAGCCTTTCAGGGCACCAGCCGCAACCTTGTCATCATCGACGGTCTGCACGCCGCCACCGCTTTCGCCTTCATGGGCGCGATCCTCGGCGGCTGGCAGTAACACGCCCCGTATCCCCGGACTTGATCCGGGGACACGGGACGCGTGTGGTCTGCCCACAAACCATTTGACCCTGATCAACGCAATCTTGCCATGGACACGGCATTGTCCGGCCCATGGCAAACAGCAAAACCCTGATCATCTATTTCTCGCGCACCGGCCGCACCCGCCGCCTCGCCCTGCGGCTGGCACAATTGCTCGACGCCGACATTGAGGAAATTGAATGCCGGCGCTATCGCCTCGGCCTGTTCGGCTGGTGGCGCTTTCTGCGGGCAGGCTTCAACAGCATCAAAGGCAACCTGCCCCGCATCGGCCAATTGCGGCACACGCCTGCCGACTACGATCTGGTGGTTCTGGGAACACCCATCTGGACAAGCTACCCCTGCCTGCCCATGCGCGCGCTGCTGGATGCCAGGCCCGACATGCCGGGCCGCATCGCCGGTTTCCTCACCTATGGCGGTCAGTCGGAGCCAGACAAGGCGTTCGACATGATGGCGGAGATGCTCGGCCAGCCAATCAAGCACCGGCTCGCAATCATGACAGAAGACGGAAAGCTTCCGGATATGGACGCCAAGGCAGCACGCTTCGCCGACATCCTTGAAAGTGAAGCCTAGCTGGCCGCGAATGTTTCAAAACTGCTTTTCAGCCCGGTGACAGATAGCGCCACCAGCTTGCCGCCGTCTTCAGGGTTCGCAAGCGTCGGGTCAGAGCCCATGCGCCCATCGGGAAACTTGTTCCGGTAGTCCTCAGCATCCGTGAAGCGGCCATTGGGTGCAATTGTCGGGCTGACCTCCGCGGTCTTGATTGAATCCGGATACGCCCATTGCGTCACCGCAACCTCAGAGGGCGTCGCGTGGCTGCCATGGCCCTTGCCATAGGTCTTCATGCACATGTCCATGACGGGCTTGTAGTCCCACCAATTGTCCAGCTTGCACTTGACCGGGCCACGATTGCTTGCTTCACCGGCAAGCGAGCGGTCCGCATAGATTTCTGAGAACGCCGCATTGATGGTGGCGATGTTGCCACCATGGCCATTGAAGAACAGCACCCGCTCAAACCCGTGCACCGCCAGCGACGACACCCAATCGTGAATGGCCGCAATCATGGTGGACGGCCGCAGGGTCATCGACCCGGCAAAGCCCAGATGATGCTGCGCGCAGCCCACATTGAAGGTCGGCCCCACCAGAATGTCCGCATCCTTCTGCGCTTCATGTGAAATGATCTCCGGACACAACGCATCCGTGCCGATCAGTCCTGTCGGTCCATGCTGCTCGGTGGAGCCGATAGGAATGACAATGGCTTTCGAGCGGGTCAGATAGTCATCGACTTCCTGCCAGGTAGAATGGTGCAGCAACATAAGCGTTAGCCCTCTATGAGATATTCAAATTCGATTTCATCGCGGATCGGGATGCCCTGGTTCCCGGTGAGCGGAATTTCAGGTTTGAGTTTGCGCGCCTCTTCCATGGCATTGACGCCAACGCGCGCAATCGTCATGCCGATGATCTGGTAGAAGCCGATAGCCTGCAGATTGTCGTTGGTGGTGATCAGGCGCACGCGTCTCAGGCCAGCCTGCCGAGCCACACTCACCATCTCATCCATCAAGGCGCGTCCGACGCCAGATACGGCACCGGTTGATGCCAGCGCCACCACTTCCAGTTCGTCCGCCTCAATCAGATAGGCAGCCACACCGGCAAATACACCGCCGGACATGGCAACACGGGCGGGAATATCAAAAGGATCGACCACCCGCCCCAGGGACACCACGCGGTCGCCCCATTGCGCGCGCATCAGCTCATGCGCAGCCTCGCGGGTGGTGTCATCCATAACCACAATGTCTATGTCAGGTTTTTCGCCCATTGGGGTCAGCTTGACCCAACTCACCGGGTTACGGCAAATCACCCCATGACAACAATCACCATCAGACCCGCAATCCCAGAAGACGCAGTCGCCATTGCCCGCGCCTTCACGCCCGCCCGCGCTGCCATGCCCGGCGTGCCCGTGGTCCACACGGCGGAAGAGGATCTGTGGTTCATCACAAACAAGATGCTGCCGGAGTGCAATGTAGTCGTGGCAGAAGCCGATGGCGTCATCGCCGGTGTTGCCGCCTATACGGACACATGGCTTGAACAGCTTTATGTAGACCCTGCCCACCACCGCGAAGGCATTGGCATGGCGCTGCTCACCCATGTCATGCGCGACCGGCCCCAGGGCCTCGACCTGTGGGTGTTCCAGAGCAACGCCCCCGCCCGCGCCCTGTATGAATCCCAAGGCTTCCGCTGCGTCGAGCTGACGGACGGCCAATCAAATGAAGAAAAATGCCCGGATGCACGCTATAGCTGGCCGGGAAATCTCTAGCGATCCCTCCTGATACGGACACAAGCTCCCATGCCCGACACGTCTACCGAAGTGAAAAACACAGGCCCCCTCGCGGGCGTGAAGATTGTTGATTGCACCTCCGTGGTGCTGGGCGCCTACGCCATGCAGATCCTCGGTGATCTGGGCGCCGAGGTCATCAAGATCGAAGCACCGACGGCGGAAGGCTCCCCCGGCGGCGACATCCTGCGCTGGGGCGGCAAGTCGCCGGTAGGTCCGGGCATGGGGCCGCTCTACATGACCTACAACCGCAACAAGCGGTCCGTCATGCTCGACCTCAAAAAGGAAGAAGCCCGCGAGGCCCTTAGAACCCTCATCAAGGACGCTGACGTCTTCGCGTCCAACATCCGCTATGCAGGCATGGAGCGGCTGGGCATCGACTATGAAGGGGTCAGGAAGATCAACCCCGAGATCGTCTATGTGCATGCCGCGGGCTTCGGCAAGGACGGCGCCTATGGCGGTCTGCAGGCCTACGATGATCTGATTCAGGCAGCATCCGGCGGCACTGACCTCTTACCACGCGTCAACAAGCGCGCCGGCCTTGAAGGCGAACAGTTTGAACGCCCCGCCTATCTGCCGAGCCTCGTGGCCGACAAGACGACAGGCCTGCACATGGTCTACGCGACACTGGCTGCCCTCTATCACAAGCAGCGCACCGGCGAGGGCCAGTTCGTGGAAGTCCCCATGCTCGAATGCTTCACAAGCTTCACCATGAGCGAGAACCTCTACGGCCACTGCTTCGAGCCCCCCGTCGGCGGCTACGGCTATTCCCGCGTGCTGAACCCGAATCGCCGCCCCTTCAAGACCAAGGACGGCTATCTCTCCATTGTTCCGTACTCGGATCGTCAATGGGATGATTTCTTCGAGCTGGGCGGTCGCAAAGGCCTGCTGCAGGAAGACGAACGCTTCAACACCTACCAGAACCGCACCCAGAACGTGCTGGCGCTCTACGGGCTAGTCGAAGAAGTTGCCCAGACCCGCACCAGCGAGGAATGGATCGATCTCCTGAAGCAGAAGAACATCCCCGCCATGCGCGTCAACCGCCTCGACGACGTCACCAGCGACCCGCATTTGCAATCCATCGGCTTCTTCGAACACCACCAGCACCCCACGGAAGGCACCTACGTTGCCATGAAGCAGCCCGTCAATTTTGAGAAGACACCCGCGACGCACCGCCACCATCCACCAGCGCTGGGCGTAGACACGGAAGCGGTATTGCGGGAGGCTGGGTTGAGTGAAGACGAGATAGCGAAAACAGCAAGCTAACTTACGAAAGCTAGACAATGGCCGAAAGCGGAGCAGGCGGTACCATAACTGCAATGTCGGTCCTGCTGCTTCTGGCGATTCCGATTGGTTCGGTTGCCGTGGCGCACAGGGCGCCACCGCTTGAGAGGGTCGGCTTCGCCATACGAGTCGGTATAGCATTGGTCTTTGTCGGCTTGCAGTGGGCCGCATTGCGGAATGATTGGTTGATCGAGTTTGTGCAAGGGGGATCGATGGGTCGATGGGTCGTGCGCTCGTTCTAACTGGGTTTTTGCTGATCGCCAGTCTTGGTGCCTTCTACTTGCTGTTTTACTGGCCAGCGCGACGGCTTAGCCACATCGGCTGGTCGCAGTGGTGGGCACTCGCGATACCAGTATGGTTGCTATTCATTTATTACATGGCTCGCCTGAACAGCGGCCTTGTCGAGGATCTGACTTGGGAGCCGGTGTACCCCATCGCAGCTTGGGTTCTGACCCTGGCGGCGCTGCCCGGAGCTGGAGTAGGAGACCGATAGCGCTTAGCTCAAGGCCGGGGTCGGGGCGCAACAAACTCCAGTACTTCTCTCGACTTTTGACTTGCCGCAAGGCACCACACCCTTGCGGCAGTTGTGTTGGGCCTTCCATAATGGCGCCAACAAATCCGGGGACGGGACGAAAGCGCTGCAAAGCTGTGCTCCCGCCGCGCAAAATGTCAGGGAGCCACCATGTCCGACGAAGTGATCAAAGTCCCCACCGACTGGGCGAAGTCCGCCTATGTGGACGACGCCAAGTACAAGGAAATGTACGAGCAGTCGATTTCCGACCCCACAGCCTTCTGGGGCGAGCACGGCAAGCGGGTGGACTGGATCAAGCCCTACACCAAGGTGAAGGACGTCTCATACCATGAGCGCGATCTGCACATTAAGTGGTACGAGGATGGCACCCTCAATGTCTGCTACAACTGTGTTGACCGCCACGTCGCCGACAAGGGCGACCAGGTGGCGATCATCTGGGAGGGCGACGACCCCTCCGTTGACCAGTCCATCACCTACACGCAGCTGCACCACCACGTGCAACGCTTCGCCAATGTGCTGAAGGATCAGGGCGTCAAGAAGGGTGACCGCGTCACCATCTACATGCCGATGATCCCCGAAGCCGCCTACGCCATGCTGGCCTGCGCGCGCATCGGCGCGGTGCACTCCATCGTCTTTGGCGGCTTCTCGCCGGATGCCCTGGCAGGCCGCATTCTGGATTGCGACAGCAAGTTCGTCATCACGTCAGACGAAGGCGTACGCGGCGGCCGCCCGATCCCGCTGAAGGAAAACACCGACGACGCGCTGGACTCATGCCCGGACGTTCAAAGTGTCATCGTGGTGGAACACACCGGCGGCTCGGTCTCCATGAAGGAGGGTCGCGACGTCTGGTATCACGAGGTCGCCGGTCGCGTGGACCATGAGTGCCCTTGCGAGGAAATGGGCGCGGAAGACCCGCTGTTCATTCTCTACACCTCCGGCTCCACCGGCAAACCCAAGGGCGTGCTGCACACCACCGGCGGCTATCTTGTCTATGCGTCGATGACCCATCAATATGTCTTCGACTACAAGCCCGGCGACATCTACTGGTGCACGGCAGACGTCGGCTGGGTCACCGGCCACAGTTACATCGTGTACGGACCATTGGCCAATGGCGCGACAACACTGATGTTTGAAGGCGTGCCGACCTATCCGGACTCATCGCGCTGCTGGCAGGTCTGCGACAAGCACAACGTCAACATCTTTTACACGGCCCCAACCGCCATCCGCGCCCTGATGCGCGAAGGCGACGAGCCGGTGACAAAGACGTCGCGCAAGAGCCTGCGCCTGCTCGGCTCCGTGGGTGAACCCATCAACCCGGAAGCCTGGAACTGGTATCACCGCGTGGTCGGCGACAGCCGCTGCCCCATCGTTGATACCTGGTGGCAGACGGAAACCGGCGGCATCCTCATTTCGCCGCTACCCGGCGCAACGGACCTCAAACCCGGCTCAGCCACACGCCCCTTCTTCGGCGTTGAACCGGTGCTGGTCGACAATGACGGCCACCCGCTCAAAGGCGCCACCTCCGGCAATCTGTGCATTGCCGATAGCTGGCCCGGCCAGATGCGCACGGTCTATGGCGACCACAAGCGCTTCTTCGAGACATATTTCAGCCAGTTCAAAGGAAAGTATTTCTCCGGCGACGGCTGCAGACGCGATGAAGACGGTTACTACTGGATCACCGGCCGCGTCGACGACGTGCTCAATGTCTCCGGCCACCGCATGGGCACCGCTGAAGTGGAAAGCGCTCTGGTCTCACACCCACTGGTCGCTGAAAGCGCCGTCGTCGGGTACCCCCACGACATCAAGGGCCAGGGCATCTACGCCTATGTCACCTTGAACCAGGGTGAGGAACCAACAGACGAGTTGAAGAAGGAACTCGTCCAGCACGTCCGCAAGGAAATCGGCCCCATCGCCTCACCGGACCTGCTGCAATGGGCCCCCGGCCTCCCCAAGACCCGCTCCGGCAAAATCATGCGCCGCATCCTGCGCAAGATCGCAGAAGACGATTTCTCCAATCTCGGCGACACGTCCACCCTGGCAGACCCCGGCGTGGTCGACGACCTGATCAACAACCGCCAGAATTTGGGCGGGGAGAGCGCCTAATCTGTTGATCTAGCATGTGCACCCGTTAGTCTCACAACCAGACACACTCCTGTCGGGGGACAAACGGGTGCACATTCTATTAGGCGTTCTAGGGATCGTTGCTGCAGCCTTCTTTTTCTATATGCGCTCGCGCGGCACCATACAGAGCGGGCGAGATCTGGCTGAAGCCGCCAACGATGTGCGTCTGGCCGCCCGCCGTTTTGGCTTTAGTCGGAAGGCCAACATTCACGCCGTGGATAGCATTGACGACCCGCGCATTGCCGCCGCAGGCATTGCCGTCGCCTTCCTTGAACTCGATAGTTACCCCACTCAGGAAACCCGCGACGCAATGCTTACGGGGATGGCCTCAGAATTTGGTGTCACCCGCGACGAAGCCGATGAAATGGCGGTGCTAGGCCGCTGGCTGATGAATGAGTGCGGTAGCCCGGATGCAGGGATATCGCGTATGGCCAGCCGCCTGCGTAAGCTGACAACGGGCGGCGAAGAAGTGATGTCCTTGCTGCAAATTCTAAGAGGTACGTTCAGCAGCGCAGACAAGGAACTGAATGCTCAGCAGACCGACGCCCTTTCAGATATCCAGCGCATCTTCAAACTGAAATGAGCACCTAACCTTCCACCTCAGATAGACCCTCCGGTCAAGCCGAAGGGAAAGCGGTAGGTGGATAGGTCAGCATTCCAATTCACGCTCTCCCTTCGGCTTGACCGGAGGGCCCCTGGGCGTGTGCAGTGCGCACAGGCACAGCAACCGGGATACCTATCATGACCACCAGAGCCGTCCTCATTACCGGCGCGTCCGCCGGCATCGGCAAATGCTTTGCGGAGTTCTATGCCACCAAGGGCTATGACCTGATCCTGACGGCGCGGCGCCTTGATCGCCTGAATGACATTGCGTCAGAGCTTTCCGCCTCCCATGGCATCAAGTGCGAGACAATCACCGCTGACCTGGCAGACCCCGCAGCACCCAAGGCCATCTGGGCCGATATCACTGCGCGTGGGCTGCAGGTGGATGTGCTCGTCAACAATGCGGGCTACGGCCTGAACGATCACTTCGTCGACTATGACTGGGCAGACCATCGTGACTTCATCCAGATCATGGTGACAGCCTATGCGCATCTTTGTCGCCTGGCCTTGCCCGCCATGCTGGAGCGTAAATATGGGCGCATCATCAATGTGGCCTCCCTTGCGGGCATTGCGCCGGGCACGCTTGGCAATACGATGTATGGCGCGTCCAAGGCCTTCCTCATCAAGATGTCAGAGAGCCTGTCACTGGAAACCGAAGGCACCGGCGTCCACGTCACCGCCGTCAATCCCGGCTTCACGCGCTCGGAATTCCACAGCACCGCAGGCGTGCAGGACACCGTGGACAAGATGCCATCATGGATGTGGATGCAGGCCCCTGACGTCGTGGCGGAAACCTATGACGCAAGTGAAAAAGGTCTGGCGCAGATCATACCCGGGCGGGCCAACCGCATCACGGCGTCCATCCTGCGGCACTTCCCACCGCGCCTTGCGCTATCTCTGTCGCGCCGCCGTTCCGCCATGCAGGACAAATAGCGCCGGCCGCTAGCGGCAGATACCCCAGCCACCAACTTCAAAATGAAAGTGGTCCTTGTGGTTCGCATTGTAGTCGGGTGACAGGACCGTCCTGAAGATGTCACACGATCCATCGCGCACCTCTTCGAGAAAAGCTGATTTGTTGCCACTCCCATCCCAGTCATTGAGCACGGACACCTGCCCGCCATCCGCCAGCCAGAACCCGCCCACATCCAGCGCCTGACCCGTGGCATGCGCGCTGCGCCGCCCCGTCGCTGACCCGTTGATGTTGCGGCACGAATACGTGCCAAAGTGCACGACGCGCGAAACATCCGTACCAAGATGTTTTTGCGCAGCTGGTGCCACCACATGCAGTTCCCATTGAGCAAGTGCCGCCATCATCGGGCAGGTAATGGTAATGCCGCCGCCATAACGATAGCGCGCCTGCTTGAGCGCCAGCCCACGATCCATGCCGCAGCCCGGCTTGTCACTGGCAATGCTGTGATCATCCACCTCCAGACCCGCCGCCCGCACGGCATTCACGCAGGCGGGAAAGGAGCGATTGATCCGCGCCAGCTTGATGGGTGTGACGAAATTGGGTTTGACCGTCAGGTCAATCGGCGTTGAAGGGTCATAGCGGTCCGGCAGCAGCGGAAACGCAAAGATGGAAACAAGCGCCAGCGCAAACACGAGAAGGAGTGGGCGCCATTTACGCCACCAGTCTTTCAACACACATGCACTCCCCAGGCAGAACCTCTAAAAATCAGACGCAATACCGTTGCGCTCCCAATCCCCATACCGGGTTGGTTCTTCGCCGGACGGCCCATTGATTTCGGAGGGACGCGTTTCGTCCTGAGCCTTGGCCGCGGCAGCCCGGCGTTCCTCAGCCTCTGCCAGCGCCCGGCGCGCAGCCGGGGACAATTCCTTGGGAGGTTCTGGGGTTGGTTCACGTGTTTCTTCTGGTTTGCCGGGCTCGTCGCTCATCATTCTCGCTCGTCTTGAAGCCGCCACACGCTGGTTCCATATAGTGTTCTGTGGGGCCAAAAAAGATTGTGAGGAAGGATATAGACCTTCCTGTGGCAGCGTCCAAACCAGCCACAAAGCTGGCAGGATGCGCTGTGTGGTGTATGGCGTAGGCAGGAGCACGAAATGGCCAACGGTTTGCGAACAGGCGTCCTCATCGCGGCAATGACCGCGCTGTTTTTGGGCATCGGCTACCTCATTGGCGGACTGGGCGGTGCGGCCATCGCGTTTGTCATCGCCCTTTGCATGAATGCCTTTGCCTACTGGAATTCGGACAAGATGGTGCTGCGCATGTATGGCGCCCGCCAGGTGGACGAAGCCTCCGCCCCCGATCTGGTCAAGATGGTGAAGCAGCTGGCAGAAAATGCTGACCTGCCCATGCCCAAGGTGTTTGTCATCGACAACGATCAGCCAAACGCCTTTGCCACCGGCCGCAATCCGGAAAACGCAGCCGTGGCCGCGACCACCGGTCTCCTGTCCCGCCTGACGCCGCAGGAAGTGGCCGGCGTCATGGCGCACGAGCTGGCACACGTCAAAAACCGCGACACGCTGACCATGACCATCACCGCCACCCTGGCCGGTGCCATTTCCATGCTGGCCAACTTCGCGCTGTTTTTCGGCGGCAGCCGCAACAACCCTCTGGGCATCATCGGGGCCATCGCCTTGATGATCCTCGCACCGCTGGCAGCAGCCCTGGTGCAGATGGCCATCAGCCGCGCCCGGGAATATGAAGCCGACAAGATGGGCGCTGAAATCTGCGGACGGCCTTTGTGGCTGGCCTCTGCCCTTGAGAAAATCGAGGGGTTTGCGTCGCGGATCGACAACAATGTGGCTGAACGCAACCCGGCGTCAGCCTCCCTGTTCATCATCAATCCGCTGCACACCCAAAAGAGCGATGCGCTTTTTTCCACCCATCCCAACACGGCAAATCGGGTGGCCGCCCTGCGGGCCATGGCGGGCGAAACCGGGCCAGGCGAGAAGGCCCGCCCCTGGGGGTAAAGGGCCCCCTGGGACACACGGCCTTTTACTTGCGGCCCCAAGCTGCGTATAGCTGCGCGCCATGAACACACCTCGACCAAAAAACAACACCCGCAACAAGCGCCCCAACGCCAACAAAACACCGGGCCTCGGTGCCCGGCGCGCTTCAGCAGCACTGCTGGCCGCGGTCATGACCGAAGGTCGCCCGCTGGACGAGGCGCTGGCGACCGAGCAGGACGTGAACGGGACCTTGGCGCGGCTGGACCCGCGAGACCGTGGCTTTGCGCGCACCATCGCCGCAACAGCCCTGCGCCGGCAGGGTCAGATCACCGACATCCTGACCCATTTCCTCGACAAGCCGCTGCCCGAGAAATCCGGTATTGCGCCGCAGATCCTCTATGGCGCCATCGCCGAGCTGCTGTTTTTGGACGTAGCACCCCACGCCACCGTGAGTGCCTGCGTGGCACTGGCCAAGACCGACAAGAATGCCCGCCATTTCTCGGGCCTGCTGAACGCAGTGCTGCGCCGCGCCTCCCGTGAAGGCGCTGAGCTGCGCGACGCGCAGGATGCCGTTGCGCTCAATACACCTGAATGGCTGCTGACGAGCTGGCGCGAGACCTATGGTGAGGAAACAGCTTCTGCCATCGCGACGGCTCATCTGACCGAAGCCCCGCTCGACCTCTCCGTGAAGTCTGACGCCGCAGGCTGGGCAGAAAAACTCAAAGGCACTGTCCTGCCCACCGGCAGTGTCCGTCTGACCGAAGGTGGCCGGGTTGATACGCTGGAGGGGTACAAGGACGGGGAATGGTGGGTGCAGGATGCTGCCGCCGCCCTGCCCGCAAAGCTGTTTGGTGACGTCAAGGACGCCCGCGTGCTTGACCTGTGCGCAGCGCCCGGCGGCAAGACGCTGGAGCTGGCAGCTGCAGGCGCCAATGTGACGGCGCTCGATCGCTCAGCTAAACGATTGGTCCGTGTGACCCATAATCTCAAGCGCACGAAGCTGGACGCAAATGTGGTCACCGCCAATGCGCTGGGCTGGGAGCCCGACGGTGACGACAAGACGTTCCCCCATGTGCTTGTGGATGCCCCGTGTTCTGCGACCGGCACGATCCGGCGGCACCCGGACATTCCCCATCTCAAATCCACGTCCGACCTGGCAAAGCTGGTGATGCAGCAGGAAAAACTGCTGGCCAAGGCAGCCGAGCTGACCGCCCCCGGCGGCACGCTGATCTATTGCACCTGTTCGCTTCAGCCCGAAGAAGGCGAGCAGCGGATTGAAAAGTTCCTGGCGGCAAATCCGGCATTTGAACGCGAACCAATCACCAAGGCTGACCTGCCGGGTCTTGAAGAGGCGGTAACGCCAACGGGTGACATGCGCACTTTGCCCACATTCTGGGCGTCAGAAGGCGGCATGGATGGCTTTTTTGCAGCCCGCCTTAAACGCGCCGAATAGGGCAGCTATCCCCTCTCATTTCCACGCCTCTCATTTGTTGCCGTGAACCGCCCGGCTCTGCTACGTCAAAGACATGCAAAACGTACGAATCGCCCCATCCATCCTGTCTGCCGACTTTGCCTGTCTGGGTGAAGAGGTCCGTGCCATTGACGCTGCGGGCGCCGACTTCATCCATGTGGATGTGATGGACGGCCACTTTGTGCCCAACCTCACCATCGGGCCGATGGTGGTGAAGGCCCTGCGCGGACACTCGGACAAGGTGTTTGACGTCCACCTCATGATTTCGCCGGTGGATCCGTATGTGGAAGAATTTGCCGAAGCTGGCGCGGACATCATCACGGTACACGCCGAAGCAGGCCCGCACATCCACCGCACATTGCAGCTCATTCGCTCACTGGGTAAGCGCCCGGGCGTCTCACTGAACCCCGGCACACCGGCCGACGTGGTGGACATGATCATTGATGACGTCGACCTCATCCTGGTCATGAGCGTCAATCCGGGTTTCGGTGGTCAGAAGTTCATTGAAAGCCAGTTGCGCAAGATCGAAGCCCTGCGCGCCAAGATCGATGCAACCGGTCGCGACATTCGCCTCGAGGTAGATGGCGGCATCAATGCTGAAACAGCGCCACGCGTTGTTGCGGCAGGGGCCGATGTTCTCGTCGCAGGCAGCGCCACCTTTAAGGGCGGCCCGGACGCATATGCATCCAACATCAAAATGCTTCGAGGCGAATAACCGGCGAGCAAAACTCACCTGAAAATGCGGCAAACACAGGAGACGGCGTAAGACAATGAGCGGCCCGGCAGAACTGACCGGACATCTCGCAGCCCGCTCCCTTGGGCTTGCCACCCGAACGCTTGCCAATCTTGCTTATTCGTCCAAGCCCTACCGCCTGACTCTGGGTGGCCCGATGCCCGACGCCATCGTGCTGAACCCGCCGGAACTGCGCCCAGCCAGAACCCAGACCGGCGAACGCATTCTCAACGGTCGTTTTGATCTCGACGGCGGCACGTTAGAAAGCACGGGCCAGAACCCCTTTACCCTTCCCCCGCCATCACCCGCTTTCGCCGAAGAGCTGCATGGCTTTGGCTGGTTGCGCCATCTCGCAATTCTGCCCGGCGAGGACAAGACCGCAACCACCCAGAAACTGGCTCAGCTATGGCTGGACAGTTGCGGCCAGTGGAACACCACAGCATGGCAGCCCCATGTGATCGCCCGTCGGCTTATTTCCTGGTCCAGCCATGGCGGAATGCTGCTTGAAAATGCCGAGCTGGTGTACCGCTCGACCCTGCTGCGCTCCATGGCATCGCAGGCCCGCCATCTGGCACGCACAGCACGCCGCGCGCCGGATGGTCCAAAGCGGCTGACAGCGGCCATTGGCCTGACCCTGTCCGGGCTCACCCTTACCGAAGGACGCACCCGGCAGGCAAAAGGACTTGCGGTGTTGATGCGCGAACTCGACCGTCAACTCCTTCCCGATGGCGGACATATCAGCCGCAACCCCTTGGTTCAGCTGGAGCTGCTGACAGATCTTGTGACCCTGCGCGACGCCCTCATGGCCCGCAATGTTGAAGTGCCATCGACGGTCCTGAGCGCCATCGACCGGGCCATGCCCATGCTGCGCTTCTTCCGTCATGGAGACGGACGGTTGACCATGTTCAACGGGGCCGATGAAAGCGCCGGCGGTGCCGTGGATGCGGTCCTCGCCCGCGATGATGCCAATGGCCGGCCTTTCGGCTTTGCACCCCATTCAGGCTTTCAGCGGGCAGCAGCAGGACGCACCCTCATAGTCGTAGATGCCGGCGCACCGCCCAAACCTGCCCATGCCACCCAGGCCCATGCGGGCTGCCTGAGCTTTGAAATGAGCGCGGGACGTCATCGGCTGGTCGTCAATTGCGGCCCCAGCCACATGCATGCACAGACCGCTCAGGCGGACCAATGGTCGGACGTTGCTCGCGCCACGGCTGCCCACTCCACAGTGACGGTGGACGACACATCATCCGCGCACATTCTTCAGGCCCGCTGGCTGCGACGGATGCTCGGCCCCCGTCTGGTGCGCGGTCCCAAGCTCGTGGAAAGCCGACGCACGGAAGAAGAACGCGGCGTCTGGCTGGAAATGCGCCATGACGGCTACATCCAGCGCTTTGGCCTCGAGCATGAGCGGCGGGTGTACCTTTCCGCAGACGGTGACGATTTTCGCGGCGAAGACACCCTGTTTCGCCTGCGGCCGGCCGCTGCTGCCTGGTGGGACCCGTTCAGGTTTTTCACCCATGGCGACCGCGAAGAAGATTTTACCATCCGCTTCCACCTGCACCCTGACGTCCGAGTTTCGCTCGCCCATGACGGCACCACCATTCTGGCGCTGCTGCCCAATGGCGATGGCTGGCAGTTCCGCGCCAGCGGTAACGCGGAAATGGGCCTGGAAGAATCCATCTATATGGGCCAGCCCGGTCCGCCCCGCCGGTCCCAGCAGATCGTGGTCAGCCACCACGTCTTCCGGGACGAAGCCCACGTCAAATGGAGTTTCCGCAGGCTGACCACCAAAAATCTGGGCACTGCGGACGAATCCACGACGAAGCCTGAGCAAACCGATGCCTTTGCCCCTGAGGATGCCGACCCGGCAGTCCCGCCCATCGGTGTCCCGCCCGCTCCGGCAGATGCAGCCGAAACCCCGCAAGACGCATAGCAGCTGTGGGCTTCATGCCGCCCGCCAAACGTGCTATCGCGCCCGCATTCACATATGCACCCGTCCTTCAAAGGCTTGTCTCCCTCATGACCGAACACCACTCGCCCATTCGCCCTGTCCGCCGCGCCCTTTTGTCCGTATCCGACAAGACCGGCCTGATAGACTTCGGCAAGGCACTGGCGGAACGGGGCGTGCAGCTGGTATCGACCGGCGGCACAGCCAAAGCCCTGCGGGATGCTGGGTTGGAAGTGGCGGACGTTTCCGATATCACCCAGTTCCCGGAAATGATGGATGGCCGAGTCAAGACACTTCATCCCGGCGTCCACGGCGGCCTGCTCTATGTCCGGGGCAACGCCACCCACGAGGAAGCAGCCAACAAGCACAACATCGTGCCCATCGACCTGCTGGCGGTGAATCTTTACCCGTTTGAAGAAACCATCGCTAAAGGCGCGGACTACGACACGTCGATTGAAAACATCGACATCGGCGGCCCCGCCATGATCCGCGCCGCCGCCAAGAATCATGACGGCGTGGCCGTTGTGGTGGACGCCAGCGACTACGGCGCCGTGCTGGCGGACATGGATGCCAACGACAACAAGACCAGCTTCAAGCTGCGTCAGCGCCTCGCCGCCAAGGCCTATGCGCGCACCGCCGCTTACGACGCAGCAATCTCCAACTGGTTTGCCAACGAGATTGAAGACGACGCCCCTACCTATCGGGCCGTTGCCGGCACGCTGGCCCAGACGCTGCGCTATGGTGAGAACCCGCACCAGAATGCGGCCTTCTACACAACAGGCGACAACCGCCCCGGCGTTGCGACCGCTACCCAGCTGCAGGGCAAGGAGCTTTCCTACAACAACCTCAATGACACAGACGCGGCTTTTGAATGTGTGGCGGAGTTTGGTACAGAACAGCCGGCCGTTGCCATCATAAAGCACGCCAACCCGTGTGGTGTTGCTCTGGGTGGCTCACTGGCTGAAGCCTATGAAAAAGCATTGCGCTGCGACCCCGTCTCAGCCTTCGGCGGCATCATCGCCCTCAACGGCACACTCGACGGCGCAACGGCTGAAAAGATTTCCGGCATCTTCACCGAAGTGATCATTGCACCAGACGCAGATGATGCGGCACGCGAGATCATCGCCAAGAAGAAAAACCTCCGCTTACTGATTACTGGTGGTCTGCCGGATCCTGAAGCCAAGGGCTTCACCGCCAAGACTGTTGCTGGTGGCATGCTCGTACAATCCCGCGATGCAGGGCGCGTGATGCCCGCAGACCTCAAAGTGGTGACCAAGCGCGCGCCGTCGGAACAGGAAATGAGCGACCTCTTGTTTGCCTTCCGCGTTGCCAAGCACGTGAAATCAAACGCCATCATCTATGCCAAGGACAACGCCACCGTGGGCATCGGTGCCGGCCAGATGAGCCGCGTGGACTCAAGCCGCATCGCCGCCCGCAAGTCGGAAGATGCCGCCAGGGAAGCAGGCCTCACCGAGGCTCTGGCCAAGGGGTCGGTCGTCGCATCAGACGCTTTCTTCCCCTTTGCAGACGGCCTCCTGAGCGCTGCAGAAGCCGGCGCAACGGCTGTCATCCAGCCCGGCGGATCCATTCGCGATGATGAAGTGATCGCCGCAGCCGATGAAGCAGGCCTTGCCATGGTGCTGACCGGCATGCGTCACTTCCGTCACTAGAAAACACGGGAGCTTCCATCATGCTTGTCACAACCACCAACAGCATCGAAGGCCGCAGGATCACCGAGTACAAAGGTCTTGTTGCCGGTGAAGCAGTGACCGGCGCCAACGTGGTCCGCGATATCTTTGCTGGTCTGCGAGACTTCTTCGGCGGGCGCTCAGGCTCCTATGAAAAAGTGTTCCGCTCCAGCCGTGAAGCCGCCATTGAAGATATGGTCGCCAATGCGCAGGCCATGGGTGCCAATGCAGTCCTGGGCGTGGACATAGACTACGAGTCAGTCGGCGCCAAGGGGTCGATCCTCATGGCCACCGCGTGCGGCACAGCGGTTGTGATTGAATAGCCCCTAGGCGTGAAGCCCTTCTGATCGCTCTTCCTTGACGAAGAACATCAACGCCAGACCGGCCAGCAGAAACACGAGCACGATGGACAGACCCAGCCGCTGATTGCCGGTGGCCTGGGTCACGATCCCGATGGTGAGCGGCGCAAGGAACGTCGTTGCCTTGCCCGCCAATGCATAAAGCCCGAAGAATTCAGCCATCATGTCGCGCGGCGCAAGACGCGCCAGCATGGTGCGGCTTGAGGCAAGGGCCGGGCCAACGCCAAGCCCGAACAGACAGGCGATGACAAGAAACGCGATTTCACCCGCGCTTGAGAAGGGCGCAGCCCCTTCCGCGCGCGGCGCGACTTCAAGGACAAAGAACATCGTGTCGCTGTCCACAGAGACAAGCGCCACGGAGGTCAGGATCACGACCAGCAACGCACCAACGATTGTGCGCTTGCTGCCAATCCGCGCATCAATGACGCCCCCGAGAAAACCGCCAAGGGCCGAAAACAGCGTGACGACAATCCCGAACACGGCCAGTTCCAGGGCGCTCCAGCCGAACAGTGCACCCGCGATAATGCCGCCGAACATAAAGACTGCCGTGCAGCCATCGTAGTAGAGCATCCGGGCGATGAGATAGAGCCCGATATTGCGGAAATGACGAAGCCGCCGAAACGTTTCACGCAGCTGACGGATGCCCTGTCGCGCAGCGGCCCCGCGCTTGAGACCCGTCTTTGGCTGATCCGGCGTCAGTAAAAACAGCGGCAGCATGAACACCAGGAACCACAGGCCTGCCAGCGGTCCGACGATGCGCTCGTCTTCATAGGCAGACCTGTCCAACCCCAGCAGCGGCGCATCAGGAATGAAAGAGGCTTCAATGTTGCCGGGCAGCTGAAACGCAAACAGCACGATGGCCAGGGCAAAGATGCCTGCCACCTGCGCAATGCCGTAGCCAACCCCGGACAAAAGCGCCATGCGCCGTTCGGTCGAGATGTTTGGCAGCATGGCGTTGGCGAATGTCGTGACGAACTCAGCAGAGATCGACGCCACAATGACGAGCGCCATGATCGGCAACAATGCACCGCCGGGTTCTGCAATCCACAAACCGACACAGCCGAACGAGACACCCAGCAGGAAGAACCCGATGAACGGTTTGCGCGGGCCTGCGGCATCCGCCATGGCCCCGAGAATGGGGGACATGAGCGCGATGGCAATGCCCGCAATCGCTTGGGTGTAGCCCCAATAGGCTTGACCGTCGGCGGCGTCACCCTGGAAGAAGACATTGGCGAAATAGTTTGAGAAAAGGAAAATCGTGATCAGCGAGAAGTAGGGCTGGTTGGCCCACTCATACATCAGCCACCCGACCTGACCACCGGTGTGGTTGGACGGTTCGCCATGGGACGCTGTTTGTGTCGCCGTGTCCTCTTCGCCGCGTGGCCAGCCTTCGCTCATGTCCTAATGGTCTCCATCGGCACGCTCGGCGCGCGTCTCGTTGACGAAGATCATGACGGCCATACCCGCCAAGAGCAGGAGCAGAATGGAAGCAAAGCCCGCCCGCTGACTGTCGAACATGTCTGTCGAGATGCCCACGAGGATAGGCGCAACGAATGCCGTTGCCGTGCCCGACAGCGCATACAGACCAAAGAACTCAGTCATCATTTTTGCCGGAGCAATGCGCGCCAGCATTGTGCGCGAATTGGCGTAGGCCGCCGTGATGAAAATCGCGATGATGATCACCACGCACAAATAGAGAAGTTCCGGCAGCGTCTTGAAGAACGGCAACGACCAGATGGGGCCGGTGCTTTCATACGGCTGGAAGAAGAGTTCGTTTGGCGTGATCGAAACCGCAAGCAGCAGACCAACTGTCGTACCGCCGATTGACGTCATGATCGCGATCTTCGAGCCGAACGTATCATCGAGCCAGCCACCGATCAGGCCACCCAGCACCGCGAAGACTGACAGGATGATGCCATAGACCAGCATGTCCAGTGTGCCCCAGCCAAACACGCCGGCAGCATAGACACCGCCGAAGATCAGCACAGCGGTCTTGCCGTCATTGTAGAGCATGCGCGCACCCAGATAGGTGGCGACATTGCGGTAGTGCTTGAGCCGCATGACCGTCTGCACCACGCGCCGCACACCCTTCTGCATGGCTTCCCACGCACCGATGGTGTTCTTGGCAGCGTCGGGCGTGAACAGGAACAAAGGCAGCGAGAAGGCCGCAAGCCACATCCCGGCCACGGGGCCGGAAATGCGGCTGTCCTGGAACAGCGACTGGTCGAGGCCGAAAAGCGGTGTATCGGGAATAAAGCTCCACGGCACATTGCCGGGCAGCGTGAAGAACACGAGCATGAAAATCAGGATCAGCAGGCCGCCGAGATTGCCCAGCGCGAGGCCCAGTCCCGACAGAAACCCGATGCGCGAATGCGGCGCGATGGAGGGCAGCATGGAATTGTGAAACACCGCCGAAAACTCATAGGCGATGGTGATCGTCACAATGCAAAGCGCCACGCCCCAGATGCCAATGCCGCCATCACCGGGCAGGGCAAACCACAGAGCAATCATTGCAGGCACCATCACCAGCGTGAACGCAATGATCCAGGGCTTGCGCGTGCCACCAAGGTCCGCAATGGCACCAAGGAATGGAGCAAGAATGGCGATCGCCGCCCCGGCAAAGCCATTGATATAGCCCCAGATCGCCTGTCCCTGAACCGGGTCACCGACCACATGGTTGGAGAAGTAAGGCGCAAACACATAGATGGTGATCAGCAGGACATACGGGTTGCGTGCCCATTCAAAGATCGCCCAGGAAATCTGACCACGTTTGTCAGCAGGCGTGCCGCCATCAGCGGCCTGTGTGTCAGGCCCAGGGTTATCCACGCCAGCGGGTGTGGACGGGGTGATGGGAATTTCGGTGACGTCTTGTGACAAACCTTGTGTGCCTCCCGGCGAGTGGGCCGCGGTTGACCCGGGTCCCGCTTATGTCGTGTTGGGGTGTGGGGAACTCAATCGCTGATAGCTTCTTCCCGGCGTTCTGCGACCCCGAAGAGCAGCATAAAGCCAACAACCAGAAAGGCTACAATCACAGCCAGGCCCGCGCGCTGGCTGTCGTATGCCAGTGTCGCCCAGGCGATGGCCAGCGGCGCCAGAAAGGCAGTGGCCTTGCCCGACAGCGCATAGAGACCGAAGAATTCCGTCATCATGCTCGGCGGCGCCATGCGGGCCAGCATCGTGCGGCTTGCCGCCTGCGCCGGGCCACCTGAAATGCCGATGAGAATACCGAACACCAGATAGATCTGTTCCCCGATGCTGGAGAACGGTGCCGCGCCGGGCTGTGGTGGGTCTACAGGAACTGTAAAAAAGATCGTGTCCGGACCAATCGAGGCAGAACCGATGGTGGCAACGATCAACCCCAAAACAGAAATCTGGATGGTGCGCTTGGACCCAATCTTGTCATCGAGCCAGCCACCAAGAAACGCACCGGCGGCTGCAAAGATCGACAGGATGATCCCGAACAGACCAAGCGTCATGATCTCCCAGCCAAAAATGCCTGCCGCATAAATGCCGCCAAACGCGAAGATGGCGGACAGGCCATCGAAGTAGAGCATGCGGGAAAACAGATAGAGCGCGATGTTGCGGAAGCGGCGCAGGTGACCCAGCGTGGTCTTGAGCTGCACAAGGCCCTGGCGCACCGCTGCGCCCGGCCGCACGCCCGTCGCTGGCGCATCCGGCGTGAACACAAAAAGCGGGATCACAAAGATCGCAAACCACATGGCGACCATGGGTCCTGAAAACCTGTCCGCCTCGGACATGGCCGGATCCAGGTCAAACAGGGGCGGCTGCCCCAGCATGGTGAGCCCGGTCTCGCGGTCGGCTGCCAGAAAGAACAGCACGATGATCAGTGCCAGGAGGCCACCCACATAGCCGATGCCCCAGCCAAAGCCGGACAACGTGCCCATGCGCCCGGATGACACAAGCGACGGCAACATGGCGTTGTTGAAAACGACGGCAATTTCCATGGCGATGGCCGCGCACGCAACCGCCACCATGATGGGCACGGGGTTGATCGCCCCTTCCCCGGGCAGGGCAAACCACAGGCAGGAAACCGCGACGCAAAAACCGACGCCGCACGCGGCAAGCCATGGCTTGCGGCGACCGGTCTGATCCGCGATCGACCCGACGATAGGAGAGATGAAGGCAATGGCCAGCCCGGCATAGCCAAGTGCCTGACCCCACAGCGCCTGACCCAGCGTCGCGTCACCCACATAGGTGGCCGCAAAGTAGGGAGCAAAAATGAAAGTGGTGATAAGAGCGAAATAGGGCTGGTTTGCCCAGTCGAACAATGCCCAGGAGACCTGCCCGCGACGCGGCGCAACCGGCCCGCCAATGGCACTTGTGACGCTTGGTGCGGCAGCGCCCGTTTCTACACTCATACTCATCCCCCTGAACCCGGTGGGGACTCTAGCAGGCGTATGTGACGGGTCCACCCTGTTGACGCATCATTGATCGGCAACCGCCGTGCGAAGCTCCATCGCATCCACAAGAAGGCCGAGCGTGGTCAGCGCCCGCGTCTTCCAGTCGCTCATATCCACAAGGCCGGACACTTCGTGCTGACGCAGGCTGACATAGCCATGCAGCAGTGCCCATGTCTGCACGGCAGCGTCTTGCTTCTCCTTGTGGGTGGCCGTATCAGGCAGCAGCTTGGCCACATGGCGCAACATCGTGTTGAAGGCCTTGGCACCGACCAGTTCGGCATCATGGGACGGCACAAACTCCGCGTCCCGTTCGCCGAAGATCAGCCGGTAGTGGGCGGCGTGGCCTTCAGCCATGTCGAGATATTGCCGCGAGGCCCGCATGATAGTGTCCCGGGCGGAGAGATCAGCATCGGCAACAGTCATGCTCTCGATGACCATTTTGAATCCCTCGATGTACAGCGCATCCAGAATGCCCTGTTTGCCCTGGAAGTGGCTGTAGATGCCGATGGTGGACGTCCCGGCCCTGGCCGCAATGGCACGGACGCTGAGCGACTGGATGCCGCCTTCAAGAAAAATGTCAGACGCCGCTGCCAGAATATTGGCCTTGGCATTGTCTGGATTTTGAGACCTGGCCTCAGTTTTTCGTGCTGTTTTGCCGCTCATGAAAAGCATCGTTCTTGAAAATGGGAGATAGCGCTTGACACACCATAACACTGTTATTAGAAATCCGCCCAGAACATAACAGCGTTATATCAAAGATCAAACCGAAATCTCCTGATCCCCGCTAGGGCTGACAGACATCACAAGGGTGAAAGTTCATGACCGAGATACTGGAAACGGATTATCTGATCGTCGGCGCCGGTGCCATGGGCATGGCCTTTGCTGACACGCTGATCAGTGAAACCGACGCGCGCGTGCTGATGGTGGACGGCCACGCCAAACCCGGCGGTCACTGGAACGACGCCTATCCCTTCGTCACCCTGCATCAGCCCGCAGCGTTTTACGGTGTTGCCTCCCGCGAACTGTCCAGCGGCCAGAAGGACCAGGTCGGCCTCAACAAGGGCATGTACGACCTGTCGTCCGGCGCGGACGTGACCTCCTATTTTGACGACGTGATGCGACACCAGTTCCTGCCCACCGGACGCGTGCAGTATTTTCCCATGTGCCACTACACCGGCGACATGGACGCAACGCACACCTTCCACTCCATCGCCAGCGGCAGGCAATACGAAGTGAAGGTGACAAAGAAAATCGTCAACGCGACCTATCTGAAGAACTCCGTACCCTCGACACATGTCCCCAATTTCGACGTCGCCGACGGCGTAACCTTCATGCCGCTCAACGACCTGCCGAAGATCAGCAAGACACCGGACAACTACGTGGTGATCGGGGGTGGCAAGACCGGCATTGATGCCTGCCTGTGGCTGCTCGAAACAGGCGTGTCACCGGACCAGATCTGCTGGATCAAGTCACGCGATGCCTGGTTGCTCAATCGTCTCAATACCCAGCCCACAGCGGAATTCTTCACGCACACCATGGGCGCGCAGGCCGCGCAGATGGAATCCATTGCAGGCGCCAAGGACATGGAGGACATGTTTGATCGCCTCGAAGAGTCGGGCTATTTCGTGCGCATCGACAAGACCGTGCGCCCCTCCATGTTCCATGGCGCGACCATCAGCGAACTCGAACTCGAAGCCCTGCGCAGCATCAAGAACATTGTTCGTCTTGGCCGCGTCCAACATGTCGGCCAGACCGAGATTGTGCTCGACAAGGGCACCATCCCCACCAGCGCCAACGCCGTCCATGTGGACTGCTCGGCAACGGCGGTCAGCAACCGCGAGACGACGCCGGTGTTCAACGGTCACGTCATCACGCCTCAGTTTGTGCGGTCCTATCAGCCGCTGTTCAGCGCCTCGCTTATTGCTCATACAGAAGCAACCTATGGCGATGACGAAGATCTGAAAAACCAGATTTGCGGTGTCGTGCCCCTGCCTGACACCACCGACGACTACGTCCGCTTCACCTTCGCCGCCATGATGAACCAGTACACCTGGTCCACCCGTGAAGAGATCGGTCAATGGCTTTTGACCAACCGTCTGGATGGCTTCAGCAAGACCGTGGCGGACGTCGCACAGGACGACGACGAGAAAATTGCCATCCTGAAGCGGATGCGCAAGGCAGCCGTTCCCGCCGTCACGCGGCTTGGCGAATTCATGGCCGAGATCGACAAGAAAGCCGCCGCCTAGGCGCTTGCAGCGAAGCGGGCTTCATGGTGCCATGCACTCTCAGGACAACGCTTGAGAGAACGCACACATGAGAATGCCCGCGCAAGGCCGCACAAAAGAGGATGTATTCGCCGCGCTAGAAGAGTTCGGCACGGACGATCTGGACGTCCATGGAGGCGGCACTTTCGCCTACATCTACGATGCGGGACCCGACGTCGATGACGTCGCCAAACGGGCTTATACACGCTACCTGACAGAAAACGCGCTCGACCCCACCGTCTATCCCAGCCTGCTGCGGTTTGAAAACGAACTGGTGGCCATGGCCATAGACCACTTGCAGGGTGATGAGGAGGTCGTCGGCAACTTCACCTCAGGCGGGACGGAAAGCTGCATGCTTGCTGTCAAAACCGCGCGCGATTATTTCCGCGAGAAGAAGCCGGAAATCACAGAACCGGAAATCATCCTGCCTGTGACCGCCCACGCGGCTTTTCAAAAGGCAGCACAATATCTGTGTCTGAAGCCCGTCCTCGTGCCGATGGACCCGGTAACCTACAAGGCCGATCCCAAAGCCATCGAAGACGCCATTACGCCCAACACCATCCAGATTGTGGCATCTGCGGTTTCCTATGCCCATGGCGTCATCGACCCGATCGAAGAGATCGCGGCGATCGCTAAAAAGCATGACCTGCTCTTCCATGTGGATGGCTGCATCGGCGGTTTCATGCTGCCTTACTGGCGCCGTCTTGGCGAAGACGTGCCGCCATTTTCCTTTGAGGTCGACGGCGTCACATCCATGTCAATGGATCTGCACAAATACGCCTACTGCCCCAAGGGCGCCAGCGTCATTCTGCAACGCAACAAGGACCTGCGCCGGCATCAGATTTTTACCTGTTCAAGCTGGACAGGCTACACGGTTATCAACCCGACAATCCTTTCCACCAAGACGGGCGGACCCATGGCGGCAGCGTGGGCGGTTATGAACTTCCTGGGTGACGAAGGCTACCTCTCCATCGCCGACAAAATGCTGCAGGCCACCAAGAAGATCCGGGCCGGGATTGCTGCCATGCCGGAATATGAAATTCTCGGCGACCCCGAGCTTTGCCTCGTGGCCTTCACATCAGATGTCATGAGCATCTTCCCGGTGATTGATGAAATGAAAAAGCGCGGCTGGTTCATTCAGCCTCAGCTGGGGTTCTTTGGATCAAAGGAAAACATCCACCTGTCGATTGACCAAGCGAGCCTTACCCAGGCTGACGCCATGCTGAAAGACCTGCGCGAGTGCACCGACATCGTGAAAGCAAAGAACGAAGAGGCCGTGCCCGCCGACATCAAGGAATTTGTAAAAGCGCTGACACCAGATGATTTTACGCCGGAGCTGTTTCAAGAGTTCATGAAAATGCTCGGCTCAACGGATTCAGGGGAACTGCCTGACGGCACCACGGAGATCAACGAGCTGCTCAACGTCATGGACCCGGGTGTGGCAAAAAAAGCCCTCACGGAGTACATGAACGAACTTTATGTCCCACCGCAAAAGAGCCATTCCGCAGCGGCGGAGTGAGACGAAAGACCACACAGCAGCAGGCCATTCTAGGCACTCGCAATCTATGCTCGCGGCGTCTACCCTGCTCGCACTCCATCTAGCAAGAGGCCGACCTACCCATGAGTACCCAACAGCAATCTGATCCGCGTCCCGATCTGCGTAACGACTGGACTCGCGACGAGGTCACAGACCTGTTCGCGATGCCGTTCAACGATCTGCTGTTTGCGGCCCAGACGGCTCACCGGCGCTATTTTGATCCCAATGAAGTGCAGCAGTCAGAGCTGCTCTCCATCAAGACCGGCGGCTGCCCGGAGGACTGCGGCTATTGCTCCCAGTCCGCCAAATTCGAGACCGGCCTCAAGGCCTCCAAGCTCATGGAAGTCGAAAAGGTGCTGACCGAAGCCCGCAAGGCCAAGGAACGCGGCGCAACGCGCTATTGCATGGGCGCGGCGTGGCGCTCGCCCAAGGACCGCGATCTGGATGCTGTGTGCGCCATGGTGGAGGGCGTTAAAGACATGGGCATGGAAGCCTGCGTGACCCTTGGCATGCTCGATGCCATGCAGGCCAAGCGCCTGCGCGACGCGGGCCTCGACTACTACAACCACAACATCGACACCGGACGCGAGTACTACACCGACATCATCACAACGCGCACCTTCGATGACCGCATCGACACTCTGGCCCATGTGCGCGACGCCGGCATTCACGTGTGCTCCGGTGGCATCATCGGCATGGGCGAAGAACAAAAAGACCGCGCCGACATGCTGATGGAACTGGCCAACCTTCCAGAACATCCTGAAAGCGTTCCCATCAACTCCCTGATGAAAGTCGGTGGCACGCCGCTTGGCGAGGTTGACGATCTGGACCCGCTTGAGTTTGTCCGCACCATCGCCGTCGCAAAAATCATGATGCCCGCCTCCATGGTGCGCCTCTCCGCTGGCCGCGAGCATATGTCTGACGAATTGCAGGCCCTGTGCTTCCTCGCTGGCGCCAACTCGATCTTTGTCGGTGAAAAACTGCTGACGACCGACAACCCCGGCGAAGACCACGACAAGGCCCTGCTCGCCCGCCTTGGCATGAAGCCCATGGCCGCTCACACCGCAGCGCCCGAAGTGAAGCCGGAACACATCGTTCCGTCTCACGCGGCTGAGTAGCATCCGGGACATGTGATGGTCGCCTACTTCCAGCCGGACTATTACGCCTTCCGAAACCAGTTCCGCGAACTGGCGACCCAGCGCGGATTTGCACTTGAGGCCCACACCCTCAAGGCCAAAGGCCCTGGCGACCGCGACCTCACCATAGACACGGCCTATCTGGGTCCAATGATCACCGACACATCTGGCCCGGCCCGTGTCTTTGCGGTGAGCTGCGGCACCCATGGAACGGAAGGCCCGTCCGGCTCCGCCGTGCAGGCACAGTTCCTCAACGACATGCTGGACGAACTAACGCTGCCGGACGACGGAGCGATCCTGCTCGTGCACGCGCACAACCCCTATGGCTTTGCCTGGGTGCGGCGACAGAACGAAGACAATGTGGACATCAACCGCAACTTTCTTGAGCCGGAAGACCCGCGCCCCACATCGCAGAACTACCGCGACGTATACGACATCCTGAACCCGACGGATCTGACGGACGAAACAACGGCGGAGTTCGTTGAGAAAGCCTGGGCGCTGGTCGACAAGCACGGCATGGCCTGGGTGCAGCAGGCGTTCACGGAAGGTCAGTATGAGTTTCCCCGCGGTGTCTACTATGGCGGCAAGGAACGCGTTGAATCCAACCGGCGTCTCTCAGGCATCTATGGCGATGTCCTGCGCCACGCCAAGGAAGCCGTCCTGATCGACATGCACACCGGTGCCGGCGACTACGCCACCTACGAGGCTCTGTCACGCCATGAGGTGGGCGCGCCCGGCTACCAGTGGCTGTGCGAGGCGCTGGGCGAGGAGAATGTGAAGTACCCCGCCGGCGAAGAAAGCGTCATGACGCCAACCCAGGGAAATGTGACAGCAGGCATCTGCAAGGAAAATCCGCATGCGGACATTCGCGCATTTTCCTGCGAGATCGGCACCTTTGAAGGGGCCCGCATGATCCTCGCAGAGCGCGCGGAAGGCTGGCTATGGGCCCATGGCGACCGCGACAGCGAACAAGGCAAGGCCATCGTTGCGGAAGTCGGCGAGTGCTCGAACCCGGCTGATCCTGATTGGCGCGAAAAAGTGCTCGACATCGGCGATGAGGTCATCACCGCCTGCTGGAACAAGCTGTTTTCCTGACGTCGTGGCTCCGGGCTTGATCCGGAGACGCAGCCTACTTGGACGGCCCGGACTCAGGCGCATCCACCGCATCGTCAACGGCCTTTTGCCAGCCAGAGCGCTTCAGCGCCCGGCGAACCCACCAGGCGAAGACAATCCACAGCACGATGATACACGCCATCAAGGCCAGATCCATCGGATCACGGCTGGCGAGGAAGTCACCAAGGCTCGCGCCCACATAGGCAACCACCGCCACCTTCGGGATGGTGCCAAGTCCTGTGCCGATGAGAAATTTTGTAAAGCTCACATGGCTGGCACCGAACGCCATGTTGAGAATGACAAAGGGCATGGTGGGTACAACCCGGCTGACAGCACTGGCCAGAATGCCATGGCGTCCAAGCGCTTCACTTATGGAATTGACGCGCACACCCGCAAACCGCCGCAGCGCCTGCGCCCCCGAGAAGTGCCCGGCCCAGTAGAACACCGACGAACTGACAAGCGTCGCACCCCACGCATAGGCAAAGCCAAGCCACGGACCGAAAACGACAATGGCGGCGGCCTGCAACAGGAATTGTGGCGCCCCAAGTGCGCCCAGCCCCACATACACAAGAATGACGGCAAGCGGCGCGAGGATAGGATCATCCACACTGGCAATCATGGACGCGACATCGCCCTCGCCTTCAAGCGCCAGCCAGGCACTCCCGAACAGGATCAGCGTCAACGCGGTGCCGAACGCAAAGAACGCAAGGCCGATGACCATGACGGCCCGGCTGTCGAGCGCCCTCAACCGCGCCTTGATGCGTTCAGCAAGTGGCATGGTCTGCCAGAACTCCGGTTAGTCCGCCTGAAGACTGTCGTGGATGGTGTCGGGCCGGGAGATGCGCCGCTGCAGCCACATCACGCCTGCAATATCAAAGATGCTGACGAACAGCCGGTCGAGGGTGCCGTATTTAGACGTGCCGTGCTCCCGAAAGCGATGCTGCACATCATGGTTGATCACACGGTAGCCATGCCGCTGCATGAGGGCCGGTAGAAACCGGTGCATGTGATTGAAGTAGGGCAGCTCCATGAAGGCATCGCGCGGAAACAGTTTGAGGCCGCAGCCGGTGTCCGGTGTATCGTCCTTGAGCAAGCGGGCACGAATACGGTTGGCCCAGCGCGACGACACGCGCTTGATCCACACATCGCGCCGCTTCATCCGGCGGCCGGCAACCATCAGGTCTTCAGCCCCGTCGAGCTTGCCCCACATGGCGGGAATGTCTGCCGGCACGTTCTGCCCGTCACCATCGAGCGTCACGATCATCCGCCCACGGGCGTAGCGCACGCCGGTGGCGACAGCGCGACTTTGGCCACAGCTATTGGAATGGGTGATGATTCGCAGTGCAGGGAACGCCTGCTGCGTCTCTTTCAGCTTCTGCGGGGTCACGTCGTCGGAGCCGTCATCCACATAGACGATCTCGTAATCTGCCCCGGTTTCGCGCAGGGCAGCATCGATTTCAGTCACCAGCGGAAGGATGTTTTCTGCCTCGTTCTTGACCGGCACAACGGCCGAAATCGCGAGGCTTTCAGGCGTAGTGGCCACAGGCGTGGGCTCCCCAGAAGGCATGCATTCTTATCCAGTGGGCCTCTTAGCACATTAGCGGCCCAAAGCACGCTTTTTGCGCCTGACGAGGTAAACAGCTCCGATCAGACCAGATGAGCGATCAGGTCGGGATAAAGATGAAATTGAAAACGTAATTGGCCTTGCCGTCCGCCGACCGGTGATGGGCTTCCGGGTCAAAATGCCTGAGCGAGGTCAATTGGCCACGCCGCATGAAAAACCCCTGAAAGCCCATCTCACCGATCTCGCCCAGCATGTCTTCGATGGGCTCACCCGTATGCGCCTCTTCCAGCTCGATGAGCAGATTGGGGCGTTCCCGCTTCAGGGTCTCCCGCGCCCCGGCAATGACCGGCGCCTCAAACCCTTCAACGTCAATCTTGATGAACCCGATATTGCGCAGATCGTAACTGTCCAGCGTCCGCGTCTGCACGGTGACTTTCCCATGGGGAATGTCGGCCTTGCGCGTGGACAGTGATCCGCCCTGATTGGAGTAACCCTTACGGCGCTGAGGAATGAACAGCCCCGCATCGCCGTCACTGTCAGACAGCCCCACTGCGTAGCTCGTGGCATTCGTCGGCAGCACCCGGTTGAGGATACCCAGCATCTTGGGGTTGGGCTCAAAGGCATGAACATGCTGCGCCGTGCGCGCCATCCACCACGTATAGACACCGCGATTGGCGCCAATATCGATCGCGTCCTTGTCGCGGGCACACAGATACGGCACGAGGCCAAACTCGGGCTCACCCTTGCGCAGCTCGCGATTGACCCGGCGACGAATATCAAGCGAGGGCGGCACCAGCGCCAGCTTCACCCGCTCTGTCAGATCTGTCGGCGGTGTCCAGTCGGACGTGTTGTTCGCACTCATGCCTGCTGCACCTCATCAAGGCCACTGGCAACGATTGCCGCGCCCGCACACATCAAAGCGAATACAGCAATCACCACCCATGTGCCAGCCAGCGATGCCAGGGCACCAAACAGAGCGGCCAGCATCAACAGCCCGCCCACAATCGTGTTGGACAGGGCAGTGTAGGCAGCCCGTGTCTCTTGAGACCCCATATCCACAATATGCGTGGAGCGCCCCAGACGCACGCCCTTATAGGCAATCATCAGTACAAAGAGGACTGCCGCCATGGCATAGGCCATGACCCATGTGGGCGCCAGAAACGTGACGCTCAGCGCCAGCGCCATGGAAAGCGACCCAAGCAGGCCCGCATAAATGAGAACCCGCCGGGACGACCGGTCCGACAGCCGCCCCCAGAAGTAGGAGCTGACAACCGAGGCCAGCCCGGACGCCACAATGAAGGGTCCAAGTTGCGACAGATCCGTGCCGCCACGCTGGGCCACGATGGTTACCAGATAGGGCGGTGCAAGGCCCGTTGCGATCAGCAGTCCGCGTGTGGCAATGAAGCGTTGAAGCTGGCGGTCCTCCCGCAGCAGCGACAGCTGGCCAATCGCGGTCTCGAACGCGTTCCCGCCGCCTTCGGTGGCGCCCGGTTCTTCCTTCAGGGTCAAGAACACCGCCGCTGCAACCATCCAGCAGCCACCGGCAATGAACAGCGCCGCCGACACGACCTCGACTGAGCGCGTCAGAATATCAAAAGACAACGCCAGCCCGAACGCCAGGACCACCATGGCGGCAATACTGTCTGCCGTCCCTGTCGTCGTGCCCCGCTTGGCCTTGGAAACGGTTTTGCCCAACACATCCTTGTAGGCAACAGACGCGACAGATCGGGACAGGGCAAAGACAGCCAGCAGACCCACAACGATCCACCCCACCATCACCCCGTCGAAGATCAGCACCACGGCGCCCATGGCGGCAACGCACAACCCTTGGATCAGGCTGGAAATCGCCCAAGCCCATTTGCGCACCGGCAGCGCCCGGATGGCACCGGCGGCAAACAGCTGCGGCACCAGGGCCCCGGCCTCACGCAATGGCACCAGCAGCCCAATCAGGAATGCCGGTGCGCCGAGCGCATTGAGCACCCAGGCAAGAATGAGTTTGGGGTCAGACAGGCCATCTCCGGCCTTTGTGGCCGCGAGGCTTATGAGGTGAGCGGAGACGTTTTCCGGCTGTGCATTGCATGCACTTTCAGGGATATCGCGGCAGACCCGGCCTTCGTCATCGCCAAAAAGCGCGTCATATGCGGTGGTATGCAGAGGCAAATCGGGCATCTCCGTGTTTGTGAGTGATCTCATGACGAGGTTTCGCAGGCCAGAAACCACCGCAGCACCCCGATTTCAAGGCTGACAAGTTGCGAGCCTCAATCACAGGCACTTTTCCCCTTGCGAACCAAATGAATGCGGAGTTACGCTACGCATTAAGTGAATGGGCAGCAACAGACCAAAAACGCTGCCGCGCTTTGGAGGGACAAGACCAATGAGCCAGGCTTTCAAGCACACGCCACCGGCCACACAGCCGCTGACCAGCAAGACCAATGTTGCCGATCCGGCATTGTGGGAGAGCTACAGCTACTTCCCAATCTTCGAGCAGATGCGTCAGGAAGACCCGGTACACTATTGTGCGGAGAGCACCTACGGCCCCTATTGGTCCGTCACCCGCTACGAAGACATCATGGCGGTAGACACCAACCATCACGTCTATTCCTCCGACGCTCATCTCGGCGGCATCATCATTGATGACGGCATTCAGAATGACCCGGAGAATGACTTCAAGGCGGTGAACTTCATCGCCATGGACAAGCCGAAACACGACGAACAGCGCAAGTCCGTGAACGGCATCACCAACCCCAACAACCTGCAGCACTTTGGCGAGATCATTCGCAAGCGTACGTCGAACCTGCTGGACAGCCTGCCGGTGGGTGAGGAGTTCGACTGGGTATCAACGGTATCTATCGAGCTGACGACACAGATGCTCGCCACCATGTTCGATTTCCCTTTCGAGGACCGCCACAAGCTCACTCGCTGGTCTGACGTGTCCACCGCAGAGCCCGGCTCAGGCATCGTTGAGACCCAGCAGCAGCGCATTGATGAGCTGATGGAAATGGCCGCCTATTTCAGCGACCTGCAGCAAAGCCGCAAGGACAAGCCGGACAACATCGACCTGCTGACCATGATGACCCACAGCCCGGCCATGGCGAACATGCCCCCGGAAGAGTTTCTGGGAAATCTGTCGCTGCTCATCGTTGGCGGCAACGACACGACCCGGAATTCGATGACCGGTGGCGTCTTTGGCTTCAGCCTGTTCCCGGAGCAGTGGGACAAGATGGTCGCTGACCCGACCTTGATCGACAACGCGGTCGCGGAAATCATTCGCTGGCAGACACCACTGGCCCATATGCGCCGCACCGCTCTTGAAGATGCGATCCTCGGCGGCAAACAGATCCGCAAGGGCGACAAGGTGGTGATGTGGTACGCCTCGGGCAACCGCGACACATCCATCTTTGACGACCCGGACAAGATCATCATCGACCGCAAGAATGCCCGCCGCCATCTCTCCTTCGGCTTTGGCATTCACCGCTGCATGGGCAACCGCATCGGTGAACTGCAGCTGCGCATTCTGTGGGAGGAAGTTCTCAAGCGGTTCTCCCGCATCGAAGTAACCGGTGAGCCCGAACTCACAAACTCAAACTTTGTGAAGGGATACACCTCCCTCCCCGTCAAACTGCACGCACTCTAGGAGGTCATCCCAATGAGTCAGGCATTCACGCATACACCTACGTCCGACGTTGAACTCAGCAGCACGACCAACATTGCTGATCCCGATATCTGGTCAAACTATGAGTACTTCCCGATCTTTGAAAAGATGCGCGCGGAAGAGCCGGTGCATTACTGCGCTGAGAGCACCTACGGCCCCTATTGGTCCGTAACGCGCTACGAAGACATCATGGCGGTGGATACCAACCACCAGGTCTATTCATCAGAAGCTGACTTTGGCGGGATCGTCATCGACGACCGGATCGCGATTGATCCGGAAACCAACTACAAGTCAGCCAGCTTCATTTCGATGGATCAGCCCAAGCACGACGATCAGCGCAAGTCCGTGAACGGCATTACTAACCCGAACAATCTCCAGTACTTCGGCGATATCATCCGAACACGGACGGTGAATATGCTGGATAGCCTGCCCGTCGGAGAAGAGTTTGACTGGGTACCGACAGTCTCAATCGAGCTGACAACCCAAATGCTGGCAACGCTGTTTGATTTCCCGTTTGAAGACAGGCACAAGCTCACCCGCTGGTCTGACGTGATCACCGCTGAACCTGAGTCTGACATTGTCGAGAACCAGGAAGCCCGCGTCGCGGAACTGAACGAGATGGCCGAGTATTTCGTCGAGCTGCAGAAGGGACGGATCAACAAGCCTGACAGCATCGACCTTCTGACCATGATGACCCACAGCCCGGCCATGGCAAAAATGCCGCCTGAAGAGTTCATGGGCAATCTGGCACTGCTCATTGTGGGTGGCAACGACACCACCCGCAATTCCATGTCCGGCAGCATCTTCGGCATGCACCTGTTCCCGGACGAATTCAAAAAGATGGTGGATGACCCATCCCTGACCGACAACGCGGTCGCCGAGATCATCCGCTGGCAGACACCCCTGTCGCACATGCGCCGGACGGCGCTTCAGGATGCAGTCCTTGGCGGCAAGCAGATCCGCAAGGGCGACAAGGTGGTGATGTGGTACGCGTCAGGCAACCGCGACACGTCTATCTTTGATGATCCTGACAAGATCATCATCGACCGCAAGAACGCACGCCGTCACCTGTCCTTTGGCTTTGGCATTCACCGCTGCATGGGCAACCGCATCGGGGAGCTTCAGCTGCGCATTCTGTGGGAAGAAATCCTCAAGCGTTTCTCCCGCGTGGAAGTCACCGGCGAGCCGGTGCTGACCCACTCCAACTTCGTAAAGGGATACGCATCCCTACCGGTTAAACTGCACGCCCTCTAGACGCAGCATATACGTGCAGTGGCAGCACCCGGTCCCCACACTGTGGAGGCCGGGTGTTTTGCGTTAGAGCGCCTGCCAGATGATGAAACCGCCGACGCCCATCACCAGCGCCGCAAAGACAAGGGTCAGTAGATTGCCCGATTGGCCCAGGGCCTTGGAGGCGCGTTGCCCGGCCAGCCCGCCCACAACACCGCCTGCAATCATCGCCACCGCGACCGGCCAGTTGACCAGGCCGGACACGGCATAGTTCGCAGCCGTCGTTGCGCCAAACGCCAGAACGGCCACAAGCGACGTCCCAACGGCGATGCGCATGGGCATATGTGTCGCCGCCATCAATCCCGGCGCGATCAGAAAACCACCGCCAATACCAAAAAACCCGGCGGCGCTCCCCGCGCCAAACCCGAACGGAATGAGACGGGGCAGCAGGTCGCGTGCAGACTGCAGCGTCAAACGGACATCCGGCTGGTCCTCACTAGACTTGGGCAGAAGTGTCCAGATGCCGATCGCGATCATCGCGCCGCCAAATGCGGCCAGCAGCACGTCGCCGTCGATTGCCTTGCCAATGCTGGAGCCTACGTAAGCACCAATGATACCGGCAATGCTGAACACGACGGCGCAGCGCCATTTGACGGTCCCCGCACGCGCATGCGCCACAAGACCTGACGCCGCATTGGCCGCGACGCCAACGGCAGCCGTGCCAATGGCCATATGCGGGCTTGCCACGCCGACCACATAGAGCAGAAGCGGAACGGCGAGGATCGATCCACCGCCGCCCACCAGCCCGAGGACGAACCCCACAAGCACACCCACGCCGCTGGCAAGCGCCAGCATGCCCGGGTCCGCCAGAAAGGCCTCCATTACGCGTTGGCCCCTGCCGTGTCAGACGCAGACAGTTCAGGCGCCCGGTTCCAGGGCATCAACGCCAGCAACCGCGCCATGCCGCACCAGCCTGAGGCACCAGCAAAGAACAGCCCCGCACCGACAAAGGCAGACAGACCAAAGAAGCCGGGAGAAACGAGATAGCCGAGCAGGACACCCAGCAGCACGAGGCCACCGGCCGTCATCTGCACCTGGCGCATGATCTCAAGCGGGGCCTTGGGCGTTTTCTCAACAGCAAGACCAGCCTTCTTCCAGGCATCCAGACCCCCTTCAAGGACATAGGCCTTGCCGGAGGCTGAGGCTGACAGAATGCCTGCAAGGGCCTGTGTGCGATTGCCGGACCGGCAATGGAAGATGACATCGCCCTCGTCGCCCTCAAGCACCTGCGGCAACTTTGAGGCGGGAATACAGCTTGCACCGGCAATGCGCTCGCGCAGATGCTCGTCACGCTCGCGCACATCAATGAGGCGTGTGCCCTGGGCAACACGCAGCTTTGCATCTTCAGGGGTAATTGGATGAAGCGTCATGACTTTCGTCCTTTTCGTACTGGGGGAGCAGACGTGGTTTCCGGCGGGCAGAACATCTCGTGCAGCAGCATCACCAGCCGCTCCACACGGATATCGCTGATGCGGTAGAGCACCGACTGGGCCTCACGCCGCGTTTCAACCATGCCGTCGTCGCGCAGCAACGCCAGATGCTGAGACAACGCCGACTGGGAAAGCCCCACGTCAGAGGCAAGCGAGCCAACCGATGCCTCCCCCACCTCAATCAGCCGACACAGCACCAGCAAACGCCGCTCATTGGACATCGCCTTGATAAAGGCGGCGGCTTCCGCCGCCTTCGCGGCCATGTCCTGCGCCTGCCCCGTGGCCGACTGGCCGGCAGGTGCCTTTGTCGCAAAGCTCATTCTGCATCCTTATATATTAGATATTGCTAAATTAGGGATTACTAATATATATGTCAAGCAACATGACCTCGAGAATGTGGAGAGCAGCATGACAACGCGCCCGGACGTGCAGGCCTTCTTTGATACCCAGACCAACACGGTGAGCTATTTGGTGTCCGAGCCGGATGGCCCGGCGGCGGTTATCATCGACCCGGTCCTGGACTATGACCACGCAGGCGGCACGTTCCACACCGCCGGAGCCCAGGCGATCCTCGATGCGGCAAGCGAACGCGGCCTCAAAGTCGAGTGGATACTTGAGACCCATGCCCATGCCGACCATCTGTCCGCAGCGCCCTATCTCAAGGAAAAGACCGGCGCCCCCATCGCCATCGGCGAACACATCACCCAGGTGCAGCAGATCTTCGCACCGGTGTTTGCCGCCAAGGACGTAACCGGCACCGGGTCTGAGTTTGATCGGCTGCTGAGTGACGGCGACACGCTGACCGTCGGCGCGCTCACTGTGGACGTGATGCACACGCCCGGACACACACCCGCCTGCGTGTCGTATCGTATTGGCGGTGCGGTCTTTGTTGGCGACACGCTGTTCATGCCGGACTACGGCACGGCTCGGGCGGACTTTCCCGGCGGCGACGCCCGCGCGCTCTACACATCCATTCAGCGCATTTTGTCCTTGCCGCCGCAAACGCGCCTGTTCATGTGTCACGACTACTTGCCCGACAACGGCCGGAAGGCGCATGCGTGGGAAACCACCGTGGCCGACCAGCGTGCCCGCAACGTGCATGTGCATGAAGGAACCAGCGAGGCTGAGTTTGTCGCCATGCGCAACAGCCGCGATGCCGGTCTGCCGGCGCCCCGGCTGTTGCTGCCATCGGTTCAGGTCAACATTCGCGCCGGGCACATGCCGCCACCGGACGACAACGGCACAACCTATCTGCGCATCCCGGTCGAGCCTGCTGCATAGACGGTCCCTGCCCATGCACGGGGTTGCCTGTCTCCCGCCAACTCGGTCGCGCTACCGTCAGGTCGCCATCTCTTGCCTGAAATCAGCGGGAATGGGGCAATCGGTGCACACGCTGTTGTCGCACATGCGGCACAGGTGACACCGGTCCAGATCGCTGTCCGGGATTGCGGCCAGGAGCTTGTGCAGCAACGCGGCAAATACATCCTGCTCTTGTTCGTCCAGCGGGCTCAGCAGCTGCGCAATCGTCGCCAGACGGCCCGCGAGCAGGTCATCACACGCAGCAGTCCCTTTTTCCGTAAGAAAGAGCGCGACGGACCGCTTGTCCTTGCCTGCGCGGCGCTCGACCAACCCATCGGCCGCAAGCCGATCCACCAGCCGCACGGTGCCGGGATGGGACAGACCCAGAATGCGCTTGAGCTGGTCGTTCGACGGCCCCGCGCCGCTTCCGATCACAATAAGGGCGGCAGGCGTTTCGCCTGCGCGGTTCATCACGTCGAGCGCGACGTTCTCGATACGGTCAGCAACGGCAAGCCCTAAAGCACCGAGCAGATTGGCGGTTCGATTCAGCATGTACGCAGGATACGTGCGCTATGCACATTTTTCAATTGACTATATGTGCGCAGCGCACATAATTAGACGTGTCTCTGTCTCACTGAAAAAGAAGGATGCAATTTGCATGTCTAATGAAACCCTCAGCGCCGAACATCGCGACTTCTACAAGCGCTTCCAGTCGTTCTGGGCGGCACCGTCAGGTGAGCGGGTGGCCGAACTCATCGCACCAGATGCACAAATTCATTTCACCGGCGCAGGGCACATGGATGGCAAAACCTATGCTGCCTTCATGGGCCAGACCCTGGCGGCGCTGGAAGGGGTGAAAGTCACACCGATGGACTGCGCGGGCAACGGCGACATGCTCTACATCTCGTGGGAAACCGTCGCGACAGTGCATGGGTCGCAACGGACCTATCGCGGTGTGGATCGCTTTCGCATCAAGGATGGTATGGCGGTGGAAGAACATGTGATCTTCGATTCCGCTGTGCTGACGCCCGAGGGCCGCGGCGGCATCGAGTACACGCCTGAATGAGACAGCCGCGGCCTTAGCGAAAAGGCACTGGGCACGGGGCACACGGCACAAGGCAGAGTGGTTTGACCTACCAGCTCTGCGTGCCGGGGGCGCCCTTGATGGGCCCCTTGATGGCGGACGTCACCCACCCGGCATAATATCCGCCGGGCTGCGGCGTTACCTGTTCCTTGCCGACAAAGCATGCGTCAACGCGGGCGGGATAAAACGCTATCCACCCGGCAATGCGGGCCATGTTGGGATCAAGATCATCCAGCGGCTCGGGATAAGTGAAGGCTGCATGCTCGACGCGCGCGCCGGGCAGCACCAGGTCATGGTGCACAGCTGCCCCTTTCCACTCGCAGACCGTCACATAGTCGGTCTCGTGCAGCACGCCATCCACGACATCCTCCGGCGGCACGAAGTACACCGGCGCGCCGGCCGTCTCGACCACACGCAGGGCCCGGTCACTTTTCGCGATCACCTGCCCCGCGTGCTGAACGCGCACCGGTCCCATGGCGCCGCGCACTTCGGGAGGGCGCGGATAGTCCCAGACAGATTCCTCGCCCGGCGCCACAGGATCGATCTGCGCTGGCCGCTCGCTGTTGCGCCAGGCATTGCGCCCCGCACTCACGCGGTCCAGCAGCCATTGTTTGTCCGGTATCTTTGTCATGCTTGGTCCGCCTACGGATAAACAGCGAGGGTCTGCTCGCTGACCGCCGCCGCCTGCCCTTCGGGCGTCCACAACGTTGTGACGTGGTGGCCAAAGCCGTCACGAAGCGACGTCAGCTTGGTGTGAATGAGCCACCAGCCGCTTTCATCAACCGGTTTGGGCGGCTCGAACAAGGAGACCGACCACGCCACGGTGCTGGACTTGGCAAGCCCCGGCATCACGCCGATGGCAGGTGATGGAATGGCGTCTGAGAACAGAACACTCAAGGCTTCAAGACCTATCTGGCCATCGCGGGCACGCAGCCATGTAAGGCTGTCCGTCTCCGTTGACCCTGAGTAGGGAATGGCCCCGCGCACCCAGCGAAACTCGAAATGCTGCAGGAACTTGGGCATCAGCCCATCCACATAGGGCGCAGCCTCAATGGTATCCGGTCCCGGCGTATCAGCCGGCGGAACCGGCGGCGGCACGCGATCCACACCGTCTAAAGGCAGACCAAAGATCGCCCGTGTCGTGGCCACACGCTCGCCGTTCTGGAACCCGATGGCCCGGATCTGCGTGAGGTTGCGCCCGTCGCGCTCCATTGAGGGCTCAAAGCGCAGCGCCCCGGGTCCGGACGGACGCACAAAGGTCGTCTGCAGCGCCCGCAACCGGCGGTCCGGTGCCGCCAGGTGGCGGGCCGCCATCAGACCGAGTGCAGCAACAAGGCCGCCAAAGGCAGCCCGGCCCTGCAGCCAGTCATCTGTCAGCGTGTAGATGGTGGCGTCGCCGTCACGCTCAAATTTGGTGGTCAGATGTTCAAGTGTCGTGAGCATGAGGGTCTGCTTTCGGTCTGTTTGCGCAAGACTTGGCCCGATTCCCTGAAGAAACAAGGTACGGCCCCATTGTCGGCTTCTATGTAGACATTGACAACATACATGTGCGTTCTTATGTTGGCATCGTCTACATAGGGAGCGATCTGTGTCTTATCACCATGGAAGCCTGCGCAAGGACCTCATTCAGCGCGCTGCGGAAGTCATTGCCAGCGACGGCATTGAGAAGCTGAGCCTGCGGGCGCTGGCCCGCGACCTTGGCGTATCGCACTCCGCCCCTGCCCGTCACTTCAAGGACAAGACCTCCCTCATCAAGGCGTTGGCAAAAGAAAGCTTCGGCGTTCTCATTGCCGAGCTCGACGCCGCCACAGATCGCGCCGGCAGCGACCCCATGGCCCGCTATAACGCCATCGGCAAGGCCCTTGTCCACTTTGCTCTTGCCCGGCCTGCCTATTTCAGGGCCATGACACACCCGGATGTGCGTGACAGATCAGACAAGGAGCTGGTGGACATGCATGCCGCCTACATGACCCGCCTGCTTGACGCAGCCAGGGCCGCCCAGGCCGCTGGCTGGCTGCCCGGCAAGACCCCCGAATTCGCGGTTCTCTATTCCACAGCTGCTGCCAATGGCATCTCGCAACTCCTGACCAACGTCATGGACAAGAGTTTGCTCGCCGGCATCGATCCCATCGCCCTTGGCGATGAAGTGATCGACCTGGTCGTGGCGCCTACCAGCACACCCTCAAACTCGAGCAAGGGAGATGCATCATGAAGGACATGATCCTCGCCACCCTGAAAAACCTGTTCGCCATCGGGCCGATCCTGTTTGGCGTCGCCTTTCTGGCACCGGTGTTTTCTGAACTCATGATTGCCGCAGACATTACGCAGCCCTTCGGACTGCCACCCATCGCCATTGGCCTCGTTGCGGGCCTTGGCTGGGGCAGCTACGCCTATGTGAAAGGAAGCTGGGTATGAGCACCATGATGAACGCAGCAACCAGCACAACCACCCTGACCCATGAGCGCGACGCGGAACTGCGCCGGCAGGAATTTGCCATCGCCAAGAAATACACCGGCGGCACGCCCTGGCGCATTGTCTTCTGGGGACTGGGCAACTTTGCCTTCTGGCTGGCCCTTTGGCCGCTGGTCATGACCGGCACCCTGCCACTATGGGCAGGTTTCATCCTGGCGAGCCTGTGCGTGACCATCTGCTATCTGCCGTCCCACGAAGCACAGCACAACAACATCGCACGCCCCAACACGTCGCTGCGCTGGCTCAACGAACTGGTTGGCCATGTTTCAACCATCCCCATGTTGCTGCCGTACCGAACGGCACGTTTGACCCATCTTGAGCACCACGCCCACACCAACAACCCAGAGCTCGACCCGGACTACGGCGTGACAGCAGAGGGGTGGTGGCCCGCCATATCAAAATCCTTCCGTGCCCGGATTAATCGCAACGGGGCCGGCCAGAATACAGCCTATGCAGCTGCTCTTGACCGGATTGGCGGAGAAGCTGCCGCCCGGGCCCGCATAGAAGCCCTTGCGATGAATCTCGCTTATTGGGGCATACTCACAGCCCTCGCCTGGAGTGGCTTTGCTTTGGAGGCCCTGCTGCTTTGGTGGTTGCCGCGCCATCTTGGCCTGACCTACATCCAGTTGCTTCTCAGCTGGGCGCCGCACCATCCCGGTGAACAGACCGGCCGCTACAAGGACACCCGCGCCTTCAAATACAGGTTCGGCAACATCCTCGCCATGGGGATGGAGTATCACATCATCCATCACCTGCACCCTTCGATCCCGCTGCACAAGAACATGCCCGCCTACCGGGAACTGAAACCCATCCTCGAAGAACGCGGCTGCGATCTGGGCGGACTTTAGGCTAGACTGTGCGCTAACCAGAAAATTTCAGCACGCAGGAACACCCCAACATGAGAACGATCATCCGCAACGGCCATGTGCTCGACACCGCATCCATGAAAATGACCGGCGAGCAGACCGTGGTCATAGAAGATGGTGTGATTGTGGATGTGGGCACAGCGGCCCCAGGCGCGAAAGCTGATCTCGACATTGACGCCGCCGGACTGTTTGTCCTGCCTGGTCTCATTGATACCCATGTGCATTTTCGTCTGGCGACCCTGGATTTCAGCAAGCTCGCCACATGGTCCGAGGTCGAATACGGCATCGCCATGACCAAGCTGGCCCGCGAGACACTGGCGCGGGGCTTTACAACCGTGCGCGACATTGGCGGCGATGTGTCGGGCCTCATGCGCGCGATCCGGACCGGTGCCATTCCCGGCCCGCGGATTTTTCATGCAGGGCGCATGCTGTCCCAGACCGGTGGCCACGCGGATGCGGAAGGTGGCCCCCGTCCCGTTCCGACCTGTGCGTGCGAGATGCGGCACACTGCCTTCGGCATTGTGGCGGATGGCGTCGAAGCCGTGCGCAAGGCAGCGCGGCACAATCTGCGTGACGGCGTCGACTTCCTGAAAATTCACGTGTCCGGCGGCGTCGCCACACCGTCTGACCCGCTGGACTCGATCCAGTACACACCCGAAGAGATCCGCACCGTGGTGCAGGAAGCGCAGCACCGGCACACCTATGTGGCCGCCCATGCCTACAGCCCGCAATCCATTTCCATGGCCGTGACAAATGGTGTGCACACCATTGAGCATGGCAACCTGATTGATGCGGACGCGGCAACCAAGATGGCCGCAGCAGACGCGGTGCTGGTACCGACCCTCGTGACCTATCTGGCCATGCAGGAGGTCGGCAAACAGCTCGGCCTGCCGCAGACCAACATCGACAAGAACAAGGTCGTTGCCGACGCAGGCATTGCGTCCCTGGAAATTGCCAAGCAGGCGGGCGTCACCATGGGCTTTGGCACGGATCTGATCGGTGAAACGCAGGGAATGCAGAACCGCGAGTTTTCCATTCGCGCAGAAGCTCTGTCAGCGGCAGACATTCTTCACGCCATGTATGTAGTGAACCCGCAGCTATGCCGCCTTGAAGGCACCATAGGTGTGGTGGCACCCCAAGCGGCCGGTGACATCGTCATTGCCAGGAAAAATCCGCTGGACGACATCAACGTCATGGCAGACCCGGAAAACAATTTCGCCCACATCCTGCAGGCAGGGCAGCCCGTCGCACGGTAAGACGATCGCTCAGATAGACGGGGATCGATTGAGACCGGGTATGCCGAACAGCGCCAGTTGCAGGCTCCGCGCAATCCGCTCCGCCCGCTCCATGAAATAGGCGACAGTCTTCGGGGACCCGGACAGCTCTTCCAGTGTTTGCCGGAACAGGCCGAGCCAGATGGCAAAGTGTTCTTTTTGAATGGCCGTGTGCTTTTGGTGCGCTGGAACCGGCTTGCCTGAATAGCGCCCTGCATTCATGGCGACTGACGCCCAGAAATCTTTCATGGTCGCCAGATGCGGACCCCAATTGTCACCGATCGCCGCATTGAAGATTGGGCCCAGTGTCGCGTCATCACGGATGCGTCCGTAGAACGTCTCGACGAGCAGGTCGATGAAGGCATCATCAATGCCCAGCGACGCTGCATTGTCCTGAATGTCCTTGCGCCGCTCCTCAGCTGTGCGCAGGCGGGTTTCCGTCATCCGATGATCTCCTGCAGCTCTGTTCAAATCCGCGTGCCCGGCAGTGTGCATTGTGCCGCACGATTGCCAAACCCGCATAAGGTCGCGCCTTGGCAGATGGGCTCCGCCTGCCATAATGACGCCCATGACCTATGAGCCAACGCTAGCCTCGCTGAACGCCCACCCGGTGCCCCAATGGTATGACGACGCCAAGTTCGGGATTTTCATTCACTGGGGCATGTGGGCCATTCCCGCCTTTGCCGGATCAAGCGGCAGCATCGGCGAGATTTTTCGCGACCATTTCGACAAGGCCGTCGCCATGACGCCCTACACCGAGTGGTACGAGAACGCCATCAAGGTTCCCGGAACGCCCTCGGCCAAGTTTCACGCCGAGATGTATGGCAACATGCCCTACTCGGATTTTCGCGACCCGTTTCTTGAGACCATCGACCAATGGGACCCGGATGCCTGGGCGGACCAGTTTGCCCGTGCCGGCGCCAAATATGTGGTGCTGGTAACCAAGCACCATGACGGGTTCTGCCTGTGGCCTTCCGACGTGAAAAACCCCAAGCGCGACAACTGGTATTCCAGGCGCGACATTGTGGGAGAACTAGGTGAGGCCGTGCGCGCCCGTGGTATGCGCTACGGACTCTACTACTCCGGTGGCATCGACTGGTCGTTCAACCCCAAGCCACTGCGCACGCTGGGCGAATTCATCAGCTCTGCACCACGAGGCAAGTATCCAGCCTACGCGACGGCTCAGGTGCGAGAGCTGATAGAGCGCTATCGCCCGTCCATCCTGTGGAACGACATTTCATGGCCGACACCGCTCGCGCCACAACTGCAACTGTTTGCGGACTACTACAACGAGATTGATGACGGCGTGGTCAATGACCGCTGGATGCCGCAATCCTGGAAAACAGCATTGATGCGCCTGCCGCCGGTGCGGCGCAGCTTTGACCGCGCCGTCAGAAAACGGATGCAGTCTGAGTCAGCCAGCAAGGGGATAACCCCACCCAAACCGCCGCACTTTGATTTTCAAACCCCCGAATACGCAACCTTCAGCGACATCGCGCAGAACAAATGGGAAGCCACGCGCGGCATGAGCCATTCATTCGGCTTCAACCGCAATGATACAGATGCGGACTATCTGAGCGCCGAAGAGATTGTGCACGGATTTGCCGATGCCGTGTCAAAGAACGGCAACCTGCTGCTGAACGTCGGCCCACGCGGAGACAACGGTACAATTCCAAAAGAGCAGACAACGCGGCTGGATGCATTTGGCAACTGGATCACACGCAACAGCCAAGGGGTCTACGGGACGCGGCCTTGGACGCGCGCGGAAGGCAAAGCCATTGCCGACGGTGAAACTCTGGATGTGCGCTTCACCTGCACAGACACAGCGCTCTATGCCCATGTCCTGTCCGCAACCAGACCACAACAACTCACCATCAGCGACCTGCCGGTGACAGCCGATACACATATTAATCTGTTGGGTCATGGCCCGGTGCAGTGGCAGGGCAACGCCACCAGTGTGACGCTTACCCTGCCAGCAAAGACCGATGCAGACCCCGCGTGGACTTTGGCGATTCCCCACCCTGCGACCTGACACTTTAGGTCAGGCGGTGGCGGACACAATCCAGACGCCAGCACCAAGCAACACCTTGCTGTCCACCATCTTGGCTTCCATGGCGTCTGTCAGGTCGCTCAGCACCGCTTCCTTTTCAGCGTCGGTCTTGTCCATCATCACCCGCGAGATCGGCCCGCGAAGCATCAGACTTTCCGCAGCATCACGCGCAGAGCTGCCCTGGTTGAGCTTGGTCGCAAACGGTTCTGCCTTGGCATTGGACCATCCCGCATCGCCCAGAATGCCGAGGGTCCGCTCAATGTCTGCAAAGGCAAAGGGACCCGGCGCATAAGGGTCCGGCGGCGGTGGGAATTCCACATGCTTCTTGGCGATACCAAGACCAATGTGCACCCACTCGTTTTCACGCACCGGCTGCCAGCAGATGAACACCATCCGCCCGCCGGGCTTGGTGTGGGCATGAATGTTCTTGAACGCCACTGTCGGTTCTTCAAAGAACATGACACCGAAGCGCGAGATCACCAGATCAGCAGCGTCACCCAGCGTGTCCGTCTGCGCGTCGCCCTCAGCAAAACTCGCATGGCTTGCGCCCTGACCTGCTGCACGGCTTTCGGCCAGGTTCAGCATGGGCTGGGATATGTCGACGCCATGAACTGAGCCGGATGCGCCCACCGCGGCGGCGGCCTTTAGCGATGTATCGCCGGTGCCGCAACCAATGTCGAGAACCCGTTCACCTTTTGCGGGCACGGCGTGTGTCATCAACTGCTCCGTAAACGGAGCAAGGAAGCGATCCATCTCTTCCTGACCGGAAACCCAGCTTGAGCCGCCATTGCCGTTCCAGAACTCTTTTTGATCCTGATTGATTGCAGTCATCTATCTGCCACCCTGTCCGTCGTCCACGGTGATCACAGTCCCGGTGACACATTCAGACGACGGCGACAGCAGGAACAGCAAAGTCGAATCCATCTGCTCGGCAGTGCAGATGCGCTTGCGGGGAAAGTGCTTTGAAAAGTCGCCCATCCGCTCAAGCATGCCTTCGAGCATTTCCGTCATGAAGGCGCCCGGAGCGATGCCGTTGACATTGATGTTGTAGCGCGCCCACTCAACAGCCAGCGCCTCGGACATGCGCGCAATCGCCCGCTTGGTGATGGAATAAAGCGCCGCGCCATTGCCGTCATAGCGGTAGGCAGCGACCGATGCGATGTTGACGATGCGGCCGGGCTTTTCAGCTGCGATCAGCCGTTTGGCGACTTCAGCTGCAAGGATGTAGGGACCGCGCAGATTGGTATCGATGACCCGGTCAATCAGATCGACTTCCATCTTGTGCGCCCGCTGCGCATCGGGAATGCCGGCATTGTTGATGAGGATGTCCACCGTCCCAAACGCTGCTTCCGCATCGTCCACGACTTTCTTGATGTTGTCCGCATCGGTCATGTCCAGCGGCAGCGCGATAGCCGTACCACCGAGACCTTCAATCTGGGCTTTGACCTCTTCCAGCCGCTCAACCCGGCGCCCGGTCAACACTACCTTTGCGCCACTTTGGGCCAGCACATGGGCAAACCGTTTGCCCAGTCCCGACGTCGTGCCGGTCACCAGAGCCACGCGGCCCGATAGGTCCGATGAAAAACGCGGCGCCTCTATCGCTTCAGCCATTCAAATATCTCCCTGTCGTGTTTTCGTTGATTTCTGATGCCCCATCCTTACCGGTCCCCACGATCAGCGGCAAATGCCCCGGGAAGTGTGGCGTGCATGACAGCCATCCATTTGCGGAGTATAACTCCGCACAATGACCTGCGGTGCTCCAGCCGTTGCAGCGCAACATATATGCCCCAATATGTACTCATGTCGGCGCGTGTCGCTGCCGTGTGTCATGCCCGGAGATGTCCTGAATGCTGCCTGAGCTCAAACCCCACAGCGACGCCATGGCCACCACTGCCCATGCCATGATCGGCGGGGTCGTCTGGCAGACCATCGCCCTGTCACTTGGGGCTGCGGCGGTCATCATCACGGTCATGACCCTCGGCGCTTTGGATCTGGTCCCGCTCTGGGCGGTGGCCATCGTGATCTATGTGAGCGTGTATCTGAGCTACACCGCACTGCATGAGGCCGTGCACCAGAACATCACCGGCGGCCGCCAGGACCTGGCATGGATCAACCAGGCGATCGGCACATTGTCCGCGTTCTTTCTGTCTCACTCCTATGAGATGCATCGCACGATCCACCTCACGCACCATCGCAACACCAATGACCCCGAACATGATCCCGACCATTGGGTGAAGGGATCCAACTGGCTGATGACGATGCTCCGCAGCCTGACGATCTTCAACGGGTATTTTTTGTTCTGCCGCCGCCACTGGGACGACAAGCGCATGCGCCGTGCCTATTGGATTGGCCTGCGCGACACCACAGTCTCAACGCTGGTGCTGGTGGCGATAGCGGTGTTTGTGGATTGGAAGCTGGCGCTGTTCGGCTACGCAATACCCGCCATGCTGGCGGCCATGACGCTGGGCCTGTTGTTCGACTATTTCGTGCATACGCCGCACAAGGCCCGCGCCAGGTTTGAAAACACCCGCGTGTTTGTCTTCCCCGGCTGGCTCGACACGCTGGTGACCTGGGCCTATGTGCAGCAGAACTATCACGGCGTGCACCACGCCTTCCCCCGCATACCCTTCACCAAGTACCGCGCGTTCTACCGAGAAACACGGACGGACATTCAGGACGCCGGCATGCCTGTGGCCAGGCCACTAGGGTAGGTCTGGGCTAGATCACTGCCCTAGGCAGCAGATGAGGCAGCGGGTTTGCGACGGGGCTTGGCTTTGGTCTTGGTGGCAGCCTTGGAGGTTGCCTTCCTACCTTTGGCTGCCGGCCGCGGGGGCGCACCTGCGGTCCGGCCGCGTGTGCTGGACCGGGCACTGCGCTCCGCCTTCTGGACGCCAGCGCTTTCAGCGGTCAGCTCGATTTCAAGCGCATCATACTCAGCAAGAACCCGGTCTAGGGTTCGGCTGATCTTGGTACAGATGCGGATCATTTCAAGCTTCGGCCAGGTCGCCCGTTCACCCTCTTCCACGAACGACATCACTTCTTCCTGCGTCGGATGCGACAACAGCTTGCGCGGGTCAAACAACCGGGCGGCAGGAATGATGTTGATATCGCCTGTATAGGTCTGCGTCGCGATCGATGAGAACATCGACAGAATGAAGTTGAGCCGCGGCCGGTTGCGCGTGAAAGTCTGGGTGACCGAGACACCGCCCCGGATGATTTCCTTCACCCAGCGCTCCGCCTGCTGCGAGATCATCGCCGTGAAGCCACTTTCGGTTTTGGGGTCACGTATCCACGGGATCACCAGAGGATTGACCATCGACACCACGAAATGGTTCACACCATAAAGGCGCATCAGCCGCTTGGCTGGCAGATCATCATGGACAGACCCATCCACCCATTTGCGTGTCGGCAGGTAAGGCTGCCGTTCACCGCCTACAGATTTCGCTTCCAGCATCACCGGCGGGAACACGCCCGGCACCGCACTGGAGGCCAGAATGGCCTTCCGCACATAGACATTTGGAGACGTGATCGCGTTCAGCAGTCGGGATGTCTGATGCATCTCGGCAGGCGCCACAGACACATTGATGTGACGCCCGGTCTTCTCAAATGCTTCCTGGAAAGTCAGATCGGGGACCAGCCGCGCGATCATCTCTTCGACTTCCCTGATATCAAGCTGCGGGTGGCGTCCCCAAAGGGCGCGGTCAAACCAGTTGGCTTCCCGGCGGGCTTCAAGCGCCAATGCTGGCTCGGCAATCAAACGCTGCAATTGCGCATCGCTGTTGGTGCCGATCACAGCCGCCACAATGGATCCGGCGCTTGAGCCGGAGACGACAGTTGGCAGCAGGTCATGCTCGACCAGCGCCTTGATGACGCCCATATGGTAGTTGCCCAGAATACCACCGCCCGACAGCATCAATGCTGTGCGGCCGAAGCAATGGCTGGCACGGCGGAAGAAATCGACCTTTTCATCAAGAGAGATTTCATCCGTATCCAGAGCAGCAAGATGCTCGATCGCAGATGTGATTTCATCCACATAGTCACAGATCAGCTTCTTCGTGCCGAACTTGGCACGCGTGTACAACAAGGGCTTGCCCATGCCGCCCATGTTGCCGTGGATGCCTTCGTTGAGCGCAAACAGCAGGCCCACATCATCGTGACGCGCGCGCAGTTCGCGCAGGCGGTCCAGACGTGACCGAATTTCGACATGGTCGTAAAGGCGGGTCTGATCCATTCGCTTCCACCGGTCCATACCGGTTTTGGCGTCATGATCCTTGGCAGCTTCGGCCCATTCAGCATGGGTTTCCGCAGCTGCCATCGCGTCTTCAATCTTGCTCAGGCCATTGAACATGCAAGCTGTCCTCTCTGCTCTTGCCGCCATATTACACGGCTCGGGCATGTTGCAGTGCATTCAAACGGCTGCGACACAACAACCCATCAGCTCGACATACTAAATGGCCATGAAATCAGTGACTTAGCGGTTTTGCCCTGTGCAAATTTTCATGGTCCTTGGGAACAAAAACACCGGTTACGGGTTCTACAGATCGGGTATTACAACCAAGTGGGGGCTCCCCCGGCGCGGGAAGGCATGGGCGACATTCAACCGATAGACATTCTTATCACCAACATTCTGGACATGGTCCGTGGACTGATTGCGCTTCTGCCGCAGATCGGCCTGGCCATCGTCATCCTCATCATCACCTGGGCCATCTCCAAGCTGGCCAACAAGCTCGTTCACCGAGCGTTGCCGTCGAGCCGTATGCGGCCGTCGCTTGTTGAACTGATGAGCAACCTGCTGAGCATTGGCATATGGGTCGTGGGGCTGGTGGTTGCTGCCATTGTCGTGTTCCCGACCATTACCCCGGGCGACATGATTGCAGCACTCGGCATTGGTTCGCTGGCCATCGGGTTTGCCTTCAAGGACATCTTTGAGAACTTCATGGCGGGAATACTCATCCTCTACCGCCGCCCCATGCGTATTGGCGATTACATGGAATGCGACGGCGTGGAGGGCCGCGTCGAGAAGATTTCAATTCGCGACACCCATGTACGGCGCACGGACGGCCAGCTCGTGGTCATGCCCAACGGCATGTTGTTCCGAAACCCGGTCGAGATCAGAACCGACCGTGACATAAGGCGGGTGACGATCAGTGCGGGTGTGGCGTACGACGAAGACGTGGATCAGTCACGCGACGTGATCACCAAGGCCGTGGAGGCCTGCAAGACGGTGCGGACCAACGAACCGGTTCAGGTCTTTGCCGAAGCCTTTGGGGCGTCGAGCATCGATTTTGAAGTGACCTGGTGGACGGGTTCCAAGCCTGTTGATGTCCGCAAATCACGCGACGAAGTTGTCGCCAGCGTGAAGCGTGCCTTGGACGAAGCAGGCATTGAGATTCCATTCCCGTATCGGACGTTGACCTTCAAGGAACCCCTGACCCTCAAGCAGGAAGCCGCCACGGACACCGGCTCGGCCAGCGGCTCGGACGGCGGCTAGCCCGCACCAAAGCGGCCATCGAGCCAGGCATTGATCGTCTCGGCACTTTCTTCCCATGCAGGGTCCAGCATCAGATTGTGGGCGCCGGTCACAACTTTCAAAGGAGCCTCAAAGGTCTTCGCCAGCCACTCCTGGTCGCGCATGGGGATGGACCAGTCATCACTGCCGGCCACCACAAGCACCGGCCTTGTCTCAAGGTCCGGCGTGTCAGGTGCGGGCCTCTTAAAAATCTCATGCATGGCGCGCGGAGATTCGCCACTTAGCTCGGTGATGTATTTGGCCTTCAGCTCCGGATCGAGATTGTTGCCGTAGAAAAACGAGATGAAGGCGGGCAGCCCGCCCTCAAAGTCCCCTTTCACCTGCGCCTTGTAGAGTGCCACGGGGTGCTGACGCAGCATGCGCCACGCGACACTCATGGAAGGTCTCATGGGGGAAGAGGCCAGCAGGACCGCACCAACGACGGACGTGCTCCGGACACGGACCATCTGCGCAAGGACGCCGCCAAGCGAGTGACCGATGAGGACGACATCGCCACCCAGCTGCGCAATCACCTCGTTCACATCATCAACAAAGTCATCCATGCCCGGCTGGTCCCTGGCAAGATCGCCGGGACTTTGACCATGACCCCGGGTGCTCATGGCATGCGCAGCCCATCCCTGCTCTGCAAACCATGGAAGAAAGTGATGGTCCCAGCACCGGGCATCATGAAACCCGCCATGGAGAAACAGGAGCTGCGGGCGGCCCGGCGTCGCTGCGCCGCGAGAAATCAGTTCGAGTGTCATGGCGTCCTCTTAATGTGACGTCCAGCATGGACGCTGGCACCGGGCACACAATTACCTGGCAGAGAAGTATGCGTTTACGCCTTCCGGCAATGATCAATCAGATGATCAACAAACACGCGCACCTTGCCCGACAGGTGTCGACTGTGCGGGTAAGCTGCATAGATACTGCGGTCATAGTAGTCGTAATCCTCAAGCACCTGCACAAGTCGGCCTGCCTTGAGATCTTCTCGCACGGTGGACCAAAGACAAAGCCCGACACCCATACCGGCACGCACCAGTGTTGCAACACCGCGCGCGGTATTGACCTTAATCCTGACGGGTACCTGCACCCGCATCACGTCGCCATCAATATTGAAGCTCCATTGCCCGGTCGGATTGACGGAGGAGAGAATGACGCAGCTGTGGGTAGCCAGATCGTCAGGATGCTGTGGCATGCCAGCCGCTTCCAGATAGGCGGGGGAGGCGCAGACCAGGAAAGGAAAGTCGGTGACCTTCCGGATGATCAAACTGGAGTCGGGCATGTCATCGACCCGGACAGCCACATCATACCCTTCACCGATGATATCGACCCGCCGCTCATCAAGCGTCAGCTCTATCGCAATATCAGGATAGGCCTCCATAAAGGAGGGCAGCGAAGGTATCAGCACATCCTCGCCAAAGGCGCGCGGCGCTGCGACCCTCAAGGACCCGCGTGGAGCCCCATGCCGACTGCGCACCATGTCATGGGCTTCGTCCACCTCGGCCACAAGAGCCGCGCACCGTTCGCGATAGGCGGCCCCGGTTTCCGTCAGACCCACATGCCGGGTGGTCCTGTTGAGAAGCCGCACACCCAGATACTCTTCAAGCTGGGCAACCTTCTTGCTGGTCAGCGCTTTCGACAGGCCCAGTTGCCGTGCCGCCGCAGAAAAGCTGCCCTGTTCAGCAACCACCGCAAAAATCCGCATGGCCTCAAGCGTGTCCATTCGCCAAATCTCACTGTCACTGTTTCGTTGACAGTCTTTCGGATTAGTGCGGGATTATCAATGTTTCAGTGAGGCGTCATCTTCCCCCTGTTGTTTCAAGTCGCCAACATTCAGGCGCTTACAGGGAAGACCGACACCATGATCAAACTTTACCGCCACGAACTCTCCGGCCACGCCCATCGCGTGGAACTGTTCCTGTCCCTCCTCGGCCTTGATCACGAGCTTGTTGACGTGGACTTGATGTCCGGCGCTCACAAGACGAACGCGTTTCGAGCGCTCAACAGCTTCGCTCAGCTGCCGGTCATCGACGACAACGGCGTCATCGTTTCGGACTCAAATGCCATCCTCGTCTATCTCGCCAAGAAATATGGCAACCAGACCTGGCTCCCCGAAGACGCCGTAAAAGCAGCGCAGGTGCAGCGCTGGCTATCGATCGCGGCAGGACCCGTCGCATTCGGACCGGCTGCGGCACGTCTGGTCACCCTCTTCAAGGCACCGCTCGATCATGAGCGCACCAAAAGTATCGCCTATGCGCTGTTTGACGTGATGGAGCAGGAACTCGCCACACGTGACTGGCTCGCTGGTGCGGACGCAACAATCGCCGACGTCGCAGGCTACAGCTACATCGCCCACGCGCCCGAAGGCGACGTCTCGCTTGAGCCATATCCCCATCTCCGCGCGTGGCTGAAGCGCATCGAAGATCTGCCCGGCTTTGTCGCCATGAAGGCCACACCCATTGCATTGGCAGCCTAGTGAAACCGAGCGGGGAAGGCGGTGTTGTGCCAGCCGCCCCGCTCCCATTTCCACCAAGTATCGCAGGAAGGAACCACCAATGACCGACCTTAATCAGCCACAGGCAGTATCGCCGTTTCACGCAGGTGAAATTGCAGTTCAAAGAAGGCTCGGCGTCGATGAACGCATGGCAGTCATCGGTGCGAAATTCATTCGCGATCACATGCCGGCGGAACATCGCGACTTCTATGAGCAACTGCCATTTGTCGTGTTGGGCACACAGGATAGTTCGGGCCAGCCATGGGCAACGATGCTTGCAGGCTCAAAAGGTTTCATACAAAGCCCGACGGACCGCACACTCGAAATTGCGACGCACCTGCCTGCGGCAGATCCAGCCCTCGCCGCACTTTCCAACGGGGCACCGGTCGGAGGGCTCGGCATAGAGCTGGACACCCGACGCCGGAATCGTTTCACAGCGCGTGTTGAGGGCCACGCAAAGGAATACGTGCACCTTGCCATTGATCAGAGCTTTGGGAATTGCCCGCAATACATCCAGACCCGGGCCCTGATTGAAACCCGCGATCCCGATGCACCTCATGTGGAAACGCCTGTCCGCGTCACATCCCTGGAAGGAGACCTGTGCACATTGGTCGAGCGCGCGGACACCTTCTTTGTCGCTTCATCAACAAGATCCCACACGCCTCGCACGCTCAGCAGCGGCGTAGACGTGTCGCACCGTGGCGGAGCGGCTGGTTTCATCAAAGTTGAAAACAACCGTACACTGACCATTCCGGACTATGCCGGCAACAACTTCTTCAACACGCTGGGCAACCTGCTGGAAAACCCGAAGGCTGGGTTGCTGTTCCCAGATTTTGAGACCGGCGGCCTGATCCACCTGGCAGGGACTGTCGAGATCATCTGGAGCGGCCCAGACGTCGACCAGTTCCCGGCAGCCGGACGCGCATGGCGCTTTACCCTGGATCATGGTCTGGTCCGGCCCAAAGCGCTGCCCATGCGTTTTGATTTTGGAGAATTCTCTCCAAAATCCATCAAGCACGGCACGTGGCGGCATAGCTGAGCGTCAGTTAGCCTTTAAGGCTGGCTTCAATCGTTGCAATCGTCTGTGCACGGATGAGCATCTTGTTGGCAGCGTATGCGCCGTTGGGCAGCTCGCCCAGCTGAGCCGCAATGCCGGTTGCCGTATCCAGCACCTTGTCGGCGTCAACCACCTGATCAAGGTAGCCGACTTTCACAGCCCCTTCCGGGTCATACATTTTTGCCTGCACAATTGCTTCCGTCAGGAAGCGCGGATCAAGGCGGGCGCGGGGCAGCTCAATGCCGAAGATCGGCAGCGTCATGCCGTTGACCGTTTCATTGGCGCCAATGGCAAACTCGCCCGCCGCGCCAATACGCGTATCGCAGCCCGCCAGCAAAAACACACCCATGGCTGATGGCAGTGGCCTGTACAGGCAGCCACCAGCCGAGCAGCTTGTTGCCATACAGTCCGAAGGGCAAACGCACCGCCGCGATTGACCAGCGCTATGAGCTTCTTCGAGGGCTGGCACCATTCATCAGCTTGATGGTCGAAACCGGCAGAAAACAGCCCGGGTTTCCCGGTCAGCACGACGGCCTTGGCATCGGCCTCCGCTTTGTCCATGGCAGCCTCAAGACCCTCAAGCAGCGCGGGGTTCACTGCGTTTGCCTTGCCGTCATTCATGGTGATGACCGCAACGTCGCCGTTCATATCCAGTGTGACGCTCATGAGTGTGCTCCTCGCATAGCTGCCAATGTGTAAGTTCATTTATAGAACTAATAAGGGGCCACATGGCAAAATGCCAGTGGCCCCTTAAGGCAAACGATCTCTCGTTTTTGCAAATCAGGCTGCAGCGCTACTCGGCAGCAGCAACCTTGTCCTGTGTCTTGGTGTCAAAATCACTGGCATCGTGCCGCTCATGCAGCTGCGATTCCGGTGCGCCAAATACACGGTTGACCATGCGGCCACGCTGAACGGCCGGCCGGTCTCCCACGAGATCCATCCAGCGTTGAACGTTTTTGTATTCCTGTGTCTGCAGGAATTCCGCAGCGTCATAAGCAGCATTCGCCACCACAGCGCCATACCAGGGCCAGATGGCCATGTCGGCAATCGTGTAGTCCTTGCCGGCCATGTACTCATTGTCCGCAAGGTGACGATCCAGCACATCAAGCTGGCGCTTCACTTCCATGGCGAAGCGGTCAATCGCGTATTCGATCTTGATGGGCGCATAGGCATAGAAGTGTCCAAAGCCACCGCCAAGATACGGCGCGCTGCCCATCTGCCAGAACAGCCAGGACAGGCACTCTGTTCGCGCCACGTGTTCCGTGGGCAGGAACTCACCGAACTTTTCAGCCAGGTACAAAAGGATGGATCCGGATTCAAACACCCGCGTCGGCGGCGTGGTGCTGTGGTCCATCAGGGCGGGGATTTTGGAATTGGGGTTGGCCCCCACAAAGCCGCTGCTGAATTGCGCGCCTTCACCGATATTGACCAGCCACGCATCATACTCGGCACCGCTATGACCCTTGGCCAGCAGCTCCTCAAGCATCACCGTGACCTTCACGCCGTTGGGTGTGCCCAGGGAGTAAAGCTGCATGGGGTGCTTGCCGACCTGCAGATCCTTGTCATGGGTGGACCCGGCAATCGGACGGTTGATGTTCGCAAAACGGCCACCGCTTTCCTTGTCCCATGTCCAGATTTTTGGGGGTACGTATTCATTGGTGTCGCTCATGGCGCGCTCCCTTCGGTTTGGTTCTTCATATGCATATCTTCAATGTTGCCCGTATGTGATCACGCCTCGGCGCAGGCGTCGAGCAAGCTTTCACTGACCAAGGTGAGGGTCCGGACGCCCGATTTCAAATCACGAGATGGACTCCACAGGGAAAACCCACGAGACTCCGCCACATCAAAAAAACACAAGCGCGCTCGTAAAATGAGTGCAGGGGGAAAAAATGATCTGGATTGCCCGTATCGCCGTCGGCCTCGTCTTTGCATTTTCACTGCTTATGGGTCTGCAGACCTTTTTCACACCTGAAGCCTCAGCTGTAACGCTTGGCCTTGGCACCGCCCTGCCGGACCTTGGCATGAACACCTTCCGAGCCGACATAGGTGCATTCTTTCTGGCAGCTGCCACGTTTGCGGGCCTTGGCCTATTTGCCGGCCGCACCGGTGCAATCTATGGGGCAGCCCTTCTCTATGGCCTTGCTCTGATCGGTCGCATCCTGGGTGTTGTCATGGATGGCGCGCCAGCTGGCGTGGAAACGCCCATCATCATTGAAGCTGTGCTTGTGGTGTTACTTGTTTTCGGCGCCAGAACCCTCGGCCGACGCTAACAATCCTGGCGCGTGCTGCCCCCAATGGGCGGCACGCGCTGATTGCATCTCCCACATATGATTCCGTTGGACGTGCGCCTATTATAATGACAGTATAAATGCCATTAACGCATGTCATTAAATTATATCGCATTGATGGAGCCCGTTCCCATGCGCACCGGAACTCGAAAACCACGCTCTAAGACCCGCGCCCTTGTGGCAGCTGTTTTGGGCGTCAGCCTTGTCTCATCAGGGCCTGGCATATCTGCAGCACTCGCTGATACCACTGCCGAATCCAGTGCAAAACAGCCCAATATCGTCGTTATTCTGGTGGACGATGCGGCGCTGATGGATTTCGGCGCCTTTGGCGGTGAAGCCGCCACACCGAACATTGACGCGCTGGCAGAGCGCGGCGCGATGTTTACCCAGTACCGGACATCTCCCCTGTGCGCGCCCACCCGCGCCATGCTTCTCACAGGGATCGACAATCACAAGACCGGCGTGGCCACCATCCCGGAAGTGATCCCCGACGAGCATCGCGGCCAGCCAGGCTACACCCTGTCTTTGGAGCCCGGTGTACTCACGATCGCAGATCGCCTGCGGTCGGTCGGCTATCGCACATTGATGAGTGGCAAGTGGCATCTAGGTCATACCGAAGATGAAATGCCCCAGAACCACGGCTTCGACCGGTCACTTGCCCTGGCCGCATCCGGTGCCGACAACTGGGAAGACAAGTCGTTCATGCCGTTTTACCACGAGGCACCGTGGTACGAGGACGGCAAGCCATACGACCTGCCCGAGGATTTTTATTCCTCAAAGTATCTCGTCGACAAGATGATCGACTATCTGGACACGACGGATGCCAGCAAGCCGTTCTTTGCCTATCTGCCGTTTCAGGCCATCCACGTTCCCGTTCAGGCACCTGCCGAATTCACAGCCAACTACAAGGGCACCTTCGACGAGGGGTGGCATGTCATGCGTGACACACGCTACCAGCGCGCCCAGGAACTTGGCCTGATTCGCGAAGGAGCGCCCATCGCGCCCATGCCGGCAGACAGCCGCGACTGGAACAGCCTGAGTGAGGAAGACCGCGCACTCTACGCGGCACGCATGGAGGCCAATGCCGGCATGCTTGAGGCCATGGACTTCCACATCGGCCGCTTCATGGACCACCTGAAAGACGCAGGCACCTTCGACGACACGATTTTTCTGGTGACGTCGGACAATGGGCCGGAACAAAACCGTGGTGACAACAGCGCAACCCTCGCGCTCTGGATGCGCTTCAATGGCTACCATGTGGACCTGGAAGGCATGGGCGAAATTGGCAGCTGGGGTTTCATCGGCCCGGAATGGGCCAACGCAGCTGCATCCCCCGGTGACCTGTTCAAGTTCTACACAACAGAAGGCGGCATCCGGGTTCCGCTCATCATCTCCGGGCCCGGCGTCGAACCCATGCGCATTGACTCACCCGCCATGGTGACCGACCTGACGCCGACATTGCTGGATCTTGTTGGCGCTCCCAAAACAGCCTTGGCAGACGACACCGTGTCCATGACCGGACGCAGCCTCTTTCCTGTTCTGACAGGCGCCGCAGACAGCGTGTACGGCGAAGATGATATTCGCGCTTTGGAGGTTTCCGGCAACTCGGCGCTCTACAAGGGCGACTACAAGATCACCCGCAACAACCCGCCCGCCGGCGACAGCCGCTGGCGCCTGTTCAACATGGCAGATGATCCCGGCGAGACCACGGATCTGAGTGAAAGCCAGCTGGAAATCATGCGGGACATGCTGGCAGCCTTCGATGCCTATTCAAAAGAGATGGGCGTTCTGGAGATGCCCGCGGGCTACGACACGGTCCAGCAGATAACCAGAAATACCGGCACGAAGATCTTTCAGCGATATGGCTGGCAGATCACAGTGGCCGCCCTTGTGGTCCTGGCACTGATCGCCGGGGCACTCTTTGGCACGTGGCGGGTGCTGCGCAGCCGCACGAGCTAGAAGATCGCAGGAGGCCCGCCATGCACGTCTATGGCTGCAAGATTTCGTACTACACCGGCAAGGTAGAGACCTATCTGCGCTACCGGTCCATTCCCTATGACTACTCACCGACCGTGGGGAACGAGCGAAAGCTGATTGAAGGCGCCGGTGTCGTGCAGATGCCGGTTGTGCAGCATACGGATGGTCGGTGGATGACGGATTCCACACCCATCATCGCAGCACTGGAAGCAGAGCAGGATCAGACAACAATCTACCCCGATGATCCGGCATTGCGGTTTGCCGCCCTGCTCATTGACGACTACGCCGACGAGTGGCTGTGGCGTCCCGCCATGCATTACCGCTGGAGCTACGCCGCCGACCGTCGGTATGCCGCACACTCCCTGTATGAAGACCTGATCAAAGGCACCCGACGCCTGCCAGCCATTTTCGCGCGCCGGTTTTTGACCCGTCGCCAGCTTGGCAACTTCGTGCTGGGAGATGGGGTGACGGAGCAGACCTGGGACCACGTGGAGGGTGCCTATTTCAACGCGCTTGATCTGCTGCAGGCCATCTTTGAAAAGCGTCCCTTTATCCTTGGCGAAACACCAACCATTGCCGACTTCGGCATGATGGCGCCGATGCTGCGGCATTTCAGTCAGGACCCGACACCAGCCGAGATCATGCGCACGCGCGCACCGGCTGTGTATGAGTGGGTGGCGCGCATGTGGAACACCAAGGCGCAGCCGGGTGACACGGGCATCATCAGCGAAATCGATGAGCCTCTCGCAGCGCTCCTCGTGGAAGCGTCTGAAACGCACCTGGCCCAGCTTCGCCAGAATGCGGATGCAGTAACCCAGGGTCTTGCCCGTTACGATCAGACCATTCAGGGCTGCGACTACAAGCAGGTACCATCGTCCCGCTATCGCGTGTGGTGTCTTGAAGAACTAAGGCGTGAATGGACAGAGCTGGCGGCAGACGCGCAGGAAAATCTGAAGCGCTTCCTGCCATCAGAGGCATCCATACTGTGGGAGGAAGCGTCGTTTGCGCCATCCAACTACGACCCGGAGCGTCAGGCGCCCTTCAACAAGGCGATCAACGTGTTCGGCAAGGGCCTGCCACCGAGTTAGGCGTTGCCCAGCGTTTCCTGGATCATGTCTGACAGACCCAAAGCCATAGGGCCGGCAATGCTGCTCTTGGGCTTGGTGTCCGCCTGGTGCTGAAGGCAGGGCCCGAAGCAAGCCTTGAAGTCATCCCGGGCGTGCTTCTCCAGAATGGCCGCAAGCGCATCAGCTGGAATTTCTTCAAGACGCATCCCGAACAGATCAAGTCCGGCCCCAAAATGCACCATGGCAATTTCGGGTTGGCATTTGTTGGCGATACCTGCGGATGTATGCAGCGCAATCGCATCATGCACCAGCGCGGCACGTTCCTCGGCCTGTCCGTTCTGCAAACAGAAGTCATGCGCCAGTCCGGCTCCCACCCACTCAAATGACCCTGGATCGTCAGCATGTTTTTCTGACAGGCCAAGATCATGAAGAATGGCCGCCAGGAAAAAAATTTCCCGATCCAGCTTCAGGCCGTCCCGCGCGGCGAGCAATGCCCCAAAGCAATAGGTCCGATACGAATGACGGATGATGAAATCCGGACACACGGCTTCAGCGGCCGCAACAGCACGAACGGCAATGTCACTGTCCGGTACCTTCCAGTCATCCGGCACCGCGTCGTTCAGCTTCCTGAGGCCCAGCCTCAAAGCCAGAGAGCGGGCACGCCCGCGCAGACCAGACCGGATGAAACGTGACATGAGGACAGGCTTTGCCGCGCGTCCGGGGTCTTGCACCAGGGTCATGCGTCCGCTCCTTCAAAGGCGTTGTTGCGGGTGAACACGTAGAGAATGAGGTTCCACGCATCGAGGACCAGACTGACGCCCATGGTGACGACCACATAGGCGAGCCAGATGCCAAAAGCGCCCACGGCACCTTCCGTCATCAACACCTCCAGCAGCAGCGGGAAGAGCGGCAACCAAACAATGTGCACAAGGCTGGTCAGGCGGCTGAAGGGGGAGCGTTTGTGGATTTGTGCAGCGACCACGACCGAGAAAACACTCGTGGCCAGCACCAAGGCCGCTTCGTACCGGCCAATGAATACAAGCCCGCCAACCACGTGCGGAATGTTGAGTGCCGGCCCCCAGATACGCAGAAAGGGCGACACACGATTGAGGTCTAAAATCATGTTCCGGGCATCTTTGACAAAACCAATCATCGCGACATCCTGCTTGTTATTTATGTACCATTCCGCATAATAATGACCAACAAAGCGCCGTCGTCAAGAATTATATGCGAGTTAGTACATAATGTCCGTCCGTCCGGCCCGTGGCCGCCCCCGCAAGTTCGACAAGGAAGAAGTGCTTCAGAAGATCCTCAAGGAGTTCTGGATCAAGGGATTTGCTGCGACATCGCTGGATGATCTGTCAGCCGCAACCGGCCTGACACGGCCAAGCCTTTACGCGGCCTATGGCAACAAGACACAAATGTATCTGGCCGCGCTGCGGAGTTTCGTGGGGCAGATGTCCGACAATGCAATGCCCGCATTGTCAGGTGCGGGCGACCTGCAGTCCGCGCTTGAAGGGTTCTATCAAGGAGCCCTCAACGTCTATTTTGGAACCAGAAAGCAGGCGCTTGGCTGCCTTGTCTTCACCACCGCCATTGCTGACGTGGCGTCCGACACGCAGATCAAAAAGGCCGTGAGCGGATTTGTGGAGGGTCTCGACGCAGCCTTGGCCCAGTGTATCCATTCCCATGGACCGCACCTTGAGGCCGCGCAGACACACTCTCTCGCCCGGCACGCAAGCGGCATGTTGATGAACCTGGCCACCCGAGCACGTGCCGGTGCAAAACGCGACGCCCTCGATGAGCTGGCGGCCTCTTCCGCTGCATTGATTGCGCAGGCCGCCGTAACGCAGCAGGGAGACTAACCTGCGTCGGGACTGTCTGGATGCAGGCGGCACTCAATCTCATGCGCGGCAAACATCGCCTGCTGGACGCGTTCATCGGCGTAGTCATCAACGGACCCGTGCAGGGGCAGTTCCAGCGCCACCACATCTCCCTGCCCGTATTCGCCGGTCTTGTCGCGCACCACTTCCGCATCGAACAGTTTGAGCAAGGACAGCATCTTGCGGTTTTCCCGCTGCACGATGGCGGTGAGAACCTTGATGCCTTCACGCTGTGCCAGCGTCGCCATGACAGCAATCAGCAACATGCCCAGACCACGCCGCTGATAATCATCGACGACAGTGACAGCGATTTCGGCCTTGTCCTGCTCATCGGCATTGCGAATGTATCGGGCAACAGCGGCGGGCACCTCCTGGTCGGTGCTCATATCAAGCACACCGATTGCCTCATGGTCATGATGGTCAATGACGGTGAGGTGCTGCATCAGCACTTCGGGGATGGTCTTCATGCCTGAAAGGAACCGGAAGTACCGCGACTGCGGAGACAGGTGGTCTAACCCTTCGGCAATCAGCTTGCGATCTTCCGGGCGCACCGCACGAATGCACACAGGCGTGCCGTCCCTCAACTGGAAGGGGACAAAGGACGTGTCGTCATCGTCAGCGTTGAGATCTTGCATCGATAGCTCCACACAGCTTGCGTCCGGTGCATAAAGACAATGCCTCCGTCAGCGTCTACGACAAAGCCGCCCCAGCCTAACACTTTACCCGGCCCGCGTATCACATGACGGTCGAGCCCGCGGTCCGGATGGGGTACAGTTTCCTCTACATCCTCTTTCGCAAGTACCGCACATGTCGAGTTTCACGCATTCAGAAGACGTTTTCAGTTTCCTCGCTCAGGCTCAAAAGGCGGGGCGACAGACGGCACTTGTTGCCGTGACAGAAACTGTCGGCGGCGGCCTACGCGCACCCGGCGCTCTGATGGGCGTCGATGAAGACGGCGGTCATGCAGGCTATGTATCCAATGGGTGTGTGGATGCGGATGTGATCCTCAATGCACAGCAAGCCATCACCGATGGCAAAACGCGTTTGCTGACCTACGGGGCAGGCTCCCCATTTTTGGACATAAGGCTGCCCTGCGGCGGCAAACTGAGCATGATCGTGGTGCCATCACCGGACCCCGACACACTTCGCTGGGCACTCTCGCAGCTGGAGGGACGACGCGCTGCAAGCCTGACCGTGTCAGATGCCGGAATTTCCATATGCAACGACATGCCCGAGGAAACCCATTGGGCTGACGACACGCTTCACCTGCGCATCGTGCCCAAACTCAGGCTGCGTATTGCCGGACGCGGAGAGGAGTTGATTGCGCTCGGCAAGCTGGCCGCAGCGGCTGACTTCAGCGTTGTCATTCAGTCCCCGGACGATGTCACCCTGGACAGAGCCGCCCAGTCCGGCCTCACCTGTGATCGATTGACCACCACCCAGTCACTGCCAGCTCTGGCCGATGATGAATGGACCGCCTTCGCGCTGATGTTCCATGATCAGGACTGGGAAATCCCGCTCGTGCAGCAAACCCTTGCAGGGCCTGCCTTCTGGCTCGGCGCTGTCGGCAGCCATCGCACACACCAGGTCCGGTGTGAGGCCCTGCGGGATGCCGGTGTTTCAAAAGAAGGCGTGCGGCGGCTGAAAGGCCCCATCGGCCTGATACCGCGCACACGCGATGCCTCCATGCTGGCCGTGTCGACGCTGGCGGAGATCGCGGGCTGCTACAAGGACCTCGAGGCGTGAATCTGAACCGCGTCGCCGCAGTCATTCTCGCCAGCGGCTTCTCTCAGCGATTTGGGTCTGATGACAAATTGCTTTCCGACCTGAACGGACAGCCTCTGGCGGCACACAGCGCCGCCCTGGTGTCAGCGCTGCCGTTTCACAGTGCCACCGCCATTGTTCCTGCAAACAACACCAGGCTCATACAGCTGTACGATGACGCTGGGATTGAGCCGGTCCAGAACCACAATGCCGACCTTGGGCAGGGCGCATCCCTGGCGCAGGCCATCGACCACATCAAAAATACCCCGGTGGACGCAGCACTGATCCTGCTCGCCGACATGCCTTTTGTGACAGCAGCACATCTCAAGAAACTGGCCGACCGCATGGATGACCGCGACGCTGTGGCCAGCAGACACGGTGATGTGCCGCAACCTCCCCTTCTGTTCGCCCGCTCAACGTTTGAGGCGTTGGCAACACTCAGCGGCGACAAGGGCGGCAAGGCCTTTCTGGCAACACTCAGCAACACGGCGTTTGTCGACATGGCCGCGCGCGAGGCAACGGACATCGATACGCCAGAGGCCCTCGCACAGGCAGTGGCTCAGGCACAAACTTCGGTGGATTAGCTACTCGGCAGCCGCCGATGACGGACACGGCGCACCGGCGCTCTGCCATTCAAGCAGAAAGGCCACCGTTTCGTTTGCACTGTGCGGTGCAGGCTCGCGACCTGGTCCCGGCGACCAGCCCCAGGCAACAAGCTCGTCATTGCCCACATGGTCAGCCACTTCTTCAACGGTCCGGCCGCCATTGCGCTCCGGGTCTTTTATCTGTTCGCAGATTTCAGCAGAGCTCTTTTCCCACCAGACCATTTCAACCGGCGCAAGCGCCCAGTGCGGTGCGCCGGGAGCGCCACCGGGGAACGGCAGGTTTTGTTTGGTGTGGCATGCGCTGCATGGCAAACCGGCGGCCCGCTTGCGGGTATCATCCGCAACAATGCTCATGCCGTGATACGGGCCCTTGGTGCCGTAACTCGGCCCGGACCAGCGCGGCTTGTTGTCATCCGGCACATGACAGTTGACGCAGCGCGGATGCGAGAAAACCTCATACGCCTTGTCCCAGGCCGCAAGCCCCTCTGCTTCAGAGGCTTGCGTCTGCGCGCCTGACATCGTGGCGGTGAGCATGGCGAAAGCGCCGACGGACAACACCGCCACAAATGTCAGAACACGGAGCATATAAACGTCCCCTAGACCGAGTAGGACTGGCCGGCAAGCGGCAGCTTGCGCGGACGGATACCAGTTGCATTGAACACCGCATTGGCAACAGCCGGCCCGATTGGCGGCGTACCAGGTTCACCACCACCACCGATGTCATCGGGATTGCCGTTGATGATCTCAACAACGATCTCCGGTGATTCATACATCCGCAGCATCTGGTAATCGTGGAAGTTGCTTTGCTCCACCGCTCCGTTGCGAATGGTGATGTCGCCATAGAGTGCCGCGGTCAGACCGTAGATGATGCCGCCTTCCATCTGCGCTGCAAACCCGTCCGGGTTCATGGCGTAGCCAGGGTCGGCACAGCAATAGACTTTCTTCACCAGCGGAGACCCGCTGCTCATGTCTACATCTGCGACCATGGCAACGATCGTGTTGAACGACCGTACAAGGGCGACACCGCGGCCATGATTGGCAGCCGTTGCACTGCCCCAGCCCGACATCTCTCCGGCTTTCTTGAGAACAGCTGCAAAGCGCGGCGAGTTACCAAGCATCGACATGCGGAACTCAAGTGGGTCCTTGCCTGCCGCATGGGCCATCTCATCCACAAAGGACTCAACAAAGAACCCATGCTGGCTGTGATCAACAGACCGCCATGCCCAGAAGGGAAGCGGCAATTCCACGTCGTTCACCGCACGAATGCGCTGGGATGCAATGTCGTAATAGGGCACGTAGGCCGCATCAGCCGGGTCGTTGTGGAACAGGAAGATGTTGTCCCAGCTTAGCGGCTTACCGGTCTCATCCAGACCTGCCTTGAAGCGGCTGGTCGTCGCGTTGCGATAGGCCGACTTCTGCGTGTCTTCTTCACGCGACCAGATCATCTTGATCGGCGCATCGACTTCCTTGGCGATGCGAGATGCCATGGTCACCATGTTGGCGTCGGAACGACGACCAAAGCCACCGCCCATATGGGCCAGATGAACTGTCACATCATCGGTGCTGACGCCAAAGACGTCAGCCGCCGCGGAACGACAGCGCAGGGGACTTTGAGTACCGATCCACACTTCCGCTTCGCCATCATGGAACCAGACCGTGCAGTTGATCGGCTCCATTGCGGCGTGGGCCAGGAACGGAACCTGATACTCAGCTTCAACCTTGGTGGCAGCTGACGCAAAGGCGTCCAGCACGTCACCTTCATCAACCAGACCGTCACCACCTTCGTCGCCCGCATCGTTCAATGCAGCATCAAAGATCTTGAACATGCCCGCCTGGTCGAGGTTGTCCGTCGGTGCTGACGTGTAGGTCGCCGTGACCGTGTTGATGGCCTGTTGCGCGTGCCAGTAGCTGTCGGCAACAACGGCAACAAATTCACCCAGATTGAGCACGTGCGTCACGCCGCGCATGCCGCGGGCCTCTGCATCATCAAGGGTGGCAACCTTGGAGCCAGGCACGGGAGCAGCCAGCACAGCTGCGTAGCTCATCTTCTGACCGGGGATCTTGGCGTCGATGCCGAACATCGCCGTGCCATCAACCTTGGACGGAATGTCCAGCCGCGGCGCCGGTGTGCCCATCAGCTTGAATTGGTCAATTGACTTCAATGTGGGCTGGGCCGGCACGCTCTGCTCAGACGCAGCGACAGCAAACTCGGCATAGGTCGCCGACTTGCCACTCGCCTTATGGAACAGCTGGCTCTTTTCAGTGGTGATCTCGGACGCCGGAACGCCCCAGCTGTCAGCCGCAGCGCCAATGAGCATCTCGCGGGCTGCCGCACCTGCGACGCGCATGCCCTTTTGGCCGGTAGAGCGGACCGAGAAGCTACCGCCTGTCAGATACAGGTCCATGGAGCCTGCGAGCAGCTGAAACGCGCCGTCAATTGTCGGCTCAAGAAGTTCACCCAGGTCAAGACCCGGTGCCACAAAGTGACGGGCCATTTCGCCAGACACATAGTCGCCATTGGCCGGTGCGGACATGACATTCATCTTGTCCCAGTCGGCGTCCATCTCGTCAGCCAGCATCTGCGCCATGGTGGACAGAGCGCCCTGCCCCATATCGGTGTGCGGCGTGATCGCGGTGACCACGTTGTCTTCACCGATCTTCACCCACGCATTGACCAGCTGTTCGCCGTCAAAGGCTGCGTCTTTCGCAAGATCACCAACCGGATTGCCCGGACGGATGGCAACGCCAACCACCAGAGCCGTACCACCTGCCAGACCTGCGCCAATAAATCCACGACGGGACCACTTGTTCATAATGTTCGCTCCCCTTACGCGCGCGCTGCGGCTTTGATGGCCGCGCGGATGCGTGGATAGGTACCGCACCGGCAGATATTGCCGGACATTGCAGCGTCGATGTCTTCGTCAGTCGGATCAGGGTTGTCGCGCAGAAGGGCTGCAGCAGACATCAGCTGACCGGACTGGCAGTAGCCACACTGCGGCACCTGCGCATCGATCCAGGCCTGCTGAACCTTGGCCAGTTTGCCATCGGTGTCCGGCAGACCTTCAATGGTGGTGATTTCCAGACCTTCCGCAGCGGAGATCGGCGTCGAGCAGGAGCGGATGGGCACCCCATCAAGATGCACGGTGCACGCCCCACAGAACGCAATGCCACACCCAAACTTGGTGCCGGTCATCTCCAGGTCCTCACGGACCACCCACAAAATGGGCATGTCCGGATCAACATCCAGAACCTCAGGTTTGCCGTTAATCGTCACATTGATCATGGGTCAGAATCCTCCCGACACCCAGCACGGGCGGCACGCGCACCACACGCACGCCTAAGCCCGCCTACCAAAACAGATTTTAAATATGACCTTAAGTCATCTACGCCGCCGCGCAACACTATTTTGGCTGAATTGGTCACAATTCAAGAGCAGGCCACCAGTCAATAATGAGAGGCATTTTTAATAGGCCGCGTGTGAGGTGTTTAGCTCGTAATTCAGGCCCACCAAGCCACTGCATCTATTCCCAATTTCTCCAGAAGACACCATTTGGAATACTCATCAGACTTCTAGGGTAGTGCTTGCTGGCGAATTCGGATCAACTGGCCTGGCAATTGGAGATGGTATTCAACGAGAGCTTCAGCGTAATGAGCGATTGGGTCTACATCTCTATTGTTGTCTTGCTAACACTAGCAACTGCATCAATGCGCATCTTAGCCCAGAAGCGGCCACACCTTAGAAACCGGTTGCTGCTTGTATCGATACTCACAGTATCATTCATGGGTGTCTTATTCAGTCAGAGCGTTCGAGAAGAATTTGCGATCTCCAACAACTACTTGATCGCCATGCTCATCCTTGTCTCCCTTTTCCATGCCGCATGGCAGGTCGGGAAAATAAGCAATGTTCAGCAGGGTCCCTAACTTGCCGTGCTGACCTCATGAAAAAGCGTGTTGCACAGCCTGCCTAGTTGACCCAGATGGGCGAGGACCAGGCCAGTTCCGTTGTTGTGGCTGGAACACCCTCTGGCGGCGTCAAACCCAGTCGCAGACTGTCATAGGTCGACCATCGGCAGGTCGGGTTCTGGATGACACGGGCGTAGTAGAACGCCTTTTGACCTTCCACATAGGTCTCATCCGTCCATAGGCTGCTCAGCTGAGCCGCGCCGCCATCCGCATCAAAAGCACAGTCAGCAAGATCCACATCCGCAGATGTATCAGCACATCTTTTGGTCTCCGCATCAGGCTGCCGACCACCGCTGCACGCCACATCCATCACCAGTTCGCGGGTCTCCCCATCCTCAACCCAGCCTTTGATGATCTGAACCTTGTCCAGAGGCGCATCAATCGGGTCCTTGAGGGCCTGCACGAGGAAGGACGGCTTTTCGCCGGTCGCACCCTCAATCGCCCCACCCATTGGCACCCCGGACTGGTAGGCAGCCGCGATGGATGGAGACTCTGGATCTACCCCATCGCCAAAGCCAAAGCTGGCAAAGAACCGAAGGCCAATGCGTGTCCCGCTGGTGGCATAGACTTCCTTGCGCTTCATGGCGTCAAACAACGCATCCCGCGTGTTTTCCTCTGCCCAGACAGCCGCAATGCCACCCGGATTGCGCTTGAGCGCACTACGGCCAGGCCGACCCGGAGCAAGACGTGATTTGGCAGACCCCACAAACACCGCAGCCGCGCCGCGAAAATCCCATTCTTCAGCATCGCCCGGATTGGAATTGTGCGTATCCGTGCTGCCGATCAGGCCAACTGCCAATGGATTGAAACCAAGCTCTTCATCCAGCGTCAGGCCTTTTTTCAAACCGTCGCGGACCATTGAGGTTGGTCGGATGCATTCAATCTCGTCGTCTGTTTCGCAGCGTGGCAAAAACTGCTCGATGGCACACTCTTCGTCTGTAGTGCCCATACCCAAGGCGCATTCCGAGTTGCCCTTGATCTGGAACATCTCCACCAGCGGCTCCAGGCGTTGCCGGGTGGCCCAGTTCTCAGCCGTGTAAACATCGCCATCAATGGTCTGACCGGCAAAGGCCAGTCCCCACGATTTGTTGGGGTTGTGCGGAATGGTCAAAAACTCGCACGGGCGGTCACAGCCAGCTTCAAGTTGTTCCCAAAGGTCAAACTCTGACAGGGCATCAAATGCAGAGACAGCGTGAGACGGCACATCTCCATTCCGGAATATGACATTGCGGTGCATCTTGCCGGTGCCTTCCAGCGGCGGAGAATATTCATAAGCCGCAAAGGCCGTGAAGCGGCCCGGTTCATTGTGCTGATCGGCCATGTCCACGACGTGTGCCCATGTCGCCTCCATGTAGCTGCGCTCTTTTTCAGGATCTTCGATAGCAAGCGCGAAGGCTGAAACCGGCGGGCGCTGAGCCCCCTGCCGCCGCAGCTCCAAAAAGAGTTCGGCGCTGGGCTGCTGAACTGTCTTGCACAATTCCTGCGTTGCTTCATTCCGGTTGACGTCGTCGCAGGCCTCCGCCAGGCCGAACCCTTCGGCGTGATCAGTGATGGCTGCAAAGTCCAGGGGGCGGGTGAGCTGCATCAGCTCTCCGGTCGGGCCTTCCATCGCTTCGCCTTTTGCAAACCGGTAGGACTCATCCACCGAGAGCCGGTTGCCAAAGAGATAGGCATCGAAGGACAGGGTGGAGTGGGTATGCAGTTCACCGAAATAGACATTGCGCAGCTCGCTCCGCTCTGAATAAGCCGCTGGCATCACATCAGGTTGGTGAAAGGCGTCTTCATTCTGCGCGGCAACATCGGCGCGCATCTGAGCGATGTCTTCTTCTGAGAAAAGCGGGGCCTGCAAATAGGCCTGGACCCCCAGGTAGCCGGCACCCGCAATCACCGTCAACAAAGCCGCACCAATGGCAATCTTTTGTGAGCGTCCCATCATGTCCCCCGGGCGTTTTTTTTGGAGTTGCCCCGCCGACAACGATCCAGTTGCATGGGGGTGACTACATTTGTTCAGCTCATTCTAGGAGCCAGATGGAACAATTGCACCCCGATCCGGCAACTCAGCCAGCGACACACCGATTCCGATTCCCAATTTGCGACCAGCCTGTCATAGGATGGGGCCAACACAACAAACACGCCCTTGCAGGCGGGCACCAGGAACAGGAACGATTGACCATGCTGAAGCTACTCGGATTTCCGGCATCGAATTACTACAACATGGTCAAGATGGCTTTGATGGAAAAAGGTGCCGAATACGAAGACGTCCGCGTCTATTCCGGAAGCAGCGACGAGTTTCTCGCCAAGAGCGCCATGGGCAAAGTTCCCGCTCTCGAAACATCCCAAGGCTCCCTGAGCGAAACAAGTGTGATCCTGGATTACATCGAAGACACTGTTGAGGGTCCATCATTCTATCCAGCCGATCCCTATGAACGCGCCCGCGCCAGAGAACTCGTCAAATTCTCGGAACTCTATCTTGAGTTGCCTGCACGGCGGTGTTTCGGCGAAGCCTTTTTCGGCACAGGCCCCGTGTCACAGGAAGTCAAAGACAGCGTGCGCCCGGTAATCGAAAAAGGCTGTGCTGCCATCAAGCGACGGGGAAGCTTCTCGCCCTATCTGGCAGGCAATGAGATCACCTACGCAGACATGGTTTTCCTACACTCATTCCCCATGGCACAGGGCGTGGCAAAGATCGTGTTCGACTGGGACCTGTTCGAAGACCTGCCCGAAGCCGCAGCTCTGCTGGAACTTCTCAACGAGCGCCCAACCGTAAAGACGATCGTCGCGGATACCGCAGAAGGCATGAAAGCGTTCCGCAAGAACTACGGCATGAAGGACTAGTTGCCGGTTTGCAGATCAACTGACGGCGTCGGAGCAGGAAACGATCCGGTCTCCTGTGCATGAAGGTCGGGTAGGAAATCCGCCAGCGTACCCATCTCCTCAATGGCATGCACCATCAAGGCAACGGCATCCGCTTCACTGATCGCAAGTCTGCGCGCAAGGTAAGTATTGCCGAAAACGCCCTCAATGGATGTGACGCTGTCGTTCCCTTCGCGGCGCGCGACATGACCCATCCAGAAACGGCTGCGCATTTCCGCACCGAACGCTGTGTCGCGAACGATGTGACACATCCTCGCGACATAAATCGGCGTTTCCAGAAGACCGACACGCGCGCAGACTGCGACATCACCCGGCTTGAGATCTGCATCCGCGAGGATTTCCTCCGGCGGCACAAACTGGATGCGTAGCTTTACCAGTTCGGTCCCGATGTACTCGTGCACCAGATGGCTGGCGCCAACATACGCGCCGGGCACTTTGTTTTCCCAATCCATCCACACATGTGCCGTCGGGTGCCAGCGTTTGTAGTGCTCTGTGGTCTGCAGATAGTCGGCAAACCACCAGCGCACCATGTCGGCCTTCACGTCGGGCATGCGTGTCAGGGCTGACACTTGATACACACCATTCGGCTGACGCTGAACCCCGGTTTCTGTGGACATGTAGCCATCGCCAAGAACGCCCTTGCCGCTCGGCCCCCCGGAGAACGGCGGCCAGCCAAACGCCGCCACGATCAGCGCTGCAAGAGCTACCGCCCCAAAGATCCACTTGTTCATGCCTCGCCCCCACACAATGAAGTGCGCGTCTCGTCACGGTATCATCTAGAGCGGGTGCAACCGCACGGGCACGCTTGCGATCCCGCGAATGAAATTGTTCGACAAGCGCTCCACCTCCCCCACGACCTCAACTGTGTGGAAGCGCTTCATGATCTCTTCCCACAAGACACGAAGCTGCATCTCCGCCAGCCGGTTGCCCATGCAGCGATGAACACCAAAGCCGAATGACACATGCTGACGGGCATTGGGGCGATCAATGATCAAACGGTCCGCATCAGGAAACACCGCCTCGTCGCGATTGCCGGACAGGTACCACATAACCACCTTGTCGCCTTTGCGAATGGTCTTGCCACCCAGCTCCACATCCTCAAGTGCCGTGCGCCGCATGTGGATGACCGGCGTCTGCCAACGCACGGTTTCGGCCACCATGTTGGGAATAAGGGCGGGGGTGTCGCGCAGCTTCTGGTATTCTTCAGGGTACTGATTAAGCGCAACCACGCCGCCACTGATGCTGTTGCGTGTCGTGTCATTGCCGCCAACGATGAGTAGGATGATATTGCCCAGCATAAGGAGTGGATCTTCGCTCAGATGTTTCGTCGCCTCTCCATGCGCGAGCATCGACACGAAATCAAACTTGGGTGGCTGCGCAGCGCGTTCCTGCCACAGTTGATAGAAGGTCGTTGCACACTCGATCAACGCATCCCGCCGCGCACCCATGTCATTGGCTTCCCCCGTGACCTTGGGCACAGCCGTCGCGACATCCGACCAGCGGATGAGATCACGCCGCCGCTCGTAGGGAAAGTCGAACAGGGTGGCCAGCATGCGGGCAGTCAGTTCCACCGACACCCGGTCCACCCAGTTGAACGTCTCGCCAACAGGCAGGTTATCGAGGATGTCGGCCGCCCGTTCGCGGATCAGGGGCTCAAGCTCTGCCAGGTTCTTGGGCGCAACAGCCGGCGAGACGGCCTTACGCTGGGTCGCGTGCTTGGGTTCATCCATCGATATGAAGGAGGGGTCGCGCATGAGCTGCTCCCCATCCAGGGGCTGCGGATCAACAATGGCGATGCCACCTTCTTCAGACGAAAACACCTTGTGGTTCGCGTCCACCGCCTTGGTCATGTCATGGCTCGTGACCGACCAGAAAGGACCGTTTTCACTGTCTGCGAGATAGTGGACCGGCGCTTCTGCCCGAAGCCGCGCGAACCACGGCCGCCAGGTGTCGTTCTTGAAAAGATGCGGCTGGGAAACATCCAGCTCCGCGAGCGGAATGTCATTGACATCGATGGCACCGTTCGGGCTCGTCTGATTGGCCGTTGTCATCGCTGGGTCCTCATCTCGCAAAGAAGCTTTGGGAAAAGTGACGTACAGCATGGCTGACGCGGAGGCCTTGCGCAATCCAGCGGTGACAGCCGCGCCCGTCAGCAGGTCAAAACAATTGTCCCACAGTTTGGAAGGGCGTCCGCCTCCGCCTGCCGCACGGTTGGCTGGCCAACAAGGCGATCGGCAAGCCAGTCCAGATCCTGTCCGATGGTACCCGTGCGATTGCTCAGCGGTACAGGAGGAATGGATGTCACCGTGTCGCCGCGCTGCTCCGCAATGGCAAACCGGAAGACGTAGCTCGGCGTAAGGCCCATGCGCAGATCAGAGACAACAATCTGCTCGCCTTCCAGTTCGGCACGATAGTAGCCACGGCTGAACCATTCGAGCTTCTGGAACGCGTCGTTATCGCCCAGCCCCGCCACCAGCTCCGGGTGCCGCGGATGGGTGTAGATGCGCGGCTCTGACTCATCATCCAGCAGCGAGAGATAGAGATTGTGGTACCGGTCATCTTCCATCCCGATGACTTTCCACACCACTGTGTTGAGCGGCCCGGCAATTGCAAAGACACGGTCCGCCTCAATGCCGGCTTTGGCAAAAATAGCCTGTGCTCGGTTTTCGATGTGGGACTGCAGAACCACACTCAGCCCCATATAGGCCGTGGTGAACAGTAGCACCGCAGCGAGCCCGTTGCGCAAGCGCAGGGACCACTGTGAGCGCGCCAGGGCCCAGATGACGACCCCGACAATCGGCAATGTATACAGAGGGTCGATGATGAACAGCGAGCCGACCCCGACGGGGTCCTCGAAAAACGGCCAGAACAGCCGCGTGCCATACACCGTGATGCCATCAATAAGCGCGTGGGTCGAAAAGCATAAAAAGACCGTCAGCCAGACCATCCAGCGATGGTCTTTGAGCGCCTTGATCGTGCGCACAAGCAGCTCACCGATGACCGGCGCTGCGACCGCGTGCACGAACAGGGAATGCGTCCATCCGCGATGCAGCACAAAGGCATCCACCGGGTTGTCGAATGGCAGAAAGACGTCCAGGTCAGGGATCGTTCCCAGTGCACCACCCAGAAGAGCGGCTTTGCGTGGACCAAGCGTCTTTCCCAGACACACAGTGGAAACAGCTGCACCCAGCGCGAATTGTGTCAGCGAATCCATTCGGTTGAACTGTCCTTTGGGATCGACGGCAGCGCAGGCAGGATAGCCGCGCCCTTAGGAGGGCCTGTCGCAAACAGCATGTGGATGCGACGGCTGCGATAGTCAAGAAAAGCGATGTACGCGGAGAGATACATCCACAGGCGCTCATGTCCAGCCGCGCCACACATACGCGCCGCGCTGACACGGCCCTTGCCCATCATGTGGGGCTCAGCGCAGTATGCGCTATCCCGAAATTGGCGCTCCGTGATCAATCCCGGATGCGCGCCGACGCGAGTTGGAAACACCTGCAACCATTCAACTCGGCACCGCTCTCACTATCGAACCAAAAACACTCCCGGAGGAAACACACGTGCAAGATCAAAACCCCGACCTATTCAATCTCGCCATGTCTGAAAAGGCGCGTCCATTGATGGACGCCGTTCAGGCCCATATCGACCAGAATGTCGTTCCCATCTCTGACGAGTTCAACGCCCTCGATGCCGAAAAGGAAGACCGTTGGACCTGGCACCCACGCCAGCTCGAATTGCTCGACGGCGC